>CAIQBG010000048.1 GCA_903870055.1 uncultured Pseudomonadota bacterium
CGCACCGATTGATCAGAAGCTTCTGTTGATAGCGGGATATTTTTTAACAGCTTATGCCCGATCGCCGTCAAGATAATGGCATTAACCAGTACGGCAATCGCAGCTCGCCAGCCAATATGGTTCATCATGAAAGCGATATCCCACTGCCACTTGGCAGCCACAATCAGGATAGGGGGGGCTGCAAACGGCGTTAAGGTGCCCCCTATGGAAATATTGACGAATAGCACACCGAGCACCGCATACTTAAAGCGGGTCGGAAGCTCATGACGTAGAAACTGTTCCCGCAATAGCAGCGCAGCGACCGTCATGGCTGCGGGTTCGGTGATGAATGATCCGAGCAGGGGTATGACTGACATCGCAACGACGAACCGTGCTGTCATTGGGTGTATGGGCAATACACGGGCGATGCCATCATTAATAGCGCCAGCAGCCTCTATTAGTGGGCGGCTTGCGGCTATCACCATTAATACAAAGACCAAAAGGGGCTCGGCGTAATTGCGGGAATCCAGATACTGAATGGCCTGGTCGGCATTGCTGAGCATGGCCATAGCTACTATGAGTATGGCGGCCCAGATACCGAATACCACTTCGACTTCTCCCAGTAAATGGAAGAGGCCGGCGTGCTTTGGATGGGTATGTGCCAGATGCTCGAATTGACTGGCGAGAAAGGTGTGGATCAGCGCCAGGCCGAATATCGTTGTGGCAATGACTTCAATCAGGCTGGGAGATTCCATGGTCCTGCTTTTTGTTAGATGTTAGATACGCGTTGGCGAAATCGTAAATTTTTCCAGACCATCCATCTGCTGAAGGGCAAGCGCCAGATTAGCCATGTCTGGTTTGACACGAGAGCGCGTGGTGGCGGTATAGGACCAGAATTGCCGATTTTTGCCGAGGCTGATCGAAATAGTATCGGTCCCTACGGTAAACCCGTGGGCTTCACTTAGCATCTGGAGCGTTTCCACGTTGGGGTGGCCATGCAGATTGAAGTAGAGTTCAAAAAGGTAGCGTTTACGACGGGGCAGCCAGCGTTCGAGTTGCAACACTATCGTCATGCTGAAAGCGCATAGTATTGCCAAGGCAATACCCGCACCATAAAAGCCGAGGCCAATCAGGATGCCGATGGCGGCTGCGCTCCAGATAGAGGCCGCTGTCGATAAACCGGATATGGAGTGTCCTTCACGAATGATGACCCCAGCCCCCAGAAAGCCGATGCCGGTCACAATGCCCTGTATTACTCGCGAAGGGCCATCCGCGGTGATGCTGGTTACGTGCTGCCCGCCAAACCACAGTTCGGGATAGCCAAAGATTGCTACGATAGCCGTTGATGCCATGCATACCAGTGAAAAAGTGCGCATGCCCGCAGCGCGTCCGTGAAACGAACGCTCATAGCCCACCAGTATCCCCAGCAGCATAGAGCCCACCAGGTGCATCAGCAGCACAATATTGACCTGCAACGCTTCAGGGGACCAGAAGTTCAGCAGTAAGTCATGTGTCGGGTAGGGCATGGTTTTTATCGATCTCGATCGGCAATGACATTTGCCAAAGCAAGTGTGTGAAATTTGCTGCAGTGAAATATAATACGCACCTTATTGATTATACGGCCGCAAATCAGCCATCTTTGTATTGGGTGATGAGTTTTTGTTTTTAATAGTTGGGCCTTAACGGCAACCGGATCAACCGGTTGGCCATAGGAGAAGGTTTTGGATTTATCAGCGCTGGACATATCGCGAATTCAGTTCGCCTTTGTGGTGACATTCCACATTATTTTTCCGTCATTCACCATTGGTCTCGCCGCTTGGCTGGCTGTCCTGGAGTGGCGAAATCAGGCTACCGGCAATCCGGTGTATCGCAAGCTGTTTGACTTCTGGGTCAGGATCTTTGCCGTTTCATTCGGCATGGGCGTGGTTTCCGGGATCGTGATGGCATTCCAGTTTGGAACTAACTGGAGCGTCCTGAGTGAAAGAACAGGACCCATTCAGGGACCATTGCTGGGCTATGAATCATTTACGGCCTTTATTCTTGAAGCGACCTTCCTCGGGGTGGTGCTCTTCGGCCGCAATAAAGTTTCGCCGCGCGCTTTTTTAACGGCTTGTGTGCTGGTTGCGCTGGGAACGACACTATCTTCGTTCTGGATTATGGCTAATAACAGCTGGATGCAGGTGCCGGTGGGGCATGCGATTGATGCTACGGGTCGTATTGTGCCAACGGATTGGCAACAGATTATTGGCGGCCATGTGTTCCTCACCCGTTGGTTGCATATGTTGCTGGCAGCCTATCTCACCACGGCTACGGTTGTGGCGGCTACGGGTGCCTGGTACACCCTTAAGGGTCTTTATAAGACAACTGCACGTGCCATGCTGATCTGGGGTATGGGCCTAATGGCAGTCTTTACGCCAATTCAGATGGGCTTTGGTCACCTGGCCGGCGAAATTATTCGTGATTATCAACCGGGTAAATTTGCCGCTGTTGAAGGTCGCTGGGAAAGTGGCACACGTGCACCGCTTGTTGTTGCCGCCTGGCCGGATAACAAGGCTGAAAAGAACAGCTTTGAAATTACGATCCCGGTGCTGGGTAGTGTTGTTGATTCGGGCAATCCTGATTCGTATCAGCGTGGTATCAAAGATGTGCCTGCTGATGAACGCGCCCCTTTCCTGGTGCCGTTCTATGGTTTCCGAATCATGGTAGGCCTGTCGCTGCTCATGCTCTTCATTGGCTGGTACGGCAGTTGGCATAACTATCGCAAGAGCATCGAGAAGTCACGCTGGTTCTTGCATGTGGCAGCGATTTCGTTCCCGATTGGTTGGATTTGTGTCTTGGCGGGTTGGTATACCGCTGAAGTCGGTCGCCAGCCTTGGGTCGTAACTGGTTTGCTGCGGACTTCCGATGCGGTGACGCCTTCACTAACGCTGAATCATGCACTGACCAGTCTGATTTTGTACGTGACGGTCTATCTGATCATTTATAGCTTTGGCCTGCGTTACATCTGGAATCTTTTCAAGAAGGGCCCGTCGAATGATGGCCCGAATACCTCGGAGGCCGTATGAGTCTAGAGTCCATGAGCCCTTGGCTGCCATATTTCTGGGCGGGCCTCATTGCCTTCTCGATCCTCGTTTACATCATTGTTGATGGCTATGACTTTGGCGCTGCCATGTTGTTTGCTACTGCGAAGAATGATGAAGAGCGCAATACGGTAGTGGGTGCTATTGCCCCTTTCTGGGACGGCAACGAAACCTGGTTGATCATCGTCGGCGCATGCTTGTTCGGAGCCTTCCCTGCAATTTACGCCGTCTTTCTTTCGGCCTTTTATCTACCTGTCGTCTTGCTGCTCATCGGGCTGATTTTCCGTGGCGTCGCTTTTGAGTACCGCGAACAGGCGCTTAAGGCACGCGGTCTTTGGGAGTGGGGCTTTGTTGTCGGTTCCGCTGTGGCAACGATCGTGCAGGGTGCGGCTATCGGCACCATGATTATGGGTTTGCCTATTCAAGGTACAACTTATGTCGGCGACGGTTGGGACTGGTTGGCACCGTTCCCGGTGCTGTGCGGGCTTGGCCTCGTGGTTGGTTACAGCATGTTGGGTGCTGGCTGGCTGATCCTTAAAACCGAAGGTGCGGTTGCCAAGCGTGCCCGCGCACAGCTGCGTGGCCTGTCGATTGCTTTCTGCGTATTTGTGCTCGTAGCTTTCCTGATTACGCAGGGCGTTGATCTACCGGTACGTCATGCCTGGGAAAAAGCACCGCTCTGGTACTGGGTCGTCCCCGCTCTGGGTTTTGTTGGCCTACTGGGTGCATTTAAGACCAGTCGTCATGATTGCCCGCATGAGCGGGCCCCCTTTGCCTGGTGCATGCTGATCATTGCTTCGGCTTTTGGTTCGCTGGCATTGTCTTTCTGGCCCTACATGATGCCGTACTCGCTGACGATTGAGCAGGCTGCAGCACCTGCTGTGTCCCTGCAGTTCATGTTCTGGGGTGCGATTGTGATGTTCCCGCTGGTCGTTTTCTACTTTCTGCGTGTGTATCACATGTTCGCGGGCAAGACAGATCCGGTTGGTTACGGAACTCACGACTGATTAAGTCTTAGCAAAAACAAAAGGCCACCATTTGGTGGCCTTTTGTTTTGCAGACAGCGCGCTTAGGCTTTTTTGACGAAGCAGGCCTTGAGCATGATGCTGCCGAAATCCGATTTGCAATCCAGTTCGTGATCGCCGTCCACAATACGAATGCTTTTAATTTTGGTGCCAACCTTCATCGTGCTGGATGATCCTTTGAGTTTGAGATCTTTAATGAGCACAACGCTATCGCCATCGCTCAATACATTGCCGTTGGCGTCCTTGACGATACGTGGGCCATCTTCTTCAGCCGCTTCAGCAACTGCTGGCCATTCGAAGCCACAGTCAGCGCAGACGTAGTTGTTGCCATCCGGGTAGGTGTTTTCAAGGGTGCATTGTGGGCAGGCGGGAATGGCGGACATAGTCGTGACTCATCGGTGGGTGATAAAACGCTATTGTACCGCTCGACCGAATTGGTACCCATCCATGCCGATGACGAGATCGTCAACACCGGCATAAAAACGGCTGGCGTTTGCTTTGGTGCCAGAGGCACCCAGTGCCACGAAGAATGGCATCAAGTGATCTTCAGTCGGGTGAGCCTGCGCAGCATCGGGGGATTGCTTGCGGTAATCGATGAGTCCTGTGATATCACCCGACTTAAGTTGCTGATCAATCCAGTCGGCGAAGCGTGGCACATAGTCAGGCGTTGGTAGATTATTGTGAACACAGACCATGTAATCCCGCAGATTGTGGGTAATGCTGCCAGTGCCGATAATGAGAAAACCTTCTGCCGCTAGCGGTGCGAGTGCCTGGCCGAGCGCGTAGTGATAGGTAGCACCCGCATAAGCTTTGATGGATAGCGGGATGACAGGAATATCCGCGTGTGGAAACATCATGCGTAGTGGTACCCAGGCACCGTGGTCTAGGCCGCGTTGGGTATCAATCCGTGGCGCGTAACCGGCCCCTTGCAGACATAGTGCAACCCGTTCTGCCAGTTGGGGATTGCTATGGGCGGGGTAGGTCAAGGTATACAACTCACGTGGGAAACCTGAAAAGTCATAGATGGTTTCTAGATCAGTTGCGCTGCCCACGGTCGGTTCGCGTGTCTCCCAATGGGGGCTGACAACAATGATGGCCTTAGGGCGTTCGAGCTGTTCTGCCAGAGTCACCAGCGCTGCGCCTGCCGCGCCTGGGCGGAGAGCGAAAGTTGGTGCACCATGGGGTACGAAGAGCGTGGGCAATGTCACGATATTTTCGGCATAGATTGGTTTAATTAGTCTTGTGGTAAATCAAACAGCAATATCTCTGCGTTTTTGCCATCGCTGATTTCAACGGCCGCTTCATCACGTAGCATCAGAGCATCTCCGGCCTCTAGTGATTCACCGTTAATCGTGATGTTGCCGCGGACAACGTGCACATAGGCCATGCGATTCTTGGATAACCTATGCGTTGCGTGTTCCTGGGCATTGAATAGGCCAGCGAACAGCAGTGCATCGGTATGGATTGTAACGGAGCCTTCTGTACCATTCGGTGAGGCCACCAGGCGCAGTTTGCCGCGTTTTTCGGCAGGATCGAAAGCCGTTTGTTCGTATTCCGGCGTGAGATTAGCCGCATTGGGCATGATCCATATTTGTAGCAGGTGACAGGTTTCGCTGGGATGGCGGTTAAATTCACTATGGAACACACCCGTGCCAGCGCTCATGCGCTGCACTTCATTCGGCCGGATGACTTCTTGGTGTCCCATGCTGTCCTGGTGGGTCAGTTCGCCTTCCAGAATATAAGTGACAATTTCCATGTCTTTGTGGGGATGGCTACCAAATCCGGTGCCGGCAGCCACCCAGTCTTCGTTGATCACGCGAAGCGGACCAAAATGCATGTGCTTCCGGTCAAAATAATCGGCAAAGGAAAAACTATGGAAAGAGCGCAACCAGCCATGGTCTGCGAAGCCGCGTTCAGCACCGGGTCGTTTAATCAACATGATGTTCTCCTTAATGTCTGTACTTTAGTCTGACGGACAGGGATGTGGCTTTTATCGATTGATGGCATCATTCAAATAATTTGAACAATAGGGTCTGCCATGCAACGATCCCCGCTGACACCTGAACTGCTGGAAATGGTGAGTCTGATTGCCCGAACGGGTAGCTTTGCCGCTGCAGCTCGAGCCCTAGGCAAGGTGCCATCAGCTGTCACTTATAGCATTCGCCAACTAGAAGAGCAGCTGGATGTTCTGCTCTTTGATCGGCGTTCGCGGCAGGCACGTCTCACCCCGGCAGGTGCGGAGCTGGTGCAAGAGGGAGACCGGCTGCTGGCGGAACTAGATACGGTGGCGCAACGGATCAAGCGTGTCGCGACCGGATGGGAGCCGGTGCTCAATATTGCTGTTGATAGCATCATTACCGAAGCGACGATTCTTGATCTGATTGCCGAGTTCCTCGCTTTGAAGCCCCCAACGCGTATTAGATTGGAGCGCGAAACCCTTTCTGGTACCTGGGAGGCATTAGTGAGCTCCCGAGCGGATTTGGCCATAGGTGTGGCTGATCAGCCGGCACCGCCCGCCGGAATCCAGAGCGCACCATTGGGAGAAGTCCCCTTTCTTTTTGTGGTGGCACCCGATCATCCACTGGCAGATGTGGCGGGGGCTATCTCGGATGAGCTTCTGATGCCTCACCGAATGGTGGCATTAGCTGATAGCGCGCAGCATATGACGCCGATGACGATTGGTTTGTTGCCTGGACAGGATGTCCTGACGGTGCCATCCATGGCATTGAAGATTGAAGCGCAGATCCGTGGTTTAGGGTGTGGTTACTTACCTGAGCCCCTGATTCGTGCTGAACTTAAGGCGGGACGTTTGATCGAGAAGTTACGTATACCGCAGCGCCGCCCAGCCTTGTTGTCTTATGCCTGGCGGGTAGGGGGCAGAGAGCCGGGCCCCGCACAGCGCTGGTGGCTTGATCGTTTAGCCAGTGAGCGTACCCGGGAAGCATTAATCGGCGTTAAGTAATTTCGTATTGCCAGTCTGATGCACAACCGGCATATTCTTGCTTAAACGGGAGCGCTCAAGTGAACGATGTTCATACCAAACCGATTCAAGCACGCATTGATTGGCTTTCGATGTTGGCCGCTCGTCATGGCGATGACTATCGAAGTCCGGAAGCTGTAATGGCCAGAGCGCGATACCAGAGCCAGCATCCAACCGCGATTGCGGTACTTAAATGTATGGATGGTCGGATTAATATTCCGGTGGCGACAGGAACGCCGATCGGCATATTGATGCCGTTTCGCAATCTGGGTGGGCGTTTTAATTTGGGTTGGCCGCATCTGGGTGAGGTTGTTACCCAGTATGTGATGGATAAAGTACATGAAGGACGGCAGGTATTGTTTCTCGTGACTTACCATTACTCAAAAGGAGATCATCACCGGGGGTGTGCTGGTTTTGGTTATGATCAACAGGCGGCATTCCGGCATACCCAGGAAATTCAACAGCAGATTTCCACCATTTTTGGTGAGGAGCATGGCACGGTATATCCCTTGGTTTGCGGTTTTGAAACCGATGAAGATGCGCTAGTGCTGCATGGTCCTGATGGACGGACACTTCACTTGGCCGCGCTTGAAAACTGCGATCCTGCGGCGTTAAAGGTGCAGTTGGCAGCCTTGCTGACAGATATGCCGAGTACCATGTGCGATGACCTGCTACCCTTAGTAGTTGGCAATGTCGAGCATGTCGCAGCCATCAGAGCTCAAGCCCGAACCGGTCATCGTCAGCTCGACATCGAGCATCGGGAGTGGATGATTTGTCTGGGTCGCGGGTTTGATTTTCTGCATACGCCCAACCTGGCGCTGATTATTGGTCCGTACAGCCCTAATCTTGCCGAGCCGATTATTAAAGCAGCAGGAATTATCGAAGCCAATATGGCTGCTGGGCGCATTCCGGACGATGGATTCCTGTTGCTGTCGTCTGTCCCTTACGATGCGATTGGTGTCGATCGGGCACGAGCCGAACTTAAAGCGCGATTCTTATCCGAGTTTGCCCAAGCCGTCATTGGAGAGGCTTATCCATTGCTGGCACCAAAAATGATAAGCCGCACAGCCGTTCTTGATTGGCAGGGCCGGCGCCTAAGCTGGCTTTAACCCGGAAGGATTACTCCTGGATTTCCTCGTAAGAGGCTGTAAGGCCGTCTAGCATGTTTTGAATGGATTCTCGAGCCTGCGCCTCGCTACAGCCAAGTAGCAGTGCGTCATCAAGCGTTTCTTGCGCAAGATTGCGCAGCTCGCCAAAGTTCTCATTGAGGACTTTGATTTTCTCAACGCACGAGACGGGGGCGCCACTGGGTTTGCGCCAGGTAGGAAAGCTGCTCATTCCCGAATTCTAACCTAGGTCATTGAGTCAGTTTCATCAGTTGTTTATATATATAGTGGTATAGTGTTGCAAACGATACAGGCTGGGTATGACGCCAGCGCTAGGTGACTCTATGGCAATAAAAAAACAAAAATACGAAGATAGTGAACTATTGAAGCAGCAAAGAGCCGCCAACGCAGCGGTTCTTGATCTGGATTGGATGCGTAGTCAGGCCGCACAAGTCGTTTCTTTATTAAAAGTCATAGGTAACCCTGACCGTTTGCTGTTGCTTTGCCAGATGCTGCAAGGTGAGTACGCCGTGGGTGAACTCGAAGAGTTGCTGGATATTCAGCAGCCGACACTCTCACAGCAACTGGGTGTGCTCCGTAATGAAGGGCTAGTGGCAACGCGTCGTGATGGTAAGTACATCTATTACCGCGTCTCACATCCACATGTGCAGGTCATATTAGAAGTGCTGCATCAGTTGTATTGTTCAGCGCCGCCGCCGAGCAAGGCAAATGCGATTCAGGGTAAAGGCTGCAGTTCTTCATGACTATTGATTGGCAGGCGTTTACGCTTTACGCAGCAATTACCGCGTTACTAGGGGGATTCATGATTGGCCTGGCTGCCGTTTGGCTGGCATGGGCTAACGGTCGTATCGCTGGTATCAGTGGCATCTTGGGGCATCTGATTGAATTAATGGTTCAACAAAAGCGAGAGGCTTTTGGCTGGCGCATTGCATTTCTGTTGGGACTCCTGGCTGCACCCTTGTTGTGGATGTTGTTTTCGGTGCTGCCGGCCAGCGTGCAGCAGACTGGCTCTATCGGTCTCGTGCTGGGTGGGTTGCTGGTTGGGCTCGGTACGCGTTATGCCAATGGGTGTACGAGCGGTCATGGTATCTGTGGATTATCGCGATTCTCATTGCGGTCTCTAATGGCGGTTGGTAGTTTTATGACGGCAGCCATTGTGACGGTGTACGTCTTGCGTCATCTGTTGGGAGTCTCGGCATGAATCGCGGATTGCAATGGTTGACGGCGGGTCTTGCGGGGTTGCTACTGGGTTTGGGGCTAATTCTTTCGGGTATGGCCAATCCAGCTAAAGTGGTCGGGTTTCTCGACGTTGCAGGCCCTTGGGACCCGTCACTGGGTCTGGTCATGGGTGGCGGCCTGGTTGTGGGTAGCGTTGGTTTTGCCTTATTGAAAAAGCGGCAGGTGACCTTGTTGGGAGAACCGCTTAATCTACCGGTGAGTCGCAAAATCGATATCAGGTTAATCCTGGGGTCGGTGTCGTTCGGTATAGGCTGGGGTATTACCGGCATCTGCCCCGGACCGGGTCTGGTGCTCTTGGGTGCAGGGATTCCCGAAGGCGTGATCTACGTGGTGAGTCTGCTGGCGGGGATGGCTCTCTATAGCGTGATCGAGAAATGCCGTCATCGCTGTTAACTCGGTTTGACGTGCAGGGCTGGCTTGGCTAGACTCGCAGCTCGTTATTACCCCTAACAGTTTCCGGAGTCAGACCATGAACGACAACAATAATCCCGTCCTGGCCCTCATTGACGAGCAGGTCAAAGGCCATCCGGTCGTTTTGTATATGAAGGGCACCCCACAGTTTCCGCAGTGTGGATTTTCTCAGCGTGCCTGCAAGCTGCTGCGCGAGTGCGGCATCACCAGTTTTTACAGCGTGAACGTGCTGGAAAGTCCGGAAATCCGTGAAGGCGTCAAAGCCTATGCGAATTGGCCAACTATTCCGCAGCTATACGTTAACGGGGAATTCATTGGTGGCAGCGACATCATGATGGAAATGTACCAGGCAGGCGAATTGCAAGCCTTGCTGGAAAACCTGAAGAACTAAAGGCGCTTAATGACTGAGAGCGCCTCCCTGCTTATCAGGCGAGGCGCTTCTTGGCGCGCTCAATCGCGGCTTTAACCTGAGTGGGTGCTGTACCACCGATGTGGTTACGGGCAGCTAGCGAGCCTTCTATTGTTAATGCGTGTACGACATCGGTTTCGATCAAGGGTGAAAAAGCCTGCAGTTCTGCCAAGGTCAGATCAGCCAGATCCACGCCTTTCTGTTCGGCAGCTTTTACGGCTAATCCGACGGCCTCATGTGCTGCACGGAAGGGCAACCCTTTGCGCACCAGATAGTCGGCCAGGTCAGTAGCCGTAGCAAAGCCTTGCAGTAGCGCACTGGCCATCGGTTCTGGGCGGACGGTGATGCCTGGCACCAGGTCTACGAAGATGCGTAGTGTGTCAGTCAGCGTGTCGGCGGCGTCAAACAGTGGTTCTTTATCTTCCTGATTGTCTTTGTTATAGGCCAGTGGCTGGCCTTTCATCAGAACGAGCAGTGTATTGAGGTCACCGATGACACGGCCGGTTTTGCCGCGGGCTAATTCCGGTACGTCCGGGTTTTTCTTCTGCGGCATGATCGACGAGCCGGTACAGAAGCGGTCAGCCAGCATGACAAAGCCAAAGCGGGGCGTCATCCACAGGACGAGCTCTTCCGAGAATCGAGACAGGTGAATCATAGCCAGCGAAGCCGCGGCACAGAATTCGATGGCAAAGTCGCGATCTGAAACGGCATCCAGCGAGTTTTCGCAAACGGCTTCGAAACCCAGTTGTTCGGCGACGAAGTGGCGGTCGATCGGGTAGGTGGTGCCAGCCAACGCGGCGCTGCCCAGCGGTAGACGGTTAACACGGTGACGCAGATCGGTCAGGCGCTCGGCATCGCGTGCCAGCATTTCCACATAGGCCATCAGGTGATGACCAAAAGTAACCGGCTGGGCTACTTGCAGATGGGTAAAGCCCGGCATTGGTGTTGCGGCGTGTTGTTCAGCGAGCGTCACCAGGGCCAGTTGCAGGCGCTTGAATAACTCAATCAACGTATCGATGGCATCGCGAAGCCAGAGACGGATATCGGTGGCAACCTGGTCATTGCGTGAACGTCCGGTGTGCAGACGTTTACCGGCATCACCAACCAGGCTAGTCAGGCGGTGTTCGATATTGAGGTGCACATCTTCCAGATCCAGAGACCAGGTGAAGGCACCACTTTCAATTTCACTCAGAATCTGTGCCATACCGCGTTCGATATCGGCCAGATCCTCGGCGTTAATAATGTTCTGTTTAGCCAGCATGCGCGCATGGGCGAGAGAGCCACGAATATCTTGTTGCCAGAGTCGCTGATCAAAATCAACGGAAGCCGTATATCGCTTAACGAGCTCCGACATGGGTTCGTCAAAACGCCCTGCCCAAGTGTAAGGAGTCGAGGCGGTGGTCTTTTCGTTGGCTGACATGGCAGAAGAGGGTGTAGTGGCTACAGACCCCACATTATAAGGGAGTCCGCGTGCTAGGATTGCATTCGTTAAGGGTAATCGTGCCCATAGTTTTTATGAAACTGTTTTATGTCCGAACCATTAGTTATTGCTTCCCGCGAATCCCGCCTGGCCATGTGGCAGGCCGAACATGTGCAGCGCCTATTACAGGCACAGAATCCCACTCGGGATGTTCAGATTCTGGGAATGACCACGCGGGGTGATCAGATTCTGGATCGCCCATTGGCGGCTATAGGCGGTAAGGGTCTTTTCATCAAAGAACTGGAAGTGGCCATGGCCGAGGGCCGGGCCGATCTGGCGGTTCACTCGATGAAAGATGTGCCGATGGATATGCCGGAAGGCTTTGTTCTGGCGGCGATCAGTGAGCGAGAAGATCCGCGGGATGCCTTCGTCAGCACCAAATATGACTCGCTGGCGGCTTTGCCGCTGGGTGCTATCGTCGGGACATCGAGCCTGCGCCGGGAAGCTCAGCTACGGGCGCGCTTTCCGCATCTTGTAATCAAACCATTGCGCGGCAATCTGGACACCCGGCTACGCAAACTGGATGAGGGTGAGTTTGACGCCATTATTCTGGCGGCTGCCGGCCTGGTGCGTCTGGGCTTGGCAGATCGGATCCGTGCCCGGATTGATCCAGCGGATATGTTGCCGGCGCCGGGGCAGGGTGCGCTTGGCATTGAAATTTGTGAAGGTCAGCCGAAGATGCAAGGTATCGCCGATGGCTTGGCGGATGAAGCCACGTCGGCGTGTGTGCGCGCTGAGCGGGCTTTTTCTCGTCGTCTAGGCGGCAGTTGCCATTTGCCGATTGCCGGATTTGCTGTGAGTGAAGCTAACCAACGATTTTGGCTGCGTGGACTGGTGGCTTCTGTAGATGGCACGAAGATCGTATCAGGTGAGTGCCGTGGTATCTGGGCAGATGCTGAATCACTGGGGGTTGCGCTTGCGGAAACCTTATTGGCACAAGGGGCGGATGCCCTGATTTGCCAGATAAACGCGGGTTAACATGGGGCAGCCGCTGACTGGTCCTCTAGTCGGGCAGCATATTCTGGTTACGCGGCCGGCAGGGCAGGCTGCGAAGCTGGTGGCCGGTATCGAGGGTTTGGGCGGACGGGCAACCCATATTCCTTTTTTAGCGATTAATCCGGTTGCCGATTACCATGCTATTGAAGAAATTGCTGGTCGGTTAACAGACTATCAAGCCTGTGTATTTGTCAGTGCTAATGCCGTGCAATCGGCGTGGCCTACGTTGACGGATCAGCGTCCGTGGCCCGAAAAATTAACTGCAGCAGTAGTCGGGCCGGGGACTGCGAAAGCACTGCGCCAACTTGGCGTCAAGCGGATCCAGCAGCCAGAAGCGCAGTTCGATAGTGAAGGCTTGTTGGCGCTCCCCTTTTTTGCGCCTGAACACTGCAAGCGCCAACGCTTTGCCTTGATTCGCGGTGTAGGTGGTAGGGATCTTATTGCCAGCGCTTTGCGTGAGCGCGGTGCTCTGGTTGATGAAGCCAGTGTCTACGAGCGATCCTTGGACTCCCGCGCTGTAGGCGTTATGCAGCAATTACTGGGAGCGGAGCATACGATGCAGGATCGGCCATCCGCCATGATCGTAACAAGTAGCGAGTCTCTGCAACGGTTCATGAAGGCTGCACCCGAATTACTGGGGCAGGCTATACGACAATTATCCATCATTGCGCCCCACGAGCGCATTGTCCAGGAAGCTCATGGCTTGGGCTTTGAACAAGTGCGACTTTGCGATGGTGGTGATGACGGTATTCTGAACTTTCTGCAAACGTATAATGAATGATCGTTAATTGACGAGCATGGAATGGAAGCCTTATGACTGAAGCCCACGACACCGATCACCAGAATTCTGAAACAAAACATGTGGCCAAAAAACGCACATCGCGTGGCCGACGCTGGGTCGTAGTTGCGTTGGCGCTGTTGTTGGTGGGGGTGGCGGGTCAGCAGGTTTGGACACTTCGGTTATGGGAAGGGCTCAATAAGGAAGCAGCTGCTGTCGTTACGGTAGATTCCAGACTTGAAGCCTTGGAAGCGGCGTTAGCTAACCAACAACAGGCACGTCAGGAAATTGATTCCATGCGTCAGGCGCTGCAGCAGGAGCGGCGGGTGCTTCAACTCGATCGCATCGAAGAACGTGTTGATACAGGATGGCAGATCTGGTTGGCGACGGGTGACAGTAAGGTGCTGGTAAACGCGCTCAAGGATGGGCAAGGTGTTTTGACCACGGATTCGACTGCAGCAGCGCAGGCATTGCGTCTGGCCATGAGCCGTGACCTGGTTGAGATCAAATCTCAACACATGATTGATCTACGCGAGACTGTTGAACAACTGGATGGCGTGATTGCCAGTATCGATAAGCTACCCCTTGTTCAAGATCGACGTTTGCCGCAGTCTGAGCCTGAAGTTATAGCGGTGCCGGTGGCTGAATCTGATGGCACGATGATGAATAAGGCACGACTGCTCATTGCAGGATTAGCCGAGGATCTCTGGCAATCGATCCGCGGCATGATTCGCGTACAACGTCTGGATCGTGCCGAATCGGGTTTGGTAGCACCGGAGCAACGTGTATTTTTGCAGCAGGGACTGCGACTCTTGCTGCTGGATGCGCGTCATTCACTGATACAGCGTAATACGGCCACCTATCAACAGACACTAAGTCAGGCGCGTGCCTGGATCGAAAAATACTGTGATGGCAGTAACGCTCTGGTTAAGACCGATCTGGCTACATTGCAAAGCCTGGCAGCACTGAACATTGATCCTGCTGCTGTCAGCCTGGAAGCAACACGTGCAGCATTAACGGATGCCCGTGCTGCGCTGCTGGGCGAATCTTTGCCCGCTACTGAGATGGTGGCGTCGGATGCAAAGCCAGCAAATGAGGCCAAGGCTAAAGGAGCGACCGAATGAAAAAGTCGCTGATCTGGGGGTTAGCGCTTGGCACGCTTGCAGTTGTCATCGCAGATCTGATGCATCGTAATGATGGCTATGCCTTGATTGTCTTGTCATCATGGCGCATCGAAATGTCGCTGAACTTCCTCGTGCTGGCTTTACTTGCCACACTTCTGATCGGCGCATTGTTGCTCAAGCTTTTGCAGGGAACTTTAAGGTTGCCGGGTCGGATTGTGCGTTATCGCGCTTTACGTCGACAGCGTAAAGGTGAGCAGGCCTTTCTATCCTCACTTCGACTTTTGCTGGAAGGCCACTTCGATGCTTCCATTAAGTCGGCGGAACGTGCCCGCAAATATGGCTTTGGAATGGGCTATGCCGATCTGTTGGCAGCGCGTGCTGCACAAGGGCTGGATGATCCAGACCGGGCGGCTGTCTGGTTGGGGCGAGTTGATGCCGATGACAGTACATTGGTCGCTGCACGCCTGGAGCAAGAGGCTGAAATGCTGGTGGCGCGCCGCCAATTTGAGGCGGCCTTGCAGGTGCTAATGCTGGCTCAAAGTGAAACAAAGCCACCAAGAAGCACGGCGAGTCTCAGAACCGAATTACGTGCGCTGCTTGGTACCGAACGCTGGGAAGACGTTCTGCTGCAGGTCCGTTCATTGCGTCCACGCGATGGCTTGTCGCAGGGCTTTTTGGCCAGCTGTCGCCGACAGGCTCATCTGGGTAACCTACGGCACTACCGGAGTGACCAACAGCGTTTTTCAATGTATCTGGTTCAGATTCCGCACAGCGAATGTGATGCCGATCTACTGGACGCGGCAGATGCCATGCTGAGCCGAATGTTGGCGGATGAATGGACAGCCAAGGCGCGCGCGTTTATTGAGACGCAGAAAACCCGCTAATCATGCAATGATCGGTACGTGGGGTAAGTTTGGCTCGATTTCGAGCGATTGCGCTATGAGAGCCGGGCTTGCACCATGTGCCGAGCCTACGCAGTGGCGTGTACTAAGCTAACCAATCCTGATGCGGCAAGAAATCGGTATAAAGCATCGCTTCGGGTGAGCCTGCTTCTGGCTGCCAGTCATAACGCCACTTCACGATAGGTGGCATCGACATTAGGATTGATTCGGTACGACCACCCGACTGCAGACCGAATAGCGTGCCGCGGTCATAGACCAAGTTGAACTCTACATAGCGGCCACGGCGATAGGCCTGAAAATCTCGCTCGCGTTCACCCCAGGGCATGTCTCGACGACGTTCCAGAAGTGGCGCGTAAGCAGCAACGAATGCATCACCCACCGATCTGGTTAGTGCAAAGCTCGTGTCAAAACCGGGTTCATTCAAATCGTCATAGAAGATGCCGCCTACGCCACGCGCTTCATTTCGATGCTTGAGTAAAAAGTACTGATCGCACCACGCTTTGAAGCGTGAGTAGTAATCATTGCCATGGGGTGCCAATGCATCATGGCAGGTCTGGTGAAAGTGCACCGCATCTTCACGAAAACCGTAGTAGGGGGTGAGATCCATGCCGCCGCCAAACCAGAAAACAGGTGCCAGATTGGGCTGGTCTTTGGGTGGGTGGGCCACAAAGTAGCGCACATTCATATGTGCTGTGGGGCAGTATGGGTTGCGCGGGTGCATGACCAGTGAGACACCCATCGCCTCGTAGGGCCTGCCCGCTAGCTCTGCACGATGTGCCGAGGCAGACGGCGGCAATTGCTCACCCATGACGTGCGAGAAATTCACACCGCCACGCTCGATGAGATTGCCTTCTTCAATCAGGCAGGAAGTGCCACCACCACCAGCCGGGCGGGTCCAGCTATCACTACGGAACGGTTGACCGTCCAGGGTTGAAAGCGCCTGGACAATCCGGGACTGGAGATCCTGTAGATATGTCTGAACAGCCAGGGAGCGTTCAGCACTAGTCAGCGCGCTCATCGTTTCAGGCCTTAGCGGTTAATGGCGCGGTAGCCAATGTCCTTACGGTACTGCATGCCATCAAATTGGATATCAGCAGCTGCTTCATAAGCGCGCTTTTGGGCTTGTGCCACATTTTCACCGAGGGCAGTCACGCATAGGACGCGGCCACCGTTTGTAATAACATCGCCATTAACGTCGCTAGTGCCTGCATGGAAGACATGTGCGTCGGGACCGGCTGAGTTACCTGCGGGCAAGCCGTGAATGACATCACCCTTGCGTGGCGTGTCCGGATAGTTAGCGGCAGCAAGCACGATGCCTAATGCCACACGGCGATCCCATTCTGCTTCAGTTTTATCCAGCGTGCCGGCAATAGCGTGCTCGAACATTATGACGGCATCCGACTTCAGACGCATCATGATTGGCTGCGTTTCCGGGTCGCCCATGCGGGCGTTGAATTCGAGAGTTTTTACAGAGCCATCTTTGCCGATCATCAGGCCAGCATAGAGAAAGCCGGTGAAGGGAATGCCATCGGCTTCCATACCGCGTACGGTCGGCAGAATGATTTCACGCATAACTTGCGCATGAACCTCTGGAGTGACCACCGGAGCCGGGGAGTAAGCGCCCATGCCACCGGTGTTCGGGCCGGTGTCGCCATCACCAATGCGCTTGTGATCCTGGCTGGAAGCCATGGGGAGTACATTTTTGCCGTCAACCAGCACGATAAAGCTGGCTTCTTCACCATCGAGGAAGTCTTCGATGACAACGCGAGCGCCAGCACTGCCCAATTTGTTGCCAGACAGCATGTCATCAATTGCGGCGTGGGCTTCTGCCGGGTCCATGGCGACAACAACGCCCTTACCTGCAGCGAGACCATCCGCCTTGATAACAATCGGGGCGCCTTGGCGGTCTATATAGGCATGAGCCGCAGCTGCATCGGTGAAGGTTTCAAAGCCAGCGGTTGGTATGTTGTGGCGTGCCATGAAGCGCTTCGCAAAATCTTTAGAACTTTCCAGCTGTGCAGCGGCTTGCGTTGGGCCAAAAATCTTAAGGCCACGCGCGCGAAATACGTCGACAATGCCAGCTGCCAGCGGCGCCTCCGGGCCAACTACGGTCAGATGAATTTTGTTCTTCTCGGCAAAATCAGCGAGCGCATGAATGTCGGTAATCGGCAGGTTCTCGAGTGTTGCTTCACGTGCTGTGCCTGCATTGCCCGGTGCAACATAGACTTTTTGTACACCGGCGGATTGAGCTAGTTTCCATGCGAGAGCATGTTCACGGCCACCTGAGCCAACGACGAGAATTTTCATGAGGCAATCCTGCAAAAGGGTATTAACGGGCGTGGGGAATATCACCCTAGATTATTTGAAGGTGTATTTGGCCCACCAAAACAGCACGTTACCGAAGCCTTCACCGCCGGGGATGTAAGCCACTTGTACATCGACCGGGCCATAGCCAATTGTAGCCATCGGTAAAATGCCTGGGGTTGGTGCGTAGTAGTTGATATCCGAGCGCGCGAACATGAAGACCGTAGCCCCAATACCGATTCGGGATTTCTCATTAATCGGGTTCCAGGTTGGCACCCAACCATAGCCGCCCATGTACATTGGTTTGGCGTGAGAGTCTCTAAACTCCATCAGGTACAGGCCTTCCCAGTTACCGCTTTTATTGTACCAACCTTTGCCGATACCCCCGCCAGCCGGGTATTCAGTGTATTCGGCACGTTGTGAGGGAGAATAAGCGAAGGGTAGGTGATAGGTCCAGAAAGGCACATATAACTCGACATCACCCTTGGTCCAGATGTCGGAGAGATGTTCTACGGTCGTATCCCATGCTTGGCCATACCAGGATTTACTCTCTGTGCTGGCTGGCGTTGTGCTGTCGGCAGTGCCAACAACGACAACGCTCTGTGGGGCCGCAGCGTTTGAAGCAGGTTGTGCCGAACTGCTATCCACACTGGTAGCTGGTGGCGTGGCTGAAGAATATTCGTCTTCTGCATGTGCGTGAACCGCACATGCGAGCAGTGTCGCTGCCAGCAGGCTTGAGAGTAGGCGAGAAGGTTTCATGGTGAACAAGGGGCTAAGGGTTAATGGCGGAAGTGGCGGGCACCGGTGACAACCATGGCTAGGCCATGCTCGTCGGCGGCAGCGATGACTTCTTCGTCACGCATGGAGCCGCCCGGTTGGATAACAGCCTTGGCACCAGCTTCAGCCAGCACATCAACGCCATCGCGGAACGGAAAGAATGCATCAGAGGCTACGACTGATCCTGCCAGAGCCAGTTTGGCATTTGCTGCCTTGATGGCAGCGATACGTGTTGAGTCAACACGGGACATCTGGCCAGCACCGACGCCCAGCGTCATGCCGTTACCGCAGAAGACTATAGCATTCGATTTAACGAATTTTGCAACGCGGTAGGCAAAAAGCAGATCAGCGATTTGCGATGGTGTCGGTTGAACTTTGGTAACAACCTTAAGGTCAGATGCCTGAACATTGAACGCATCGGGTGTTTGTACCAGGAGGCCACCACCCACACGCTTCATTTCCAGGGCGTGATAGACAGGAGTCTCACCTTCCGGCAGCGGTACGGTTAGTACGCGCAGGTTGGCTTTAGCGTTGAGTAGCGCCATAGCGGCATCCGTGAATGCCGGAGCGATCAGTACTTCTACAAAGTGTTTGCGCTCATTCATGGCTTCGATCACATCGACGTCAACGATGCCATTGAAAGCAATGATGCCGCCAAATGCCGAAGTCGGATCCGTTTGGAATGCCTTTTCATAGGCCTTCAGGAGCTGAGTATCTACTGCAACGCCGCAAGGATTGGCATGTTTTACGATAACGCAGGCTGGTTCGCGGAAAGTCTTCACGCATTCCCAGGCCGCATCGGCATCAGCGATGTTGTTGTAAGACAGCTCTTTGCCGCCATGTTGCTTGTAGTTGGCGATGGTGCCGGCTGTTGTCGTGCTGTCACGGTAAAAGGCTGCTTTTTGCAGCGGGTTTTCGCCGTAACGCAATGTTTCTGCGCGATCAAAGGCTAGTTGCAGATGGCTCGGGAAAATCGACGGTGTTGGTGCAGCTTCGGCCGGTTTGTCTTCTGCATTGGCATCTAGACCGGTTAGCCAATTGGCGATGGCCGAGTCATAGCGGGCGGTATGGGTAAAGGCCTTCTTGGCCAGGCCAAAGCGTGTGGCCAGCGACAGCGCGCCATCGTTAGCCTTCATTTCTTCGATCAAACCGGTGTAATCGACCGGGTCGGTCACGATGGCAACGCCGTTGTAATTCTTGGCTGACGAACGCACCATGGCTGGGCCGCCGATATCGATGTTCTCGATTGCGTCTTCCAGCGTCACACCAGCTTTGGCCACGGTTTCGCGGAATGGATACAAATTAACGCAAACCAGATCGATGGTCGGGATACCGTGTTGTTCAATGGTTGCCATATGTGCGGGCAGATCGCGACGCGCCAGAATGCCGCCATGAACTTTCGGGTGCAGTGTCTTGACGCGGCCATCCAGCATTTCCGGGAAGCCCGTGTAATCGCCGATTTCGGTGACGGCCAGACCAGCATCGCGCAGCAATTTTGCTGTACCGCCCGTCGAGAGTAAGGCAACGCCCTGGGCATTGAGTGCCTTGGCGAAGTCCAGAACGCCTGTTTTGTCGGAAACGGAGAGTAGGGCCTGACGAATTTTCATGATGACTATGCGGTAGGTTCAAAGATAAAAGAGTTTCAGAGCAGGCCGTGGTCGGACAGCTTCTTGCGGAGTGTGTTGCGGTTAATGCCAAGAATGTGAGCGGCAACAGTCTGATTGTTAGCAGCCTGGCGCATAACCACTTCTAACATCGGGCGCTCAACGCAGGTGATCACCATGTCATAGACGGCATTGGCCGTTTCACCATTAAGTTCGGTGAAGTATTTTTCCAGTGCGACCGTAACGGCTTTCGCTAGTTCGGAAGGGCTCTGGGTGCTCATGCGGCCAGCTCCTCATCAGTGGGTTCATTATTGCTGTCATAAACCAGATGTTCGTGACGTTGCCCCAGGCTGCTGAAGAAGTCTTCTACCATCGCGCGTTGTTCGCCAACAGAATCAAGACGGTTCATCTGATGTCGGAAAGCGGCTGATCCCGTTAATCCTTTGGTGTACCAGGAGATGTGTTTGCGGGCGACACGTACGCCAGTTTCCGTGCCGTAGAAGCCATAAAGGTCTTCCAGGTGTTCCAGCAGAATTGACTGGATTTCCGTAACAGCAGGCGGCGGTAATTTTTCGCCAGTGGCTAGATAGTGTTCGATTTCACGAAAGATCCATGGGCGACCTTGTGCGGCCCGCCCGATCATGACGCCATCAGCTCCGGTTCTTTCCAGTACGGCTTTGGCTTTTTCCGGGGTAGTGATGTCGCCATTGGCAATCACCGGAATACGGGCAGCGGCCTTTACGGCGGTGATCGTATCGAATTCGGCTTCGCCGCGATATTGCTGGCAGCGTGTGCGGCCGTGTACGGCCAGGGCACGGATGCCGCTTTCTTCAGCAATTCTCAGAATAGAAGGGGCATTTTTGTTATCAACGTTCCAGCCCGTGCGAATCTTTAACGTGACCGGGGTATCCGGTACAGCGTTGACAACGGCCGTGAGAATTTTGCCGACGAGCGCTTCATGCTGAAGCAGGGCGGAACCTGCCATCACATTGCATACCTTTTTAGCCGGGCAGCCCATATTGATATCAATGATCTGGGCGCCACGATCCGCGTTGTACTTGGCAGCCTCGGCCATCATCGCCGGATCGGCACCAGCAATCTGCACAGAAATCGGCGCGACTTCCCCATCGTGATTCGCCCGACGTTGGGTTTTGGCACTGCCATAAAGCAGAGAATTCGAGGTAACCATTTCCGACACGGCCAGCCCAGCGCCCAGCTTTTTACAGAGCTGACGAAAAGGTCGATCGGTGACTCCGGCCATCGGAGCAACGAACAGATTATTTCGGAGGTGATAACCGACAAAATCCATGACGGGCAGGCGATAAAGGCAAAATGGAAAGCCTTGTATTATAACCCGAAATTCGGTTCTTTGCCTAAAATTTAGTCAGTTTTGTTGCGGCGCGATAGGCAATGCCGCGCTTCTTCGAAACTTACGGCCAGGCGCGGGCGCCCCAGATCATGCGGCGCGCCACGAAATGGCGCAGTGGACTAATGATATCCAGAGTGCTCAGGCCAATACCCCGCACCGTATTTAACAGCGGGAAAGGGGTCGAAAATGCGCGGACAATGCCATCGGTAAAGGCGGCTGCGCCATAACGATCTAGCTGGCGTCCACGTACATAGGGGCTTAGTGTGTGGGCGGAACCCGGATCCAGGGCATGACGTAAGTGCTGTGCGAGCAAAGCCGCATCGCGCAGGCCCAGATTAAAACCTTGACCAGATACTGGATGCAGGGTCTGTGCCGCATTGCCAATCCACAGTTCACGATTGTCCTGAGCAGGTTGGCGCAAACGTAGTTTCAAGGGGAAGCTGGCACGTGGGCCGACATCGGTAAAGCGGGCATGCGGACCAATGGCAGCCTGGATTCGCTCCAGGATTGCCTGGTCATCAAGCTCAAGCAGGGCCTCAGCCTCGGCTTCAGGAACGGTATAGACCACTGAAACACGTTTCCCATTAACGCCATCGACCGGCAGTAGTGCTAACGGGCCTTCCGGCGTAAAACGTTCCCAGGCGCGCTGCTGATGTCCTTCTGCTAGGCCAGCCTCAAAAATTAGTGCCCGTTGGCCGTAACCCCTGGCAATGACACCCGTGCTGTTGTCGGGCGGGGTGCCTTCGGCATGAACGATCAGTCGGGTGCGGATTGTTCGGTCACCCAGTTGCAGCGTCCTGAAGAATGAATCTGCGCCAGCGTTTCGTTCAGCGACTTCAGCTCGGGTATGGTCCTGGCAGATGAGTTGTTCTGGATGGCGCACCATTGCCTGACGTAAGGCATCGTGCAGACAGCCCATTAGCGCCCCATAACGCACCACGTAGCCTAAGGCTGGTACCCGGTAATCTTTACGATCAATCAGCGTGCGTCCGAAGCCACTGTTCTGTGAAATATGAATGGTTTCGATGGGGGTGCAGCGACCGTCTCCCAGACCGGTGGCGGTAGGCCAGGCGTTTTCTGGTGCCAGGAGTTGGCGGGCGCCTTCCGATAAGGCCAGCGCGCGTGGGTCTTGCCTGCCCGCGTCCAGACCGCGTTGTTCTAAAAGCAATACTCGATGGCGGGTGCCGGCCAGTAACAGCGCCAGCGTGCTGCCAACCGGGCCGGCGCCCAGGATGACAATATCGTATTCGTTAATGGGGCTTGCGGCGTGCTCGCTCATGATTCGTTAGCCATGAGGCTTTCGATGTCTGCAATTGTTTTTGGCGCATCCATTGTCATGATGCGGCAGCCGTTATCCGTCACAACGACATCATCTTCGATACGTATACCGATATTCTGAAAGGCTGCAGGCACGTCATCCGCAGGTCTGACATAAAAGCCTGGTTCAATGGTGAGTGTCATGCCACTTTGCAAAGCAACCCATTCGTTATCTTCATGATAGGGCCCCGCATCATGCACATCCAGACCTAGCCAGTGGCTGGTTCGGTGCATATAGAAACGGCGGAAGTCGCCCGATTCAATCACAGAATCCACAGTGCCATTGCAGAGTTTCAAGTCGATCATGCCCTGAACAAGTACACGCACGGCGGCGTCATGCGGCGCATGGAATGCGGCGCCTGGGCATGTTGCTGCAATGGCGGCATCTTGCGCTGCCAGAGTGATTGCATACAGGTCCCGTTGTGCGGCAGTGAATTTTCCATTGACCGGGAAGGTTCGGGTGATGTCTGAGGCGTAGCCACTCACTTCGCAGCCGGCATCGATGAGGACCAGTTCGCCATCGCGTAGGGGCTGATTGTTCGCGGTGTAATGGAGCACACAGGCGTTGGCGCCTCCGGCAATAATGGCCGGGTAGGAGGGCGGATGGCCACCCGCTTGCAGAAAGCTATATTGCAATTGGGCATCCAGCTGGTATTCGTAAACTCCTGGTTGGCAGGCACGCATAGCACGACGGTGCGCATTGGCAGCAATATCTGCAGCACGTTGCATCAGCACTATTTCACCGGCGTCTTTATTGCGGCGCATGGGTTCTACCAGCGCACGCCAGTCAGCAACGACAGTTGGCGCTTGTTTGCCAGCACGAGATTGTGCCCGTGCCTGTTCCAGCCATTGACCGACACGTATATCCCATTGGGTATTGCCCCCCAGGCTATGCCAAAGCGTTTGCGCACCGATCAGGTGTTCGCTAACAACCCGATCAAGATCATCGAGATCGTAGGCGGCATCAAAAGCAAAAATTTCTCGGGCAGCTTCGGGGCCAAAGCGAAAGCCTTCCCATAGCTCACGCTCTTCATTTTTGGCTCGACAGAACAACAGGCTTTGCGGTGTATCGGAAACTAAAAGTACCAGTACGGCATCGGGTTCTTCAAAGCCGGTGAGGTACCAGAAATTGCTATCGAAACGGAAGGGGTGATGGGTGTCCCGGTTGCGAATCAATTCTGTTGACGTTGGGATGACGGCAACGCCACGTCCTTTCTTATGCATTTCCAGCAGCACCTGCTGGCGACGGCGGACAAAGGGTGTCGCGTCAAAAGCTTTGGGTGCAAGCGGTGCCAATGGGTGCGGGAGTAGACGATGGGCGGACATTATGTGTGATCGTAAAAGTGTTTTCTGATCATACGCCTGCAAAAAGTCTATGGGGCTTGGTTTGCACGCAATTCAGCATCTAATGCTGCCAGGCGGTCTGGCGTGCCAACATCTTCCCAGCGACCATGGTGATGTTCGCCACTGACGCGGTGTTCGACCATGGCTGCGCGCAAGAGAGGCGCTAATTTTGCCGGTTCCCCAGCAGTGAGGCTTTTAAACAAGCTGGGTCGGTAGAAACCAATTCCGGCAAAGGTGAGCGTGGGCATTGCGGCAGTTTTATCGCTGACGCGCTGTTTTTGTAATGCAAAGTCACCTGTAGGGTGCTGCAATGGATTGTCAACGAGTACCAGATGGGCTAGATCTTGCTGAGCCATGCGCATGGATTGAATCGGCCAGTCGCAGTAGATGTCGCCATTAATCACTAGAAACGGATCATCGTTTCCAGTATCCAGATGTGGCAGTGCCTGGCAAATACCACCGGCTGTTTCAAGTGCACCGACTGGTTCTGGCGACCAGGTGATCGAAAGCCCCCATTGCGCGCCGTTGCCAAGCGTAGCAAGCAGTTGTTCGCCTAGGTGCGCATGGTTGATGACGATGTCTTTGAAGCCGGCGGCCGCTAGGCGTTCCAGGTGATAAACAATGAGCGGTTTGTCAGCGGCCGGTAACAACGGTTTTGGGCAGTGGTCGGTGAGCGGGCGCATGCGCTCGCCTCTACCCGCTGCCAGTATCATCGCGCGCATGGTCGTGCCTTAGAAGGTGTAACCGATCTGTAGGTCACGTGGCGAAAGGCGCTCAAGAATAGGAACCAGTGGGCGCAATTCGGCGTAACGTTCGGCGGTGCGATAGGCGTAATTAAAGAAACGGGGCAAATCTTCTAGGTAATGTGTCTTGCCATCACGGTAATTCAGGCGGCAGAAGATGCCTAGCACCTTCAGATGACGTTGCAGCCCCATGAATTCGTAAGCGCGCCAGAAATCACCAAAATCGGCATGAACCGGGAGTCCGGCCTTGCGGGCCTGTTCCCAGTAACGGATCACCCAATCCAGCTCGCGCGCTTCATCCCAGGAGATAAACGCATCACGGAATAGTGACACGACGTCATAAGTGATCGGGCCGTAGACGGCATCCTGAAAATCCAGGATGGCAGGTGTGGATAGATCGTCCGTGAGCATCATATTGCGCGGCATGTAGTCACGGTGAACAAAGACCTGGGGTTGGGCCAGCGCAGAAGTCACCAGTGCTTCCATGACACCATTAAGCCAGCCTTGTTCTTTTTCCGTCAGCTCGATGCCGGCGTGGCGTGCGACACACCATTCTGGAAAGATTGCCAGTTCACGGCGAAGCAGCGCATCATCATAGGCGGGCAGAATGTCCGCCTTCGAGCTTAGCTGCCACTTAATGAGTGCTTGGGTGGCGCCACGCATTAGGGTGTCTGCAGTACTAACATCGGCTGCGTGAAGTGTTTTTAGGTAGCCGGTGCTTCCTAAGTCATTGAGCAGTAGGTAACCATTGTCAGTATCTGCTGCCAGGATTTTGGGTGCGACAATCTGGGCATCAGCCATCAGGCCTGCAATCTGAACGAAGGCTCGTACATCTTCCTTGTCAGGTGGCGCGTCCATCAGAATGGCTGTTTCACCATTAGGCCAGGTCACCCGAAAGTAGCGACGGAAGCTGGCATCCGCGGAAGCTGGTGCCAGGACGGGTAGGCCCGGGTGCAGTTGGCTTTGGGCGGTAAATTCGGTACCTGCAAGCAAGCGGGCATCAATCATCGTGTTCATAGTGACCAAGGAGGAGCCCAAAGGCGTCTTTAAAGGGTAAAAATGCTAGAATTGACCCTATTTTACCTTGTGCGAGCAGGTGGCAGAAAGAAGCTGCTTTTCGCACCCCTCTGGAATTGATTGTTGTCCCTTGCTGTGGCTTCCCGTTTGCCTGAATTCTCTCCCAAATTAGTGACCCAGGGTGCATTTGCGCCTATGGGGAGACGTTTGCCGCTTGTTGTTTGGCTGGCAACGGTGGGCTTAGGTGGTGCATTATTGGGCAGCACACCCGTTTTCGCACAAAGTAGTGCCGTGCCGATTCGGATGGAACCATTGCTCGTGGACCCGGCGCTGCTGGGCATTGCGCCATCAGCCCCATCCTCGGGATCTGCCGCGTTGGGGGGGCTGCCCACATCGGGTGCCGCCAGCAAAAAGGCACTTTCGAAAAAGGTCGCGCAACAGCCGATTATTCAGGCGCCTGCGCAGCCGGTCGTTGCAGCATCGCCTCCTGAGCCTTCTGCATCACCTGTGGCGCCGAGCAAAGCCGTTGCGGCTGCACCGGTCAGGTCGCAACCTGTTCCGGAGCCCGTGCCTGAGCCGGTACCTGAACCAGCGCCGGCACCTGCGCCGGCACCTGCGCCAGTTGCGCCTACTGTGCCTGTTGCGCCGCGCGCCCCTGCACCAGTGACACCTTCGCAATCGGTTGCAGAGGCGACAACCAAGCCAAAATCGCCAGCACTGGCCAAGGATCAGACCGAGCTTCTGGCTGATGTGATTACGGGGCGTAATGATCTGGAGCTTACCGCTACGGGTAATGCCGAGTTGCGTCGCGATGGCACGGTGCTTAATGCTGATCGCATTGTTTATAGCATCGTCGAAGACAATGTGGATGCGCAGGGTAATGTGCTTTATCGGGACCCGGCGCAGGGCACCACCATGTCCGGCACCGATGCCGATATCGTAGTGGCCGCCAGAACCGGGTACATTAACAACGCGAATTATGAGATCCGTCAGAAAAAACGGATTGCGCAGATTAATCAGGGTCCCTGGTCGTTTAATGCACCGCCTATTGGCCCGGCACCTAATGCCAGCGGCGCCGCAGCCGTGCCAATGGGTGGCACCACTATGCCTTCCTACGGCGTGGCGGCAAGCTCGACATTAACGCAGCAACCCGGGCAACAAACCGCAATTAATGAAGCCGTTGCCGGTGGCGCGGATGCTGAGACCCAAGCACAAGCAGCGGCAGCAGGCGATGTTGCATTCTTGCCGGGACAGACACCCTTGGCACGGATTGTGGAGACCATGTCGCATGGTCAGGCAGCACGGATTAACCTGGAAGGCGAAAATCGCTACCGGGCTGAAGATGCCACGTATACCACCTGTCCGGCGGGTGATAGCGGTTGGTATGCGCGTGCTTCTACTTATCACCTGGATTATGAGCAGAACGAGGGCACAGCCTCGAATTCATTGCTTTACTTCCAGAATGTACCTTTCTTGTACATGCCCTATGCGTTCTTTCCGCTGGACCGTGGCAGGCACTCGGGCTTTCTGGCACCGAGCCTTGGTTCATCGCAGCTTAACGGCTTCCAGACGGTTGTTCCGTATTACTTCAATCTCGCACCGAACTACGATGCAAGCTTTGCGCCAGCTATCTATGGCAAGCGCGGCGTCTCGTTTAATACGGATTTTCGTTACCTGGGTAACACCGGCAACAGTCCAGTTCCTACCTATTCGGGTAAGGATGCTTTCAACTACATGCCGAATGACCGGTTAGCAAATCGTGAACGCTGGAGCTTTTTATCTCAGCACCAGCAGCAGTTTAATAACGTATTGCCCGGATTATCGGGTGCCTGGGATTTGCAGGGTGTTTCAGACTCGTATTACTTTACGGATCTAAATAACTCTCTGGCAGCCATGTCACAGTCTTATTTGCCGCGCACCGGACGCGTTAACTACGCGGCACCCACATGGAATGCCTCTGTGGTTGCGCAGGGTTATCAAACGCTGAATTTCAACCCCAGCGCATCAGTGGCAACACCTTATCAGTTGTTGCCGCAGGTTAACTTTGCTATGAACCGTTCTTTGCTGGGTGCGGCCGGATTTAGCAACGTACGACTCAACGACAATGATGAGCTAGAAGTCCTGTCCAGCAACGGTATGTTTGATCAACCGGCGCGAATGGATGCGGTGGTTTCGGCCAATAGTTCCTATTTCACCAACCAGACGCAGTCTTATGTGCAAGGTAATCGCCTCTGGGCCTATCCGCAGTTTGTAACCAGCTGGCAATCGCCAGGTGTGTATGTCACGCCTAAAGCGGGTGTGCACTACACGCAATACAACACCAATGCGGGTCAGTTAACGACTTCCGGCAGCGGTAGTACAACAGCTATTAACTCGGATAACGCGTCTCGTACACTACCAATTTTGTCATTAGATTCGGGCATGGTTTTTGACCGAAAGACAGAATACTTTGGCCGCACGCTGAATCAGACGCTAGAACCCCGGTTGTATTATTTGTATGTGCCGTATCGCAGTCAGACAAACTTACCGCTGTTTGATACGGGTATCGCTGATATGAGTTACGCGCAGATGTTCAGCGAGAACATCTTTACCGGTTGGGATCGGGTCTCGAACGCGAACCAAGTAACGGCGGCGCTATCGACACGCTACTCCATGGATAAAACGGGTCAGCAGTTGATGGGCTTTAGTGTGGGGCAACGCGTTTTCTTCCAGCCGCAACAAGTGAATCTTTATTCGGGCACGGGGTTGTCGACAAGCAGCTATGGCAGTAACGATTACTTCGCGCAAGCGAATGGCATGGTTGCACCCTATACATCGATTAATGGTTTTGCACAGGTGAGTCCATACGCGCAATCAAGCTCGACGAGTAACAGCACCAAGGTTAATCGTATTAATCGAGCCAGTATCGGCACAAAGTTTCAACCAAGCCGTGAAAACGTTTTGAATTACGCCTATCGCTATCAGAATCAGGATTACATCCCTGGTGCAGCAACATCGGGTCCGTCTTCAGCAGCAGTGATGCAAAACGATGTCAGTGCTGCCTGGAAACTCTGGGGACCATTACGTGCGGTGGGCCGTTATACCTATTCAGCCGTGCAGTCGTCGCAAATTGAAAGCCTGGCAGGTTTGGAGTACAACGCCTCCTGCTGGACGGTTCGTGCTGTTTATCACCGCGCCATGACCTATAGTTCTACGCAGACGCCTTTCCTCAATACCAGTTTCTTTGTCCAACTGGAACTTAAGGGTATGGGTAGTATCGGTTCCAGCCCGTTGGATGTGTTGCGACGAAATGTTCCGAATTATACAAAGACCTCGGATACGGCCTTTATGCCGCCGCTGACGGATCCATACTATTGATCGATCATTGACAATGAAGATGCCTAATCGTTTCAAATCGTTTCTTTCGGTATTGGCTTTCACAGTGCTGACGGCAGGAGTGGCACAGGCCGCGCCAGCAGGACATACTGCTGCGCAAAAATCAAATCAGCCGCAGACGCTGGATCGGATTATTGCGGTTGTTAATGATGGCGTAATTACCCAGAATCAGCTAAATACACGAGTACGTTCGGCAACCATGCAGCTGCACCGCCAGAAAGTACAGTTGCCACCTGCAGATATCATTCGTCAGCAAGTGCTTGATCAGATGATTACCGAGCGGGCGCAGGTACAGACTGCGAAGGAAGCGGGTATTCAAGTAGACGATGCCGACTTGGATCAGGCGATGGTGCGTGTGGCCGCCAATCAGAAAATGACACCGCAGCAGATGCGTCAGATGATTGAGAAGGATGGTGTGGCCTGGTCTGATTTCCGTGAAGAAATTCGTAATCAGATGATGATTGCCCGTGTGCGTGAAAGGGAAGTGGATGCCAGAGTGAATGTGACACCTGGTGAAGTAGATAACTTTCTCGCCAATCAGAGTGCGACAGGCGCTGGCGAAGAAGTGCATCTTGCGCACATCGTGATTCGTATTCCCGAAGGCGCTTCGCCTGAAACGCTGAATAAGCTACGCATGAAAGCAGTATCGATTGATGAACAAGCCCGATCTGGCAAAGATTTCGGGCAGCTCGCAGCGACCTATTCGGAATCTAACGATGCCATGCAGGGGGGAGATCTTGGCTTCCGCCCAGTGGATAGTCTGCCCCAGGTAATGAGTTCGGCCATCGCTAATCTGAAACCGGGGCAGGTCAGTGATGTGGTACGTAGTCCCAGCGGATTTCATATCGTTAAACTGATCGCCAGGAAAGGCGGCAGTGCATTACCGCAGATTCAGCAGACCCATGCCCGCCATATTCTGATTAAGGTGACAGAAGTCACCTCGGAGTCTGAGGCACGGCAGAAGATTAATCAGGTGCATAGTCGCTTGAAGAGTGGCGAAGATTTTGCTGCGCTGGCCAAGCTTTACTCTCAGGATGGGTCAGCTCAGAAGGGTGGTGATCTTGGCTGGCTTTACCCGGGTGATACGGTGCCTGCTTTTGATCAGGCAATGAATGCGCTGAAAATCGGTGAAATCAGTAATCCGGTGCAATCCCAGTTTGGCTTCCACATCATTCAGGTGCTGGAACGTCGCACAACGGACGTTTCCCAGGAACGCCAACGCCAACGCGCCACCATGGCGTTGCGTCAGCGTAAACTGGAAGAAGCCAATCAGGAATGGGTACGACAAGTTCGGGACCGAGCTTACGTCGAGATCCGTCTGGATGACCAATGACGCCAGTTCGCCTTGCCATTACCTCGGGTGAGCCCGCAGGTATAGGTCCTGATCTGTGCCTGCGCCTTGCTGAAAAAGCGTGGCCGGATGAACTCGTGGTGTTGTGCGATCTGAAGTTATTAAAATCACGTGCGCAAGAAATCGGTGCACAGGTTGCTTTTAGACATTACGAAGTGAGCGGACCGATTGGCTCCTCCAAGCAGGGCGAAATTACCGTGTGTGATATCCACACGCACGGCCAAGTCGTTACGGGTGCATTGAATACCGTTAATAGTGATTACGTTATTGCGTTGCTGGATCGAGCTATTGCCGGATGCCGTTCAGGCGAATTTGCTGCCATGGTGACTGCGCCCTTGCACAAAGGGGTGATTAATGAGGCAGGACGACCATTTACCGGACACACCGAATATCTTGCCGAGCAGACTGATACGCCCTTAGTGGTCATGATGCTCGCCGGTGATACACCGCACGGACCTTTGCGTGTTGCGTTGGCGACAACGCATTTGCCTCTTGCAGACGTGCCAGCCGCAATCAACGCAAAGACATTAACGTCTGTGTTGCGCATTCTGGATCATGATTTGCGGACCAAGTTCGGCCTGTCTGACCCACGTATCTTGGTGGCCGGGCTCAATCCCCACGCTGGGGAAGGTGGTCACATGGGCCACGAAGAAATTGATACGATCATCCCGACGTTGGAGCAATTGCGTGCAGAAGGAATGCATCTAGTCGGACCTTTGCCGGCTGATACCCTGTTTACGCCACGAGTGTTGCGGCAGGGAGATGCCGTGTTGGCGATGTATCACGACCAGGGACTGGCGCCACTCAAATATGCCACCTTCGGACAGGGTATTAACATCACCCTTGGCCTGCCCATTATTCGGACGTCGGTAGACCATGGCACGGCACTGGATCTGGCAGGCCGACGGCTCGATGGCGATACGCCAGTTGCCGACCCGGGTAGCCTTTACGCGGCAGTGACGCTGGCTGCTCAGCTTGCCAGAAAGCAGATCCAATGAATCGACCGCACAGTAAGCTTGCCCAGGAAACAGGACACAAAGCGCGTAAGCGTTTCGGCCAGAACTTTCTAATTGATCAAGGCATCATCCACGGCATCGTCGATGCGGTAAATCCCCGGCCGGGTGAGCGGGTTGTGGAAATCGGTCCGGGTCTGGGCGCGTTAACGCAACCGCTCCTCGAGCGTGCCGGTCACCTGCATGTGGTCGAGCTGGATCGGGATCTGATTGCCCGTTTGGAAAAGAAATACACACGTCAGCAAATGACTATTCACGGTGGTGATGCGCTGGTTTTTGATTTTTCTACCCTCGGCCCTGATCTCAGAGTGGTTGGTAACTTGCCCTACAACATTTCAACGCCCATCCTTTTTCATCTGCTTGATAAAGTCGAAGCGATTCGTGACATTCACGTGATGCTACAAAAGGAAGTGGTAGATCGAATGGTGGCACCACCGGGTCATTCCGATCGTAGCCGCCTCTCGGTCATGTTGCAGCGCTATTGCTATTTGGAACCATTGCTCGATGTGCCGCCTGAATCTTTTGACCCGGCGCCTAAAGTGAATTCGGCAGTCGTACGCATGATCCCGCGACCAATGGCAGAGCGTTTGCCGGTGGATGAAGCGGCGTTACGGCGTGTCGTGAATGCAGCTTTCTCTCAACGTCGCAAGATGGTCAGAAATACGCTCAAGCCCTTGCTGACCAGTGAACAGATTGAAGCGGCAGGTGTTGACCCGACGGAACGCGCCGAACAGCTCAGTGAGGCAAACTTTGTTGCGCTGGCCAAGCAGCTGCCGCACTAGTTTTTAAACGTCGCGATAACCGGTGTGTGGTCAGACGGTCGTTCAAGGACACGTGGCGACTTATCGATCACACATTCAGTACAGCGATCGGCCAGCGGGCCACTCGCGAGAATATGGTCGATGCGCAAACCGAAGTTACGGCGAAACGCATTCATTCGGTAATCCCACCAGGAAAAGCTCTTTTCCGGTTGCTCGAAGCGTCGGAACACATCCTGTAAACCGAGGGCTTCAATTGCGGCGAAAGCCTCGCGTTCGAGGGGGGAGACGTGAATGGCCTCTTTCCAGTCCGGGTGCGCATCAGCGTCCGTAGGAGCAATGTTGTAATCACCAATCAGACATAGCGCCGGGTGCGCACGCATCTCGTGGTCGAGCCAAGCGGTTAGGTGAGCGAGCCAGTCCATTTTGTAAGTAAACTTTTCACTGCCTGGCGCTTGCCCATTAGGAAAGTAGCCGTTCACCACGCGTACGCCACCGATAGTGGCCGCAATGATGCGTTGTTGCGGATCCTCATAACCAGGAATGCCACGTTGTATATCATTAGCCGGTTCCCGCGAGAGCAGGGCGACGCCGTTATAGGTTTTTTGCCCGGCAAAAACCGCTTGGTACCCTGCGTCACGAATAGCATCGAGTGGAAACTTGGCGTCCTCGCACTTGAGTTCCTGGAGACCAACGACATCTGGCTTGGCGGCGCTTAACCAGTCCAGCAGATGCGGCAGTCGAACATTGAGCGAGTTGACGTTCCAGGTGGCAATTTTCATGAGGTAGTGATGTTATCAGTGACGTGCGTCAGACTCGGGGGCCGTAAAAATCCAGTCGGCTTGTAAGGTTGTTTGTGTGAGGGCCATTTGTAAGCGTGCACGCCAGCGCATCGCACCAGAGACACAAACGGGAATGCTGCCAGTACCCTGCCACTGTCCATCGGCTTGCTGTTGCAGCGCGATTCGGATCAGTCCCATGTCCATGCTGTCGCCGGTGAGATCTACCCAGACGGCACTAGGTGTATGGGGCATTAGCACCCGTTCTGGTGGCGTTAGTGTAAACACCAACGGCGCACTCACCGGGATTGGCCGGGGTGTAATACTGAAAGTCCATGGTGCTTCCGATGCCACCGGCGTCATGATCGGGAGGGCACAGGCAGTACGGTTCAGGTTGCAGGGTGGTGGGCTAATTTGGGTTGCCAGTGGCTCATCGATGACCAGATTGAGTAAACGGTCTTTGTAGAAATGGGTAAGCGTGAGCGAGAGTACGAGCAGGATTAAGGCACCCATCTGCCATAAACGCCGTTCGGTTTTCCAGATAGCAGAAATTTTCACGTCACATCCTTCCTTAAGTCATTAGGCTGTGGGCGATGCTGATTTCTCAGCAACACAATCAATGCCCCTTCTCCCCCATCGACCGGTTTTGCCTGGCAATAAGCCAGCACTTCTTGGCGTTGTACCAACCAGTTTCTCGTCAGTACCCGCAGAACAGCCACTTGGCCCGGCGATCGCAATCCCCGACCTGTGACTACACGTACGCAACGTAGTCCCTGGTGTAAACACCGGTTGAGAAAATTTGCCAGCGCCTCGCGTGCGGCATCTCTCGTATGGCCATGCAAATCAATTTCGCGCTGGATGACCCAACGCCCACGGCGTAGATCGCGTAGCACCTGCATAGACACGCCGCGGTGTAAGTAGATGGGCTCATCGCCACCTTCTAGCCGGTCAGCCAGCTGGATCGGCGCATGAATCAGTTCATGCAGCACAGCCTGATCGTCCAGATGGCGCTGTCTTGCCACCGGACGTGGCGGCTTCGGTCTCAAATCCGCCCGAGGGTCTGCCTTGAGTGGCGCTGCATCCGATACTTCCGAGAGAAACAGCGCCTGCTCTTCCTCAGAAAGTTTGGCCGGCATAGCTACGTACCGGTAAACAATGAATAGTGGTGAGCTCAGGCAGCCGGGGTCCAGGCGCGAAGTGCGACATCAAGGCCTTGAGCCAGACTATCGAGGAAGCGTTCGGCATCCAGCGCTGCCATACAACCGGTGCCAGCCGAGGTAATGGCCTGGCGGTAGTTGTGATCCTGTACGTCACCGGCGGCAAAGACGCCCGGTACGCTGGTTGCTGTTGCGAAGCCGTTATTGCCCATACGGGTGATGATGTAACCGTTTTCCATGGCCATTTGGCCGGCGAACATATCGGTGTTCGGTTTGTGACCGATGGCGATGAACACGCCGCGTAGTTCCTTATCCTTGGTCGAACCATCAGCAGCCTTGATGCGAGCACCCGTAACGCCGGTGTTGTCACCCAGTACTTCATCCAGCGTTGAATTGAGCTCCAGGACAATTTTGCCTTCTTCAACGCGTTTGTACAGTTTATCGACCATGATCTTTTCGGCACGGAATTTCTCGCGACGGTGGATCAGGGTGACTTTGCTGGCAATATTGGCGAGGTAGAGCGCTTCTTCTACCGCCGTGTTGCCGCCGCCGACAACTGCAACCTCCTGATTGCGATAGAAAAATCCATCGCAGGTGGCGCAGGCCGACACGCCGCGACCGGCAAATTTCTCTTCCGAGGGCAGGCCCAGATATTGTGCCGATGCACCCGTGGCGATAATCAGCGCATCACAGGTGTACGTACCGGCATCGCCAACCAGTTCAAAAGGGCGCTGGCCGAGGCGAACGGTATGAATATGATCAAACACCATTTCTGTTTCAAAACGAGCGGCATGCTGCTCAAACCGTGCCATCAGCTCCGGCCCCATCACGCCATTGACGTCGGCTGGCCAGTTATCGACCTCGGTCGTGGTCATCAGTTGACCCCCTTGCGCCAGGCCGGTAATCAGCACGGGTTTCAGGTTGGCGCGTGCCGCGTAGATGGCCGATGTGTAGCCGGCTGGCCCGGAACCAAGAATCAGTAAAGGGATATGACGGGCGTTGGCAGACATGAAAGCTCCTGAAAGTGGTGCGGCACTCTTGGGGTAAGGCCGAAAATTCGTTAACTACAAGGATTATAATCGTTCCTTACGTCATCACCAGCCCGATAACGGGCATTCTATTTATCCATGACTCGACTTTTCAGCCGATCCGTCACCCAGCGCATTGATGGCCCCCGTACGCTTCCTGAACGCATCAGGGCGCTGATGCAGGAGGCACGTTGGGCTGTCCTGGGATTTATAGCCTTAGTAGCCGTCCTGGCTTTGTGGGGCTTTAATCCCGCCGATCCAGCCTGGTCACATTCTGGGCCCGCTGGTCGGGTAACCAACCCCATGGGTCGTTTCGGGGCGTGGATGTCGGATTTGCTGTTTTATCTATTTGGTGGCGCCGCCTGGCTTTGGGCGCTATTGCCTCTGGTATTGATATTTATTGGCTGGAGAGAGCGCCAGCGTGCCCTGCGTGAAGCGGTTGAGCCGGAAGTTCGACCACTTTGGCTGACGATGGGCGGCTTTCTAGCCTTGTTAGTCTGTCTTTCCACTTTTGCCGCTTTACGTTTTCACACGAGTGGCAGCTCTCTGCCTATGGGCCCGGGTGGCGTCCTGGGAGAAGGCTTGGCAACTTTGATCGGTCAGGCTTTTGGCTTTACCGGCGCCACATTGATTATGGGTTGCTTGCTGTTGTTAAGTTGGCGTGCCTTTAGTGGACTTCCCTGGATGGTGCTTTTTGAAGAGACCGGCGCATTCATGGAACGTGCAGTCGGTGGGGGTGGTCGTGCTGTAGAGAGTTGGCAGGATCGCCGCATCGGTAAGGAAGTAGCGCAACAGCGCGAGGCAACGGTCGAACAAAAGCGCGCAGAACCCATGGAGCCAGTTTTTATTGAACCGGCTGCCCCCGTAGAAGTGCCTGTGTCGCGCAAAGCAGTTCAACGTAAAGAGCGTGAGAAGCAAGTACCTCTGTTCCCTGAGGCTGTTGAGGGCGGCACGCTGCCACCACTGAGCTTGCTTGATCCGGCACAACCGCCAACCGACATGCCGACAGAAGAAACCATGCAGTTCACCTCGCGCCTCATTGAAACGCGCCTGGCTGATTTTGGTGTGGAAGTGAAAGTGATTGCGGCCTATCCCGGCCCAGTGATTACCCGTTATGAGATTGAACCGGCCGTAGGCGTTAAGGGCTCGCAGATTGTTAATCTCGCGCGGGATCTCGCGCGCGCACTAGCCATGGTGTCGGTCCGTGTGGTTGAAACCGTGCCTGGCAAATCCTGCATGGCGCTTGAGCTACCTAATGCCAAACGGCAGACCGTGCGTCTTTCCGAGATTTTGTCTTCTCGTCCGTATCACAACATGACCTCGCCGATTACCGTGGCGCTGGGTAAGGATATTGGCGGCATTCCCATCGTGGCCGATCTCGCCAAGATGCCCCACTTGCTAGTGGCCGGCACCACCGGTTCTGGCAAGTCCGTGGGCGTCAATGCCATGATTCTTTCCATGCTTTATAAATCAGAGCCAGAGGCCGTCCGTCTGATCCTGGTTGATCCAAAAATGCTGGAGTTGTCGATTTACGAAGGTATCCCGCATCTGCTGGCACCCGTCGTGACCGATATGCGCCAGGCGGCCAATGCGCTGACCTGGTGTGTGGCTGAAATGGAACGCCGCTATAAGGTGATGTCCAAACTGGGCGTGCGTAACCTGGCCAGTGCCAACGAGCACATCCAGAAGGCAGCCGAGAAGGGTGAGCCGATTCCTAATCCGCTGACGCTCACGCCCGAAGCGCCGGAACCTCTGCGCAGCATGCCGCACATCGTCGTTGTGATTGATGAGCTGGCCGATCTGATGATGGTGGCCGGCAAGAAGGTGGAAGAACTGATAGCCCGCCTAGCGCAGAAAGCACGTGCCTCCGGTATCCATCTGATCCTCGCGACACAACGTCCAAGCGTGGATGTAATCACCGGTTTGATCAAGGCGAACATCCCAACGCGTATTGCCTTTCAGGTTTCTAGCAAGATCGACTCCAGAACGATTCTGGATCAGATGGGTGCCGAAGCACTGCTTGGTCAAGGTGATATGTTGTATCTGCCTCCGGGTACTGGTTACCCGCAGCGTGTGCATGGTGCCTTTGTGGCCGATGAAGAAGTCCACCGCGTCGTGGATTACCTCAAACAGATGGGTGCCCCAGAATATGAAGAAGGCATTCTGACGGGGGTAACGGAAGGTGAAGGTGGTGATGGTGAAGGTGTCGATAATGATGCCGAAGCCGATCCGCTATATGACCAGGCCGTTGAGATCGTCCTCAAGAATCGCCGAGCCTCTATTTCGTTGGTGCAGCGCCATCTGCGTATCGGTTATAACCGTTCGGCACGTCTGATTGAAGCCATGGAAAAAGCAGGTTTGGTGTCTACGATGGATGGCCGTGGTGGTCGTGAAGTGCTGGCACCGAATCGTGCCGGTGATGAATAAGGCTCATGATTTTGAATAAACGCACCGTTGCATGCCTCGCCGCATTTTGTCTGATCTCTGGTAGTGCCTGGGCCGATAGCGTCGCTGATCTCAAGAGCTGGCTGCGTGAGACACGAACCCTCAAGGCTGATTTTGCTCAGTCTTCCGCAGGCGGCATCGGTGGCGGCAAGAGTCAAGGCGCCATGGCCATTAGTCGGCCGGGTAAATTCCGTTGGTCAATCAATAAGCCCTATACGCAACTGATGGTGGGTGATGGTAGTCGGATCTGGCTCTATGACCCGGAACTTAAGCAAGTGATTGTGCGCAAATCCGAGAAGGCCCTGGGTGGCACGCCGGCGGCATTGTTGGCGGGCGATAACGATGCCGAGCAACGGTTTAGTTTTAAGGCCGATGGCGAACACGCCGGTGCAGAATGGGTCATCGCTGAGCCCAAGCAGAACGACACCGGCTTTGTGCGCATTCGCATTGGCCTGGCCGGTAATGAACTCAAGGGCATGGTGCTGGAAGATAGCTTTGGGCAAATCACTACACTGGCCTTTACCAATGTCGTGCGTAATGGTGATGCACCAGCCAGTTTGTTTCGCTTTACGCCGCCTGCGGGCGCAGATGTGTTGAAACAGTAAACACCATGGATTTATTTGCCGACGCTGCGTCTACCGTAACGCCATCGGCGTATGCGCCGTTGCCAGAGAAGCTGCGGCCACAGACACTGGAAAGTGTCGTCGGGCAAACGCATTTGCTGGGGCCGGGCAAACCACTAAGGCTAATACTGGAAAGTGGTAATCCGCATTCGATGATTTTCTGGGGGCCGCCCGGTACCGGTAAAACCACACTAGCTCGATTGGTCGCTCGCCATTGTGATGCCGAGTTTCTTGCTTTGTCAGCGGTGCTGGCAGGCGTTAAAGAAATTCGCGAAGCCATTACCTTTGCTGACAAAGCACGGCAGACGGGTCGTCGGACGATTTTGTTTGTGGATGAAGTGCACCGCTTTAATAAATCCCAGCAAGATGCATTCTTGCCTCATGTTGAATCGGGCTTGGTGACCTTCATTGGCGCTACGACTGAGAATCCGTCATTTGAAGTCAATGCCGCGTTGCTTTCTCGGGCAGCCGTCTATGTGCTTAAGTCGCTGACCAGTGAGGAATTGGCTGAGTTGTTTGACCGTGCACTGGCCACATTGCCAGAGGCTAAAATCAGTGACGAAGCTCGCACCCGTTTGATCGGGGTTGCCGATGGCGATGCACGCAAACTACTCAATCTGATCGAACAGACTTTAGCGGCAGCCAAGGCCAGTGGTGTGGCAGAAATCAGCGCTGACTTCGTGGCCAATACCCTGGCGCAGAATTTACGGCGTTTCGATAAAGGGGGCGATGCCTTTTACGATCAGATCTCGGCGCTGCATAAATCCGTGCGCGGCTCTAATCCGGATGCCGCACTGTACTGGTTTGTCCGCATGCTTGATGGTGGTGCAGATCCCCGCTATCTGGCGCGTCGTTTGGTGCGCATGGCCTGGGAAGATATTGGCCTAGCCGATCCGCGTGGCGCACAGATTGCCCTCCAGGCTGCAGAAACCTACGAGCGTCTGGGGTCACCAGAAGGAGAACTCGCACTGGCCAATGCCGTACTCTATCTGGCTTCCACCTCCAAATCGGATGCAGCTTACCGCGCGTATAATCAGGTGCGTGCCTTCGTGCGTGACGATGAGTCACGGCCGGTGCCGATGAATCTGCGTAATGCGCCCACACGTCTGATGAAAGAACTCGGACATGGTGAGGGGTATCGGCATGCACACGATGAAGCTGGTGGCTATGCTGCTGGCGCCAACTATTTCCCCGAAGGGTTCCCGGACGTGTCCTGGTACCAGCCGGTAGATCGCGGGCTTGAAGCCCGCATCAAAGAACGACTTGCCCAATTGAAAGAGTTAGACCGAAATGCTTGATATCCAGCTATTGCGTACCCAGCCTGAAGAAGTGGTTCAACGTTTAGCCACCCGTGGCGGCGACATTGACTTCGCACCCTTCCACGCCCTTGAGGCCGAACGCAAGACCTTGCAACAGCGGACGCAGGATCTGCAGGCACAGCGTAATAGCCTCTCTAAGCAGATCGGCATGCTCAAGGGTAAGGGTGAAGATGCCAGCGCGGTGATGGCGGAAGTCGGCCAGTTGGGCGATGAGCTGAAAGCTTCTGAAGCGCGCCTGTCTGTATTGCTCGAAGACATCAATCGTTTCACTTCGGCATTGCCTAATCTACCGGGTGCAGATGTGCCGGTGGGTGCTGATGAAAACGACAACGTTGAAATCAAGCGTTGGGGCACCATGCCCAGCTTCGATTTTGAAGTTAAAGATCATGTAGATATTGGTGCCGGCCTCAATGGCATGGATTTCGAAACCGCGACCAAGCTCACCGGCTCCCGGTTTGTCATTCTCCAAGGCCCTGTGGCAAGGCTGCATCGGGCGCTTGCCCAGTTCATGCTGGATACACACACTGCCGAACATGGCTACACCGAACTCTATGCGCCTTACATGGTAAACAGCGCCAGTCTGTACGGGACCGGCCAGCTACCCAAATTTGCCGAAGACCTGTTCCAGATTCCCCGTGGCGAAAGCGAACCGTATTATCTGATTCCTACGGCTGAAGTACCGGTGACCAACTTCGTGCGCGATACGATTACGCCAGCCGAACAACTGCCGCTGAAGTGGGTTTGTCATACACCATGCTTCCGTTCGGAAGCCGGGTCAGGTGGGCGTGATACGCGTGGCATGATTCGCCAGCACCAGTTCGACAAGGTGGAACTCGTTCAGATCGTGACGCCGGAAGCTGCGGCCGAAGCACATGAAGCTTTAACCCGTCACGCTGAAACCATGCTGGAAAAACTCGGCTTGCCGTATCGCCGCATCGTGCTTTGCACCGGCGACATGGGTTTCTCAGCTGAAAAGACTTACGATCTTGAAGTCTGGTTGCCAGCGCAGAATACCTACCGTGAAATTTCTAGCTGCTCCAGCTTTGGTAGCTTCCAGGCACGACGCATGCAGGCACGCTTCCGTAATGCCCAAGGTAAGCCGGAGCTTGCGCATACCCTGAATGGTTCGGGTTTAGCTGTTGGCCGTACGCTGGTGGCTATTCTAGAAAACTATCAGCAGGCGGATGGCAGCGTACGTGTGCCAGAGGCCCTACAGTCTTATATGGGCGGTCTTAAAGTTATCTCAGCGCAAGCCTGATCCAGACTTAGGTGCGCTCACGCCATAAGTGCGCGTGGGCGCCGTAAGGCTAAAGCTGGTGGTGGCAGGGTAGCTGCGCGAGAGGATTGCGTAGTACATCCTTACATTCTCAGCGGTTACTACGGCTTCACCTCCGCGAATCTTGGTGCCGCTTTTGGTTTGGCCGAGTAGCGGCAGGGTTTTCTTAATATCCGCCCATGAATCAGGATTCAGCTTCTGGCTCTTTGCCAAACTCCGAGCTGAATTAATCTGTGCCGGCCCGACGTTGTATGAAGCAATCGCCATCCAGGTTCTGTCTGGTTCCGGTACCGTCGCCGGAATTTCATCCCGCAGCATATCAAGATAGCGTGCACCGCCCATGATGCTTTCATAAGGATCCAGGCGGTTACGCACACCTAGTCGGTCGGCGGTATCTCCTGTCAGCATCATTAATCCTCGAACGCCAGTCGGACTCACCAATGAGCCGTCCCAGTGAGATTCCTGATACGCCAGCGCGGCAAGAAGTCGCCAGTCATAACCGCTAGCCAACTGTGCCCGTTTGAACTGGGACAGATATTGCGGCAAGCGGGTTTTCATGCGGGTAAGAAACACGCTACGGTCTGCTTCCTGCAAACGTTCAACCGCACCAAAATACCGATCGCGCAGCTGTCGCAGTGTGCCATCCTGCTCGGCGGTTGCCAGAAATTTATTGGCCTGCAGCACGAGTGCATCACCGCTGCGTTTGGGAAAGGCCCAGACAATATCTTCTGTATCGCCAACCGCCAGCGCTGCATCAATGCCGGGATAGTAATTAATACCGATTCTAAAAACTGATCGCGGCACAATGGCCAGAGCGATTTTTCGTTCAGAAACGGCCTTCAGTAAATCCAGCTCGTTCCAATCCTGATGTATTTCTAGTTTGGGCACGACCTTCTGACGCTCGAGCTGGTTAAGCCAGAGTATGTTGCTGCTGGCATTGAGCCCATGCACGGTTGTCTTATGGAGCTGTTTAATAGATTCCAGCGGGGCAACATCGTCCGGTTGCACCAGTACCAGTGGTTCCTGGGCGTAGGCTGAAGAGGCACGCAACAGAGAAGCCTGTGGCATTTGCTCATCATCCGATCCCGTTAGGTTCCGGTTGCTGGGCGCTTCTACAAAACGTTTGGTGAGCCAGGCAGCCGCCATGTGAACTTCACCACGTTCTACGAGACGGTGCAGCGCTTCCTCATTTTCAGCCACCACGAACTTGACGGACTTGCCCATCGATTTGGCAAAAGCTTCCACCAGATCATGGTCAAAGCCACTTTCTAGGAGGATGGCTTTGCCTTCTGAGTCAGTGGTTTTGTCACGCATGAAACTGGTAGGGGTCTCACGTGTCCCCACCACTAGATCTTGGGAAAGCATCAGCGGCTGTATATGAGGCATGAGGTAAAAAATACCCAGTAACAAACCGCCAGCCAATACTGTGGCCTTCAGCCAGAGCGCCCAGCGGGGTGCAGCATTGAAACGGCGCACGACTTCCCGTGTCCGGCGGGTGAGCGCGGACAATCTTGGAGCACTTTTAGAAAGGGGAGGGTCCGGGAGCGTCATTAGGTGAAACTATCTTTGCGGCACTTAACCACTTTAGCATGGGGGTGAAATCGATGAGGGCAGCATAGTAAAGTTGGTCGTGTTATAATTGGAAAGTCGGAGAGGTGGCAGAGTGGTCGAATGTACCTGACTCGAAATCAGGCGTACTGAAAGGTACCGTGGGTTCGAATCCCACCCTCTCCGCCACTTCCTAAAAAGCCTTTAAGTTCAACAACTTAGAGGCTTTTTTGCTTTGGGGTGGTAGCACTAGTGGTAGCAAATCGTGCTCAATTTACCCATTTATTTGCGTGGACACACCTTTTGACATAAGGGGGTAGGCGGCTGCGCTCAGAAGATGAAATAGTCGTAGTCGCGCCGTGCCTTCAAACGGTGAGCTAACTACTGACGGTGCTGAAGAAGTTCTGAAACTGCAACATCTAGCGTGTTCGCCAGTCTGACAAGTGTGGCCAGGCTGGGATTGGTAAGGCAACGCTCAATTTTGCTCAGCATCGTCCGATGTACGCCACTATCTAATGCGAGTGCGTCTTGGGCGTAGCCGCGGGCAGCCCGAAGTGTTTTTAGATTGGCTGCTAAGTTTGCTCGTAATTGTTCTACTGTCTGCTGACTCATGACCGGCAGTTTTGCTTAGCAGTGACTGTTGCGCCACAGCCTGATAAGCGACAGCTTTTATGCTACATTGAGCAAAGTGAATTTATATTGGTAGCTATCATGAAGAAAGCAGTAGTCCTGTTCGGGTTTATTTTCGGTCTGTCAGGGTGTGCAAGTGTTAGTGACATTGATTTTAGTAAGGCAGATCCTGCGTGTGCCCAGCAGTGCACGGATACCTATTCACGTTGCGTGAGTGGGTTCACGATGTTTCCGATTATGCAGCAGCATCAATGTACAGATGCTTACAAAGGCTGCGTGCAGGTTTGTTCAGTTGAAGGCAGGCCATCAGCGGCTACTAGTCGAATGCAGCAAGATGAGCTTGCTCAAATCTGTACGGAACAACTTGCAACAGATCCTCGTTTAGATCCGATAAGAGCAAATTTAGCACTAGGAACAGGTAGGCAGCCGTCTATAGTGCAGCTATCCTCCATGAAAAAAGCCAGCGGAAAGGAAAAGAATGCAATTCTTGCCTGGGATGAGATCATTTCTGATTGCTTTGCAAAGCAACAGCAAATTTATGCTTCAAATAATGCACCGACTATGTATATAGAAAACAGTAGGGCATTAGAGGCAAAGAAAAAGCAACTTAGGGCTGATCTTTGGGCTGGAAAAATAAGCTACGGTGATTATTTAAAAGCCGCGCAAAAGAATAAATTGGAGTCACGTTCCGAGCTGACGTCTCGTCAGGATGAGCGTTCGCAACGTGATGCACAGCTCCGAAATCAACAAATACAAACGCAGGCAATGCAAGATCAGGCTGCAGCTCAAAATAGACAGGCCGCTGCACAAACAATGATGATGATTAATCAAGCGAATCAACAGCAAGTTCAACAGCAGCAGATTAATCAACCCCGCCCACTAAATGCGCCCGGAACGCTATCTAATCCAATAAGAACAGATTGTAAAAGAGGTATGGGTGGTGTTGAGTGCCAGACTTATAGTTACTAATCATGCAATTTGAAAGCCAAAACAAGCGGAACTGGATTCTCAACGCCTTCATAGGCTTCGTTCCCGATGTAGTAATTGCTTTGGTACTGGCTCACTTCTTCAAGTTTGAAGGGTGGGGTGTTTTGTTTGCAGTAGTGGCCCTAAATGTTGTTTACCTCCTCGTTTGGAGCAGAAATAGCATATGGCAGTGGATTTACTTCAATTGGCGTGGCAAGAAAATGATGGTTGAACATCTCTACGACTATCTGAAGAGTAATGATTATCCTTGCCCTAACGACTTCGAGTCTTCGCCTATGTCATACCTCTCCTCAGTTGCAGATTCCGAAGAAGTTCCTTTGCAGACAAGATTGCTGGCTGCTAAGGAACTTGGTGCACTTGATTACCCTGCATCGATGTTCAAAATGCAGGAGGGGATGCGTATGACGATGGCCTATGAAGAGGCAATCAGGCGATATAAGACCTACTGCGAAATTAGAGGGAAGCAGTCATTCTAAAAAGCATTAAATTCACCTAAGCCTCTCGTGGATAAGTGCAATATTGCGGTTCATGGTTTCACGGTCAATTTCTATGGTGAGCAAATGCCTATCAAGATACTGGCAGACGCTTGTCTGCCAGCACGGACTTTTTAGTGTGTAGAATGGAAAAGTATTAGACTTAACGAAGTAGCAGTTAAAGCTGAACTTTTACGTCTCTACACAAGCAGAAGAAAAAAACCGATTTAGGGAGGTTTGCCGTGAAGGAGCTGCTTTTTTCGTTCAAAGGTCGAATTAATCGAAAGGCTTTTATTACAGGTTGGGTGTTTTTGCTTCTATTGGGTTTAGCTTTCTCATTCGTGCTGTATAGCCCTGCGTTTGTCGAGAATGATGGCGAGGTTGGTGTGTTGCTCTTTCTTCCTATTCAGGTTTTTTTGGTTTGGACAAACCTTGCGTTGCAGTCGAAGAGGAACCATGATCGAGGTCGTTCGGGATGGTTCTGTTTGCTGATATTTATCCCCCTTGTAAACCTTCTTTATCTATTAGACTTAATGCTTATCAAGGGAGTTGCTGGAGTTAACCAGTACGGGCCTCCGTTGGAGTAATGGTGATGAAGTTTAAGGTGGAAAAGGTTAAGATTGTCATTGACTCGTCAGAGCAAAAAAACAATTCAATAATTCTGAATGCTGTTCTTGATGGCTCATTTGAGTCGCCGAACGAGGGAACGGGTAACGTCGCTTCAATGAGTGGAATCGGTGAAGGGATGACCTGTTTGCTACGCGTCGAACCAACGCTTCCTGAATACTCAGAAAGTGATTTGTTCAGAATTAGCGTTCTTGCCAAAGGCGAAGGCGCTGCCGCAAGCGGTGTCTGGAAGAGATCAAGTCAGAACTACGGGAAGTTGCTGCAAGATATTAAAGACGCAAAATCGCTCGATGCGTCTTTCAGTTTAGTTTTCGAAGTTGAGGGCGACAAGGTGGAGCGACATTCGCCACTTAGCATCACACAAGATTTGCGATTTTCAGGGATTGAAATTTGTTTCTAACGTTTAAGTGAATAGACAGGAGTTTACTAGAGACTATTGAGTCTGTTTAGGGTTATCAGGCTGCTAAAGGTATCTCTGGGTTCAAGGTTTCTTAGCCCGCTGATTAAGCGGGTTTTTTGTTGCCCGTTTGTTTCTCGGCTATAGTCCATACATGGCTTGAGAGGCATAACCAATGCAGCTGTTCAAATCCCTTGCACACTTACCCCGCACGGTCTGGTTGATTGGTTTGATCAGCTTGTTGAACGATAGTGCCAGCGAGATGTTGTATCCGCTCATCCCCCTCTATCTGTCGGCTGTTTTGATGGCCGGGCCAAAGGCTTTGGGCCTGATTGAAGGCGTCGCAGAAGCAACTGCCAGCTTACTCAAGCTATTTTCTGGTGTGCTGATGGATCGAACTCGTCAGGCTAAACCCTGGATTGTGGTCGGTTATGGCTTGGTGGGATTGGGACGTCCACTTATCGCGTTTGTTACAAGTTGGCCCTGGCTCATGCTGATCCGATTTAGCGATCGCGTTGGCAAAGGGCTACGCACATCACCTCGAGATGCGCTTCTGGCAGCGGTGGTGGGGCCCAATCAACGTGGCTTAGCGTTTGGCTTTCACCGAGCTATGGATAATGCGGGCGCGGTAGTGGGGCCCTTAGTGGCCTGGGCGCTGCTGGCCTCTGACATCCCGTTAAAGGAAATTTTTCTCTGGTCGGCGGTACCGGCCAGTTTGTGCGTGATTCTTGCGCTTTGCCTTAAAGATGAACCAGGTGAGTCTTTTGATCATCTCCCCAAATTCAATTGGCGGGACCACCGGATAAGTAGCGCCATGAAACGCTACCTGGTTGTTGTAGGGATTTTTTCGTTAGGCAACGCTTCAAATATGTTCTTGCTATTGCGGGCCGGAGATTTGGGTATCGCTCAGCAGGACATACCGCTGTTGTGGGCAGCGGTATCCGTTATTCCAACGCTTTTTTCAACGCCACTTGCCGCCTGGTCTGATCGTATCGGCCGGTTACGCCTACTATTTGCCGGATATGCAGCTTATGGGGTTGTTTATATAGTTCTGGCTTATCTGGGCCATGGCAGCTTATGGTTATTTGCGCTCTATGCGCTCTACGGTTTGTTTCTCGCGGCCACTGAAGGCGTGGAAAAGGCGATGGTGGCTGATTTAGCCGATAAGGCCCATCAAGGAACCGCATTTGGTTGGTTCAATATGATTACAGGCCTATGTCTCCTGCCTGCATCAATTGTGTTTGGTTGGCTTTATCAGGACTACTCGGCTGAGTTTGCCTTTGTTTTCTCAGGGGTCTGTGCGTTGGTATCTGCTGGGCTTATGGTCTTTTGGTGGAAAACTTTTAACGCAAGCCTGAAGCCACACCAATCGCAGTTTTAACCCACTGGCTGGCTAACGCCTGGAACTTCTCGGGGGAATCTACTTCCCTGCGGAATTGTTCGCTGGAAACCAGATAGACACCTTCTCCCAGTAGCTTGCCTGAAACGCTATCCAGCAGTTTGGCTTCTACCATGAGTTGCGGCTGGCTGCCGCCAATGTAGGTACCCTTGCCAGCGGCTTTGAGTACGGTGCTAATGGGGACCAGTTGTTTGGGTCGAAAGGCTCCGCCCTCTACGATTACACCGGTAATGGCGGTGCTTAGGCGGGCAACGCGTTGACCAGGTTTGTAGCTGATGCCAAATTGTTTACGTACCAGCTGGCGCATGGAAATATCCATAGTGTTGCGGATGCGATAGATGGTTTCTTCACTGATCCCTGTTTTACCTAGGTCCTTTTCAGCGGCCTGGTAGAGCACAATCGGGTCAACCATTACAGCGCGGTAGTCGCTGCGTTTGAATTCCGGGTTCAGATAGCGGTAAATCTTGACGCCAGGCTGGGTAGATACCAGCTTTAAACGGTCATAATCCGCGGCATTGATGTATTCGTTCGGATCTTGTTGGGTAATTCCCGCACAGGCAACCATAAAACACGCCAGTATGCCCAGCCACAGTCGGCTAAGCAGGCTTTGAAGGCGGAATCGCGGGGAAAAATTCGATAGTAGGGTCACGAGGAGGACCGGATCGGCAGGATCGCGGTGTCAATGAGATAATGTACCCATTATAAATGGTTGAGTGTTAATACATGTCTCGTCACTTTCTGGTTACCGGCGCTGCAGGTTTTATCGGCATGCACACGGCTATGCGCCTCCTTGAACGGGGTGATACGGTGGTGGGGCTAGATAACCTGAATGATTACTACGATCCCGCCCTAAAAATCGGGCGCCTAGACGTATTGGCTAAATTTCCGGGTTTTCGTTTCATTAAGGGAGACCTGGTGGATCGCGGGCTGATGTCCGACCTGTTTGCCACAGAGGAATTTGATGGCGTCGTGCATCTAGCCGCACAGGCAGGTGTGCGTTATTCCGTGACGAATCCGCATACCTATGCTGATTGTAACCTCACGGGTTTCCTGAATGTGCTTGAAGGGTGCCGCCAGAATAAAGTGGGGCATCTGGTTTATGCCTCCAGCTCTAGCGTTTACGGCGGCAATGAAAAAATGCCTTTTTCCGAGGCGGATAGTGTTGATCACCCAGTAAGCCTGTATGCGGCAACCAAGCGCGCTAATGAGCTTATGGCGCATAGTTACAGCCATCTATACAACTTGCCAGTGACTGGGCTACGTTTCTTTACTGTCTATGGCCCCTGGGGCCGCCCCGATCAGTCGCTCTTTCTGTTTGTTAGCGCTATGCTGAAAAAAGAGGCGATCAAAGTTTTTAACGAAGGCAAGATGCGTCGGGACTTTACCTATATCGACGATATCGTCGAAGGTGTTATCCGCGTGCTCGACAAACCGGCAACCCCAGATGCCAGATTTGATCCGCAGCAGCCATTGCCGCATACCGGCCGCGCGCCATATCGTATTTTCAATATCGGCAATAGTGACCCTGTGCCGCTGATGGACTTCATCGAGGCCATTGAAAAATCATTGGCAATGACGGCAGAGAAAAACTACCTGCCGCTGCAAGCGGGTGATGTCACTGAGACATTTGCGGACACCCGTGCACTAGATGCCTGGGTCGGGTTTAAGCCAGCGACGACGGTTAGCGAAGGGGTTGGTCGTTTCGTTGATTGGTACCGCAGTTACTACAAGGTCTGACGAGCGCATTGTCATCGTTTTGAGATGTGCCGAGGTCAGACTACGAATTTATTTTGAACGGATAGCGTCATGAATCAAAATTTACCCGCATTGCTTTGTTTGAATGCAGGTTCATCCAGTGTTAAGTTTTCTCTTTATAAAGCCGTTAATGGCTCACCGGAATTGCTGTTTGGTGGTCAGATCGAGGGCTTGCTGACACAGCCCCATTTCAAAGCGATAGATGCCGATGGCAATACCCTTAATGAGCGCCAGTGGGAGCAGCCTCAACGTCGTGCTGAAGCGGTCGAAATCATTCTTGATTATGTTAAGACCGAGGCTAAGGACTATCAGCTAGCGGCTGTGGGGCACCGGGTAGTGCTTGGTGGTACGGAGTATCCGCATTCTGTTTTGGTTGATGATGCCGTACTGGAAGTGTTAGATCACTACGCCCCTATCGTGCCCAGCCATCAGCCTGCCGAGATAGAAGCGATTCGCTTACTGCGGTCAAGTCACCCGGATCTTAAACAGGTGGCTTGTTTTGACTCTGCGTTCCACCGTACCAAATCGGAAATTGCTGATCTTTACGCGCTACCACTGAGTTATCGCGATAAAGGCATCCGCCGCTGGGGCTTTCACGGCCTATCCTACGATTACATCAGTACGCAGCTGCCCCAATTGTCACCACGTCTTGCGATTGGTAAGACGGTCGTGATGCACCTGGGCAGCGGCGCAAGCCTCTGCGGATTGGTCAACAGCCAGAGTGCTTACACCTCAATGGGGTTTTCCCCCCTGGATGGTTTGATGATGGGTACACGTTGTGGTTCACTGGACCCGATGATCCCACTTTATCTGATGGATCAATACAAAATGGCGCCGGCTGCTATTGAGAAACTACTCATTAAAGAATCTGGTTTGCTGGGCGTATCGGGCATCTCTAACGATATGCGTGATCTGGAATCTAGTGTGGATAGTGGGGCCCAATTGGCCGTTGAACTATTTATCTACATGCTGGCGCAGCAGACGGGTACTGCCATGGCGTCCATTCAGGGTCTGGATGGCATAGTTTTCACGGCCGGTATTGGTGAGCGATCTCCGATGATTCGTGCCAAAGCCTGTGCAGCATTGGCTTGGGCTGGGGTAGAAATCGATCCGGCGCTCAATGGAAGCAAGATACACGAGGCGCATCGGATTTCTACCGAACAAAGTCGGGTTGAAGTATGGGTCATCCCAACGGATGAAGAAGCTGTAATTGCCCGGGACACATGGAAGTTGTGCGCAACAGGTGGCTAATGAAGCGGCTCTTTAATAAGCATCTGCGATGGATGGGGTGCTGTGGCGTTGTCGCTGCAGCGCTCTGCGCTTGTGCACCGCTGCCGGCTTTGGGCCCTGTGGCCGATGCTAAAGCACCTGAGGCTTTTAAAAGCACGCTGGCTTTGCAGGCACCCGAAGCAAGCTGGCCAACTGATCGCTGGTGGGAAAAGTATGGTGACGTCCAGCTGAATCAGCTGATACAGGAAGGACTGGACGATGCGCCGGATCTGAAGGCAGCGCAGGCACGCCTGCGTAAGTCAGAAGCGCAGTCTCAGTCAGTGGGTTCGATTCTGTACCCACAGCTTTCAGCCAATGGCACGGTATTCGGTCAGGAAGTTAGTACCAATTACATTGTGCCGGCACCCTACACGCCACAAGGTTGGTATTCGTACGGTCAAGCCACGCTTAACTTCAATTGGGAAATCGATTTCTGGGGCAAGAATCGTGCTGCATTAGCGGCCGCTGTTTCAGAAAGCCAGGCAAGAAATGCCGAAGTGGCACAAGCTAAGCTGATACTCACCACTTCGATTGCGCGGAGTTATGCCGATCTGGCACGGTTGATGGCAGACCGCGCCACAGCCGAAAAGGCATTGGAAATTCGTACCAAGACCTGGGTGCTGTTTTCGGAAAGACAGAAGCAGGGTCTCGAGCATACGGGTGCAGTCAGTCAGGCCGAGGGCAAAAAGAATTTGGCAGAGAATGATCTGGTGCAGATTGATGTAAAGATTGCCGAGACTCGAAACCGCCTTGCTGCCTTAGTAGGGGCGGGTCCTGATCGGGGTTTGCAGATTAAGCCCCCAAGTAATTTGATCAAAGCGAACTATGCGTTACCTGCGGATATTGGTATCAATCTGGTGGGGCGCCGCCCGGATATCGTAGCGACACGTTGGCAGGCAGAGGCTACACAAAGCCGCATCGAACAACGTAAAGCCGCTTTTTATCCCAATGTGAATATTGTTGCTTTTGTAGGTGGACAGTCCCTAGGCATTAACAAGTTGATCGAGTCTGGCTCCTATATGAGTAATGCGGGCCCAGCGATTTATCTCCCAATTTTTCTCGGTGGGAAGCTAAGAGCCGATCTTAAGGTGGCACGTGCTGAATACGATGAAAACGTCGCGAATTACGAGAAGACGCTGATTCAGGCGCTTAACGAAGTTGCCGATGTAGCGGCTGGTTTGAAACAGCTGCAAAAGCAGGTGCGCCTGGCTGATCAGAGTGTGGCTGCGCAGACCCAGGGGCTAACAGTTGCTGCAAACCGCTATAAGGGTGGCCTGGCTAATTACCTGGATGTGCTTGTTGCGGAAGACGAGCTATTAACCAGTTGGCGCGTACAGACCGATGTGCGTACACGTGCCTTTATTCTCGATGTGGCACTAGCCAAAGCGCTAGGCGGTGGCTATCAGACTGATCCGGCTGCCGTGCGACAGCAAGATAAAACGAGTGAGGAATTTCCCCAATGAGTCGTAAACAACAGATCGTGAAGCAACTTGCCGAGCGCAAGAAAGCATTTATGGTACTGGGCAGCATCGTTGCTGTATGCGCGCTAATCTTTGGCCTGTATTGGGGTTTGTATGGATCGCGTTATATCAGTACGGATAATGCTTATACCGCCACCGAAATTGCCCAGGTAACGCCAGAAGTAGATGGCACCATCAAGGCCGTTAATGTGGTTGATACAAACAGCGTTAAGGCGGGCGATATTCTGGTAGAGATCGATCCGCGCGATATGCAGGTCACTTATGATAAAGCCAAGGCTAACTTTGACCGTGCCAAGATTGATTTTGATCGACGCAAGGCGCTCTCGGGTTCGGGCTCGGTTTCGGCAGATGAGCTGACACGTTCGGAGAATGATCTGGCTCAAGCCAGTGCCAATTTTCGTGAGGCTACATTGAACCTGGAACGGACGACGATTAAATCACCCATCGATGGCGTAGTTGCTAAGCGTCAAGTACAGCTTGGGCAGCGCGTGCGTGCAGGCACCCCGCTAATGGTCATCGTGCCGTTGCATAAGTTGCACGTCGATGCCAACTTCAAGGAAAGCGAACTAGAAAAAATTCACCTGGGTCAGAAGGTCCGGTTAACTTCGGATCTTTACGGTAGTCGAGTGGTTTACCAGGGCGTTGTTGATGGCTTCTCCGGTGGAACGGGCGCTGCATTTGCAACTATTCCTGCACAGAACGCCACAGGAAATTGGATTAAAGTAGTCCAGCGCGTTCCGGTTCGTATCAGCCTGCAACCGGAAGAGCTGATCGCCAATCCACTCAGTGTGGGTGTATCGATGCAGGTGCGTGTCGATACGCGCAGTGACTGATGTCAGTGGATAAGGCGCTGCAACCGCTAACTGGCTGGCAGTTATGGGCTGCAGCTATGTTCCTGTCGATGGCAAACCTGATTGCCATTCTGGACATGACGATTGCCAATGTGTCCGTGCTTACCATTGCCGGTGGGCTTGCTGTAACGCCTACCCAGGGGACCTGGGTCATTACCTCTTATGCAGTCGCGGAAGCGATTACCGTGCCGCTTACCGGTTGGTTCACTCAGCGCTATGGCTCTGTCAAAGTTTTTGTTGTAGCAATGGCGGCTTTTGGCCTTTGTTCTGCATTGGCAGGGCTTTCAACATCATTGGGCTTTTTAATTTTTGCCCGGGTATTGCAAGGTATGGCAGGCGGCCCGTTGATGCCCTTGTCGCAAACTTTGATGTTACGCATTTTCCCGAAAGAGAAGGCGGGAGCCGCAACCGGCATCTGGGCGATGACTACGCTGGTCGGGCCAGTGCTTGGCCCCATTCTGGGGGGCTGGATTTGCGATAACTACAGCTGGCCGTGGATTTTTCTAATCAACCTGCCGATCGCAGGAGCCTGTGCTTATATCTGCTGGAAAATATTGCGCCGGTACGAAACCAAAATTGTTCGTAATCCGATTGATGTGGTTGGATTTGTTCTATTACTTGTTTGGGTAGGTGCTTTGCAGATCATGCTGGATGAAGGCAAGCACCTAGATTGGTTCTCTTCAATAACCATTATTGGTTTGGCGATCGTTGCGGTTGTAGGTTTTATCGCTTTCCTGATCTGGGAATTCACTGCGGAGCACCCGATTGTTGACTTGCGGGTATTCCGGCACAGGGGCTTCACAGCTGCTGTGCTGACTATCTCGCTGACCTTTGCCGGTTTTTTTGCCGCCAATGTGCTCACACCCCTCTGGTTACAGAGTTTTATGGCTTATACCGCTACGGGTGCCGGAATGACCACGGCATGGATTGGCATCACCGCCTTTTTTACAGCACCATTTGTTGCTGCAATGTCCATGAAGATGGATCCGCGTAAGCTCGTTTTTGTCGGTGTAATCTGGATTGCGCTGATGACGCTCTACCGTACTGTTGCGAGCACAGATATGGGTTATTGGGATGTAGCCTTCCCGCTGATGTTGTTGGGCTTGGGGATGCCATTTTTCTTTATTCCATCGACCGCCGCTGCATTGGCTAGTGTTGATGAAGCCGAAACCAACTCGGCAGCGGGGCTGATGAACTTCATGCGTACGCTTGCGGGAGCGATTGCTACATCCATCGTGACGTCTTACTGGGAAGACGAAATTACCCGTAATCGTGCCGAGCTTGTCGGCGTGATTGATCCCGGGCAAATCACTTATAACCAATTGATCGACCAGGGCATGCCAGAACCTCAGGCGCTGCTTGTTCTGGAGCGTATGGTCACAGAGCAAAGCGTGATGTTAGCCACGAACGAATTGATGTTGGTCGTAGCGCTTATGCTGATTTTTTCGGCATTCCTGATCTGGCTCGTGCCTAAACCAACCCGGACTATCGACGCTTCCGCTTCGCATTAACAGGGGGAGTTTGATCGTCAACTGGTGTTGGCATAATTGAGGCGCACGATTTGCCGGTCTTTTCTGCCATCTTCTGCTCTGCGAGATTGCGAGCATCTAAATAAGCTCAACGACGATTAGAGTGGCATTCAGGGTGAAGCTTCAATTTCTTTGACTTGAGCGGGAGCGCTGGGCGTTGTAATACATTTGAAACATATATTTCGATAAAATTGGAAATATGAAAAACAAAGACGCCATTACTGTTTTACTCGCCCTAGGCCATGAGTCACGACTCAATGTCTTCCGCTTGATTGTTCAGCGGGGGGATGTCGGCCTAACGCCGGGGGATCTTGTGGAGAAACTCGGTATTCCCAATGCGACGCTGAGCTTTCATCTAAAAGAGCTGGTTAACGCAGATCTGCTTGTCGTAGAACGTCAAAGCCGTCACCTTATTTACAGACCCAATGCGCAGTTGGTAGAAGCACTGAGTGATTTTTTGCTGGATAACTGCTGCGGTGGTAAATCCTGTATCCCTAATAAATCAAGCATAGCGAGTAGCAAATAATGAAAAAATACAACGTCCTTTTCCTATGTACGCACAATTCTGCTCGCTCTGTACTGGGTGAGGCGCTGGCTACTACCCATCCCAGCGGTAAATTCGTTGGGTTTTCCGCTGGTTCGACGCCAGGCACGAACGTTAATCCTATTGCACAGGAATTGGCTGCAGAAATGGGGTATCCGGTGGATAAACTGCGCTCAAAGAGCTGGGATGAGTTTGCACAGCCGGACGCGCCGGTGATGGATTTCATTATCACCGTATGTGATAACGCAGCAGGAGAAGCTTGCCCTGTCTGGATCGGCAATCCTGCTACGGCCCATTGGGGCTTTCCGGATCCATCCCAAGTGCAGGGTAGCGATGATGATAAACGGCGGGCATTTAAAGACGTCATGCTCGGTCTTAAAAAGAGGCTTCAACTCCTGGCAGATTTGCCGTTAGAGCGGCTTGACTCGTTAAGCCTGCAAAACGAAGTACGAAAGATTGCCAAATCATGAGCGAAATTACCAAAAAGCTATCGTTCCTTGATCGTTACCTGACACTCTGGATTTTTGCGGCAATGGCGATAGGCATTGGCCTGGGGTACTTCTTCCCGCAGGTTGAGTCTTTCATTAATTCGTTCCAGGTAGGGACGACAAATTTACCCATCGCAATCGGCTTGATACTGATGATGTATCCACCGTTTGCTAAGGTCAGATATGAAGATCTGCCGGATGTGTTTCGGGATAAACAGGTGTTTCTGCTCGCCATACTCTTGAACTGGGTGATTGCACCTATCCTGATGTTCTTTTTGGCCATTACCTTTGTACCAAACCAGCCTGAATACATGGCGGGGTTGATTCTAATTGGTCTAGCCCCTTGTATTGCCATGGTGATCGTATGGAACGATATTGCAAAAGGCTCTACGGAATATGCCGCAGGTCTTGTTGCCTTTAACGCAATCTTCCAGGTGTTGTTCTTTAGCATCTATGCGTACTTTTTCCTAACCGTATTGCCGCCCTATTTTGGTTTGAGTGGTTCGGTTATCGATATCACCATCGCTGAGATTGCGAAGACTGTCTTTATCTACCTAGGCATCCCCTGTATTGCTGGATTCTTAACCCGTTTTCTGATGCTTAAATTTGTATCGAAAGCTTGGTATCACGAGCACTTTGTACCGAAGATTGGAAAAATCACGCTCATTGCCCTGTTGTTTACGATTGTAGTGATGTTCAGTCTGAAGGGGAGTCTCATACTCAGCATTCCGATGGATGTCGTCACAATTGCTATCCCGCTGCTCATCTATTTTGCGTCGATGTTTGCGCTGACCTTCTTGATTACAGGAAAGATGGGGGTCGATTACAAACGTTGCTGCACGCTTTCCTTCACGGCAGCCAGCAATAACTTCGAACTCGCCATTGCTGTAGCAATTGGTGTGTTCGGTATCAATTCTGGGGCAGCGTTTGCGGCAGTGATCGGCCCATTGGTTGAAGTGCCGATTATGGTTGGGCTTGTATCTGTGGCGCTATGGCTAAAGAAAAAGTATTTCAGTTAGTCCGCTCATGGTTTGCATAAGTCTGAGCAACTATGCATCTCCTCCCGTAAGCTATAGTGTGATCCTATCGGTAGTATTTATAAATACGATTAGACTAGACCTGCAAGCTCAGGCTAGATTATCTCAAAGGCAAAATTACGGGCCGATTTGGGAAAGAATGAACAGTCATTAATGTTGTCGATAATCCGGAAATTTTTTACAAAGTAAGATCAAATTAAATTCGCGTGGAGAAGCAAAATGACAACTAACGGAAAATGTCCGGTCATGCATGGCGCTATTACCGAAAGTGGTACTGCAAACAGCAATGCTGCCTGGTGGCCCAAATCGCTGAACCTCGACATCCTGCATCAGCAGGATCAGAAGACGAATCCGATGGGGGCGTCATTTAACTACCGTGACGAACTCAAGAAACTCGACGTAAACGCACTAAAGCATGATCTCAAACAACTGATGACAGCCAGCCAGGATTGGTGGCCGGCAGATTGGGGTCATTACGGTGGTCTCTTTATTCGTATGGCCTGGCATTCAGCGGGCACCTACCGCACTGCGGATGGGCGTGGTGGTGCGGGCACCGGTAATCAGCGTTTTGCACCACTTAATTCCTGGCCCGATAATGCCAACCTCGATAAGGCGCGAAGACTGCTTTGGTCGATCAAGAAAAAATACGGTAATAAGATCAGCTGGGCAGATTTAATGATTCTTGCCGGTACCATGGCTTATGAATCGATGGGCCTGAAGACCTTTGGCTATGGTTTTGGTCGTGAAGATATCTGGCACCCAGAGAAGGATATTTACTGGGGCTCCGAGCGCGAATGGTTGCAAAAGAGCGGCGGGGAGGGCAGTCGCTATTCCGGTGAGCGGGATCTCCAAAACCCGCTTGCGGCGGTGATGATGGGTCTGATTTACGTGAACCCTGAAGGGGTTGATGGCGAGCCTGATCCGCTTAAGACGGCCAATGACATCCGAGTCACTTTTGCGCGTATGGCCATGAACGATGAAGAAACCGTGGCGCTAACCGCTGGCGGTCATACCGTCGGCAAGGCTCATGGCAATGGCAATGCCGCTAACCTTGGGCCAGCGCCTGAAGGCGCTCCGCTAGAAGAGCAAGGATTAGGCTGGATGAACCACAAGACGCGTGGGATTGGGCGAGATACCGTGACTAGCGGTATCGAAGGTGCCTGGACTTCCAAGCCAACACAGTGGGATAACGGGTACTTCGATATGCTGCTCAAGCATGATTGGAAACTCGTCAAAAGTCCGGCCGGCGCCTGGCAATATGAACCCGTGAACATTAATGAAGGTGATAAACCCGTTGATGTTGAAGATTCATCGATCCGTCACATGCCGATGATGACAGATGCCGATATGGCCATGAAGATGGATCCGGAATACAGAAAGATCTCCGAGCGCTTTCACAAGGATCAGGCCTATTTTAGTGAAGTCTTTGCACGGGCCTGGTTTAAGCTTACCCACAGGGACATGGGTCCCAAGGCTCGGTATGTTGGACCTGATGTGCCTAAGGAAGATCTGATCTGGCAAGACCCTGTGCCTGCTGGGCGTAAAGATTATGATGTTGCTGCTGTTAAAGGCAAGATTGCTGTTAGTGGCATCTCGATCAGTGACATGGTCAGCACCGCCTGGGATAGTGCTCGCACTTACCGTGGTTCTGATAAGCGCGGTGGCGCTAATGGGGCGCGTATCCGTCTGGCGCCTCAGAAGGACTGGGTTGGTAATGAACCTAGCCGCCTTCAAAAGGTATTGGCGGTCTATGAAAAAATCGCAGCTGAAGCCGGTGCCAGCGTGGCGGATGTAATCGTTCTTGGCGGTAGTGTTGGCATAGAACAAGCGGCCAAAGCAGCGGGCTTTAATGTCACCGTGCCCTTTGCGCCAGGCCGTGGGGATGCCACACAGGCGATGACAGATATCGAATCATTCGAGGTTCTGGAACCGCTCGCCGATGCTTATCGTAACTGGCTCAAGCAGGATTACGTTGTTACACCGGAAGAGCTCATGCTTGATCGCACCCAGCTCATGCGGCTTACAGCGCAAGAGATGACTGTGCTCGTTGGTGGCATGCGTGTGCTGGGTGCCAATCATGGAGCCAGTAAGCATGGTGTCTTCACTGATCGAGAAGGTGTGCTCAGCAATGACTTCTTCGTTAACCTCACGGATATGTCTTACAGCTGGAAGCCAACTGGCCGAAACAGCTATGACATTATTGAGCGTAAGACGGGTGCTAATAAGTGGACAGCGACCCGGGTTGACCTGGTTTTCGGGTCAAACTCGATACTGAGGTCTTATGCCGAGGTCTATGCTCAAGATGACAATCGTCAGAAATTCGTTGAAGACTTTGTTGCAGCTTGGGTTAAGGTAATGAATGCAGACCGATATGATCTGATAGATTGATCGGCTGATCAGAAGAGGGCAGCGAAGGTTGCCCTCTTTTTTTATTAAAGCGCCGCGTGAGATGTCTATCTAGCAAAGAAAATTGACGAGTTTCCAAAGGATATTGACTATGGGAAATGCGAGGTTGCCAACAAGCGTTGCCTATTTAGGGTATGGCGGTTTGCTCCCGTTCATTGCCCTCGCCACACTGAGCGTGGTTGAACCTACGCATAGCCTTGTTTTTAGAGCGGCACTAATTGCTTACGGTGCAGTAATTCTCAGTTTTGTTGGTGCTTTGCACTGGGGATTCGCCATGACAATACCAGTTATGTCGAATCAACTACGCACTAAAGCTTTCGTTTGGAGCGTGGTGCCTGCGTTATTGGCTTGGACAACCTACTTTCTTCCAGCTTTTATTGGAGCCATTGTCTTGATTCTGGGCTTCATAGCTCAGTATTACAGAGATCAAACACTAGTTAGCCAGGTTTCACTGCCCGCATGGTACTTACCCCTAAGACTTCGATTAACGATTGTCGCGAGTCTTTCTATGGTTATTGGTGCCTACACAGTGATTCTTAATGGGTAAAAAACCCTTGGGGCAAAACGTCCCTTCGGGTCGTTGGTCGAGATTAGCGCGTCTGGGCGTAATGGCTACGTCAGTCGCGGGTGGCATGTTGGCAGAGGGAGCTAGGCAGTTGGCTAGAGGAGAGCGCCCTAAATTTGATGAAATGCTCCTGACGCCAGCAAATGCACGTCGTGTTGCAGAAGAATTATCTCGTTTGCGTGGCGCTGCTATGAAAGTTGGTCAACTTTTATCCATGGATGGTGGCGACCTGATTCCACCTGCACTTACCGAGATTCTGTCGCGACTGCGAAGTGATGCAGTTTCAATGCCGATGAGTCAGCTAGTAACAGTCTTGGATAAGGAATGGGGGAGTGATTGGAGTAATTCCTTCGAAAGGTTTTCATTTGCTCCCGCAGCAGCTGCCTCGATAGGGCAGGTCCATCAAGCAACAACCTTAGATGGCTCGCGATTAGCAATTAAAGTCCAATATCCAGGTGTGCGTGAAAGCACCGATAGTGATGTAGACAATGTTGCAGCGTTGTTACGAATGTCAGGCTTGTTACCAAACACATTTGATATTCGTGAAATCCTTGATGAAGCAAAAAAGCAGCTACATGCTGAAGCAGATTACCAGGCAGAAGGCCAATGGTTAACAAGATACACCTCGCTGCTGGGCCAAAATTCTAGATTCCTATTGCCGAGACATCACCCTGAGCTTTCTACACCAAAAATCCTTGCAATGTCTTGGGTGGAAGGCGTTTCAATTGAATCCCTTGCGCATGAGACTCAGGATCTTAGAGATCAGATCGCTGAGGACCTCTTTGCACTTGTGCTCAAAGAAATCTTTGATTTTAGGGTGGTACAAACAGATCCCAATTTTGCGAACTATCGCTTTAGACGAGAATCCCAACAGTTAGTTCTTCTTGACTTCGGGGCAACGCGCGAAATTTCAGAGGATTTTTCGAATGCCTATCGTAAGCTAATGGTCTGTGCAATTAGTGGTGACCGACCCTCGATGTACGCGGCTGCAGAGTCAATCGGTTATTTCAATAACGAGGTAAGCGATCAGCAAGCAGAGTTAGTTATGCTGCTTTTAGAAATGGCATGTGAACCTTTGCGCCATCTAGGTGGATATGATTTTGGTGCGTCTGATTTGCCGAGACGAATGCACGCTGCCGGTATGGCATTGGCACTAGATAGAAACTTTTGGCATGCGCCACCAATCGATTCTCTTTTTTTGCATAGAAAATTGGCAGGAACCTACTTATTGGCTGCACGACTTAGCGCTAGAGTAGATATTGGTCGATTGGTAAAACGCTATATCTGAAAGATCTGGGCGAGATCAGTGTTGTTATTTCGACGCTCTATTTTTTATAGAATAGGTTTCGTTCATTCGTTACTAGTATCATCAGTGTGCGTACTAGCATTAAAAATAGCGTTTTTCAAAACAACGTGATTTTAATTGTCACTCACTTATCTAGAGGCACTTCCTAATGCGATCGCTTATATGGATACTTTGGCCGTCATTTTTTGCCGCAGCGATAGCTGAGTTCGGTTTCTTTGCTTTCACTGATCCGCAACAACTCTATTGGATGGGTAAGCCCGTTGTTTTATCGCTTAGCGCTAGCTACTCATTGGGCTTTCTTTTCTTCTGGTTGATTTGTGCAGGGTCGAGTTTGTTAACCTACTTTTTGCTGCCGCCCCGGTTCAGAGCAGCCCTATCAGCAAAAGCAGATCTGCCTATCGTCGAAGAGGCATCCAGCATTTAGCGTCATGGTTTAGCTGAGACGTGTTGTTAAAATTTATTTCTGAATTTATACCTAATTAAATGGAAAAGACCATGGATGCTATTGAAGCGATACGCCAACGTCGTGCGGTAAAGCACTTTGATCCTAATCATCGATTAACTTCGGATGAATTTAATTTACTCCTTGATGTAGCTGCGCAGGCGCCATCATCCTTCAATATCCAGCACTGGCGCATTGTCAATGTCAAAGACCCTGCACTGCGCGTTCAATTACGTGAGGCGGCCTTTGATCAAGCACAAGTCACTGACGCTTCACTTCTATTTGTAGTTTGTACAGATATCAAAGCATGGGCAAAAGATCCGCAGCGCTATTGGGTCAATGCACCGCAGGAAGCTCAAGATATTCTCGTACCTTGGATTCATCCTTTTTATGATGGCAAAGATGAGCTTCAGCGAGACGAAGCCATGCGATCCGTCGGGCTTATCTTGCAAACGCTCATGATCGGTGCCAAGGCAATGGGTTATGACTCTTGCCCGATGATCGGTTTCGATATTGAAAAAGTCGGACAGTTGGTCAACCTGCCCAAAGATTATGCAGTAGGCGCCATGCTGGTTATTGGCAAAGGCCTCATCCCTGCCTGGCCCAAGCCTGGGTTTATTCCAAGTAGTGACATGGTTGTCGAGAACCGTTTCTAGTCGTAAAACTGCCTTGGAACTGAATGCCAACTTTGATGAGCGTATCGTTATCGATACGCCCAACTCCTTCTGGGTGCCGTCGCCTGAGAATGGTGTAGAACGGAACATGCTTGATCGGTTGGGTGGTGAAGATGCCCGAGCGACGAGTATTGTGCGTTTCTCACCCGGATCTAGTTTTAAACCTCACGAGCATGAGCTTGGAGAAGAGTTTCTAGTTCTATCTGGTGTATTTTCGGACGAACATGGGGATTACCCTGCGGGCACCTATGTTCGTAACCCACCGGGCTCAAAGCACCATGCCTTTTCTAAAGCAGGCTGCGAGCTATTCGTTAAAGTACGACAGTTCAAGATGGCCGATTCCGCAAGGGTTGTCATTGATACAAAGAACGCGGCATTCAGACAAGGGCTAGTCCCGGGTTTAAAGGTGTTGCCGCTTCATGAATTTGGCACGGAACATACCGCATTAGTTCGTTGGGCGCCGGGTACGAAGTTTCAGCCACATACCCATTGGGGTGGGGAAGAGATATTGGTTCTGGAAGGTGTTTTCAGTGACGAATATGGCGACTACCCGGCGGGCACCTGGATTCGTAGTCCCCATATGAGTGTGCACAATCCTTATAGTGATCCTGGATGCCTCATTTACGTAAAAGTAGGTCACTTGAACGATCCTGAAGTAGGACTCTAATTGTGGGAATTGCTCTATCCAGCCAAGCCAGTAAAACACAGAGGATCTTGGGCTGAGCCGGTATAATTCCGCCTGATGTCTCCGTAGTTAAATGGATATAACTTTCCCCTCCTAAGGGAAGATTAGAGGTTCGATTCCTCTCGGGGACGCCAGTGTGCCTATTTAGCGGATGCCGTCTTCTATGAAATACCTTATTACCCTGGTTGTTATTGCCCTTCTGGTCTGGCTTTGGCGATCACAGGCGAGTGCTAAAGCCGGGGACGGCAACCTTCCGGCTGTGGGTGCTGTTGCACCAGCCTTTGATCTCCCGGATACGCGTGGCGTTCAACACAAGCTTGCCGATTACCGGGGCCATTGGGTAGTGCTCTATTTTTATCCCAAAGCAGATACGCCGGGCTGTACACGTGAAGCCTGCAAGTTCCGTGATGACTGGCAAACGTTTCAGCAGATGGGGGTTGTGCTTGCAGGTATTAGTGCCGATAAGCCTGCAGCAAATGCCGCATTTGCACTCAAGTTTCATTTGCCGTTCCCATTACTTTCAGATGCGGGCGGTGATTTTGCACGCCAATATGGCGCATGGCTGAATCTGGGTATCACCGGGTTTCCTCGACGCTACACTTACATCATCGATCCCGATGGCCGTATCGCTAAGGTATATACCGATGTGTCTGTATCCGAGCATAGTGCAGAAGTCCTTGCCGACCTTAAAAAATTGACCGGATATTAATATGCCCTTGTTGTCGGTAAATGCGGGCTGTCTGGCCTATGGTGATGTACCGTTGCTAGACCATGTAGATTTTCAGATTGATGCGGGTGAGCGCGTAGCCCTGATTGGCCGTAACGGCACCGGTAAGTCTTCATTGCTGGCATCCATCGCGGGGTTGAGAGCGTTGGACGACGGACAGGTCTGGAAAGCACCGGATTTGCGTATTACCTATGTGGCGCAGGAACCGGAATTTGAACCCGGTGCCAATGTTTTTGAAGCCGTAGTCGGCGGCCTGGGCGAACAATCCCGGGTATTGGCCAAGTATCACGATTTGTCGCATCGCCTGGGTGATATGCCCGAAGCTGATCGCGCTGGTGCACTCGATGAATTAGCTCACTTGCAGCATGAGCTGGAAGTCTCGGATGCCTGGCAGCAAAACGCGCTGGCTGAACGGGTGATTGCCGAGTTTCATCTCAATCCGGATGCCATCGTTGATGATTTATCAGGTGGACAGAAAAAGCGCGTGGCACTGGCACGAGGGCTTGTATGTGAGCCCGATGTGCTACTGCTTGATGAACCGACCAATCATCTGGATATTGCTGCCATCGACTGGTTAGAAAACCTGTTGTTGGTTCGTAACGTCGCCTTACTGTTTATTACCCACGATCGTCGTTTCCTAGATCGTCTGGCAACCCGCATTGTTGAACTGGATCGTGGGTTGCTCACCAGCTACCCGGGCTCATTTGCCAAGTATCAGGAACGTAAAGCGCAGCGTTTACATGAAGAGTCGCTAGAACAGGCTCGCGCCGACAAACTACTGGCGCAGGAAGAAATCTGGATTCGTAAGGGCGTAGAAGCGCGTCGTACGCGTGCGGTGTTCCGTGTGCAACGACTGGATCAATTGCGTGACGAACGTGCGGCCCGCCGTAACCAGCAGGGGCAGGTAGCCATGCGCGTTGATTCGGGTGATTCGTCTGGTGCATTGGTGGCTGACCTGATTAACGTATCTAAGGCCTATGAAGGCCGCACGATCATTGATAACTTCAGTGGTCGCATCATGCGTGGCGATCGTGTGGGTCTTATTGGCCCTAATGGTGCCGGTAAAACAACCATGCTGCGCCTGATCCTTGGCGAGATTGAGCCGGATAGTGGCACCGTAAAACGCGGTACCAAACAACAGGTGGCGTATTTCGACCAATTCCGCACGGCGCTTGATCCTGAAGCACCGTTGCATGAAGTCATTTCACCGGGCTCGGATTATGTAGAGGTTGCCGGTAAGCGTACGCATGTGATGACCTACCTGGGTGATTTCCTCTTCTCCCCGCAACGTGCGCGTTCGCCAGTTAAATCGCTTTCTGGTGGCGAGCGGAACCGTTTGCTTCTCGCCCGTCTTTTTGCTCGTCCGGCTAATATTCTGGTGCTTGATGAGCCGACGAATGATCTGGATATCGATACGCTGGAGTTGTTAGAAAGTCTCTTGCAGGATTACCAGGGCACGTTGCTGTTGGTCAGCCATGACCGTAGCTTTCTCGATAATGTCGTCACGCAGGTCATTGCCGCCGAAGGCGAAGGGCAGTGGCGCGAATTTGTGGGGGGCTATAGCGATTGGGCAGCCTGGCATGTGGCGCAGACTAAAGCCGCTGAGAAAAGTACTGCCGTCAAAGCGCCAACAAAGCCGGTTGAGGCAGCCCCTGCCTCTGCTGGCCGTGCCGCCAAGCTGAGTTATAAAGAACAGCAGGCATTAAATGCATTGCCGGGTCAGATTGAAGCGCTGGAAACTGAGCAGGCTGCGTTGCTTGAGAAAATGAATGACCCAACGATATACGCAACAGATCCGGGCGCCGGGCAGACTATTGCCAGTCGTCTGGCGGCAATTGACGAAGAATTGCTTGTGCTACTGGAAAGCTGGGAAACTCTGGAAGCTAAAACCGGCAAGGCCTGAACGGCCTGGAAGCGATTAGGGAATCTGCCAATCCAGCGTAAAAGCACCGCTGTCTTGTTCGCCGAGTGTTTCGGCCAACCAGGGCAGGGTCGTTTCCAATGTCTGAGGCAAGGTCCACGGTGGATTAACGACAAATAGACCGCTGCCTGTCATGCCCAGGCCATCAGTAGCAGGAGGTTGTGTGGTCAGGGTTACATGCAGCCAGCTGGGAAGGCCGAGTTTCACTAGACGATCCGGCAGCTCTACAGCCTCACGGCGAGCAAGTATCGGGTACCAGATTACATATGTGCCAGTGGCAAAACGCTGAACGACGTCACGCACACTAGCAACGACCTTCCCATAATCTGTTTTATCTTCGTAGGAAGGATCAATCAGAACCGCAGCACGGCGTTGTGGTGGGGGCATTAAGGCTTTAAGACCCGCCAGACCATCGGCCACGTTAATCTGTGTACGCTTTTGTACAAAGCGCAGCGTCTGAGCCAGTAAAGGTGCATCGGTACTGTGGCGCTCAAAAAACCGTAACGGGTCGGCATGGCGCGTGCAGTAACCGGAAATCCAGGGAGAACCCGGGTAATGTTTCAAGGATGGGCTGGCATTAGCCGCTTTAACAACCTGACGGTAGCGTGCTACAGATTCCGGTAACGCTTCATCTGCCTGTTCCCATAGTTTGCCGATGCCCGTAGACCACTCGCCGGTTTTGCGGGCCATATCACTTTCAATCAGGTACATCCCTGCACCCGCATGTGTGTCGAGTACCATGAAAGGTTTGTCTTTCTGGGTGTAGTAATCCAGTACTTGAATCCAGACTAGATGTTTAAGTACATCGGCTGGGTTGCCGGCGTGGAATGCATGTCGATAGCTGAGCATGGGCGTGTCTTGTTTAGAGGAGGGGTGCCATCAATTGGGCAGCGTTTTCTTTAAGGCGTTCCCGCAAAGGGCGATTAGCCCACGCGGTAGCATCAATTGGAATAGAGCGGTCGAGGTACTGATCCTGCAATGCACGTACCTGCTGGCTGAAACCGGCATCGTAGATCATCAGTGTAATTTCATAATTAAGGCGAAGGCTGCGCATATCCAGATTAACGGAGCCAAAGATGGTGAATTCACGATCGACTACCAGGCTCTTGGTATGAAGCAAGCCTCCAGTGAACTGCTGGATCTTCACACCGGCTGTTAACAGATCTGCCATATAACTCCGGCTGGCATAGCGTACGAGCGTGGAGTCCACGCGTTGCGGCACAATCAGGGTTACATCAACCCCACGGCAGGCGGCAGTTTGTAAAGCCTGGAAGAGTGCTTCATCCGGTACAAAGTAAGGTGTGGTTAGAACCACTTCTTTACGCGCATCCAGTACTGCACTCAGCAGCATATGCGACATGTTTGCAATCTTGTAACTCGGGCCGGTAGGCACTACCTGCACGGCCAGGTTACCAGCCGGTGCAGGTACAGGTACGGCGCGCATGTCATCAAGAAACTGAGTGAAGCCGGGGATGTTGCCACTTTCGATGGCCCAGTCGCCTTCAAAGACGGTGGTGAGCGCTACCGCTGCAGGGCCAACAACGCGGGCCATGGCATCGACCCACTCACCTACGCCGGCATCCTGCTTAAAGAACCCAGGATCAACGAGATTGAGGCTGCCGGTCCAGGCGGTATGCTGATCAACGGCCACAATCTTCCGGTGTAGGCGTAGATCGGCACGGCCAAACTGCAAGCGGAGCGGATGGACGGCGCAGGCCTTAACGAGTTTTATGCCACCAGCACTCAGTCGTTCTGGCCAATGACTCTTCCAGAAAGTCGCACTACCCAGTTCGTCGAGTAGAACGCGGCAGGAGATGCCGCGCGCCGCAGCACGAATAAGTGCTTCGCCGACCAGATCAGCCGTACCACCTGGGTTCCAGATATAAAACTCCACATCACAACGGGTATGGGCTGAATCTATGTCGGCAATCATGCCGTGAAGAATCTTTTGTGCATCGGAATAGAGGGTGAGCTGGTTGCCGGGTACGGGCGGCATGCCACCATGGTTTTCTGCCAACGTTGCCATGGCACGAAATTTATCGCTGATCTGATCGGTTGTTTTTAAGAACCGCTCATCAAATAGTGCCGTCATGCGGGCATAGGCAGGCGCAATTTCTGCGATGCGCTGATTGCGTGCCCGGCCAATAGGGCGTTCACCGATCAGCAGATAGGCGCTAATGCCTACAATGGGCATGATCGTTACGATCAAAATCCATGACATAGCAACGCCCGGCGGCCTGCGCACCCAGATAATGCGTAGTGCAAATAGCATTACGATCAGTGGGTGAAAGAGGTAAATCCAGGTGGAATCAGTGGCAAAAGCCCAGACCATGTTGTAACCGGAGAAAGAGGGGTAGCTAACGACCAGCGAAACGCTGATTTCCTTGAATTATCGGGAGTTTACCCTGTTCTCACGGCTTGCATCGGGGGGCTGGCTCCATTAGCATCATGGGTTCAAGAAACGTCAATTGTCCTACGAGTTTCCGGGGTCTTTCCGGTGATAGTCGACAAGCGTTATTTAAGGGTTTACGAATGATTCCTGAGCTTGGGCAATTAGCCCTGTCGCTATCACTGTTTGTCTCGCTGTTTCTGGCTGTTCTGGGTCTGATCGGTGGACAGCGTTCAGTGTTCGCATGGGTTCGGCTGGCACGCCCTTTGGCGCTCACAGAATTTATTCTGATGTCAGCAGCTTTTTTCTGCCTGACCTGGAGTTTTCTCACCAATGACTTCTCGGTCGCCTATGTAGCGCAGCACTCCAATACCCTGCTGCCGATCGAATACCGCCTCGGTGCCGTCTGGGGTGGTCACGAAGGTTCTTTGCTGCTTTGGGTTTGTATCCTGGCCACCTGGACGGTTGCCGTGGCTTTGTTCTCCCGCTCGCTTCCTGCAGATATGGTGGCTCGTGTATTGGGTGTATTGGGCATCGTTGCTTTTGGCTTTATCGCTTTTATTCTGTTCACCTCAAATCCCTTTGCACGGCTCTTGCCTGCGGTACAACAGGGGCGGGATCTCAATCCCTTATTGCAGGATCCGGGCCTGGTCTTTCACCCACCCATGCTTTACATGGGCTACGTGGGCTTTTCGGTGGCGTTTGCGTTTGCCATTGCCGCATTAATGGCGGGTCGCCTCGATGCCGCCTGGGCACGTTGGTCACGCCCGTGGACACTGGCTGCCTGGATCTTTCTCACCATCGGTATCGCCTTGGGCTCCAACTGGGCCTATTACGAGTTGGGTTGGGGCGGGTGGTGGTTCTGGGATCCGGTAGAAAACGCGTCCTTCATGCCTTGGCTGGTGGGTACGGCCTTGATCCACTCGCTCGCCGTTTCAGAGAAGCGCGGCAGCTTTAAAAACTGGACCGTGCTGTTGGCCATTAGTGCCTTCTCACTATCGTTGCTCGGTACTTTTATTGTTCGCTCGGGGGTGCTGACTTCTGTGCATGCCTTTGCGTCTGACCCGGCGCGTGGCGTATTTATCCTTGTGTTTCTGGCGGTGGTTGTGGGTGGTTCACTCGCACTGTTTGCCTGGCGCGCACCGTCGGTAGGTCGCGGTGGTGCATTTGCTCTGGTATCGCGAGAAACGCTATTACTCATTAATAACGTTCTGCTGTTGGCAGGTGCGGGTGCCGTACTACTAGGCACGATCTATCCCATGATCGTTGATGCGCTCAATCTTGGTAAGCTGTCCGTGGGCCCCCCGTATTTCAACGCCGTCTTCGTACCGATTATGTTGCCTTTGTTGTTGGTGCTGCCACTCGGCTCAATGTCACGCTGGAAAGAAGACCAGTTACGCCCACTTCTAAGCATGCTCAAGATTGAAGCCATTCTGGCGATTCTAGCTGCCATTGTGTTGCCACTTCTGATGGGGGCATGGCGCCCTATGATTGCTATTGGCGCCGGCCTCTCAGTTTGGGTAATGGCAGCTGTCATTCGTCAGATTATTGTGCGTGTACGCAGCAGTTGGCCACCGCGAGCCTTCTGGGGCATGCAACTGGCTCACCTGGGTTTAGCGGTCTTTGTCATTGGTGTGACCTTCGTCAGTAGCTATCAGGTAGAGCGCGATGTCAGTATGGCGCCGGGCGATACCGTCACCATCCATGACACGCGTCTTACCTTGCAGGGGGTGACGCAGGTACGTGGCCCCAATTATGAAGCTACGCGGGCCCAGGTGACGTATGCACCCGTGGCCGATCCTTCGCGCATCAGCGGTACCCTGTATAGCGAGAAGCGCAACTACCTCTCATCCACCATGCCAATGACCGAAGTGGGCATCGACAGCAGCATCACACGTGATCTGTATGTCTCAATGGGCGAGCCAACCGGCAACAATGCCTGGGCCGTGCGTGTGTATTACAAACCGTTTGTTAGCTGGATTTGGGCAGGCTGCGCCTTCATGGCCCTGGGTGGGATTCTTGCAGCGTCAGATCGCCGGTATCGCGTACGCAAGACATCGGCTGACAATGAGCCTGATGTCATTGAAGAGAAAGCTGCATCCTGATGAAACGTTTCTGGTGGTTCCTGATTCCGTTACTGGCATTTGCCGTGCTCGTGTTTTTTCTGGCCCGTGGCTTAACCAAAGACCCGGGCTATGTGCCGTCGCCGCTGGTGGGTAAACCGGCCCCAACGTTTGATCTACCGCAACTGCAAAATCCCAAACTTACCTTTGCACCGGAAGACCTGAAGGGGCGTGTCTGGCTACTTAATGTCTGGGCATCCTGGTGTGTGTCGTGCCGTGCCGAACATCCGGTGTTGATTGACTTTGCTCGTTCGCATCCTGATATTCCGCTCATCGGCCTGGATTACAAAGACCAGCTTCCGGATGCGCTTAACTGGCTCAAGCAGCATGGTAACCCGTATGTATTGTCGGCTTTTGATGCTGATGGCCGTGTAGGTATTGATTACGGTGTTTACGGCGTGCCTGAAACCTATGTCATCGATCAGGCGGGTGTCATCCGCTATAAGCACGTGGGGCCGCTCACACCGGAAGTTGTACAGACCTTGATTGATCCGCTGTTAAAAGGGTTGACGCCATGAACTGGTTCGTAAAAACCTGTGCTGTCATCATTGTGGCATGCAGCAGCCTAGCCTATGCAGGTGAAGCACAGCCTTTGGCGCAGGACCCGTTGGTCGAGACACGCCTGAATGCCATTTCAGAAAATCTGCGCTGTCTGGTTTGCCAGAATGAAACATTGGCTGCCTCCCGATCGGATCTAGCTGAAGATTTGCGTCGCGAAGTGCGGCATCTTATCGAAGCAGGGAAGTCCGACAAAGAGATTATTGAATTTCTGGTCAGCCGTTATGGCGACTACGTGCTCTATAACCCGCCATTCAAAGCCACCACCGTATTGCTATGGGTTGGGCCATTCGCTTTGCTTGCGGGTGGCATTATTGGGCTGATCGTCTTTTTGCGTCGGCGTAGCCGGCAGGGGCTGGTTGATGAAGAAGACGCTGAACCTGTATTAGAGACAGTGGTGGTGCCTGCCGTGGATAAACGCCCGACAGGGCGCTGGCTGGTACTGCTAATGCTGGCGATTATTCCCTTGGGTGGCGCATTGGTTTACCTCAAGGTAGGTAATCCGGCAGCACTCGACCCAGCCCGCGCAAAAGCTGGCCCGGACCCTGAAGTGATGGTGGCACGCTTAGCCGCTAAGCTAGAAGCTAACCCTAATGATGCGCAAGGCTGGCAACTGTTGGCTCGAGCCTATCTGGTGATGAATCGTCCGGCCGATGCCGTAAAAGCCTATAACCGCATCCTGCCGGAAATCAAGAAGAACCCTGATCTGATGGGCGATTACGTGGAAGCGCTGGCGGGTTCGGGTGATATGGCCGGTGCCCGCACTTGGATCAACAAAGCACTGCAGCTAGATGCTAAGAACCCCAAGATCATTTTCCTGGCGGGTGGTTTAGCCTTCGAGCAGGGAAATTTCCCCGAGGCGATTCGTTACTGGGAGAAAGCGCTCAAGCTGGTAGAACCTAATTCAAAGGAAGCGCAGTTCATCCAGGAAAATATTGCGGAAGCCAAATCGCGTATTAAATAAAACAGGGCCAAAAGTTAGATACTTGGACGGCGCTGTTTGTCGCTCGGAGTGGAGTGTTTATTTAAGCGTCTTCGAAGCTTTCTCAACGGCAGCTTTATCCAGTGCATGTTGTGCTTCCGGCGGCATATAGTTCTCATCATGCTTGGCCAGTACTTCCGACGCCTTGAATGTTGGCGCTATGCCTGCATCATCCAGCTTGCCCTGAGCAACGACGCCTTTACCTTCACGAAATAGATCCGGCAGGATGCCCGTGTAAGTCACCGGAATATCATGGGCAGTATCGGTAACGACAAAGCGCACATTCACGCCATCCCGGTGCACGCTGCCGTCTTTTACCATGCCACCAATGCGGAAGGCACGGTTCTTGGGGGCTTCGCCCGCTGCAACCTGGCTTGGCGTAAAGAAGAACACCAGGTTCTCTTCAAAGGCGTTGAGAATCAGCGCCGCTGCGGCACCAATTACGGCTAGTGCCCCGATAATCAGAGCAAATCGTTTGTGACGTGGTTTCATGCTGCCATTTTATCAATTTGCCCGGATGTTGGTTGTTCCGCATAATTCGCCAATGAATTTGCGGCAAACCTTCTGTGCATTAATCTTCCTTGCATGCTCTTTGGCAGTGCAAGCGCATGATTTCGTCACTGAACGAGCCTCAGTGGAAGACCCGACAGGAAGCATGACGCTGGATGAAGTGCAGCAGATGCCCCAATCGCCGCTATATAGCCCGATATTTACCCATGGGTTTAGTCAGTCTACGTTCTGGTTCCGCCTACACATTACCCCTGAAGTATCAGAAGTCGATACATCTAACGACAAGCTGGTCATCCGTATACGGCCTCCTTATCAGGACCAAATCTGGTTATACGATCCTCTGGCTCCGCAGGATCAGGTAAAAACTACGGGCGACTATTTTGACTGGATGAATGACGAGTATCGTTCTCTGAACCTCAATTTCGTAGTGCCAGCGGGTAATCAGCCACGAGATGTCTGGTTGAGGTTGCAGACCAAGCAAAGCACGATGACGTCTATTGAAGTCATGAGCGAAAGCATGGCGCGTGCAGTTGACCGACAGCAGGAATTGTTAACTATGCTTTATCTGGCTGCCCTGGTGATTTGTATGGGGTGGGGTATTTTAGCGTGGATCAATCAGCGGGACAGGCTAGTGGCACTGTATGTTTGCCGTGAAGCGTTCTCAATTCTCTATGCGCTGATTATTCTCGGCTATTTTAGAATCTTCACATCAGGCTGGTTAACTGGTGAGCAACTAGACATTCTCTCTAATGTCGCTATTTGGGTTTTTGTAGCAGTTGTTATCTGGTTTGATAGTTACTTATTGGCGGAGTTCAAGCCTAATCGCTTTCTGCTGCAACTATTTAAAAGCTTGATATGGGCGCTGCCTTTGGAACTTTGTGGGTTGCTTTTGGGTAAGCTGCATCTGAGTGTTTTGCTTAATGCCATGATTTTGCCGCCCGCCCTATTTTTGGCATTTTTCTGTGCGCTTTCAACGCAGGCGTGGAAAGAATCTGTCAGTAATCTCCCGCTCCAAAAACCTGTAGTTTCCAAACTCTTACTAGTTTTTATGTACGGATCGATTCTGGTTATTGTCTTACTTAATCGATTGCCCTCTATGGGCATAATAGCTGCTCACGAAATTTCTCTGTATATCAACTTGATATATCCGATATTAAGCAGCTTCTATCTGATCGTTCTGGTGCAGGCACGGCTCTATCGCCGAGTCCAGTTGCAACAGGACTCGCAACGCAAACTTGCACTAGCTGAACTCGCAGCGGAAAAGGAACGCGCGCAACGTGTAGAGCAGTCTAATTTCTTAAAAATGTTCGCGCATGAAATGAAGACGCCGCTTTCTGTTGTGCGTATGGCAGTGGGTGCGGATTACCCTACGCCCCGCGTTAACGAAATGGCAGATCGTGCGGTTCAAGATATGAATGACATCATTGAGCGTTTACTCGAAGTAGAAAAGCTGCACGATAAACAGCTATCGGTGCAGCACAGTCGCTTTGATCTCATTGAGATCCTTAACAATATTCAAGCGGTTCAGCTGTCGAAACACCAGCTGCAATTAGACATCCCGCATGAACTGATGATGGAGTCCGATGCGCGATTTATACAGATTATTCTTTCTAACCTGATTGAGAATGCGCTTAAGTACGGCGCATCGAACGCGCCTATTGAAATCAATATCCGCGAGCGGGACGCTAGTGTCGATATATCTGTGAGAAACATGATCGGGAGTGCAGGGGCGCCAGATGCAGCACTTATATTTGACAAGTACTACCGTGCGCCAGGAGCCTACGAACGCACGGGATCAGGTTTGGGGCTTTATCTCACTAAGGCGCTCGTGGATTTGCTTGGCGGAAACATCCGCTACGAAGAAGCAGAAGGTATGATTTGTTTTGATCTATGGTTTATAAAACAAGCTAATTGAAAGTTTTTGCAAGTTTTGTTTGGTATTATCCGTTAGATTCTGACCTTAATAGCAGCAGGGTTTAAAGACGCAGGATCGTTACCGAGCTTAACTACCGCATGAAAATTACCGTTGTAGAGGATCATCAGGATTTACGTCATCTCTTTGTTGAGCATCTCGCCAGCGAGGGTTTTGAGGTTTCCGGTGTTGTGTGTGGCGAAGAGCTTGATGAACTCATGGTGACGCAACCCGTTGATCTGCTTATCCTTGATATTAATTTGCCAGGAGAAAACGGGTACGAGATTGCAAAGCGTTTGCGGCCCGCTCACCCCACGATGCACATCATTATGCTGACTGCGCGAACGGTAGAGCAGGATCGCATTCGTGGTTACGACAGTGGTGCCGATCATTACCTCTCAAAACCCGTATCGCCTGCCGAGCTTACCGCAGCCGTTAGAGCAGTGCAGCGGCGCACACAAAACGGCACGTCCTCATCTGATCAGCTAACACTGCATGTGGGTCGATTGAGTATCAGTTCGGCGCAGGGCGAAGCCGCGTTGAGCAAAAATGATGTTGCTTTACTTAAAGCATTAGCAGCTGCGCCTGAACGCCGATTGTCTTATTGGCGGATTTTTGAAGTGACAGAACGTCCGCAAAGTGAACAAGCAAAAGGCCAATTAGAGTTACAGGTTTTTAGATTGCGCAAGAAATTGGCAGAAATTGATGTATCAGAAAATCTGCTTCGATCGATTCGATCTGAAGGCTATCAACTGACCGAGCCCATCCAGATAATCGCTTGATTTTAGTTGAGTTGGTTTTGAATCTGTTTGATAGCGCGTTTGCGCCTCTGGCATACCAGTAGCGGCTCGGCAATCATGGCTAACGTACACAGGCCGAAACTACCCCATACATAGAAGCCGTAGCCGCCCATGGCGAAAAATTCGCTGGCATTGTTCCATTGCATTATGCGGCCTCCTTCACGTCGGGTAGGTGTTGCACCCATTCAGTATTGCCTTCACGCTCCAGCATGATGGTGCGTGCGCGCATGAGCGCCACGGCAATCGTATAGGCCCAGAAGGCTAATGCCATGGTTAGCATGCCCCAGAGCATGGTGGTCGCCATGCTGGGTGATTTGGTGAGTGAAACGGAGGCACCCTGATGCAGGGTATTCCACCACTTCACCGAGAAATAAATGATCGGCACATTCACCACGCCAACGAGAGAGAGTAGGGCGCCAGCGCGGTCAGCACGGCGCGGGTCATCAATGGCGGCTTGCAGCGCCATGAAACCAATGTACAGAAAGAAGAGGATCAATTCGGAGGTAAGGCGTGCATCCCATACCCACCAGGCTCCCCACATCGGCTTGCCCCAGAGGGCACCCGTCCACAATGATAGGAATGCAAATAGCGCGCCGGTTGGGGCCAGTGCACGGGTCATCATGCCGGAGAGACGCGTGTTGAACGTTAGTCCAAGCAGTGACCAGAAGGCCATGATGCAGTAGATAAACATCGACATCCAGCTAGCGGGCACGTGGATGAAGATGATGCGGTAACCCTCACCCTGCTGGGCATCGGTCGGGGCCACAAAAAAGCTGATATAGAGGCCGATGGCACCTAATAGGGCAGCCAACGTCCAGAAGACGGGGATGAGTTTTCCTGCCAGCGGATAGAAAGTGCTGGGGGCGCTGTATTTGAACCAGTTGATCATGCCGCTATTTTATTCCAATGAGATGCGCAGCGCTGCGGTCGTTGCCCAAGGGGCAAATGCAGCGGCGAGAATAAGTAGGGCGCCCAATAGGGAGAAGTGCCCTGAGGCACCTAAGCCGGCAATATAGGACTCAACAGCACCTGCTCCAAAAATTAGCGTGGGTATGTAGAGCGGCATTACCAGTAGGGAGACGAGCAGTGCACTACCGCGTGCACCCAGTGTGAGTGCCGCACCAATCGCACCCAGGAGCGAGAGCAGAGGGGTGCCAATTAGTAGCGAGAGCATCAGGATACCGATGGCATCGGCGGGTAGGTCAAACTGTAAGCCGATCACTGGCGCGAGCAACACCAATGGCAGACCGCACACGAGCCAGTGGGCGGTGATTTTGCCGGCAACCAGAACACACAATGGTTCTGGCGATAGCACAATCTGTTCTAGTGTGCCGTCGGCATGATCTGCTGCAAATAGGCGTTGCAGACCTAGGAGCGTGGCCAATAGCGCGGCAATCCACATGGCGCCGGGCGCAATCTTCCGCAGCAGATCAGGCTCTGGCCCTATGCCGAGTGGAAGCAGCGTGGTGACGATGACAAAGAAAAAGAGTGCGGTGAGCACCTCGGTCTTGCGTCGCATAACGAGCAGTAAGTCTCGTTGTAGGGCAGCAAAGTAAGCAGCTAATACAGGCATTAGCGTGGCACCGAGAGGTTGAGAATAAAGCCCGGTGCATCGATGCCAAGATCTGGTGGCTGGTGGCTGGTGAGCACCAGCAAGCCGCCACTGGCTAAATGCGCTTTGAGTAGGCGCTGCACATCCGCAATGGCGTTGATGTCCAGAGCGTTGAAGGGTTCGTCGAGAATCCACAGTTTAGCCGGGCGCAACAGGGCACGGGCGAGGAGGCCACGGCGTTTCTGGCCAGCAGAAAGCACACGAGCCGGTAAGTGTTGGCGCTTGGCCAGACCCATACGGGTGAGTGCTTCGCGGATCGCGGCATCGCTAATGCGCAGGCCATCCATACGGCATAGCGCCTGTAGGTTCTCGGTAAGCGTTAAGTCTTCTTTGAGACCTGCATGGTGGCCGATGTACAGCAGATCCTGGTGATACTGGCTGCGTTGTTGAGCGATCGGCGCGTTCTGCCAGAGCACTTCGCCTTCTGTCGGTAGCGATAGCCCAGCCAGAATTCGTAGCAGGCTGGTTTTGCCAGCACCGTTTTCACCTTGCAGATATAGCCACTGTCCGGCATCAAGTTGCAGATTGATGTCGTTAAATAGCGTTTGCGTGCCACGAATGCAGCTAAGTTTGCTGGCGGCAAGCATGGGCAATGGTGTAGAAAAGCCGGAATTAACCGGCTTCGGCAACGCGCTTCTGAATATGGGCGAGGGCTTCTTCTACCTGGTCTACCAGAATCAGACAGATATCGCCCGGTTCCAGTTTGGAAAGCGCTTTATCGATCGCCAGGAACTCACCCTTGATCTCGTCGATCTCTTTAACCTGATGCGCTTCGTCCAGACCTTCGCGGAGCAGTTTGACCACTTCACCTTCACTACGGCCACGCTGACAGGCATCTTCGTAAAGCACAACGTAGTCAAATACATTGCCGAGAATACGTGTCTGACGGCGGATGTCATCGTCACGACGATCACCGGCGCCACTAATCACTACCGAGCGGCGTTTCGCAGGCATCTCGTGAATGGTGTCGGCCAGGGCGCGGATGGCATCCGGGTTGTGGCCATAATCGGCGATGAGTGTCGCACCCTTGTAATCAAAGCGGTTAAAGCGTCCAGGCACGGTATCGGCATCACTCATAAAACTGGAGAGACCGTTCACGATGGCCTCCCAGGGAATATCGAGTGCCCAGGCTGCGCCTACGGCAGCCATGACGTTTTCTACCTGGAAGCCAATCTGGCCGCCATCTGTGAGCGGAATGTCTTTGAGCGGCAGACGGAACATGGCTTTACCTTGCGCAGCGATGATCTCGCCGTTCTCGCGGTAAATGACGCGGTGACCCTGTGCACGGTGTTTGGCCATGACGGGGTGCGCAGCACTTTGAGCCGCAAAGAAAGTAACATTGCCCGTGCAGTAGCGGGCCATGCGTGCTACCAGCGGATCGGCCGCATTCAGCACAGCAGTACCTTCGGCTGACACGTTCTGAACAATCACGCGCTTCACGGCAGCCAGTTCGGCCGCAGTGTTGATGAAGTTCATGCCTAGGTGGTCGCCTTCACCAATGTTGGTGATCACGGCCACGTCACAACGATCAAAGCCAAGGCCTTCACGGAGCACACCACCGCGGGCGGTTTCCAGAACGGCAGCATCCACATCCGGGTGGCCGAGTACGTTACGGGCACTGCGTGGGCCGCTGCAATCGCCGGTATCAATCAGGCGGCCATTGGCGTAGACACCATCAGTCGTGGTCATGCCGATGCGTTTGCCCGTCTGGGCAATTAGGTGTGCGGTTAAGCGAATAGTCGTGGTCTTGCCATTGGTGCCGCTAACGGCAACCACAGGGATACGACCATTGTCGCCGAGGGCAAACATCTGGCGCACGATGGCTTCACCCACCGGGCGCCCCTTGCCGTATGACGGGCTCAGGTGCATACGCAAACCGGGGGCAGCATTCACTTCAACAATGCCACCACCTTGTTCTTGCAGTGAGCGATAGACGCTGTCACAAACCACATCAACGCCGCAGATATCCAGACCCACCATGTGGGCAGCAGCTACCGCGCTCGCTGCCATATCAGGGTGCACATCATCAGTCACATCAGTAGCAGTGCCGCCGGTGCTCAGATTAGCGTTCTTGCGCAGGTTGATACGCACACCACGAGGTGGCACCGATTCCGGCGTCATCTTTTGTTCATCGAGCGTTGCCAAACCAATGGCATCAAGGCGAATCTTGCTCAATGATGTGGCATGACCGTCGCCACGCAGCGGATCGCTGTTAATCACATCGACCAGCTGGCGAATGGTGTGTTGACCATCACCAATGACATAAGGGGGGTCGCGGCGTGCGGCAGCAACGAGCTCACTACCAACAACTAATAGGCGGAAGTCATGGCCGGGCAGGAAGCGCTCGACAATCACTTCATCACTAATTTTGTAGGCCACGTCAAATGCGGCCGTGATCTGTTCTGCCGTTTGCAGGTTAACGGCGACGCCTTTGCCCTGATTGCCATCGCGCGGCTTAACGACCATGGGGCCCTTGATCCATTCGGCAGCCGCTAGGGCGTCGGCAAGATTAGTGACCACGCGCCCCTGCGGCACCGGTACGCCAGCTGAGTAGAGCAGCGTTTTGGTGAGATCCTTATCCTGCGCAATCGATTCGGCAATAGCACTCGTATGGCTGGTTTCTGCAGCCTGGATGCGTTTCTGTTTGCTACCCCAGCCCAGTTGCACCATGCTGCCTTCAGTCATGCGACGGAAAGGAATGTTGCGAGCGATGGCGGCATTAACAATGGAGCCAGTACTTGGTCCCAAACGCAGATCTTCGTCCAGCTCGTTGAGTTCATGCAACGCGGCATCCAGATCGAACATGCGATCTTCGCGGGCGGCCTGGCACAAGCGCATGGCGTGTTCGAAGGCAAGTTTGCCAACAGCCTCTTCACTGTATTCGACTACAGTGATGTAGGTGCCTTTTTCCGGGCTTTGTACGGTACGGCTAAATGTCACCGGGCAACCGGCGGCGGCTTGAAAACCGAGTGCCACCACTTCCAGGGCGTGAGCCAGGGTCAGCGGTTCGTTATGGCCACCGGCAACCAGTGGGCCCATCTGCGGGAAGCGCGAGCGTAAGCGGGTTTCGAATCCGGCCAGATTAGTGATCTGGCATTCATCTTCAGTACAGTTGATCAGCGCCTCGATCATGGTGTGACGACCCCAGAGGTTGGGACCGCGGAGTGCGCGTAGACGGACGATTTCCATGGCTTATAGATGACTGAAGGTTTGAATACCCGTGCTCATGATCTCGCGGGAGAGATTCATGGCAACGCCCACGGCAACGGCTGCAAGAATGCTTTCGAGCGCATCGTTGCGTAGTTGCAGCAGAGGAATGCTGTTGATAGCCATTAGCGGTTGTGCATCGCTACCGCGGGCAACGATGATCTGACCATCACGACTGAATACGGCACGACCCCCTTTGGCCAGGTGCTCGGTCAGGCAGGCGGCATCACCGAAGCGGCTGAAGAAGATGACTTCACCATCGCAAAGGCGGGCCATATCGGCCACTTCGCTATCGTCGGCATTGAGCACGCCGGTGCCGCTAGGCAGGACAACATCGATCTGTGAGCGCATGACCTTATAGATGCCTTCAGCGTCATTAATGGCGCATTCCGGCACAGTATCGGTAGGGTCCAGATTGGTTACGACACCAATCGTGCAGCGTTCATAAGGCAGGCCGTCGTTGAGAATGCCGCGATTATCGTTTTCAATAATCGCCACGTCCACCTGACGGTTGAGCATGAGGCGGTGACCGCTTTCCCAATCCGCACAATGCCGATCATCCAGTTGGCGCTGATTGAAATACATGCCTTTGCTACAAGCCAGCCCCACATTCATACTGGTTAGTTGCAGCAGGCTGGCGATAAGCTGGGCAACCAGTGTTTTGCCACGCGAACCAGCGATACCCACGATCGGTAGGTTGAAGTCTTCACCGGGGGGGAACAGATAATCCACAATGGCCTTACCCACAGGGCGGGGCGTGCCGGCCGAGGGGCGCAGGTGCATCAGCAAGCCGGGGCCAGCGTTCACTTCTACGATGGCGCCACGCTGGCCTGCTAATGGTTTTGAAATGTCTTCAGCCACGAGGTCAATACCGGCAACATCGAGACCGACAACACGTGCTGCGAGCGCAACAACGTGGGCCACATCCGGGTGCACTTCATCGGTGACATCAATTGATACATTGCCATTACGCTGGATCAGCACATCATGGCCAACAGCAGGCACGGACTGTGCATTGAGACCCTGGCGTTCCAGTTCCAGGCGGACGGCAGAATCAATGCGCACAAAATTCAGCGTGTTTTCTTCGGCAGGGCCACGGCTTGGGCTGCTGTTAATTTGTGTTTCGATCAGTTGTTCGATCGTGGATTGACCATCACCCTTAACAAAGGCAAAGTCGCCACGAGCCGCCGCAACCATCTTGCCACCCACCACCAGCAGGCGGTGTTCATTACCGGGGATAAAGCGTTCCACAATCACGCTGCTGCCTTCATCGACAGCTACCGAGAAGGCTGTGCGGACTTCTTTTTCTGTCATCAGGTTGGTGAACACACCGCGGCCATGGTTGCCATCAGACGGTTTCACTACCACGGGCAAGCCGATATCTTCGGCTGCTTCCCAGGCATCGTCCGCTGTTTCAACGACCACGCCTTCAGGTACGGGTACGCCACAGGCCTTAAGCAGGCTCTTGGTTAGGTCTTTGTCGCGCGAAATGGTTTCGGCAATGGCGCTGGTCTGGTCGGTTTCAGCCGTCCAGATGCGGCGCTGTTTCGAGCCGTAGCCCAATTGCACCAGGTTGTTTTCTGCCAGGCGCATTGTCGGGATCTTGCGCTCCATGGCAGCATTAACAATGCTGCCCGTGCTTGGGCCGAGTAATCGGTCTTCAGCCAGGTCTTTGAGTTCCTCAACCGCTTCTGCCACATCGAAAGACTTGTCTTCAATGGCGGCCATGATCAAGTCGCGGGCTGTGGTCAGTGCCAGACGGGTTACTTCATCGTGCAGGTTGTGCACGATGACTTTGTAAACGCTGCGGCGATCAGCTTCGCGGGCACGGCCAAAACCACCGGGTACGCCAGCCATGCTGAGCAGTTCCAGGGTGACGTGTTCCATGATGTGCGCGGGCCAGGTGCCCTCATGTAGCCGTTTGACGAAGCCGCCGTATTCTTCGTAACTGCAGCGATGTTCCATCAAACCGGGTAGCCAGGCGACCAGTCGCTCGGGCAGGCCGGGAATTTTGTCAGATGGAAAGTCTTCCAGATCGCCAATATCCACCCAGGCTTCCAGAACCGGTACGTAGGTCCACATGTTTGGACCGCGAATCGACTTGATGTCGATGATTTTTATGGTTTTATGACTCATCTAGGCTACAGGAGTGTCAAAGTTCCGTCCGGAAAGACCCGGTTCGGGTAAAACAGCTGCAAATTTGCTTCGTTATCGTGCCATTGTAAACAGATTCTGTAGTCAATAACGCACCAGTAATGTAACGGATGACCGGTTAATAGGTTTTATCGATAAAAGGTACCCGCGCTGTCAGCCAAAGCCCGTGGCTGTGCGTTAATCTGTCAGAATCCAATTATTCCGGATCACCGGAAAGCGCTTATTGTCAGACCATCACAATTGAACCTACCAGCTACCCCCGTGCAGGCACCTCGCGCTGCCCAAAATCCCCACCGGATCCCTGAGCTTTGGCTACCGGCACTACGTGCCCATGTACCTGATAGCGAAACGGTTCTGGCGACGATTGAAACTGATCTCGATACGCAGCTGCAATTTGCGCGCGGCTTGATCTGCCTGACCGACCAGGGCTTATATGCCCTGTCGCACACGGGTGAATGGTCGCAATGGCCGCTTTCTCCCGACCAGACACTCAAATTAACCGATCATGCGGGCATTGCCACGCTGGATCTTCTGTCGTCAGCCGGTCGTCTGGCTTGCTGGCGTTTTACGCTGGCGCAGAATCCCTCGGCCCTGCGCCTGGTGCGTCAGCTCGATAGCCTGCGTGAGAAACAACGTATCGAGGCTGGTGAGGTCGTTGATACGCCGGACACTGCTGAGGAGCAGGCGCTGTGCCCAAACTGCTGGCTACCGCTACCGCCGGATCAGGACGAATGTCCGGCCTGTTATAGCGAGAACCTGACGTCGCCGTCCACGTGGACGCTGCTGCGCCTGTGGCGCTTTGCGCGGCCGTATAAAAAAGAGTTGATCATCGGCTTTGCACTCACGCTGCTCGGTACGGCTGCCACCCTGGTGCCACCCTATTTGACCATGCCGCTGATGGATAAAGTGCTCATCCCGTTCCAGAACGGTAAGCACATTCCGGTTGGGCTCACGGTTATGCTGCTGAGTGGGTTGCTGGCCAGTGCGCTGGTGGCCTGGGGCTTGGGTTGGGCGCGTACTTACATTCTGGCGCTTGTTAGCGAACGGATCGGCGCAGATCTGCGCACGGCGACCTACGATCACCTGCTCAAGCTTTCGCTGGAATACTTTGGCGGTAAACGTACGGGCGACCTGATGGCGCGGATCGGTAACGAGTCGGACCGTATCTGTGTCTTCCTCTCGCTCTATGCCCTTGATTTTGCTACCGATGTCATCATGATCCTGATGACGGCAGCCATTCTGGTGTCGATCGACCCGTGGCTGGCTCTGGTCACCCTGGCGCCACTGCCCATGATCATGTGGCTCATCCACATCGTTCGAGACAAACTGCGCTTCGGCTTTGAGAAGATCGACCGCATGTGGGCCGAAGTCACCAGCGTGCTGGCTGACACCATCCCCGGTATCCGCGTAGTGAAGGCCTTCGCCCAGGAGCAGCGCGAATCAAACCGCTTTCGTACAGCCAATGCCCATAATCTGGCTATTAACGACCGTGTTAATAAAGTCTGGAGCATGTTCACGCCCACCGTGACATTACTCACGGAGTTTGGCTTGCTCATTCTTTGGGCATTCGGTATCTGGCAGGTGGCGCATCACCAAATCACGGTGGGCGTACTGGTTGCCTTCCTGGCATATATCGGCCGCTTCTACACCCGCCTGGATTCGATGAGCCGCATTGTGTCTCACACTCAGAAGGCGGCCACGGGTGCCAAGCGCATTTTTGACATTCTGGATCATGTGTCCAGCGTGCCGGAACCGATGAATCCGGTGCATATTGACAAGGTGACGGGTCGTATCGACATTACCCGCGTTGGCTTCCGTTACGGTAACCGCGCCGTGCTGCGGGACCTGAGCCTGAACATCCAGCCCGGCGAGATGATTGGGCTGGTCGGCCATAGTGGCTCAGGCAAGAGCACCTTGGTTAACCTGATCTGTCGTTTCTACGATGCCAGCGAGGGCAGCATCAAGATCGATGGCGTGGATATTCGCTCAATTCCGGTGTCGGAGTATCGCCAGCACATCGGCCTGGTCCTGCAGGAGCCTTTCCTGTTCTTTGGCACCATTGCCGAAAACATTGCCTACGGTAAACCGAACGCTACGCGCGAAGAGATTGTTTCAGCTGCTCGTGCCGCACATGCGCACGAGTTCATTCTGCGTTTACCGCACGGCTATGACTCGGTGGTGGGTGAGCGTGGTCAGGCATTATCTGGTGGAGAACGTCAGCGTATCTCCATCGCCCGTGCTTTGCTGATCAATCCGCAGATCCTGATTCTGGACGAAGCCACTTCGTCAGTGGATAGCACCACCGAGAAGGAAATTCAGAAAGCATTGGATAACCTGGTGCAGGGTCGTACCACCATTGCCATTGCGCACCGCTTGTCGACGCTGCGGAAGGCCAACCGTCTTATCGTGCTGGATCGTGGACAGATCATCGAAGAGGGTTCGCACGACGAGCTAATGATCAAAGACGGTACTTACCGCCGCATGGTGGAAATACAGGCCCGGCAGGAAGCCGAAGACAAGGCCTCTGCCATGAGCGTTCTGGGAGACAACGATGTCGAATGATCTGCTGGGTTTTCACCGTACGTATAGTCTGCGTAAGGATGATTTCGGTCATCTGGAGCTGGTCTGGTCTGACGGCGAAATCGTTGAACGCGTGACGCCTGTGCGGGCCTTTCCGTTCTCCGATCCGGAAAACGGTTTTTCGCTCGTGGATTCCGAGACTCACGAAGTGGTCTGGCTAGATTCCATCAACGATCTCAAACCCGAAGATCGGGTGCTGGTTGATGAAGCATTAGCCACCCGTGAATTCATGCCAGTGATTACCCGTATCGATAGCGTCTCGTCGTTCAACACACCGAGTACCTGGCAGGTACAAACCGGCCAGGGTAAAACCCAGCTTGTGTTGAAGGGCGAGGAACATATTCGCCGTATCAACGGTATGGGTGGGAACAACCTGCTCATCTCGGATAACCACGGCATCCAGTTCCTGATCAAAGACGTCAGCCAGCTCGACAAACACAGCCGTCGCCTGCTGGATCGCTTTCTGTAATTGAGTGCTGGGGTGAGCGTCATGGCATCACCCTGCATGAACTGCGGCGCTTGTTGTGCCGCTTTCCGGGTATCGTTTTACTGGGCAGAAGCCGATGACGCGCCAGGTGGTTGGGTTCCTGCAGATGCCACAGAACAACTCTCGCCCAGCCTACGTTGCATGAAAGGCACCAACCAGAAAGCACCGCACTGCGCCCAGCTTAGCGGGCAGGTGCCTGGCGGCCTCTGCAAAGTTTACGAGCATCGCCCCTCGCCATGCAGGGAGCTTGAGCCCTATGATGCACATGGGCAACCGACGGATCAATGCACGCGGGCGCGGGCAGTGTATGGATTGCCCGCGCTAAAAGAAAAAGCCTGACCATTTCTGGCCAGGCTTTAGATTTGGTGGAGCCGGCGGGAATCGAACCCGCGTCCGAAAGTCCGCGACAAGCAGTTCTACATGTGTAGTTCGGTCAATTGAATTTAGTCTTGGTGCGCCGGCCGGACAGGCTCACTTCAGACGATTCACTAAATTTTCGAGTCGGACCCTGTGACATGGCCAAACCTTATCTCATGTTCATGATCCCGATGTAGCTTTCGCTACCTGACCCAAGAGCAAGTCAGTTCGGGAGCCAGCTGCAATTAAGCAGCTAGAGCGTAGCGCTCGTCGTTGGCGATTGTGTTGTTTTCAGTTGGATTTACGAGGTAGCTGAGCCTCGACATGCCCTGTCTTGCTTTGTAACCCCCGTCGAAACCAGGTCGGCCCCTTAGGTTCTACATCACATAGGTGGGGAGTCTAGCACAGGGTTTCAAGTAGGTCGTGCAGATCTTTTGGGGTCTTCACAATGTGGTGGGCATTCCATTGTTCGATTGGCGGCCCATCACCTAGGTAGCCCCACCGGACGGCCACACTCGTCATGCCAGCAGCATGCGCGGCTTGTATGTCACGCAGATCATCGCCCACGTAGACGCACGCCTCAGGGGCCACATTAATGGCTTTAGCGGCGTGAAGCAGGGGGTCTGGTGCTGGTTTTGGGTTAGGCGTTGTATCGCCACCTACCGTGATGGCACAGCGTTGGGCTAGGCCGAGTTGTTGCATCAGGGGCAGGGCGAAGAATTCCACTTTGTTGGTGACGATGCCCCAGGGCATGCCCCGGCCTTCAATACCGGCTAGTAACTGCTCGATATCGGGAAACAGCTTGGTATGGACACAGAGGTTGTGTTCGTAAAAGGATAGAAAGCGGAGGCGGGCGTGTTCAAAGCCTGCATCGTCTGGTGTTAGGCCAACAGCCTCTTTAAGCAGCCCCCGGGCACCTTGTGAGGCAAGGGGGCGCAGAATCTCTACCGGCAGGGGCGGTACGCCGTCGGCCAATCGCAAGCTGTTGGCAGCATAGGCCAGATCAGGGGCGGTGTCGGCAACCGTGCCGTCCAGATCAAAAAGTACCGCCTTAATTTTAGGCATTAGGTACTACGACGCAGATGGACCAGATAGTTCACGCTGGTATCGTCGCCCAGGCTGTATACCTTGGTGAGGGGGTTGTAGCTCATACCTACCATGCCCACTAGATCCAGTCCGGCATTGCGTGCCATACGGACCAGTTCGGCCGGTTTGATGAATTTGGCGTAGTCATGCGTACCTTTAGGCAGCATGTTCAGCACATACTCGGCGCCGATAATGGCAAAGAGGTAGGCTTTGGGGTTACGGTTGAGCGTTGATAGAAAGACATCACCACCTGCTTTAACCAGTTTGGCGCAGGCATCAATGGTCTGCTGCGGGTCAGGTACATGTTCCAGCATTTCCAGGCAGGTAACCGCATCAAAAGCACTTGGGTGCTCGTCAGCCATGGTTTCGGCAGCAATATGACGGTAATCAACCTTGGCACCGCTTTCAAGCAGGTGCAGTTTGGCAACGCCGAGTGCTTTATCTGAAAGATCAATGCCCGTGACTTCGGCGCCGTTGGCGGCCATGGCTTCCGAGAGGAGGCCGCCACCGCAACCGATGTCGATGATTTTCTTGCCAGATAAGCCAATAGCTTGATCAATCCAGGCTGTGCGCAGCGGGTTGATGTCATGAAGGGGCTTGAATTCGCTATTCGGATCCCACCAGCGGTGTGCGAGATCGGAAAACTTCTGGACTTCAGCCGGATCGGCATTAGTGCTTTGCTGTAGCGGGGCGTTCATAGGATTAACTAACTGCGTAGATTAATGATCCCCAGATTATAAAGCGAGGGGAGGTCACCCGCGTTTGTTATCCGGCGCGCAGGCATTAAAAAAGCCACCCGAAGGTGGCTTTTTCTCGTGCTTCGAAAAACTGGCGATTACTTGGTGCCGATGATTTCGAGAACTGCACGACGGTCAGGCTGCAGGCAGTCGACCAGTTTCTTGTTGGTACCGTTCTGTGCGCCACCAATCTTGTCACAGGTCTTGCCTGTAACTGGATTAGCCTTGCCCTTGCCTTCGGTGTAAACCTTGTCAGCTGGGATACCCTTCGAAACCAGGTATGCCTTAACCGAGTTAGCACGGTGCTGCGACAGCTTCAGGTTGTAAGCGTCCGAACCGATACGGTCGGTGTAGCCAACAGCAACGATAACTTCAACTTTCAGAGCCTTAGCTTGTTCAACAACGTTGTCCAGAGCCTTCTTACCTTCAGGCTTCAGATCAGCCTTGTTGAAGGCGAACAGCGTGTCAGCAGCCAGAGTGATCTTGGCACCAGCTGGAGCAGCCTTAGCACCACCATCGCACTCGGCGATAGCGTTGGCTGGAGTCCAGTAGCCATCGCGCCAGCACAGGCCCGAACCGCTCTTGACTACGTTAAAATCCTTGTCGACCAGGTAGGCAACAGTGCCATTAGGGTCGATACCCGGGGTAGTAGCGTGCGCAACGGTAGCACCCACGCCCAGGCCGGCAACGATTGCAGCCAGGACGGCTTGCTTAGCAGAAATACGCATGGTCATTCCTCATTCGTGTTGTAGATAAATAACAGCAGGAACGGGCACTCCTTTGTTTGAGCACACCTAACCTCTGAATCGATTTTCCCACGTTTTGGCTTTGGCGTATATCTCTCCGTGAGAAATTTCCGTGAGGTGTTTCTTTTTTACAACACATTGGCCGTCGACCCAAACGTGCGTGACATGCTCACGACCTGCCGCATGAATGATCTGAGATGCCGGGTCGAATACGGGTAGCGTGGTGGCGTTGTCCAGGGCAATGGCACATAGATCGGCACGTTTGCCGATGGTGAGCGAACCGATCTGATCCTGAAGCCCGAGGGCGCGGGCACCACCCAGTGTTGCCATATATATAAGACTATGGGCAGGAAAAAGCCCCGGGTCCTGCTGCGTGCCTTTGGCCAGCAAGCCCGCAAGGCGTGTTTCCGAGAGTAGATCCAGCCGGTTATTCCCGGCAGCACCATCAGTACCGATACCTATATTAATACCGGCGGCATTTAAAGCAGTGGTTCTCGCGATGCCAGACCCTAGCTTCAGGTTGGCGACCGGGCAATGGGCTACCTGAACGTTATGCTTTGCCATCAAAGTAATGTCGGCGTCATTGAGTGCAACCGCGTGCACTGCCAGGGTTTGTGGACCCAGAATGCCTAGGCGTTCCAGGCGCTCTAGCGGGCGCTCCCCATATTGATGCAGGCTATCGTCCACCTCGTGCTGTGTTTCGTGAGCGTGTATATGAATGCCCAATCCGGTTTGGGCGGCCAGTGTAGCCACTTTGTCGAACGTAGCATCCGAAACTGTATACGGGGCATGCGGAGCCAACATAAAGCTGAGACGTGGGTGGTTGCGCAGCGCATCACGTGTGGCGAGCCCCCGGGTTAAATAGTCATCGGCACCATGCCCGTAGGCTGTAGGGACATCAAAGGCCAGAATGCCCAAGTTGGCACGAATGCCCGATTGGTCAACAGCTTCGGCGGCCGCTTCCGGGAAGAAATACATATCATTAAATGTGGTCATCCCGGATAACAGCATCTCGGCACAGGCAAGCAGGGTGCCATCGCGCACCATTTCGGTGCTAACCCAGCGGCTTTCCAGCGGCCAAATCCACTCTTCTAGCCAGGTTTTAAGCGGTTGGTCGTCGGCAATGCCGCGCATCAGAGTCATGCCGGCGTGGGTATGGGTGTTAATCAGACCGGGAATCAGGACATGCTCGGGCAAAGTCTCAATGGTGTCTGCAACGTAGCGTTGGGCAGCAGCTTCCCGGGGGAGTAGGTCGACAATCTCGCCCCTATTAATAATGAGGGCATGGTCTTCCAGGACGACCCCGGCGGGTTCGACCGGAATAATCCAGCGTGGGCAGACCATCAGGTCGGCTTTAATAGGGGTTATCGAAGGTGCGTGGTTAGGCATGCTCTGCATGTTAAACTTGAACAATTTTTCCGGATACCGGTTTCTGACAGTTTTGCTGTCTTAGAACCCGATTTTTGCCGGAAAGTTTCTGAACCGTACCATTTTTGCCCCGTCACGAAAGTTTTATGGACAATTTCGCCAAAGAAACACTGCCAATTAGCCTCGAAGACGAAATGCGACGCTCGTATCTCGATTACGCCATGAGCGTGATCGTGGGGCGCGCCTTGCCAGATGTGCGAGATGGCCTTAAGCCGGTGCACCGTCGTGTGTTGTTTGCGATGCACGAGCTATCCAATGACTGGAACAAGCCTTATAAGAAATCGGCCCGTGTGGTTGGTGACGTCATCGGGAAGTACCACCCGCATGGTGATACCGCCGTTTATGACACCATCGTTCGTATGGCGCAGGACTTCTCGCTGCGTTATATGCTGGTGGATGGGCAGGGTAACTTCGGTTCGGTTGATGGTGATAACGCCGCTGCGATGCGTTATACGGAAGTTCGTATGGCCAAGATTGGTCACGAACTGCTGGCCGATATCGAGAAAGAAACCGTTGACTTCGGCCCGAATTACGATGGATCCGAACATGAGCCGCTGATCCTGCCAGCACGTATCCCGAATCTGCTGATCAATGGTTCGTCGGGTATTGCTGTGGGTATGGCCACGAACATTCCGCCGCACAATCTATCTGAAGTGATTGCCGCCTGTCTGGCGCTGCTGGCAAACCCGGACCTGACGATTGATCAACTGATCGACATCATTCCGGCACCAGACTTCCCAACGGCCGGCATTATTTATGGCATCTCGGGTGTGCGCGATGGTTATCGCACTGGCCGTGGCCGTGTGGTCATGCGTGCTAAGACGCATTTCGAAGATCTGGACAAATCGGGTAGTCGTCAGTCGATCATCGTTGATGAACTGCCATACCAGGTCAATAAGCGCACCCTGCTTGAAAAGATTGCCGAGCTGGTCAACGAAAAGCGTATTGAAGGCATTTCGGAAATCCGCGATGAGTCGGATAAGTCCGGCATGCGTGTGGTGATTGAGCTTAAGCGAGGCGAAATTCCCGACATCATCTTGAACAACCTGTACAAGATGACGCAACTGCAAGACACCTTCGGTATGAACATGGTGGCACTGGTTGATGGCCAGCCGCGCCTGCTCAACCTGAAGCAGATGCTGGAATGCTTCCTGGCGCACCGTCGTGAAGTCGTAACGCGTCGTAACGTATTCGAACTGCGCAAAGCGCGTGATCGTGGCCATATCCTCGAAGGTCTGGCCGTTGCACTATCAAACGTGGACGAGATCATTGCACTGATCAAGGCAGCGCCGACACCGGCGGATGCCAAGGTCGGCCTGATGTCGCGTACCTGGACGAGTCCGGTCGTTGAAGAGATGCTCAAGCGCGCTGCTGCTGAAGCTTCGCGTCCTGAAGGTCTGGCACCTGAATTCGGCATGTCGGCCAAGGGCTATCGCCTGTCGGATATTCAGGCACAAGCCATTCTGGAACTGCGTCTGCAACGCCTGACAGGTCTGGAGCAGGACAAGATCGTTAGCGAATACCGCGAAGTGATGGAAAAGATTGCCGACCTACTCGACATTCTGTCGAACCCGGCACGTGTGACTGAAATCATTGCGCAAGAACTAAACGATGTGCGCGAGCAGTTCGCTGTCGGCACCAAGGACAAACGCCGTTCTGAAATTGTGACGCATACGCAGGATCTGGGTGTTGAAGATCTGATCGCGCCGCAAGACATGGTTGTGACCCTGTCGCACACCGGTTATATCAAGAGTCAGCCGCTTACCGACTATCGCGCACAGCGTCGTGGTGGCCGTGGCAAGCAAGCTGCTGCAATCAAGGACGACGATTTTGTTGAACATCTGTTCGTAGCCAATACGCATGACTACATCCTGTGCTTCAGCAACCGTGGTCGTTGTTATTGGCTGAAGGTTTATGAAGTACCGCAGGGTTCACGTATTTCGCGTGGTAAGCCGATTGTGAACATGTTCCCGCTGGATGAAGGCGAAAAGATCAACGCCATTCTGCCGGTGAAGGAATTTGCCGAAGACCGTTATGTATTCATGGCGACCTCGCAGGGTACCGTCAAGAAGACACCATTGTCTGATTTCTCCAATCCGCGTAAGGCCGGCATCATTGCTGTCGCGCTGGATGAGAATGATTTCCTGATTGGCGCACTGTTAACTTCGGGTAACAACGACATCATGCTGGTATCGGATGCTGGTAAGGCCGTCTGGTTTGATGAAGAAGATGTGCGCCCGATGGGTCGTCCGGCCCGTGGTGTGCGCGGTATGAAGCTGCAGAAGGATCAGAACGTGCTGTCGTTGCTGGTGGCGCATGATGATGCCGAAACCGTGCTGGTGGCTACCGAGAATGGCTTCGGGAAGCGCACAGCGCTGGCCGATTTCCGTCATTCGGGTCGTGGCACGCAGGGTGTGAAGGCGATTGCCGACAGCGCCCGTAACGGTCGTGTGGTTGCTGCCAAGCTGGTCAGCGATGAAGACGAAATCATGCTCATCACCACCGGTGGTGTGCTGATCCGTACGCGCGTTAAGGAAATCCGCGAGCTGGGTCGTGCCACACAAGGCGTCACGCTGATCTCGCTGGATGAAGGTGAGAAGCTGGCTGGTCTGGAAAAGATCGTTGAAACTGACGACGACGAAGAAAATTAATTCATCGGACTAAACAAGATGCGTCACTGGAATTTCGCTGCAGGCCCCGCCACCATTCCGTTGGCGGTACTTGAGCAGGTGCGGGAAGAGTTGCCCGACTGGCACGGTGCCGGTTGTGGCGTGATGGAAATGAGTCACCGTGGCAAGATCTACACGGGTATTTATGAGCAGGTGATTGCAGATCTACGCAAGCTCATGGATATTCCTGAGGACTACGCCATCCTGTTCTTGCAGGGCGGTGCCACGCTCCAGTTCTCGCAGATTCCGATGAACATTCTGGATGGCGGTTCGGCAGATTATCTGACCACCGGTGCTTGGTCGGAAAAGGCCGTCAAGGCGGGCCAACGCCTCTACGGCGACGCAATTCGCGAAGTCGGCACCAGTGCCGATAGCGCATTTACCCGTCTGGTTGATCCAGCCACAATGACGCTTAACCCCAAGGCCAAGTACCTGCATTTCTGCAGTAACGAAACCATTGGTGGTGTCGAGGTTTTCGACCTCAACCAACTGGGTGCCGCTATACAGCCCGGAGTGCCGTTGGTTGCCGATATGTCATCCAACATTCTGTCGCGCCCGATCAATGTGCGTGACTATGGTCTGATCTATGCAGGAGCCCAGAAGAACATCGGCCCTGCTGGGGTGACGCTTGTCATCGTGCGTAAGGATCTACTAGGAAAAGCCTCCAAAGCTATTCCGGCGTTAATGGATTATGCCGAGCAGGAAAAGAACACCTCCATGCTTAATACACCACCAACGTTCGGCATTTATATGTCGGGCCTCGTATTCCAGTGGCTGCTCAAGCAGGGTGGTTTGCCGGCTATTGCCAAGATTAATCAGGCTAAGGCCGAGCTGCTCTATAAGACCATTGATGGTAGTGGTGGTTTCTATACGAACAACATCGCCACCGATTGCCGTTCGTGGATGAATGTACCGTTTACGCTCAAAGACAAAGCGCTGGATCCGATCTTCCTGGAAGCGTCGGACAAAGCAGGTTTGCTGGCGCTGAAGGGTCACAAGCTCGTGGGCGGTATGCGTGCTTCGATCTACAACGCCATGCCGATGGAAGGTGTACAGGCGCTCGTGACTTTCATGAACGACTTCATGCGTCGCCACGGCTAAAATTTATTTATTCACCAGCAGTCAGCAAGGAGAGGGTGATGTCATCAGATAAGAATTCGGGGCAGACGATCCAGGAAGCGCTGGCCGTTGTGCGTCAGCAGATCGATGGCATTGATGGCACGCTCCTGGAGCTGCTGAATCGTCGCGCGCAATGTGCACGTGAAGTCGGTGAGATCAAAGCACGCTTTGGTGATGATGGATTTATCTATCGTCCGGAACGCGAGGCGCAAGTCTTGCGTCGTTTACAGGAACTGAATCAGGGTCCGCTGGCCGATGAGACGATTACCCGTCTCTTTCGTGAAGTGATGTCCGCCTGCCTAGCGTTAGAGCAACCGATTGGTGTGGCTTTCCTCGGGCCATTAGGCACTTTCTCTGAAGCGGCTGCCGTTAAACAGTTCGGTCATGCAGTGCGTCTGTTGCCGCAAGCATCGATTGATGATGTGTTTCGTGATGTTGAAGCAGGCCATGCCGACTATGCTGTGGTGCCGGTTGAAAATTCGACCGAAGGTGCCATTGGCCGCACGCTGGATCTGCTGTTGGGTACCTCGCTCAAAATCTGTGGTGAAGTTGTGGTTCGTATTCACCAGAACCTGTTGTCCCGTGCCTCGGGGTTGGGTGAGATTAAACAAGTGCTGTCGCATGCACAGTCACTGGCCCAGTGCCATGAATGGCTTAACCGCAATCTGCCGGATGTACCGCGTGTACCTGTGGCCAGCAATGCCGAAGCAGCACGCCGTGCAGCAGAAGATCCAAGCATTGCAGCCATCGCGGGTGAAGCTGCTGCAGAGCGTTATCAGTTGCCGCATCTATCCAGCAATATTGAAGACGAACCGAACAACACCACGCGTTTCCTGGTGTTGGGTCGCTTTGCTGCGGGCGTCTCGGGTCAGGATAAAACATCTCTGATTCTGTCGACACCTAATCGCACGGGTGCATTGCAATCACTGCTGTCACCCTTAGCGCAGGCCGGTGTGTCGATGACTCGACTAGAGTCGCGTCCTGCACGCCATGCGCTATGGGAATATGTTTTCTTTGTTGATATTGAAGGTCATGCGGATGCGGAGCCAGTAAAAGGTGCGCTGGAAAAGCTGGCAGCGGAAGCGGCTTATCTCAAGGTGCTGGGTTCTTATCCGATTGCTGTTTACTAGTTCACATCACTTAACTGATTGCACGTCATGAGCCTGCTCGACCACGCTTTATCGAACATCAAGAAGATTGCGCCCTATCAGCCTGGCAAGCCGATTACCGAAGTGGCGCGTGAGCTGGGTTTGCCGGTTGAATCAATCATCAAGCTGGCTTCGAATGAGAATCCGCTGGGCATGAGCCCCAAGGCGCGGGTAGCCATTCAGGACGCAATTGATGGTCTGGCACGTTACCCGGATGACTTTGAACTCAAGGCAGCGCTGGCGAAACACAATGGCGTTGATGCCAACCAGATCGTTCTCGGTAATGGCTCTAATGATGTGCTGGAACTGATTGCTCAGGTGTTTCTGGCGCCGGGCCGTTCGGCAGTTTTTTCGGCACATGCTTTTGCTGTGTACCCACTTGCCACCATGGGTGTCGGCGGTGAATGTATCGCAGCTGCCGCTAAAGACTATGCGCATGATCTGCCAGTAATGCGCGCTGCCGTTCGCGGAGATACCCGCATTATCTGGATCGCCAATCCGAATAATCCAACCGGCACCTTTCTGCCTTACGCAGAGCTCAAAGCCTTTATCGCTAGCCTGCCACGCGACATCATCGTGGTGCTGGATGAGGCCTATAACGAATATCTGGCACCGGCGCATCGTGTTGATACCACCGAATGGCTCAAGGAATTCGATCATCTGGTGATCACGCGTACGTTCTCCAAAATTTACGGTATGGCTGGTTTGCGTATCGGCTATGCCTTGGCTAGCACAGCTGTGGCTGATTTGATGAACCGTGTGCGTCAGCCATTCAACTGCAATAATCTGGCGTTAGCCGGTGCGATTGCGGCGCTGGAGGATGGTGAGTTTCTGGCACAGAGCTTTGAACTCAATCAGTCTGGTATGAAACAGATTAACGCCGGGCTGGATGCGTTGGGTCTGAAGTATCTGCCGTCTCACGCTAACTTCGTTACCTTCCACGTGGCTGATGCAGCGGGTGTGAACCAGCGTCTGCTCAAGCAGGGTGTGATTGTGCGGCCCCTCGCCGGTTATGCCATGCACGATTGGCTGCGTGTGACCATTGGTACGCAAGCTGAAAACGCCCGCTTCCTTGAAGCACTCACTATCGCCCTTCAACAAGCAAGCGCCTAAGAGACCATTCCTATGCACTTCGGCAAGGTTCTGATATTCGGTGTGGGGCTGATTGGGGCATCATTTGCCCGTGGCCTGAAAGCTGCTAAGGCTGCCGATGAGATTGTCGGTTTTGGTCGTACACCTAAAAGCCTGAAGGCCGCGTATGACCTCGGCATCATCGACGAAGTCGGCATCAACCCTGGTGCGGATGTCCGAGAAGCAGATCTGATTCTGGTAGCAACACCAGTGGGTCAGATGCCGGAGATTTTTCAGCGCATCGCACCCTATCTAAGCGCACATACGATTGTGACGGACGCCGGTAGCACCAAGAGTGATGTCGTTGAGGCAGCACGTGTTGCCTTCGGCGATAAGATAGGTCAGTTTGTGCCAGGGCATCCGATAGCCGGTGCAGAAACCAGCGGTGCAGCTGCTTCCAAAGCCGATTTGTACCAGGGGCGCAAAGTCGTGCTGACACCGCTATTGGAAAACGCAGTCGCAGACATCGACAAAGTGAAACGCGCCTGGGAACTCTGCGGCGCCGATGTGCGTATTCTGGATGCAGATACGCATGACCGTGTTTTTGCCGCGGTGAGCCATTTGCCACATTTGCTGGCCTATGCGCTGGTTGATGAATTTGCCCGTCGTCCCAATGCCGATCAATTGTTTGATTATGCTGCAGCGGGCTTCCGGGATTTCACCCGCATTGCCGCGAGCCACCCGGAAATGTGGCGCGATATTTCGCTCGCCAACCGCACCGCGCTGTTGGCTGAACTGGACCGTTACGGCGCTGCACTCATGCGCATCCGGCAGGCACTGGTCAATAGCGATGGCGAAGCGCTTGCTTCGATTTATGCCAACGCGCGGGATGCGCGTCAGAACTGGTCTCACTAATGAATCATTTGTCTTTCCTGGATTTGCCGGCCATTCTGTCGGCGGGCGGTACTGTGCGTCTGCCGGGTTCCAAAAGTCTTTCTAATCGCATTCTCTTACTTGCCGCATTGGCGGAAGGCGAAACTGAAGTCCGTGATCTGCTGAAGTCGGACGATACCGATCGTATGCTAGAGGCACTAGCCCAGTTAGGCATTCGTGTCATACCGGCAGGCGAGGGTGCTATAAAGGTGCAAGGCTGCGGCGGCAAGATTCCGGTTAAAGAGGCGCAGTTATTTCTCGGTAATGCTGGGACGGCTTTTCGCCCACTAACTGCAGCGTTGGCGCTTGCGGGTGGTGCGTACCACCTGTCGGGTGTGCCGCGTATGCACGAACGTCCGATCGGCGATCTGGTCGATGCGCTACGTCACCTGGGGGCAGACATTGAGTGTCTGGCGAATGAAGGCTATCCACCGCTACAGATTCGTCCTGCGGCATTGAATGGCACTGCTGCCACAGTGCCGGTGAAGGGTAATGTGTCGAGCCAGTTCCTAACTGGGCTCTTGATGGCGTTACCGTTACTGGATCGCACCGTCACCGTGCAAGTCGTCGGAGAACTGATCTCCAAGCCTTATATTGAAATTACCCTCGCCACTATGCGCCGCTTTGGTGTGGACGTGCTGCGCGAGGGGTGGCAGAAGTTTACGGTACAGGGCGGCTCGCGCTATAAATCGCCCGGCGTGATTTACGTCGAAGGTGACGCCTCATCCGCCTCGTACTTCCTTGGCTTGGGCGCCATTGCTGGCGGCCCGGTGCGCGTAGAAGGGGTGGGTGCCGATTCGGTACAGGGCGATATCCGCTTTGCCGATGCGCTGGCCGCGATGGGTGCGCGCATTACCATGGGCCCTAACTGGATTGAAGCAGCGCCACCGCATAGTGGAAGCCTTAAAGGGATTGAGCAGGATTGTCTGGCCATTCCCGATGCAGCGATGACGCTGGTGCCGGTGGCGGTGTTTGCCAAAGGCCCGACCAAATTGACAGGTATTGCCAGCTGGCGAGTGAAAGAAACTGACCGCATTGACGCCATGGCCAACGAACTACGCAAATTGGGTGGCAAGGTTGAAACAACCGCCGACACGCTCACCGTGTACCCGCCAGCCTGCCTGGATGAATTGCATTGCGCCGAGATCGAAACCTATGATGATCATCGCATTGCCATGTGCTTCTCGTTGATGACGTTGGCTACACCGCTGCGTATTCTGGATCCGGGCTGCACGGCCAAAACCTTCCCGGATTATTTCGACCGCTTTGCCGAAGTCGCCACGGCGGTGCCAGTGATTGCCATTGATGGCCCTTCGGCCTCGGGTAAGGGTACCGTCACGCAACGCGTAGCCGATGCCCTGAGTTGGCATTACCTGGATTCAGGTGCGTTGTACCGTTTAACAGCCTTGGCTGCCCGTAAAGCAGGTGTGGATTGGAACGATGAAGCCGCGGTGGCCAACATTGCCGCCCATCTGCCTGTTAGATTTGCCGGTGGGCAGACATTTTTGGGCGATGAAGTGGTTGATGACCAGATGCGTACTGAAGAAATGGGTATCGGTGCTTCTACGGTTGGTGCGTTACCTGCGGTGCGCGAAGCCTTGCTGCTGCGCCAGCGCGCATTTCGTCAGGCACCCGGCCTGGTGGCTGATGGACGCGATATGGGGTCGGTGGTCTTTCCCGATGCCCAAACCAAGGTCTTTCTAACAGCGACCGCGGCTGTACGTGCCGAAAGACGCTACAAGCAGTTGATCGAAAAAGGTTTTTCCGCTAAAATTCAAGACATTCTGCAGGATTTGGAAGATCGGGATGCCCGCGATGCGGCGCGAACCGTGGCACCACTCCGGCAAGAAGCCGATGCCAAGCTTCTGGAAACGTCAAACCTAACGATCGCGCAAGCGGTTGATCAGGTTCTGGTTTGGTCCGGAAATAAGGCGTCATAACCCCACGGTAAACGGGTTGTATCCCAGTACCTAACCGGTACCAGGGTCAGCTTTTTTGCTAATTCTTAACCTTAACAAGGTGAGCAGTTGCCGTACATACGGTGCTGTTCTTGTCAGGAAATCCCTCTCTCATGTCTCAAGCCGATACGTTCGAAAGTTTTGCCGCCCTATTTGAAGAAAGCCTTGCCCGCCAGGATATGCGCCAAGGTGAAGTCATCACTGCTGAAGTGGTGCGCATGGACCAGAATTTTGTGGTCGTTAATGCCGGACTCAAGTCCGAAAGCTATGTCCCCGTACACGAATTCCTCGATGACCAAGGTGTACTTGAAGTCGCTGTTGGCGATTTCGTACAAGTGGCCATTGAATCGCTCGAAGATGGTTTCGGTGAAACCCGTCTGTCGCGTGACCGCGCTAAACGTATCGCTGCCTGGAACTCGCTGGAAGCTGCTCTGAACGACGGCTCGCTGGTTACCGGCGCCATCACCGGTAAGGTGAAGGGTGGTCTGACTGTTATGGTTAACAGCGTTCGCGCCTTCCTGCCGGGTTCGCTGGTCGACACGCGTCCAGTTAAGGACACCACGCCGTTCGAAGGCAAGACCATGGAGTTCAAGGTCATCAAGCTCGATCGCAAGCGTAACAACGTTGTGCTGTCGCGTCGTGCTGTTCTTGAAGAGAACATGGGTGAAGATCGTCAGAAGCTGCTTGAAACCCTGCAAGAGGGTGCTGTTATCAAGGGCGTCGTCAAGAACATCACCGACTACGGTGCCTTCGTTGACCTCGGCGGTATCGACGGCCTGCTGCACATTACCGATCTGGCCTGGCGCCGTGTTCGTCACCCGTCCGAAGTTCTGGCCGTGGGCGACGAAGTTACTGCCAAGGTCCTCAAGTTCGATACCGAAAAGAACCGTGTATCGCTGGGTCTCAAGCAACTGGGCGACGACCCATGGGTTGGTATCTCACGTCGTTACCCTGCACAGACCCGTCTGTTCGGCAAGGTAACCAACCTGACCGACTACGGTGCTTTCGTTGAAATCGAACAAGGTATCGAAGGTCTGGTTCACGTGTCTGAAATGGACTGGACCAACAAGAACATTCACCCATCAAAGGTTGTACAGCTGGGTGACGAAGTTGAAGTCATGATCCTTGAGATCGACGAAGACCGCCGCCGTATTTCGCTAGGCATGAAGCAGTGCCAGTCGAACCCATGGCAGGATTTCGGCCTGAACTTCAAGAAGGGTGACAAGATCAAGGGCGCTATCAAGTCGATCACCGACTTTGGTATCTTCATTGGTCTGGACGGTGGTATCGATGGTCTGGTACACCTGTCGGATTTGTCGTGGAACGTTGCTGGCGAAGAAGCCATCCGTAACTTCAAGAAGGGTGACGAAGTTGAAGCCATCGTTCTGGCCATCGACATCGACAAGGAACGCATCTCTCTGGGTATGAAGCAGATGGATGGAGACCCGTTCACGTCCTTCGTCGCTATGAACGACAAGAACAGCCTGGTTAACGGCACCGTTAAGAGCGTTGACGCTCGTGGCGCTGTCATTCAACTGGCTGACGACATCGAAGGTTACCTGCGCGCATCCGAGTTCTCGCGTGATCGCATCGATGATCTGACCCAACACGTTAAGGTTGGCGAAGAGCTCGAAACGATGATCACCAACGTGGATCGCAAGACCCGTTCGATCAATCTGTCGATCAAGGCTAAGGATCAGGCTGAACAGCATGAAGCCATGCAGAAGCTTTCTACGGACAGCTCGGCTGCCACCGGCACGACCAATCAGGGCGCGCTGCTGAAAGCCAAGATGAACCAGCAGGGCTGATCTTCGAATGACCAAGTCAGAACTTATCGCACGGCTGGCGGAACGTTTTCCCCAGCTGGTTGCGAAAGATGCCGAGATTGCCGTTAAGGTAATTCTGGACGCGATGACTGATGCGCTCGCCCGTGGCGATCGCATCGAGATTCGCGGCTTCGGCAGCTTTTCGCTCAACCACCGTCCGCCGCGTGTAGGTCGTAATCCCCGTTCGGGAGAGCGCGTCGAAGTCCCTGAGAAGTGGGTTCCCCATTTCAAGGCGGGCAAAGAACTGCGTGAACGGGTGGATGCTGCTGATCTGACAGAAGTTTCGAGTGCATCGAACGAAACCGAAGTCCCGGTATTTGCCGTGGCTGCTCAGGGATCGATCAACGCCCTCTAAGCTGATTGAGTCATTTGCGGTAAACTAAAAGCGCTGGTGAAAACCGGCGCTTTTTTTATGTTCGAGTTGGGTTTGGGGAGACAAAGATGCGGGTTATCGCCTGGTTTGTACGTATTGTGGTGTTTCTGTTCTTGCTGGGCTTTGCGCTGGAGAACACCGAACCGGTCGTTATCAACTTCTTCCTGGGGTACTTCCTCGAAGCGCCACTAGTGGCGGTGCTGTTGGGCGTGCTGCTCATCGGCTGCCTGTTTGGGGTATTGATCATGTTGCCTTCCCTGTTGCGCATACGCCGTGAGGCTGCACGTTTGCGTAGAGAAGTGGCTCATAAAGCCCCAGTCAATTCTGTGCCAAGCGAATCCGAAGCGCTGGCCGCTCCTAAGCACTGAAAGAACTGTCATGCTGACGCTAGAGCCCTGGGCATTACTGATTCTGCCGCTGTTTTTTGCAATAGGCTGGATTGCCGCCCGTATCGATATCAAACATGTAGTGGCAGATTCCCGCCGTCTACCCAAAGCCTACTTCCAGGGTCTGAACTTTCTGCTCAACGAGCAGCCGGATCGCGCCATTGAAGCCTTTAACGAAGTCGTACGTGTCGAGCCAGAAACTGTCGAGCTGCATTTTGCGCTGGGCGCGCTGTTCCGCCGCCGTGGTGAGTTAGAACGCGCATTGCGCATTCACCAGAACCTGATCAACCGGGAAGATCTGCCTGCGCCCCTTAAAGAACAAGCGATGTTCGAGTTGGGGGTGGATTACCTTAAATCTGGCCTGCTGGATCGCTCGGAAGAGATTTTCAAGCGTTTATCCGAAGGCGCACGCCGTGAAGAAGCGTTGAAACAATTGCTGGAGATTTATCAACTCGAGAAGTCTTGGGATAAGGCGATTGAACTTGCCGAACGTATTCCGGATCTGGCGGCACAGCATGAGGTCGCCGAATTCTGGTGCGAAATGGCTGAAAATGCCCTCATTCGTTCTAAAACGGATGAAGCACGCCGACATGTGCAACAGGCACTTAGCCTGCATCGGCAGTGTGTGCGAGCCAGCATTATTGCAGGGGATATTGAACGTAAAGAAGGCCATGAAGAACGTGCCATTGAGTCTTGGTTACGTATTGAACAGCAACAGCCGGAGTTTCTGGCGCTGGTGGCAAGCCGTATTGCTGAAGTGTACAAAGGCTTGGGTCGCCAGGCCGAAGGGATGCAGTTGCTTAAGGGTTTTCTGACTCGGTATGCTTCAGTTGATATGCTGGATGTGGTTTGCCAGCAGGTAGTGGAAGAAGAGGGTGCCCAGGCGGCCTATGATTTCGCGATTGCCGAACTACACCGTACACCGAGTCTGATCGCCCTGAACAAAGCGCTAGAAGCCCGCGCCGCTATTACGCCGGCAGAGCAATTGGCCGACTTGGAGTTGGTTAAAAAGCTGGTCAAGGCACAGACGCAGCGTCTCTCCCGGTACACCTGTAAATCGTGTGGGTTTAAGGCGCGGCAATTTTACTGGCGCTGTCCGGCTTGCAGCGAATGGGAGTCCTATCCGCCCAAGCGTTCGGAAGAGTTTGCGCTCATCCAGTAAATGGCAGTTCAGGGGTGTCAAATCCCTGAAATAGCCCTGAAATTGCAGGCCACGCTGGTAAAATAGGCAGCATTATCAATGCGGGAATCCTTGCATGAAAATTGCCATTGCCGGAACAGGTTACGTGGGTTTGTCCAACGGTGTGCTGCTCTCGCAGCACCATGAAGTCGTTGCGCTGGACATCGTTCCCGAGAAGGTTGAGAAGATCAACCGTAAAGAGTCTCCCATTGAAGATCATGAACTTGAGGACTACCTCAAGAACAAGCCTTTGAACTTCCGAGCGACGCTGGATAAGAAGGAAGCCTACGAAGGCGCCGACTACGTCATCATCGCCACCCCCACTGACTACGACCCGGAAACCAACTACTTCAATACCAAATCCATTGAAGCCGTTATCCGCGACGTCATGGCGATTAATCCCAACGCCACCATGGTCATCAAATCGACCATCCCCGTTGGTTACACCGTAAAAACCCGGGAAGCGCTCGGCACTGAGAACCTCATCTTCTCGCCAGAGTTCCTGCGTGAAGGCCGAGCTCTCTACGACAACCTGCATCCTTCCCGCATCGTCGTTGGCGAACGCTCAAAGCGAGCAGAGATCTTTGCGGGCCTCCTCAAAGAAGGCGCCATCAAAAAGGACATACCCGTCCTCTTTACTGATGCCACAGAAGCCGAAGCCGTCAAACTCTTTGCTAACACCTATCTGGCCATGCGTGTCTCGTACTTCAACGAACTCGACACCTATGCCGCTACCCATGGGCTGGACAGTAAACAGATCATCGACGGCGTAGGGCTCGATCCACGCATCGGCACCCACTACAACAACCCCAGCTTTGGCTATGGGGGTTACTGCCTGCCTAAAGACACCAAACAGTTGCTGGCTAACTACCGTGATGTCCCGCAAAACCTCATCCACGCCATCGTTGAATCCAACACCACCCGTAAAGACTTCATTGCCGACGAAATCATCCGTCGCAACCCCAAAGTGGTTGGTGTCTACCGCCTCATCATGAAAGCGGGTTCGGATAACTTCCGTGCCTCCTCCATCCAGGGCATCATGAAGCGCATCAAAGCCAAAGGCATTGAAGTCATCATCTATGAACCGGCACTACATGAAGCAGAATTTTTCAACTCCCGTGTAGTTACCGATCTGAACGAATTCAAGCAAGTATCAGACGTCATCATCAGCAACCGCATGGCCGATGTGCTCGAAGACGTGGCGGCTAAGGTCTATACGCGCGATTTGTTTGGTAGTGATTCCTGAGGCTGTGACGATATGACGATACTAGTAACAGGCGCTGCCGGCTTTATCGGCTCTAACTTCGTACTCGACTGGCTCGAGCAATTCAATGAACCGGTCGTTAACCTCGACCTACTCACCTACGCCGGTAACCTCGAGAACCTCAAAGAACTCGAAGGTGACCCACGTCACCAATTCGTCCGTGGCAGCATTGGTGACCGCAGCCTAGTCGCCAACCTGCTGGCCGACACCAAACCGCGTGCCGTCATCAACTTTGCCGCTGAAAGCCATGTCGATCGTTCGATCCATGGCCCCGGTGACTTCATACAGACCAACATCGTCGGCACCTTTAACCTGCTGGAATCGGTGCGTGGTTACTGGAACGACCTCCCAGAAGCAGAGAAGGCCGCCTTCCGCTTCCTCCATGTGTCTACTGACGAAGTCTATGGCTCTCTTTCTAAAGAAGATCCACCCTTCTCGGAAGCTAACCAGTACGAACCCAATAGCCCCTACAGTGCCAGTAAAGCCGCTAGTGACCACTTGGTCCGCGCCTGGCATCACACCTATGGACTCCCCGTTGTTACCACCAACTGCTCTAACAACTACGGTCCCTATCACTTCCCGGAAAAGCTCATCCCGCTCTGCATCCTGAATGCATTGAACGGCAAACCGTTACCCATCTACGGTGATGGCCAGCAGATCCGTGACTGGCTCTACGTCAAAGACCACTGCAGCGCTATCCGTCGAGTACTCGAAGCCGGCAAACTGGGTGAAACCTACAACGTCGGTGGCTGGAACGAAAAAGCCAACCTAGACGTTGTTAACACCCTGTGCGCCATCCTCGATGAACTTAAACCGCGTGCTGATGGCCAAAGCTACGCCACGCAAATCACCTTCGTCCAGGATCGGCCTGGACACGACCGCCGCTACGCGATTGATGCTCGTAAGCTCGAAAAGGAACTGGGCTGGAAGCCGCAGGAAACCTTCGAGACCGGTATCAAGAAAACCGTACAGTGGTATCTGGATAACCAGGACTGGGTCAACCATGTAGCCAGTGGTGAGTACCGAAACTGGGTCGAGAAACAATACGACGGGCAGCACAACTAATCATGGGCTTTTATAAAAAGATCCTCTTGCTCGGCAAAGACGGTCAGGTCGGCTGGGAGCTACAACGTGCTCTGTCACCGCTGGGCGAACTGACGGCACTGAATCGTAGCGAATGTGATCTGGCTAATCCGGATCAGATTCAAGCGGTTCTGGAACAGTATGAGCCGGAAGTGATCGTCAATGCAGCGGCCTATACCGCCGTTGATAAGGCAGAAGAAGACACAACTGGTGCGCGACGTATCAATGCCGATGCCGTGGGCGAGCTTGCTCAGTACGCCCGGGAAATGGGCTCGCTGCTGGTGCATTACTCCACCGACTATGTATTCGATGGCAGCAAACCTGAAGCCTATGCCGAAGATGATCTGACTAATCCGCTCAGCGTTTACGGTAAGACCAAACTTGAAGGCGAAGAAAAAATTCGCGCTGCCTTGTGCCGTCATCTGATCTTCCGCACCAGCTGGGTCTATGCAGCCCGTGGGGGCAATTTTGCCCGCACCATGCTGCGCCTGGCACAGGAACGTGAAACGCTTAATGTGATCGATGACCAGATCGGCGCACCGACCTCGGCGGAACTCATTGCTGATGTGACAGCGCATGCGCTGCGAGATGTGCTTTCGGGTCGCGCACCTGGCGGTACCTATCATCTGGCTGCCGCCGGCGAGACCAGCTGGTACGGGTACGCCAAATTCGTGACAGATCGTGCCCGAGCGCAAGGGCAAGTCTTGGCGCTTGCTGCGGATGGCCTGAAGCCGATTCCGGCCACGCAATACCCACTGCCTGCACAACGGCCGCAGAATTCCCGTTTGAACACCCATCTGCTCGAGCGCAGCTTCGCATTAAAACTGCCACATTGGCAGCAGGGTGTAGCGCGTGTGCTCGATGAGTGGCAAACCAACTAACTGATTTGATCTGATAAAACGACACCATGACCATGATCGATTTCTCTAAAACACGTTTGCTCGTCGTCGGCGATGTCATGCTGGACCGTTACTGGTTTGGTGAAGTCTCACGTATCTCGCCAGAAGCGCCGGTGCCTGTCGTCCACGTGCACAAGGAAGAAGTGCGACCCGGGGGCGCTGCTAACGTAGCGCGCAACATCGTAGCGCTGGGTGGTCAGGTCTCGCTGCTATCTGTGGTCGGCACCGATGAAGCGGGCCAAACGCTGCGTGGCTTACTTGAAGAGGCTGGGGTCGCTACGGGTCTGCATGATGACGAAGGTATTCGTACCACTGTTAAACTGCGCGTGCTCGGTCGTCAGCAACAGCTGCTACGTATCGACTTTGAAACTGCGCCTTCGCATGAAGTCCTACAGGCCAAGCTGGCTGACTTCGAACGCCAACTGCCAGAGCATGATCTCGTTATTTTGTCTGACTACGGCAAAGGTGGTTTGACACACATCACCCAGATGATTGAAATGGCCAAGGCAGCTGGTAAGCGTGTGCTGGTTGACCCGAAGGGCGATGACTACGCTCGTTACGCTGGAGCCAGCTTGCTGACGCCAAATCGCTCGGAACTGCGTGAAGTCGTGGGCAAGTGGGACAACGAAGCTGATCTTAAAGCCAAGGTTGATACGCTGCGCGACAAGCTGAATCTCGAAGCACTCTTGCTCACACGTAGTGAAGAGGGCATGTCGCTGTTCCGTCCGGAAGGCGTGTTTAATCAAGCCGCCAAAGCCCGTGAAGTGTTCGACGTTTCGGGTGCCGGGGATACGGTCATCGCTACGCTGGCGCTTATGCTGGCCAGTGGTGCGGATTACACGGAAGCAGTGCGTGTAGCCAACCTGGCTGCCAGTATTGTGGTGGGTAAACTGGGTACCGCTGTCGTTACCCACGAAGAGCTGCAACAGGCGCTCTAACAGAAACGTATTGAAAGAATAATCGGGGAGAACTACATCATGGCTGTTCTTGTTACGGGTGCTGCCGGCTTTATCGGCGCCAACATTGTTAAAGCGCTCAACGCGCGTGGTATCACCGACATCATTGCCGTTGATAACCTGACGAATGCCGCTAAGTTCCATAATCTGGTTGATTGCCAAATCAGCGACTATTTCGACAAGCGCGACTTTCTGCCGCGTCTGTTGGCTGGAGACTTCGATGGCGATATCGACGCCATCCTGCACCAGGGCGCCTGCTCCGACACTATGGAGCATGATGGTCATTACATGATGGAGAACAACTATCGTTACTCCCTCGACCTGATGGATTGGTCACAGGATCAAGATGTGCCGATGTTGTACGCCTCTAGCGCAGCTACCTATGGCGGTAGCACGGAGTTCCGTGAAGAACCGGCTTGTGAAGCACCACTTAACGTTTACGGTTACTCGAAGCTACTATTCGATCAGATCGTACGTCGCCGTTTAAAAGACAGCACTACGCAGATCGCCGGCTTCCGATACTTCAACGTGTATGGTCCACGTGAATCACATAAGGGTCGTATGGCTTCAGTGGCATTTCACAACTTCAACCAGTTCCGTGAAAACGGTAAAGTGAAGTTGTTCGAAGGCTCGCATGGCTATACGAATGGCGGTCAACAACGTGATTTCATTTTTGTTGAAGACCTCGTTAAGGTCAACCTGTGGTTCCTGGAGAACACCCATGTATCGGGCATCTTCAACCTGGGCTCAGGTAACGCACAGAGCTTCAATGATGTGGCCGCTGCTACAGTAAATACTTGCCGTCGCCTGAAGGGCGAGAGTGAGCTGTCGCTGGAAGAATTGGTTAGTCAGGGTCTGATTGAATACATTCCGTTCCCTGAAGCGCTGAAGGGCAAGTATCAGGCGTTCACCCAGGCTGATCTAACGCGCTTGCGTAAAGCCGGTTACGACCAGCCTTTCCATACCGTGGAAGAGGGTGTGAGCAAGTACGTAGAGTGGCTGCATGCCAACCCGCCCAAACTATAAAACGCTGGCCGACACGGTCGGCAATACGCCGCTTGTGCGCATTCAGCGTCTGGATGCGGCACAACTGACGGCGCAGAACAGTGTGGTGCTGGCCAAGCTGGAAGGTAATAACCCGGCGGGGTCGGTCAAAGACCGCCCAGCATTGTCGATGATCATGCATGCCGAAGCACGTGGTGACATCAAGCCCGGCGATACCCTCATTGAAGCTACCTCTGGCAACACGGGCATTGCCTTGGCCATGGCTGCAGCCATACATGGCTACAAGATGATTCTGGTCATGCCTGAAAACCAGACCGTTGAACGCCGCCAGACCATGAAAGCCTTTGGTGCCGAGTTAGTGCTCACGCCCGTGAGTGGCAGCATGGAACTAGCGCGTGATGTGGCTAACCGCATGGTCGCCGAGGGTAAGGGTATTGTGCTGGATCAGTTTGCCAATCCGGATAATCCCGTTGCACATTACGAAGCCACCGGCCCAGAGATCTGGCGAGATACCGCAGGGCAAGTGACTCATTTCATTTCGAGCATGGGTACTACCGGCACCATCATGGGTGTTTCGCGTTTTCTCAAAGAACAGAATCCCAACATTCAGATTATTGGCGTACAGCCTAAAGACGGCGCACAGATACCGGGTATCCGAAAATGGCCAGAGGCCTATCTGCCCTCAATCTACGACAAGGCACGTGTTGATGAATTGGTCTATGTGGGTCAGAGCGAGGCCGAAGCTATGACCCGCCGATTGGCAGCAGAAGAGGGCATCTTTGCCGGTATTTCTTCGGGTGGTGCCATGTGTGTTGCGCTGGAAATTGCGCGTACCAATCCGAACGCCACCGTAGTCAGCATTGTGTGTGACCGGGGTGATCGTTATCTCTCATCCGGCGTATTTGTCGATTAACTGCACCCGCTGAAAGCAGCCCCATGGTTCCTATACTGGTCTTTGACATCGAAACGATCCCGGATGTTGCGGGGCTGCGTAATCTCAATGACTTACCGGCAGAGCTTTCCGATGACGAAGTCGCCGAGCTGGCTTTTCAGCAACGTCGTGCGCAGAGCGGTAATGATTTTCTGCCACATTATCTACATAAAGTGGTCACCATCTCCTGTGCTTTCCGAAGTGATGCCGGTTTCAAGGTCTTTTCACTATCAGCCCCCGAGTTGGAAGAGGGCGCTATCATCCAGCGTTTCTTTGATGGTCTGGAACGGCTGACGCCAGTACTCGTTTCCTGGAACGGCGGAGGCTTTGATTTGCCCGTGCTGCATTACCGTGGACTGATGAATGGTGTTAGTGCGCCGCGCTACTGGGATCAGGGTGAAGGTGATTTCTCGGATTCGCGCGAGTTCAAATGGAACAACTATGTCAGTCGTTACCATTCGCGTCATACCGATCTGATGGATCTGCTGGCGCTATTCCAGGCGCGTGCCAGTGCACCGCTCGATGCCATGGCCAAACTCATGGGCTTTCCCGGTAAAGTTGGCATGGCCGGTAACTTGGTCTGGCCCACCTGGCAAAAGGGCGAATACGCCAAGATTCGCGATTACTGTGAAACCGACGTGGTGAACACGTATTTGGTGTACAACCGCTTCCGCTTGATGCGTGGCGAGATCACGCGCGAGCAGGCCGATGCCGAAGAAACGCTGGTCCGCACAACCCTGCAGGAAACCCCGGGCGCCCACTGGCAGGAGTTTCTGGCAGAGTGGCCGGCGCGTATGGTTAAATAGAAGCATGCGTTTAACCACAACCCAAATCGAATTTATTCGAAGCACTGCGCAGCAGCTGTTGGGTGAGCGTGTGCGCGTTACATTATTCGGCTCACGCGTTGATGATGCAAAAAAAGGTGGCGATTTGGATCTGTTGGTAGAAACCCCTGAAGCCATTGCAGAACCTGCGCTGTTAAGCGCTCGTATAGCAAGCCGGGTGTCGCGAGCTATGTACGGCCGAAAAGTTGATGTGATTCTCAAAGCGCCTAACCTTCTGGCGCAGCCAATTCATGAGATTGCAGCCAGAACCGGAGTGCTCCTGTGAAACTGGATGCTGCTCTTAAGGCGCGCCTAGAGTTTTTGTGTCGGGTTGTCGATAAAGAAGCACACTATTTGCAGGAAACGGATGCGCGCCTTTTCTCCGAAGAGCTCAATGAGGAAACGTTGAAGCGTATTGCAGAAGATGCTTTGTTGGCGGAGCGACTTGATGCTTTTGTCAGTCGTTTTGGCCGTTTACAAGACACGGTTGGTGATAAATTTCTTCCGGCAATGCTTGATGCTATGGCTGAACAGAAAGGTGCGGCGATTGAGAATCTAGACCGTGCTGAAAAGCTGGGGTGGTTGGATTCAGCCGACACTTGGCTTGAAATCCGCAAGCTGCGCAATCAGATGGTCCATGAATGCATCGAAGACTTGGCTATCCTGTCCAGCGCTTTAAATGCCGGCCACAGGTTTGTGCCTGTGCTGGTTCAAGCCGCAAACCAATTGTCGCAGCAGGCCCGGCAGCGTATTAGCGCCCGCTAACTGGCTCCACAGGATGCGCTCTGCTATAATCGCGCCCTTCGGACAGGTGGATGAGCGGTTTAAGTCGCACGCCTGGAAAGCGTGTTTAGGGTAATACCCTAACGCGGGTTCGAATCCCGCCCTGTCCGCCAAACATATACAAAAAGCCCTTGGTTATCAAGGGCTTTTTCTTTTTGTGGTGTTGATTGACCCCGCACAGTAATAACTGATTCAACCCAAAGCGGACGCCGAAAGAAAAACCACCCGAAGGTGGTTTTAATGTTTCTTGGTAGCCCGGGGCGGAATCTACCAGTGCCTGGGTTGTAATGCGCTTAGAATCACTAAGTTCTGTCTTGTTGTGAATTTTGACCATACAGGACAAGCAATGCCGCCAAGACAGGAATCGTTGTTGCGAACATTGCAATTCCAGATCCCGCAAGATTAATTGCAGAGGGATCAATCGTAATAGGTCGCAACATTACTGGTATCTCAAATGCCAAATACAACAAAATTGGTGGCAAAAAGAAATGAGGCTTCTGGGGGACTGATATATGTTTCATTGCTTGATCACTATTAGCAAACAGCCCAACTGCTGCTGCAATGATGCCAGTGTTTATAAACCAGGCAATAAAATTTGAAAGTGGCACACCAAAGTACGCACCTCCATCACGCCATATCCATAAACCCTTAACGGTTGACATGAAAGGGTCGTTCGAAAAATCGTGCGTTGTCATAACAAGGGCGGTAAATATCGCAACTCCAAGCCATCTTATTCCATGAACCTTGTTGGATAGGCCCCCTACGAGCACCCTTCCCATTATGAAACAGGCATATCCAAGAGAAAAATAACTTACCATGACCATAATTGGTACCCCCAGTACCATGGGGCCATTGATCACGTCAGGATAGTAATAATTGCAATACAAATATTGAAAATTAACGCCAAGCACCTCTACAAAACCGCCAAACAGGCAACTAAATAAAAACATCTTGATAGTAGTTCGCCATCCAGCCCACATACTGCAATGAATGAAACACAGAACAACTGCAATATTTGAGACGGCATAGGCAGTTAAAGGGGAATGATGTGCAAATGGATAAAGGCCAAAGAAAAGACAGAGCGCTAATAAAACCCAACAGATGATCATTTTCAATTTAATTTCCCGATTTTTAGGTCTCGTCAACTTTAGCATATTAGTGTTTCTGGTAACGCAAAGCGAGATCAACTGGTAGCAGATTGGCAGAAGCTAGTCTTTCAGCTATGCCTGAGGTACCCTGAAATGGGTAAACAATTGAAAATCGATATGAACTTAAAGACTTTGGTTACGTTGTTGTTGGCCTTGAGCCTAGCCAATGCTTCTTATGCTGCAGATGTCTACGGAGTTGATCCGGAACATACGTTCGTAAGCTTTAGCTACTCCCATCAGAACTACTCTATTCAGACAAGCCGATTTGATAATGTAAGTGGAAGTATTGTCTTAGATGAAGCCGCTAGTACCGGCATGATCGATATGTCGATAGATATGAAGTCAGTGAGTACTGGATCTGCCATTTTCAATAAGCGAATTCAAGAGGATGACTTCTTTGCGACAGAGAGCTTCCCAGTTGCTACTTTCACGTCAGACAAAATCGTTTTTAACAAAGAGGCAATAACTTCGGTCCAGGGAATATTGACGATCAAAGGGATCTCTAAACCAGTCACAATTGATGTTAAAAATTTCTTTTGTAGCCGAAGCTTATTAACGCTTCAATACACGTGCGGCGCTAACGCAGTTACCCGGGTTAACAGATCAGACTTTGAGATGGGTAAATACGTTCCCTTCGTTGGCGATGAAGTGACGATCAACATAGCGATTGAAGCTTCAAAAAATTAATAGCCGTTGTATGCGCATATTATCAACCTCGTATAATGCGCATGTAAAACTTTGAGGAAAAACGATGGCAACCCCCGTAGCAGAGCAGGCAGTCTTGTTAGCCAAAGAGATGGGTGTTGATCATCCATCGGCTGAAGTGATCGAAACCTATACGCGGATTCTGGCCAGAACCTCACTCGTGGTGCCGTTGGGGCCGACTCGATCGATAGCACGGGGTAATGCTGAAGATGATCGGGAATATCCTGATGAGAAGGACTACACCTTCTTCAAAGAGATGCTGGATAAGACGGCGATTAATGAGTTTTTCCAGAATGAAGACTGGGGTCCTCATCGGGTATTGATGGATACCTTTGCACTAGACGATACGCATACGGTGCCGGCTTACCGGGTGTTCTGGAACGAGCGCCAAAAGTTTTTGTCAGCGCATAACGAAATCGACGCCTTCAAAGCGATTGTTGAACCGATGGTGGCTTCAGTTTCAATGCTGCTGGGCGTGGATTGGGCTAACTGGACACTGGACATAGGGCAGGGTAAAAATTCCTAGTACAAAACACCAGTTGCCAGTGAGGTCCCGGTTTGGAAAAACTTACAGCCAGAGCACGTTACCTGATTGCGGGTGCAGTTTTATCATTGCTGATGGCAGGCCCATTTGTGGCCATTGCCCTTTATGCCTGGGCCGAGGGTACGCTTGAACACCGGGCGATTTTTACGCATTACTTCCAGCAGCTATTTCCGCTTGGTGTTTTATTAACGGTTTTTGCCCTGGCCTTTGGGTTTGCGATTCTGAATGGTCTGTTTCGTGCTTATGTCACGGGTATGGCAGTGACGGCAGAGCAGTTAACGGTGATGCTCAGCAGCAATCGGGATCTGCGCGTTGATGTGCTGGGTCCACCAGAATTGCGCGCAGTGATTGGGGCCATGAACCGTCTGGCCGATCAGCGCGATCATAAGATTGATGAGGTGGAAGCCCGAATCGCCGCGCAACGATCGATGTATCAGGCGTTGTGTGATCGTTCGGCAGGGGCTTCGGTTTTGGATCGTCCTCTGGATAGCTTGGTTTATACCGCTTTTGATACAGAAACTACCGGTCTGCAGCCTGGTAATGGCGATGAGATTATCCAGATAGGAGCTTTGCGTGTTTCGGCAGGGCATATCGATGCGGATCATGCTTTCGAAGCACTGGTTGATCCACAGCGCCCGATTAGTCCTGAAAGCGAAATGATTCACGGCATTAGCGATGAACAAGTCCGGGGCAAGCCAACGATTAAACAAGTATTACCGGAGTTTTATGATTTCTGTGTTGATACTGTGCTGCTCGGACATAACGTAGCCTTCGATATGCGGTTCCTGCAGTTGAAAGAAGAAAGTGTCCGCGTTGTATTCAGGCAGCCGGTGATTGATACTTTGCTGCTTTCAGCTGTGGCTTATCCGAATCAACCGCATCACAGTCTGGAGGCAAGCATGGCCTTGCTTGGGGTAGAGATTGAACACCGCCACAGTGCTTATTCCGATGCGGTTGCAACAGCACAGGTATTTTTGAAGCTGGTGCCGCTCCTTGAGGCGCGTGGCATTATTACTTTGGGGCAGGCGATTGCCGCTTCACAGAAAACACCGTATGCCCGTTTGGCGTATTAATCTGAGATTGGCTTTATGAGATTCCCGCCCGTTAAACGATGTGCAATGTACGGATTAACAACATTCGTGGCACTCGCGTTGGTGTTGTGGTTGTTGGGCGTTCTGTTGCTACCTAGTATGGTGCGTGGTGAAATCGACAAATATGGCCAGAGCATTGGTTACAAGATCGAAGTGGGCGAGGTTCATGTCGCGCCGTTGCTGCTGAAAGCCGAAGCAACCGATATCAAGTTGGCTTCTGCTGCAGATGGTGAATTGCTGTCGCTCAAGCGCTTGGCGCTGGATATAAAGTTCTGGCCACTGGTAGTGGGCGAGCTGCATTTCGGAACGATTGAACTGGCATCGCCACAGATAGTGCTCAAGCAAATCAATGGCAAGCAGGCTAGTTGGAATTGGATCCGCTTTATTAATGCCGTATCTGGTCCGGCTGATACACCACCCTCGACCATGAAGGTGGCGATAGATCTACTCAAGATCGAAGACGGCAGAATCAATATTCGTCAGGGAAAGAAACAATATGCGCTGGGCCCTGTAAGCTTTTCACTTCACGATTACCGAAATGCCGGCGAAGATGGCCGCGTGGGTGGCTTGGCGAGTAGCTATAAAGTGAATCTGGGCAAGGTGAGTATTCCATTGGCAGCCCAGGATGGTTTGGCAGATCGACAGTTAACGCTTAATCACGTGTCCTTGCTGGGTACGGCCCATCAAAAGGCGAATCATGATTACCGCATCAACCTGGATTTGCTGGTTGATAGCGGCAAGATTGCCACGCGTTGGGACATCGATTTCACGACCGGGGATATCAAAGCGCATCTGGAAGCCGATGCATTGCCGGTAGCCCCTTTCATTGTTCTGGCACCAACTTATAAGCCATTGCAGACTGAATCGGGCTCGCTGAATGCAAGTCTGGATCTGCTTATGACAGCTCAGCAGACCAGCCTCACAGGCAGCAGTACTGTGAACGATCTGGATATTCGAATGGCCAATAGTAAAGTCACGTTGCTTGGTTGGACTCAAGCAAAGGTCGATCAGATCACCTTGAATCTACCCGTGAGCGATACGCAGGGCGGCCTGCTGACGATCGGTGAGATTACGCTGGTGGCACCAGTAAGCCGATTTGAAATTGATGCCCAGAACACGAGCAACTTCCGTGCGTTGTTTAGTAAGCCGGGTTCAACGCCACCTGCTGAGTCTGTGAAATCACCTGGCCCGGTTTTTAACTACGATGTACGGGCGATTCGGTTGCAGAACGGGGTGATGCATTTCGCAGATGAATCGATTCGTCCCGAATTTGCGGTGGATGTTAATGGGCTGAACGGCTATCTGCTAGGCGTATCCAATCGGCCTAACCAATATGCATCGTTGGCGATAGATGGCCGAGTCGGCAAATCCGGTAGTCTGCGCGGCCGAGGACAAGTGGCTTTTGATGATCCGCGTTTGAACAACGATGTGGCTTTGCTCTTCAAGAATATTTCATTGAAGTCGATCAATCCGTACACCATGACTTTTGCTGGATATAAGATTGACTACGGTCGTATCGACGTTGATCTAAATTACATCACCAAGAATGGCCAGTTGCAGGGTAAGAATCGGTTCGTCATCAAAAAGATTAAGCTGGGCGAAGAAGTGCCGGATTATGCAGGCGCCAGGTTGCCGCTAGGTTTGGCGATTGCGCTTCTTGAAGATTCGGACGGCATGATTGATGTGAACATTCCGGTTGAAGGTAATGTGAACGATCCGGAGTTTAGCGTTGGTCATCTAGTTTGGCAGGCGGTTAAGACCGTGCTTAATAATCTAGTAACAGCGCCGTTCAGGGCGATTGGATCATTGCTGGGTATCGAGAATATGAGGCAGGTTACTTTCGTAGCCGGTGAGAGCTCTTTGTTGCCGGCTGATCAGCAGAGCCTGGAGAAGGTTGCTAATGCGCTTGTGAAGCGACCCGGATCCCGCGTCGTTATTCAGGGAGGCTATGATCCAGCAGTAGATTCACCAGCCTTGGCAGTAGCCATGGCTGATCGGGCGATTCTTGCGGCGGCGGGCATCAAGATTGATCTGAATGAACCACTGCCGACTCCTAACCTGACTGATCCTGCCATTCGCTCCGCAATGCGTACCGTCTATGCGAACCAGGTCGGTAGGGTAAAACTGGGGCAACGTTTAATCATGCTGCCAGACACGCCGGAGCGTGATCAGCAGTTGCGGCAGGAAATCATCGACAGTTACCAGATTGGTGAGTCACAACTGCGTCAATTAGCTAACGACCGGGCCAAGCGGGCTCAGCAGGTGATGCTAACCGCTGTGCCGGAGCTGAAGGAACGAGTTGATGTCGGAGAGCCTGTGCAGGTGAGTGCCGATGGAAATGCCGTAGCCCTCGTTGTTGAAATTCAACGCAACTGATAACAAAAAACCCACCGAAGTCGGTGGGTTTTTTGTGGGGTGCGCGCGAGGTTAGGCGCGTGCAGCCTTCAGTGCTGCATTCAGCGTAGCGCTCGGACGCATTACAGCCTTGCACTTCTCCGAATCGGCCTTGTAGTAGCCACCGATGTCCACAGCCTTGCCTTGAACCGTCTTCATCTCGGCCACGATCTGGGCTTCGTTGTCAGTCAGTGTTTTGGCGAGTGGCTTGAACTGATCGGCCAGGGCTTTGTCCTGTGTCTGGTTAGCCAGTTCTTGCGCCCAGTACATGGCCAGATAGAACTGGCTGCCACGGTTGTCGAGCTCACCAGTTTTGGGCGAAGGCGACTTGTTGTTGTCCAGCAGTTTGCCTGTGGCGGCATCCAGCGTTTTGGCCAGCAGTTTGGCGCGTTCGTTGCCAGTCTTGAGGCCCAGGTCTTCCAGCGATACTGCCAGTGCCAGGAACTCGCCCAGCGAATCCCAACGCAGGTGGTTTTCTTCGGTGAGCTGCTGCACGTGCTTCGGTGCCGAACCGCCGGCACCAGTTTCGTACATGCCGCCACCCGCCATTAGCGGAACGATCGACAGCATCTTGGCTGAGGTGCCCAGTTCCTTAATCGGGAACAGGTCGGTGAGGTAGTCGCGCAGGATGTTGCCGGTCACAGAGATGGTGTCCAGACCGCGGATTACGCGTTCCAGGGTGTAACGCATGGCGCGAACCTGCGACATGATGTGGATTTCCAGACCCTTGGTGTCGTAATCTTTGAGGTAAGTCTCAACCTTCTTGATCAGTTCGGCTTCGTGCGGGCGGTATGGATCCAGCCAGAAGATGGCTGGCATGCCTGAGTTGCGGGCACGAGTGACGGCCAGCTTGACCCAGTCGCGGATCGGTTCGTCTTTCACCTGGCACATACGCCAGATATCACCCTTCTCAACGTTCTGAGTGAGCAGCACTTCGCCGGTGTCGATGTCAACGATGTTGGCAATGCCGTCTTCAGCGATCTCAAACGTCTTGTCGTGTGAACCGTACTCTTCTGCCTTCTGCGCCATCAGGCCGACGTTAGGTACTGTACCCATGGTCTTCGGGTCGAAGTTACCGTTGGTCTTACAGAAATTAATCATTTCCTGATAGATACGGGCGAAAGTTGATTCCGGCATAACGCACTTGGCATCGTACTGCTTGCCATCGGCGCCCCACATCTTGCCGCCAGCCCGGATCATGGCGGGCATGGACGCATCAACGATGATGTCGTTAGGTGAGTGGAAGTTAGTAATGCCCTTGGCCGAATCAACCATGGCCAGTTCAGGACGGTGCTCATGGCAGGCATGCAGGTCACGGACGATTTCGTCACGCTTCGATTCCGGCAGAGTCTTGATCTTGTCGAACAGATCGACCATGCCGTTATTGACGTTGATGCCGAGTTCTTCGAACAGCTTGCCGTGTTTCTCGAAGGCTTCCTTGTAATAGATCTTGACGCAGTGACCGAAAACGATGGGGTGAGACACCTTCATCATGGTGGCCTTAACGTGCAGAGAGAATAGGATGCCGGAGTTACGGCAATCTTCCATTTCCTGTTCGTAGAACTTGCACAGGGCCTTCTTGCTCATGTACATCGAGTCAATAATCTCGCCTGCCTTCAGCGCGACTTTGGCTTTCAAAACAGTGCTCTTGCCGCCCTTTGCAATCAGTTCCATACGAACATTGCGGGCTTTGTCTAGCGTCAGTGACTTTTCGCCGTGATAGAAGTCACCGCCATGCATGTGTGAAACGTGCGATTGCGACCACTGGTTCCACTTACCCATCGAGTGCGGGTGCTTGCGTGCGAAATTCTTAACAGCCTGTGGTGCGCGGCGATCCGAGTTGCCTTCACGCAGCACGGGATTTACAGCCGAACCCAGACACTTGCCAAAGCGGGCGGCGAGGGCCTTTTCTTCGTCGGTCTTCGGGTCTTCAGGGTAATTCGGAATTGCGTAACCCTTGGTTTGCAGTTCTTTAACGCAGGCTTTGAGCTGAGAAACCGAAGCACTGATATTGGGTAGTTTGACAATATTGGTGTCAGGTTCCAGCGTCAGCTTGCCCAGTTCGGCAAGGGTGTCAGGTACTTTTTGGTCGTCTTTGAGGAATTCGGAGAACTCTGCCAGAACACGGGCTGAAACCGAGATGTCGCTTTTGACGATGTCGATGCCAGCAGGGGAAGTGAAGGTGCGAATGATCGGCAGAAAGGCGCAGGTCGCGAGTAGCGGTGCTTCGTCGGTCAGCGTGTAGATAATCTTCGACTTCTTGTCAGCCATGGTGTCCCCTTGAATTCAAGTAGTTATGATAGGCCCGTTGTGTGAGCCTTTTTGGTTGCCTTTTGGTTAATCCGGCGAAACTATGAGTATCCGCACCGGAGGCCTGCTCGTCAATGCCTTCAGGCGGTTTTCAGCCGCCATAACGAGGTGATTTCCGCGGCTCTGGCTTTGTGCAGTGCATCAGTATTGTTGCGTGTTTTGGGGTGATTGGGTCGCGCATCGATACGTCCGGCGACGACTAGCCCACCTGCATGGATCCAGCTCATTAATTCATCCCGGCTGCGAAGCCCGAGGTGCTCTGCAATATCAGAAAGAATGAGCCAGGCTTCACCCCCCGGCGCAAGGTGATGACTCACGCCTGCGAGGAAGGCACGGAGCATCTGCGAACCCGGGTCATAAACGGCAGCTTCTACGGGAGAGGTGGGGGTTGCGGGAACCCAGGGGGGATTACAGATAATTAAATCGGCTTTAGTCGCTGCGGTAGGGAAAAGATTGGCTGACTCGATTTGTACTTGGTTGGTGAACCCCAGGCGATGGACGTTATCGCGGGCGCAAGCCAATGCTCTTGGATCTAGGTCAGTACTAATCACGGTGGGAATGCCACGTTTGGCCAGTAGGCAGCTAAGGACGCCGGAGCCGACACCGATATCGAAGGCCAGGTTGCAAGGTTGGGGCAGTGGTGCCTGAGCGACCAGGTCGACATATTCGCCCCTTACGGGCGAGAAGACCCCGAAATGCGGATGTATGTGTGCATCTAGTGCAGTGACGAATGCACCTTTTTTGCGCCATTCATAAGCGCTAACCAGTGCTAACAGGCCCCGTAGGCTAATGACAGCGTCGGTACCTTCCGGATCTGCCGGGCCAAGCCCTGCCGTGCAGGCTTCGACGACGTCTTGCCCACGACGTAGGGCGATCTGGTAGTCGGCGGTAAGCGGGATGAGCAGGTTGCCCAGAATGCTGGCACGGCGCCCTTGGGTCTGGCGATGTTGGGCAAAGGCTTCGCCCGCAGTGGGTGCGACGGTTTCGTTACCGCGCCGTGGTGGCCTGTCAGCACGGCGAGCCAGGGCTTGCAATAGATTTCGGGCATTCTGGTAATCGCCTTGCCAGAGAATAGCGGTGCCTTCCCGGCACAGGCGAAATGCAGCATCTGCCGAGAGGGTGTCATCAGCAATTACAACGCGTTCTGGCGCAGGCAGGCCTGCTTCCGAAATCCAGCGCGCTTCATGTTGCGTGTCGTTTTGCTGCCAGCGAATGGTTGGTGTGGGTTCTACAGACATGCGGCATTGTAGCGATTCCCGGGGGCAGATTTGGAATTCGCGCCGCTTACGCGTAGCCTTTCGTCTTTCGGATAGGAACCATGGCACTCAAAGCAACCGTATTCAAAGCAGATTTGCAGGTGGCAAATCTGGATCGGAACCAGTTTGGCGATTATTCCCTGACATTGGCACAGCACCCCTCCGAGACGATCGAGCGGGTGATGATTCGCTTATTGGCGTTTGCGCTTTATGCCTCGGAAGACCTACGCTTTGGCCGGGGTCTTTCCAATGAGGAGGATGCGGCCGTTTGGGAAATTGATCCCTCCGGCGTAACCCGCTTATGGATTGATGTGGGACTGCCAGATGAGGTGCGCGTTAAAAAGGCTTGTAGCCGTGCTGATCGCGCCGTGATTATTACTTATGGGGGGCGGCCATCCGATATGTGGTGGCAGCAAAATGCCAACACGCTAACGCGATACAAAAACCTATCGGTGATTCAACTCTCGCCGGAAGATAGTGCCAAGCTGGTCGAAGCGGCTGGCCGGACGATGAAGCTCTCGTGGACGATTCAGGAAGGGATGGTCTATCTGGATAACGCGTCCATTACACCGACCATTCTGAGCGCGCAGGCCTAACACGCTGAGCGCTATGGCAGACAAGCCCTGGTTTCTGTATTTGCTCGAGTGCGCCAATGGCAGCTACTACGCAGGCATTACGACCGATGTGGCGGCGCGTTTTCTGGCGCATCAGCAGGGTAAGGGCGCACGTTATACCCGCGCTAACCCACCCATCAGAATTCTGGCACAAGCTGAATATATAGACCGATCCGCAGCCTCCAAGGCCGAATGGACCTTGAAGCAATTGCCGCGAGATGAGAAGCCGGGATTCTTTAGGTCTGCGGGCTAAGCGTCACGTTAGCCATCAGCAGCGTGCTCATCAGATCTTTAACGCTACGGATCTGATTGCCGAAGGGCAAATCACCCACGCCACGGAAGAAGAGTCCCTTGTTACCTTCGCCCTTATAGGCGAGCGTTAGCTGGTGGTCGATACAGAATTGACCCACCTTGCCGTTGCCATCACGTAAACCACAGTGAGCCAGGCAGTCGAAGTACTTGATGCACTGTGCCTTCTCTTTGGCACGGGCTTGAAGCTTTTCTACTTTTTCCATGTAGTGAGTCAGCCAGGGTGTTTTGACGGCGCGGGCGGGTAGGCCGGCAACGCTGACAAACTCCACCATGTCTTCGTCACGGGCACCAGCCAGAATTTCTTTGAAGGCCGGACTGGCATCGCCCTCGGCGGTTACTGCAAAGGCTGTGCCGAGTTGTGCGGCAGCAGCACCGAGAGACTGCATGCGGCGGATGTCGTCATAAGAACGTATGCCGCCGGCAGCGATAATTGGGACGATATCTTCAACACCGAATTCGCGCAGGACAGCACGGGTTTCGGGGATGACGGTTTCAAAATCAAAGCGGGCATCATGTAGGTCGGCGACGGAAGCGGCACCTAGGTGACCACCGGCATAACCGGGGTGTTCGATCACAATCGCACCCGGCAGGCGGTTAGCACGCGCCCACTTCTTCATGATGATCTTAACGCCGCGGGCATCCGACAAAATAGGGATGAGGGCTACGTTGGGGTAATCGGCCGCCAATTCAGGCAGGTCTAGTGGCAAACCTGCACCCACTACCAGGGCGTCAACGCCTTCTTGCAGCGCTGTGGTCACGTAGTCCTGATAAGCCGACAGTGCCTTCATGACATTTACTGCAATCATGCCGCGACCCTGTGCCAGATCTTTGGCAACACGGATCTCGCGGCGGAGGGCTTCCTGATTGGCTGCTTCAATGAGTGCTTTGCCTTCTTCACCGCGGGCGCGATGAGTCTGTTCAGCAAGATCGGTATGCAGGTGACGTAGATCGACCGAGGCAATGGTGCCAATGCCGCCGCAGGAGGCAACCGTACCCGCCAGCGAGTGCGCTGAAACGCCCACACCCATGCCGCCCTGAACGATTGGCAGCAACGTACGGCCACCAATTTTTAGAGGGGTTAGGCCGCCTTGTTCCAACAGTGGTTGGAGCGAGGGCAGAATATGCGGATGTTGATCATGCAAAGCAGCTTTGGCATCGACCATGGCAGGTGTCCGGGGTAGTCAAAAGTGTCCTGATCATGCCCGATCTGCGGCGCTGCGTCATGGCTGAATCGCCCTAATTCTTTGATCTAGATCAAAGAAGTTGCAGTTGCTTGATTTGACAGCCTTATTCCATGTCAGCAGCATCGTTGGCGATTTCCACCATCGGTGCTGGCAGGTTTTTGCTGGGTTTAACGCCAAGCTTCTTGAGCATCTCTGCCTGGCGTATGAGATTGCCGCGTCCGGTAGAGAGTTTGTTGATGGCACCGTCGTAATCTTTTTGTGCCTGATTCAGGCGTGTGCCCAGCGATTCCATATCTTCAACAAAACCAGCCAGCTTGTCGTAGAGCTCGGCGCCACGCTTGGCAATATCCTGAGCGTTACGGGTCTGGGCTTCCTGGCGCCACAGATTGGCGACGGTGCGTACGACGAAGAGCAGCGTGGATGGGCTGACCAGGAGAACGTTTTTGTTCCAGGCGTCCATAAAGAGTTCGCGATCATGTGTGACAGCCAGCATGAAGGCAGGTTCGATGGGGATGAACATCAGCACAAAATCGAGAGACTTCAGGCCATAGAGATCCTGATAGTTTTTATCCGACAAGCCTTTGATGTGGCTGCGTACTGAATCGAGGTGGCGCTTGAGCGCAGCATCGCGGTGCTTTTCATCTTCGGCATTGGCATAGTCTTCATAGGCGACCAGCGTTGCTTTGGCATCAATGATCAGGTGACGATCATCGGGTAGGTGCACCACAACGTCTGGCTGCAGGCGGCGGCCGTCTTCCAGTGTGTGGCTTTCCTGTACGTCGTATTCTTCGCCTTTGCGCAGACCCGAGCCTTCAAGCACCCGTTCGAGTACCAGCTCTCCCCAGTTGCCCTGGGTTTTATTGGAACCTTTAAGTGCCTTGGTGAGGTTGTTGGCTTCCTGGCTGACAGTCTTGTTCAGTTCCATCAGCTGGCGCACTTGCTCGGCCAGTGCGCTACGGTCTTTGCCTTCCTGTACATAGACCTGCTCAACCCTGCCCTGGAATTCCTGTAATTTGGTTTTGAGCGGGTCGAGTAGCTGACCAAGGCTTTGCTGGTTCTGCTCGCTGAAGCGCTTGGATTTTTCTTCCAGAATATCGTTAGCCAGGCTTTTGAACTGGTGGGTGAGTTCTTCGCGGGCACTTTGTAGTAAGGCCAGTTTCTCGTTGCTCTGGTTACGCTCTTGGGTGAGCTGCATGGTCAGCGTGGCGACCTGGGCAGTAAGAGTGTTGAGCTGTTGTTCTGATTCGATGAGGCGACCTTCAACCTGCGGCAAACGCTCTGCTTTTGCTTCAGCCGCAGAAGCACGGGCACGGCCAAGTAACAGGCCGATCGCATAACCCGCTGCTGCAGCCAGCAGTGCAACAGCAATCAGAGTGATGTTGTCCATAGCGTCTCCCGGTCAGGCTTTACAAGCCTCGATATCTTCAGCCAATGCCAGCCAGCGGATTTCCAGTGCGTCGAGCTCTTCCTGAATGGCTTGTAGTTTACGACCTGCTTCTGCAATGGCGCTTGCATCGGTGGTGCCGGAAAGCGCCGCTTCCTGGTCGATTTTGTTTTTCTGTAGACGCTGGATGTGTTGATCCAGTTTGTCCATATCCCGTTGCAAACCCTTTTGACGATTCGAAGCGGGCTTGGCCTTGGGCGCTGCTTGTGTAGTAGGCACCTTGGGCGCAGCGGCTTCTTCACGTTGACGCTTGGCTTCATCCAGCAGGAACTGCTGGTAGTCGTCCAGGTCGCCATCAAAATCACTAACGCCACCACGGGTGACGAGCCAGAAGCTGTCGCAGACGGAGCGTAGTAATGCGCGATCGTGGCTGACCAGCATGACGGTGCCTTCGAACTCATTCAGCGCCATAGCCAGGGCCTCGCGCGTGGCGAGATCCAGGTGGTTGGTTGGTTCATCAAGCAGCAGCAGGTTAGGTCGTTGCCAGACAATCATGGCTAGAACCAGACGGGCTTTTTCGCCACCACTCATGGTGCCTACTTGCTGCATGACCTGGTCACCGCTGAAGTTGAAGGTGCCCAGATAGGTGCGCAGATTCTGCTCGCGCATATCTCGACCCTGTGTCTTACCGCTGGCAATGGCTGCTTTGGCCAGGCGAATCATGTGCTCCATGGGCGTGGCGTTAGCAGTCAGCACATCGAGTTCTTGCTGGGCAAAGTAACCAATAGTCAGGCCACGGCCTTCCGTGAGGATGCCGCCTTGCACGGTTAGGGTCTGGGCAATGGTTTTTACCAGGGTTGATTTACCCTGACCATTAGCGCCCAAGATGCCGATGCGCTGACCGGCCAGCACCGAGCGATTAACGTGTTCGACGATGATGGTGGGTGGTGTGCCAGCCGGGGCATCTGCCGGTGGCGGATAACCAAAGCTGGCATCTTCCATGGCGAGCATGGGGTTGGGTAGGGCACCCGGTTCATCAAAGGTGAAAGTAAATTCGGCATCGGCCAGAACCGGTGCGATTTTTTCCATCCGTTCCAGCGCCTTGACCCGGCTCTGCGCCTGTTTGGCTTTGCTGGCTTTGGCCTTGAAGCGATTAATAAAAGACTGCAGGTGTGCGATCTTCTCTTGCTGCTTGCTAAACGAAGCCTGCTGAATAGCCAGCTGTTCGGCGCGGAGATCTTCGAAGGCGCTGTAGTTGCCGCCATAACGGACCAGTTTGCCGTGATCAATATGGATCGTGACATTGGTCACCGCATCGAGGAATTCACGGTCATGGCTGATGACGACCAAGGTGCCCGGGTATCTTTTCAACCAGGCTTCGAGCCAGACGAGGGCGTCTAAATCCAGGTGATTGGTTGGTTCGTCGAGCAGTAGTAGATCGGAAGGGCACATCAGCGCACGCGCCAGTTGCAGGCGCATACGCCAACCACCCGAAAAGCTGTTGACCGGTTGGTTGAGCTCGCTGGTTTTGAAGCCCAGACCCAGAATTAGAGCCTGCGCACGAGACTGTGCGTCATGCGCACCCACATCGTTGAGCAGCGCGTAGGCGTGACCCATACGTTCGCCATCATCGCTGGCTTCAGCAGCAGTGACTTCGGCCTCAGCTGCCATCAAGCGGGTGTCACCTTCGATAACGAAACGCGTCGCGCTCTCTTCTGTTTCAGGCATGTCCTGCGCCACCTGAGCCATCTGCCACTGGGTGGGAATGCTGAAATCCCCCCGGTCTTCATGCAATGTGCCGTTCAGTAGTGCAAACAGCGTGGATTTTCCGGCACCGTTACGCCCGACCAGACCTGCGCGCTCGCCCGGATTGATGGTGCAGCTGGCGTCATCCAGCAGTACCCGTGCGCCACGGCGCAGGGTGATGTTCTTGAGTGTGATCATTAGTGGGTATTAATTACAGATAAACGTGGCACGGCATTGCAACGGACAGGTCAGACAGGGTGCCGTGCAGGATTTGTTCCCACGAAGTTCTGCATTGAGACCACGTTTTTTGCAAAAGGCTTCTGCATCTTCTTTCACGTCATCAACCCCGTAACGGTTGCTGGGGAAGGCGAAAGTGATGCTGTCAGATGTCTGGCTGAGTACTTGTGGGCCAGAACAGGCTGCCAAAAGGACAGAAACAAGTAGGGTAAAGAGAATCCGGGTGAAACGTTGCATGAGCGCCTTGCAAATAAAACCTTAGAATGTCGTAAGCTTAAAGCAATTCAACGAATGATCAACGATCTTGCTCAAAGGAATACAGAATGACCAAAAAGATTAATCTTGCCCGTGCCCTGGTAGCACTGAGTTTCGGTCTGTCGGCAACGGCTTTTGCCGGTGCGCTGGAAACAAATCTCTCGGGTTGGTTCCTGAAAGGTGAGCGATCGGAAATTGCGGTTACCGGATTGGGTAATAGTGGCTTTAATTTTCGCCTTTCTAGCGGCAATATCACGCCGGGCGAAGGCTGCGTGAACGGGCCTGAAGATTGTTTAACCCTCTGGGGTTGGGCAACCCGTACGGAAAATGCAGACGAGTTTCTCTATGCTAATCAAAATGGTCAGTGCGTCTTCTATATCCGTAATGAGCCAAAGGCCGTGGTGATTCACGGGCTTAAGGGCACGTGCGGCACAACCGAGCAGAACCGTAATGCGCTGAAGTCTGTTGACGGGGTCTACACACCACGTCAGTAACTTAGGGGGTGCTGTGTTCTCGGCGGCTAAGATAAATGGTGAGATAGAGCCCGATGATGAACACCAGCCCCACGCAGAGCATCAGGCCGATGACCATGCCTGGCCAGTGGTAGTGGGTCCAGAGTGGGCCTGATGTGCTGCCCAGAAAGCTGCTGCCCAGGTAGTAGCTTGAGAGATAAAGGGCGGAGACTAGGCCACGGCGTTCTCCTGCCCGGAAGCCTACCCAGCCGCTGGCGATCGCATGGGTCGCAAAGTAGCCGAAGGTAAATAGTGCCAGGCCCAATATGATGACGGCTAGATGACCATACAGCGTGGCCAATACACCCACGCCCATGGTGCAAATCATGGCGAGCATGATTTTGCCGCGTCCAAAGTGATCGGCCAGATTGCCGGCCAGTGCGGAGGACACACTCCCTAGGGCATACAGCAGAAACACACAGCCAATTGCTGCGGGCCCTAAATTGTAGGGTGCCTCACTCAGTCTGAAACCTAGATAGTTATAGATGCTGACGAAAGTGCCCATGATCAGGAAGGCCGTGCAAAACAACCAGGGCAGTCCCGGATCGGCGTAGATACGGCGTACATCTACCCATAAAGCAGCAGGAGCCAGAGAGCGAGATTTAAAATGGCGGGCGGGCGGAAGTAGACGCCAGAACAGGATGGTGCAGATCACGCCAATGAGTGCAAGTGCGGCCAGGCCAAAGTGCCAGCTGCTGTATTGGGTGACGACTGCCGAAAGGAAGCGCCCGAACATGCCCCCAAGAGCATTACCGGCGATATACATCCCCATGACTCTACCGCGGGATGCTGGCGTGATTTCTTCGCCCAGATAGGCCATAGCAGCAGCGGGTAGTGCAGCAATACAGGCACCAACCCCAGCACGTGATAGCACAAGCCATTCAAAGTTCGGCGCGAAGGCGGAGACCCAGGCAAAGACCGTAGCACCCAGGAGCGCTGCTTTCATTAGGGGTGCCCGACCAAACTTATCGGACAGCATGCTCAATGGGATAAGCAAAAACGAGAGGCTAAGCGTACCGGCAGAAACGGTAAGGCTGGCCATGGTCGGCGAGATGCCAAAAGCTTCTGCAAACTGGGGCAGCACGGGTTGCGTGCCATACAGAAGGGTAAAGCAGGCAAAGCCGCCCAGTATTAATGCCCAATTGGCGCGGCGGAACTCGGGGGTGCCTGCTTGCAGTTCGGTGGTCTGGCTCATGAGGATGCTCAGTTGGGATAAGCAGGATACCATTTGGCCCATGGCTCGTTTTTACCCCGCGTTATTCGTTTTTCTCTGGAGCACCGGTTTTATCGGAGCCAAGTATGGTTTGCCCTATGCGGAGCCATTGAGCTTTCTATTGCTGCGTTATTTGCTGGTGATCGTGCTGATGACTGCAGCAGCGGTCATTGCAGGTGCGCCATGGCCCAGAACGATACGTGCCTGGTGTCACCTGGCTGTCGCCGGTATCCTGATGCAGGCTGTTTATCTGGGCGGTGTCTTTCTGGCGATCAAACAGGGTTTGCCAGCAGGCATGGTCAGTTTGCTGGTCGGTCTACAGCCTTTGCTAACGGCCTTTTTGGCAATAATCGTCCTGGGCGAGGTTGTGCGCCGCCGCCAGTGGATCGGTTTGGTACTGGGAATCTCCGGAACCGCATTGGTGCTTTCCGGGCGTATTGAAGGTGGCTTTGCGCTTGCGGGTGTCTGGCCAGCACTGTGTGCCTTGGTGGGCATTACGCTGGGCGCGCTTTATCAGAAACGCTTTTGTCCGCATTTCGATTGGCGCACAGGGTCTGCGATCCAGTTTGTGGCCGCCGCTTTGGTAACCTTGCCCGTGGCCGCCTGTTTTGAAGGCTTTCACCTTGAACTGACGGGGCAATTTGTCTTTGCCCTGAGTTGGCTGGTGCTGGTTTTGTCGTTGGGCGCGATCAGCCTATTGAACTATCTGATTCGTCACGGCAGTGCCGTCAATGTGGCGAGCCTCTTTTATCTCGTACCACCGGTAACCGCCCTCATTGCCTGGGCTTTGTTTGGTGAAACGCTGAGCGTGGTCAGTTTGTCGGGGTTGGTCGTGGCGGTGACTGGGGTAGCCCTGGTTCGCAAGACTTAAGCGGAATTGATTAGAATCTTGCTGATGTTTTTAGAAAGTTAACTCAAATGCCTCAATTACCAGACCGTAATATCTTTGGGGAGCCACTGGTCCCCTGTTCTTTTGATCCCGTGACAGGATTTTTGCGCGATGGGTGCTGCCGTACCGAGGACTCGGATGTCGGGGCACACATCGTCTGCGCGGTGATGACGGCGGCTTTTCTCGAATTCAGTTTTCAGCAAGGCAATGACCTGAGCACGCCGCGACCTCAATGGCAGTTTCCGGGCTTGGTAGCTGGCGACCAGTGGTGTCTGTGCCTGAGTCGGTGGATTGAAGCGCACGCTGCAGGCTGTGCACCGCTGGTGGTGTTGGAAAGTACGCATATGAACGTGCTCGATTATGTGTCATTAGATGTGCTGAAACAGTATGACCATCGCCCCAACGGTATTGCAGGTTAAAATATGCCAATAGAATTTATTTGTTGAGCTGAACCGTAATCACTTTCCGGAGACTTTGATGTCTACTTTCAATAACGAATCATTTCTTGCCGCACAGAAAACAGCTGTGGATACCTTGCTTTCAGTGGTTAATACGGCACTGGCTTCTGCAGAGCGTGTAGCGGCTTTGAATCTGCATGCAACGCGCGAAGCTTTCGAAGACATGGCGCAAAATGGTAAGGCCGTGCTCTCGGTGAAATCACCGCAGGAAGCGATGGCATTGCCAACTAACCTTGCCCAGCCGCATATCGAAAAAGGTGTGGCCTATACCCGTAGCGTGTATGAAATTACGTCGGCTGCACGTGAAGATGCAACGGCGATTGTGGAAAGAAAATTCGAGGAGTTCAAACAGAGCATGGCAAGTTTGACCGACAAAATTGCTACGGCATCACCAGCCGGCTCTGAGGTTGCGGTCGCCACGCTCAAATCTGCAGTCGATGCGGTCAATCAGGCATTTGCCCGGTTCAATGAATCCATGAGCCAGGTGAAAGAGATTACTGAAAACAACGTGGCGCTTGTTGGCAATGCAACGGTTAAAGCGGTGCCTAAAGCCAAGCGTTCTTAAGATTGTTTGCGTAAGCACCAAAAGATAAGGCCCCATACGGGGCCTTATCTTTTGGTGCGAGGTTAACTTAGTCAGACAATCCGGCAAAGAGTGCCGTGCTGAGATAACGCTCTCCGAATGAAGGAATAATCACCACGATCCGTTTTCCTGCATTCTCAGGGCGCCTGGCAACTTCCAGTGCAGCCCATAGCGCAGCACCTGATGAAATGCCAACCAGCAGGCCTTCTTCTTTGGCGGCGCGTTTTGCAGTTTCAAAGGCATCGTCGTTTTTAACGCGAATGACTTCGTCGTAAACGGCCGTATTGAGGATAGGGGGGATAAAGCCAGCGCCAATACCTTGAATGGGATGCGGGCCTTTTTCTCCACCAGAAAGCACTGGCGATGCGTCTGGTTCGACTGCGATGACTTTGAAGTTGGGATTCTTCTTTTTGAGGACTTCGCCGACGCCCGTAATGGTGCCGCCGGTGCCCACGCCTGAAATCAGGATGTCTACCTGACCTTCGGTGTCGCGCCAGATTTCTTCTGCGGTTGTATTGCGGTGAATTTCCGGATTGGCCGGGTTCTTAAACTGTTGGAGAATCAGGTAGTTTGGATTGGCCGAGGCGAGATCTTCAGCTTTTTTGATGGCACCGCCCATACCTTCTGGGCCCGGCGTCAGAATCAGCTCTGCACCATAGGCGCGAAGTAGAGCGCGGCGTTCCTTGGACATCGTTTCTGGCATTGTCAGAATGAGTTTATAACCACGGGCTGCAGCCACGAAGGCGAGGGCAATGCCCGTATTGCCACTGGTAGGTTCGACAATGACCGTATCCGGATTAATCAGGCCCGCCTTTTCAGCGGCGTCGATCATGGAAACGCCAATACGATCTTTAACGCTGTGCGAGGGATTAAAGTATTCGAGCTTCGCAACGACCTCGGCTTTGCTGCCTTCGGTCAGACGGTTGATGCGAACGAGCGGGGTGTTGCCGATTAGAGCAGTGACATCTTGTGCGATGGCCATACAAAACCTCATGGATTCAGAGTTAACGCTCCGATTATCCGTAAAGAGTGGCTCCTCGACTAGACATGTTTTTTATAAGCTTATGACCTGATTCATGAAATAGCGGTTCCTCGGGCTGGCAACGGTATAATTGCGCAAATAATTTATGACTTCGAGGTTGTTCCATGTGCGGCATAGTTGTTGCGGTTGCTCGTAAGAATATCGTTTCGGTGCTGCTCGAAGGACTGCGTAAGCTGGAATACCGTGGCTACGACTCTGCGGGCGTTGCTGTCCTGAATGAGAATGGACTCGTCCGCGTCCGTTCAGCCGGCCGCGTCGCTGATCTCACCGCAGAAACTGACAAACAACACCTCGCCGCCGACACGGGCATTGCTCACACCCGTTGGGCCACCCATGGCGCCCCCTGTGAGCGTAATGCCCACCCGCACATCTCCAATGGTCTGGCCGTCGTTCATAACGGCATCATCGAGAACCACGAAGAACTGCGTGCTGAACTTAAGGCTGCTGGTTATGTATTCACATCTGATACAGACACCGAGGTTATTGCCCATCTTGTGCACCAGAACCTTGCCTCTTCGGCCGATCTTGTCACCGCCGTTCGCGCTGCCTCGGCCCGTCTAACCGGTGCCTACGCCATTGGCGTCATACAACAAGACAACCCGCACCGCGCCATCGTTGCCCGTGAAGGTTCACCTCTCGTACTGGGTCTGGCCGATGACGCTAACTATGCCGCCTCGGATACCGCAGCCCTGCTGCAGGTTACTCGCCGCATGGTCTACCTCGAGAACGGCGACATCGCCGAACTCACCCCGAACAGCATCACCATCACCCGTCAGGATGGCACTCTCGTCACCCGGGCTGAAACTGAGTCGCAGCTCTCTGCCGATGCCGTAGAACTGGGCACCTATGCCCACTACATGCAAAAAGAGATCTTCGAACAGCCTGCCGCCATCATCAACACCCTCGACATGCTCGGTGGTGCCCAGACCGTCCAGGCGGGTTGGTTTGGCTCAGAAGCTGAATCCATCTTCCAGAACATCGACCGCATCCTCATCCTGGCCTGCGGCACCAGCTACCACGCCGGCCTTACCGCCCGTTACTGGCTGGAAAGCATTGCCAAGATCCCCGTCAGCGTCGAAGTCGCCAGTGAATACCGCTACCGCGATAGCGTCCCTGACCCCAAGACCCTCGTCATCGCCATTTCCCAGTCCGGCGAAACTGCTGACACCCTGGCTGCCCTCAAGCACGCCCAGGAGCAGGGCATGCCTCATACCCTGGCCATCTGTAACGTACCAGAGTCGGCTATCGTTCGTGCCTGTCCACTGCGCTTCCTCACCCATGCCGGCCCGGAAATTGGTGTTGCCTCAACCAAAGCCTTTACCACCCAGCTGGCAGCCCTCTATGTGCTCACCCTGGTACTGGCCAAGACCAAAGGCACCATCAGCGCAGACAAACTCTCCAGCCTGGTTTCTGACCTGCGTCACCTGCCAGCCGCCATTACCGCTGTACTGGCCGTTGAACCGCAGATCAAAGCCTGGGCCAAACTCTTTGCTGACAAACAGCATGCCTTGTTCCTCGGCCGTGGAGTGCATTACCCCATCGCTCTCGAAGGGGCACTTAAGCTTAAAGAGATCACCTACATCCACGCCGAGGCCTATGCCGCTGGTGAACTCAAGCACGGCCCCCTGGCACTCGTCGACAAAGACATGCCCGTTATCTCCGTCGCCCCTAACGACGCCCTCCTGGAAAAGCTCAAGAGCAACCTGCAGGAAGTTAAAGCCCGCGGTGGTGAACTCTTCGTGCTGGCCGATGCCAACACCGGTTTTAAAGAATCAGAAGGCGTACACGTCATTACCGTACCGGATCATGCCGGTAGCCTATCGCCCATCGTCCACACCATCCCGCTGCAACTGCTGTCGTATCACACGGCGCTGGCCAAAGGCACGGATGTGGATAAACCGAGAAACCTCGCCAAGTCGGTGACGGTGGAGTAATACAGAAACGATAGGCAATAAAAAACCGCCATAGGGCGGTTTTTTATTGGGCAGCGTTTTCTCTTACTTGAAAAGCAGTAGTGCTTTCTGTAGCGTGATCCACATACCCCAAGCCATGGGAATGGAGACCGCAGCCCAGGCCAACGCAATCCTCCAAGAATGACTCACTTCGTGGGCAATGGCAGATACATCGGACACGAAGTGCTCATGGGTGTCATCGGCGATTTTCTTCTCTTCGGCGACTTCTTCTTTGCTCATGTGCAGCTCTTCAGAAACCGGACGTACCAACCAGTTGGCAATGAAGCCAATGATCAGTAAGGCGGAAAGGATGTACATGGTGATGTTGTAGGCATCAGCCCGTGCAACACCGTGGGCGAGTTGATATTCCCGTAGGTAATTAACGATGACGGGGCCAAAGATGCCGGCAGCCGACCATGCCGTTAGCAGGCGGCCATGAATGGCGCCTACGAACTTGGTGCCGAACATATCTGCCAGGTAAGCAGGTACCGTAGCGAAGCAACCGCCGTACATCGACAGAATGACGCACATGAAGATGACGAAGAAGGCGAGGCTTGCAGTTTCAGCCGTGCTCGGAATGGCTGCATACATGGCGAAACCGAGCAGGAAGAAGGTGGCGTAAGTTGCTTTGCGCCCCAGCTTGTCAGACAAGGAGGCCCAGAAGAAACGGCCAACGATGTTGAATAGCGATAGCAGACCCGTGAATCCAGCAGCGATGGCAGCGATCGAGGTTTTCTGGGCGGCGCTCAGCTCGTTAAAGGCCAGATCGATACCAATCAATTTACCGGCGAATACTTCCTGAAGCATGGGCGAGGCCATGCCGATGATGCCGATACCTGCGGTGACGTTAACGCACAGTACGATCCAGACTAGCCAGAACTGACGGGTTTTCCAGGCATGGCTCAGATGCACGTGATGGCTTGTGATCATGGCGCTCTTGGAAGGCGGGGGCGGGGCCCAGCCAGCCGGCTTCCAGCCTTCGGCCGGGATGCGGTAGCCCAATGCGCCCGAGATCATAAAGATGAAGTAGATGGCTGCCAGGACTAGGAAAGTTTCGAATACACCAACGGAGGTTGGGGTTGCGAAGTGTTTCATGAGCAGGTCGGCCAGAGGTGCGCCGATCATGGCGCCACCGCCGAAGCCCATGATGGCCATGCCGGTTGCCATGCCACGACGATCCGGGAACCATTTGATCAGGGTTGATACCGGTGAAATGTAACCAAGTCCCAAGCCGATCCCGCCGATGACGCCGGAACCTAACCACATGAGCCAGATCTGGTGCAGCTTGATGCCAATAGCCGATATAACCAGACCGCCACACCAGCAAATGGCCGAGACCAGGCCTGCTTTACGTGGGCCAACACGTTCTAGCCAGCCGCCCCAGATGGCAGCGGAAGAGCCGAGGAACACGAAGAAAAGGGTGTACATCCAGCCGAGTGTGGAAATCTTCCAGTCGCAGTTGCTGGCAAATAATTCAGTAAGCAAACTCATTTCTGCGGGGCAGGCGACAGGTGCCGTGATGCCAATGGCGCGCGACAGCGGCAGCCAGAACACAGAGAAACCGTAAGCCATGCCAATACATAGGTGAATGGCGAGTGCGGCGGGTGGAACCAGCCAACGATTGAAGCCGGGTTTGGCGATGATGTGGCTTTTATCTAACCAGCTGGTGCTCATGGTCGGTAATCCTTGTGGGGGTGGCGTATTGAAAACAGTGGCCGGATTGTCCCCAGCACCCGTATTTTATCGAAAAATTATCCGGCGCTGCTTAATGCAGACCAGTCAACGATGAGATTGAAGGCGTCAAAGCCCTGCTCGCGTAGATAGCGGACCGCACTCAGGCTTCGAATACCATGCTGGCAGTACACTACAAGCGGTAGCATCCGAGAGATGCCGTTAAGTGCATCAGGGGTGCTGAGCAGTTGCCCCAGCGGAAGGAGCTGAGCGCCCTCTAGGTGACCGTTCTGCCATTCCTGAGGTTCGCGCACATCCAGTAAGGTAAACGGAATGCCGGATTCGACAAGACCCACAAGGTCACTCAGGGCCATGTCGTTAGACACGGTGCTTTCTTTAACAGTCTGTTGTGTCATTCTGACGCCTTGGTTTTCTTCTTTATGCTTGGCTTGGCCGTAGCTTTAGCCTTGCTGGCTTTAATGGGTGCAGCAAACGAGTTGGTCAGAACCTGCTTCAGGAAGTGCGCCGTGTGGCTGCCTTTGACTTCGGCGACTGCCTCCGGTGTGCCTTCGGCAATGATGCGACCACCCCCTGCGCCACCTTCTGGGCCAAGGTCAATGACCCAGTCGGCCGTCTTGATGACGTCGAGGTTGTGTTCGATCACGACGACGCTGTTACCGTGTTCGGTGAGACGATGTAAAACGCCAAGCAGTAAACGGATATCCTGGAAGTGCAGGCCGGTGGTTGGTTCATCCAGAATGTAGAGCGTACGACCGGTATCGCGCTTGGATAGTTCGAGCGAGAGTTTGACGCGCTGTGCTTCACCGCCGGACAGCGTAGTGGCTGATTGGCCGAGTTGGATATAACCCAGACCGACATCCATTAGTGTTTTGAGTTTGCGCGCTACGGTGGGTACGGCGTTGAAGAATTCGAGTGCGTTTTCCACGGTCATCTCGAGAATTTCGTGTATGTTCTTACCCTTGTAATGAATCTCAAGCGTTTCGCGGTTATAGCGTTTGCCATGACAGACGTCGCACGGGACATACACATCCGGTAGGAAGTGCATTTCTACTTTGATAACGCCATCGCCCTGACAGGCTTCGCAACGGCCGCCGCGCACATTGAAGGAGAAGCGGCCTGGCTCGTAACCCCGTGTGCGAGATTCCGGCACGCTGGAGAAAAGTTCACGAATCGGGGTCAGCAGGCCGGTATAGGTGGCCGGGTTGGAACGCGGTGTGCGGCCAATTGGGCTTTGATCGACGTTGATCACCTTGTCGATTTGATCAAGGCCGGTGAGCTCCTCATAAGGTGCCGGATCGAGGCTGCTGCCGTAAAGATGCTTGGCACACACTGCATAGAGGGTGTCGTTGATTAGGGTTGATTTACCTGAGCCTGAAACGCCGGTGATGCAGGTAAAGAGCCCTAATGGAATCGTGAGGTCGGTGCCGCGTAAGTTGTTGCCTGTAGCATTTTTTAGTTGCAGCACGCGTTCCGGATCCGGTGCCTTGCGGGTGCTTGGCACCTTGATCGCTTCACGGCCTGACAGAAACGCACCCGTCATTGAGTCTGGGTGTTCGATGATTTGTTTGGGGGTGCCTTCGGCGACGATGTGCCCACCGTGGACACCAGCACCAGGCCCCATATCGACCACGTAGTCTGCCATGCGGATGGCATCTTCGTCGTGCTCAACCACGATGACCGTATTACCCAGGTCGCGCAGATGTTTTAGCGTTCCCAGCAGGCGATCATTGTCACGTTGATGTAGACCAATTGATGGTTCATCGAGCACGTACATAACACCCGTTAAACCAGAGCCGATTTGTGAGGCTAAACGAATGCGCTGGGCTTCGCCGCCGGAGAGCGTATCTGCCGAGCGTTCCAGCGACAGATAGTCGAGCCCAACGTTGATCAGGAACTCAAGTCGTGCCGTAATTTCTTTGAGGATCTTATCGGCCACTTGAGCCCGCTGTCCCTGTAACGCTAGGCCGTTAAAATAGTCGCGACAATCGCGCAGCGGTAGGCGGCTGATTTCGTAGAGGGTGCGTTCACCCACTTGTACATAGCGCGCTTCTTTGCGCAGACGGGCGCCTTCACAGGAAGGGCACACCGTATCGCTGACGTATTTGGCTAACTCTTCACGGACGGCCGAGGACTCGGTTTCCCGATAACGACGTTCGAGGTTTGGAATGATTCCCTCGAAGGTGTGTTCGCGAACGGTGAGTTTGCCGCGCTCATTCATGTACTGGAAGGGGAGGCTTTCTTCACCTGAACCGTAGAGAACGATCTGACGTGTTTCTTCGGGCAGTTCATTAAATGGTGTGGTGACATCAAAGCCGTAATACTCACCCAGTGCAATCACCATCTGGAAGTAGAACTGGTTGCGTCGATCCCAGCCACGAATCGCGCCAGAGGAGAGAGAAAGCTCCGGGTGCGCAACGACCCGCTTGGGGTCAAAGAATTGAATCACGCCTAGTCCGTCACACTTCGGACAGGCCCCCATGGGATTGTTGAACGAGAAGATGCGTGGCTCGAGTTCCTGTAGCGCAAAATTACAATGTGGGCAGGAGAAGCGGGCCGAGAATACATGTGCTTCGTTAGTGTCCATGTTCAATGCAATCGCGCGGCCATCTGCATGGCGCAGGGCGACTTCAAAGCTTTCTGCCAGGCGTTGGCGGGTGTCTTCACGCACTTTCAGGCGATCGATGACCACGTCGATATCATGTTTCTTATTCTTGTCGAGCTTGGGTAGGGCATCGATCTCATGGATCTCGCCGTCGACGCGCAGACGCACAAAGCCCTGAGCGCGCAATTCGGCAAAGAGCTCCTGTTGCTCGCCTTTGCGGTTAGCAACCACCGGCGCCAGAATCATCAACTTGGTTTCTTCCGGCATGGCTAATACGTGGTCAACCATTTGTGACACGGTCTGTGCTTGCAGCGGCAGATGGTGTTCCGGGCAATAGGGCGTGCCGGCGCGCGCAAAGAGCAGGCGCAGGTAGTCGTGGATTTCAGTAACCGTGCCTACAGTAGATCGTGGGTTATGGCTGGTGGCTTTGTGTTCAATTGAAATGGTGGGGGAGAGTCCCTCGATCAGATCGACATCCGGCTTTTCCATGAGTTGCAGGAACTGGCGTGCGTAGGCCGAGAGGCTTTCTACGTAGCGGCGCTGACCTTCGGCATACAGCGTATCGAAGGCGAGCGAACTTTTTCCGGAACCGGAGAGTCCGGTAATCACAATCAGCTTATGGCGTGGCAGGTCCAGGCTGATGTTTTGAAGGTTGTGCGTGCGTGCACCGCGGATGCGGATGTCGTCCATGTGTGGTTCCGGTCTGTCAGAAAGCGATTAGGCCCCGGTAAAACGCAGGCCAACTGGTAATATTACGCGGCTGTCTTTGTGCGCCGCAACCGGCGCATCATTTATTTTTAGATTTCTTAGGATTCGGCCTTAAAACCGACAGACCCAGACTGATATGTCCCGCAAAGATTTCCCCGTTAAAGAGCCTATGCTGCCTGCAGAGCGCCGCGCCGCGCTGGGCTTGGCTGCGATTTTTGCGCTACGTATGCTGGGGCTCTTTATCGTGCTACCGGTTTTTGCTGTGGCGGCTCGTAATCTGACGGGTGGACAGGATATCGCTGCAGTAGGGCTAGCGCTGGGTGCTTACGGGCTGACTCAGGCGTGTTTGCAGCTGCCGTTTGGGATACTGGCCGATCACTGGGGGCGCAAGCCAGTCATCGCCTGTGGATTGGTGCTCTTTCTGGCGGGCAGCATCGTCTGCGCCCTAGCGAACTCTATTGAGGCAATGACCCTGGGGCGTATGTTGCAAGGTAGCGGCGCAATTTCTGCTGCAATTACGGCACTGGTCGCAGACCTGACGCGTGATAGTCAGCGCAGTAAAGCGATGGCCATGATTGGTGGGTCGATCGCCTTGATGTTTGCGTTGTCGCTGGCTGTGGCGCCCGTACTATATGGCTGGGTTGGCCTTAACGGGATTTTCTGGGTGACCTGTGCCCTGGGCTTGGGCGCCTTCTGGGCCCTCTTCCGTCTGGTGCCGCCGGCCCCAGCGTTGCCGAACGTTGTGCCCGGAACCTTTGGCCAGATGCTGATTGAGCCGCGTCTGCTCAGATTGAATCTGGGCGTATTCATTCTGCATGCCATACAGATTGCCATGTGGGTTGCTGTCCCGGCCTTGCTTATCCAGCTGGCGGGCATGCCATTGCAGAACCACTGGATGATCTATGTACCGGCGGTAGTGGCCTCATTCTTTGTGCTGTGGCCTGCCATGATGCAGGCCGAGCGCCACAAGCGCATGGCCCAGGTGTTTGCTTTTGCAGTATTTCTGATTGGATTGGTCCAGCTGGGTTTTGTAGTTTTGCTAGGCGGCCAAGAATTGAGCCAAGTTCTTGCAACATCGTTGATCTTGCTATTAATTGCCGTATTTTTTACCGGATTTAACATATTGGAGGCTTTGCAGCCTTCGTTGATATCGCGCATTGCGCCAGCCACGGGGAAAGCCCGGGCGCTGGGTATTTACAATACGCTGCAGTCTCTGGGTTTGTTTGTTGGTGGGGCTTTGGGTGGCTGGTTGCTGCAAACCGGGGGCTTTGCCGCAGTCTTTGGTGGTTGTGGTTTGCTGGCTCTCATCTGGCTGATTATTCTGGTGAAGTGGCCCGCTCGACTGCCGGCATGATAATCTTATGACTCGGTAAGCCATTTTTTTGGCCGCTACACTCGTTAACACTGGAGACTCTTATGGCATCGCTCAATAAAGTAATACTCATCGGCAACCTGGGTGCAGACCCGGAAACCCGTTACACCACCTCTGGCGATGCGGTATGCAATATTCGCCTGGCAACAACTGATAGCTGGCGCGATAAAGCCAGTGGCGAGCAGCGTGAATCGACTGAGTGGCACCGCGTGGTGTTCTATCGTCGTTTGGCTGAGATTGCTGGGCAGTACCTTAAAAAAGGTTCGCAGGTTTATATCGAAGGCCGCATCAAGACCCGTAAATGGCAGGACAAAGACGGTCAGGAACGTTATACGACCGAAGTTGAAGCCACTGAAATGAAGATGCTGGGTCGCCGAGAAGGTCAGGGCGAGCCAGTAAGCCGTGATGATCCTTTTGCACCGGCTTCAGCTGCAGGTAATAATGCAAGCCGTCGTCCGCCTGCCAATGTGGCTGATCTGGATGACGATATTCCGTTTTAATTAGTAGTTTTTTCGACGTTGGTGCATTGGTTTTGTTGTAGGGATTAGATATGTCGGTATCAACGTCGAACGCTGAATTAAGTCATGAGCAGAAGACGAGCATGAAGCTGCTCGTCCTCGGCGCACTGGGCGTGGTGTATGGGGATATCGGCACCAGCCCGCTCTACGCTTTTAAAGAACTATTCGCCGGTAATCACCCGATTCCGCTTACTGAAGCCAATGTCTTCGGTGGGCTGTCCATGATTTTCTGGGCATTGATCGTGATTGTCTCGATCAAGTACATCGTATTTATTTTGCGCGCGGATAACCGGGGCGAGGGCGGCATCATGGCCCTGATTGCTTTGGCACTTCATGAAGCGCATGACAAACCGAAGCGCGCCAAATGGATCATGCTGGCGGGGATTCTCGGAACCGCCATGTTCTATGGTGATGGCATGGTCACGCCGGCTATTTCGGTGCTGTCAGCCGTTGAAGGGCTGGATGTGGTGGCGCCGCAATTGCGCACCATGGTGATTCCGTTAACGCTGATGATTCTGATCGGACTCTTTGTATTTCAACGGCATGGCACGGCCAAGGTGGGGGCATTTTTTGGTCCGGTGATGGGTGTCTGGTTCAGCGTGCTCGGGGTGATGGGTGTCTATAACCTGATCCAGAATCCAAACGTGCTGCTGGCGCTTAATCCGATGTATGCCATTCATCTACTGATTGATAATCCGCATATAGCGGTTTATGCCATGGGTAGTGTGGTGCTGGCAGTTACCGGTGCAGAGGCGCTCTACGCCGATATGGGGCACTTCGGGCGTAAACCGATTCGTCTGGCATGGGCCTTCTTCGTTCTGCCAGCGCTGGTGCTCAATTACTTCGGACAGGCGGCATTGGTGCTGGCGAATCCTAGCGCCATGGATAACCCGTTTTACATGGGCGTGCCGGAATCCCTGCGTTTTCCATTGGTTTGTCTGGCCACCTGTGCCACGGTGATTGCTTCTCAGGCCGTTATTACCGGTGCGTTCTCCATGACCCGACAGGCCATGCTACTGGGCTTTGTGCCGCGGATGCTGGTGCAGCACACATCGGAAAAAGAGCAGGGCCAGATATATATGCCTGGCGTTAACTGGTTGCAATTGAGTGCGGTGATTCTGCTGGTGCTCACCTTCAAGTCATCCAATAACCTGGCTGCAGCCTATGGTCTGGCCGTAACCGGTGACATGGTGATTACCTCGTTGCTTGCCGTGGTGGTTGCCGCCAAGATCTGGAAGTGGGGTTGGTACCGCGCAGCACTACTGTTCGCGTTCTTTCTCGTTTTCGAAGTGATTTTCCTGTGGGCCAATATTCAGAAAATTCCGGATGGCGGTTGGTTCCCGCTGGTTGCCGGTGTGGTGATCTTTACGATCATGACCACCTGGGAACGCGGTCGCGTCTTGTTACGAAAACGTTTGCGTAGTGAAGAGTTGCGCCTGGATGCATTCGTTGGCAGCCTGGCAGTAGGTATGCCGACCCGGGTTCCCGGAACGGCTATTTTCCTCAATGCAGACCTCGAAGGTGTGCCGCATGCCTTGTTACACAATCTGATGCACAACAAAGTGCTGCACGAGCGCATTGTCGTTGCCAGTGTGCAGATTGAGGATGTGCCTTTTGTGCCGGAAGCCGATCGCGTAGAAGTACGACCGATCAAAGAGAATTTCTGGACGGTATTGATACGTTATGGATTTAAAGAAGAGCCTGATGTGCCAGCTTCTCTAGCGCTGTGTGGTGCTTATGGCTTGCCGTTCAGCATGATGGAGACGTCATTCTTCCTGGGCCGTGAAACGCTGATTCCGAAGCTGAATTCGGAAATGGCGTTCTGGCGTGAAAAGCTTTTTGTGATGATGTTCCGCAATGCCGACAGTGCCACGAACTATTTCAATATTCCCACTAACCGGGTCGTTGAATTGGGCACCCAGGTTGTGCTGTAACGCTTAGCAGCTACGAATTTTTTTGACCATCGCGGTGGTCGAGGTATCGTGCAGGAACGGAATCGAGACTACCTTGCCGCCCCAGCCACGTACTTCGGGGGCGCCAACGATGTTGTCTACCGACCAGTCACCGCCTTTGACCAAAATGTCCGGTTTGCAGTCCAGTATGCGCTCGATAGGCGTGTCTTCATCAAACCAGGTGACCAGTGACACGCATTCCAGCGCAGCTAGAACCGCCATACGGTTGATCAGCGGGTTGAGTGGACGGTCATCACCTTTACCCAAGCGCTTGACTGAGGCATCGGTATTTGCCGCAACGATCAACGAGCCACCCAATGCACGCGCTTGCGCCAGGTAGGTGACGTGCCCGCGATGCAGGATGTCAAAGCAACCGTTGGTAAACACCACCGGTCGGGGTAGTTCAGTGACTCGTTTGGCCAGATCTTCCGGACGTACCAGTTTGTGTTCGAAATCAGGCAGCGGCAGATCGGTAATGATGCTCATGAACGTTAGGCGGTAGCTAGCGATTTACGGAAGCGGTTGAGATCCTGCACGGTTTCGAAGCTTTGTTCGAACAGGCTGGAGAGATTGCGCAGGATACCGCCCACAACTCGGTCTTCGCATGGTTTGTCGAATTTGATCTGAGTGTCGAGCCAGTGCTCCAGCCAGGCCGGATCAGGCATACGGCTCTGAACCGTATCTTGCGGATAGAGTTCTTTGTTCACGTGCAGGTTGGTTGGATGGAGGGCCTTCTGCGTGCGAGCAGAGCTGGCCATCAGCACACCAATCTTGGCAAAAGCCTGTGCGGCTGTTTTGCCATGCGTATCCAGGGCGCGCTTCATGTACTTGAGGTAAGCGCCGCCGTGACGGGCTTCATCGCGAGACAGGAAGTCATAGATCTTTTTGATTACTGGCTCGGTATGCCATTCGCCAGCACGACGGTACCACTGGGTCAGGCGCACTTCACCGCAGAAGTGCAGCATCAGTGTTTCAAGCTTGGGTGCCGGGTCGAATTCGAAGCGCACGGCGTGCAACTCGGCTTCGGTGGGGCATAGATCCGGGCGGAAGCGACGCAGGTATTCCATCAGTACTAGTGCATGCTTCTGTTCTTCATAGAACCAGATGCTCATGAACGCACTGAAATCCGAGTCATCACGATTGTCACGCAGGAACATTTCCGTGGCTGGCAGCGCCGCCCATTCGGTAATGGCGTTGTACTTGATAGTCAGCGCCTGCTCTTCGGTTAACAGCGATGCGTCGAAGTCATCCCAAGGGACATCGTTGGCCATGGACCAGCGGGCTTTTTCGAGGCTGTGATAAAGGTCGTGGAAGAGCATAAGTAGGGGTCGAAATTCTGTTGGCAATAGATTGAGGGCAATTCTATCAACGAAGCATTGTTTTTTAGTGAATAAGTTGCATGTTTTAAGGGCTTTTTCTTTGTTTCGGTTGTTTTCGAGCGCCGCAGCTTACTAGGTGTCAGTGATAGAATTAGCGGGTATTCATAAGACTGACGAGATTCTCCGCTTAATGACCACCCCCTACGTAGAAATCAATGGCCTCGACTTCGCCTACGGCGATCGCCAGATTCTTTCAGGGATCGATATGCAGCTGCCCAAAGGCAAGCTGACGGCCATTATGGGCGGATCCGGCTGCGGTAAGACGACCTTGCTGCGTTTGATTGGCGGTCAGATTAAGCCAGACCGGGGCAGCCTCAAGGTGGCGGGGCATGAAGTTAGCCGATTTAATGAACGTGAGCTTTATGGCATGCGCCGGCGCATGGGTATGCTTTTCCAGTTTGGCGCACTGTTTACCGACTTGTCGGTCTTCGACAATATTGCCTTTCCCCTTCGTGAGCACACGCGACTGCCTGAATCGGCTATCCGCGACCTGGTACTTCTAAAGCTGGAAGCCGTGGGTCTGCGTGGGGCTGCACAGCTGATGCCCGCAGAGTTATCTGGGGGTATGGCCCGCCGTGTGGCCTTAGCTCGTTCAGTAGCGCTAGATCCTGAACTTATTTTGTTTGACGAGCCGTTCACCGGGCTTGATCCCATCTCGCTGTCGATTATCGCCACGCTAATTCGCCGACTGACGGATGCGCTCGGGGCGACGTCGGTGATGGTGACGCATGATGTTCATGAGTCGCTGGCCGTGGTTGACTACGTTTATTTCATGGCGGGTGGCCGTATGGTGGGTTCGGGGACCCCTGCAGAATTGCGGGTGTCGACAGACCCTTACGTGTATCAGTTTGTGCACGCGCAACCGGATGGCCCTGTGCACTTCCATTATCCGGCGGATAATCTGGATGAACAGCTTTTGGCAGGGGCAGCTTGATGCGCCTTATTGAGCGTTTCTTCTCAGTCATTGGGGCAAACACGATTGATCGTGTCTGGCGTCTGGGCTTTGCCGCCCGTTTCTTTCTGGCCATGCTGTCGCATTCCGGAGAGACTTTTCGCCGCCCCCGTCTGCTGCTACGCGAGCTTTATGCCAGCGGCGTGCTATCGCTCATTATTATTCTGGTTTCAGGGCTGTTTGTCGGCCTGGTTCTGGGTTTGCAGGGCTATGACACCTTGCAGCGCTACGGTTCTTCAGAAGCGCTGGGCATTCTGGTGGCTTTATCGCTGGTGCGCGAACTGGGTCCGGTAGTGGCTGCTTTACTCTTCGCTTCCCGTGCCGGGTCATCGATGACGGCGGAGGTCGGGCTAATGAAAGCCACAGAACAGCTTACCGCTATGGATATGATGGCGGTTAATCCGTTAGCCCGCATTATGGCGCCACGTTTCTGGGGCGGCGTTTTATCAATGCCTCTGCTGGCGGCATTGTTTACTGCAGCAGGCATTTTTGGTGGCTGGCTCATCGGGGTGATCTTTATCGGGGTCGATGAGGGTGCCTTCTGGGCGCAGATGCAGGCCAACGTAAGTTTCCGCGATGATGTTTTCAATGGCATCATTAAGAGCGCAGTCTTCGGCGTGGCAGTTTCTCTGATTGCCGTGTTTGAAGGCTTTGATGCTGTGCCGACTGCAGAAGGGGTGTCGCGTGCGATTACCCGGACTGTAGTCACGTCTGCACTGGCGATATTGGCATTAGACTTTGTGCTGACTTCCTTTATGTTCCGAGGCTTATGATGAACCGCAGGGTAATGGATCTTTGGGTGGGTGTATTTGTGGTCATCGGCTTTGCCGCTGTCCTATTTCTGGCGTTGAAGGTGAGTAATTTTTCAGCCAGCAGCTTTGCCACGACTTACGAAATTACGGCTAAGTTCGACAATATTGGTGGTCTTAAAGCGCGCGGCCCAGTCAAGAGCGCTGGTGTCGTTGTTGGCCGTGTTGCTGAGATCCGTTTTGACCCTCAGACCTATGAGGCGAATGTGGTGCTTAAGATCGATAGCCAGTACCAATTCCCGAATGACACCTTTGCGTCTATTCTGACGTCGGGCCTACTCGGTGAGCAATATATCGGGCTGGATGCAGGCGGTGATGAGCGGATGATCCCTGCAGGTGGCACGATCGCCAAGACACAATCGGCTATTGTTCTAGAAAAGCTTATTAGCCAGTTTTTGTTTAACAAGGCTTCGGAAGGTAAAAAGGATGCAGGTGCTCAGTAAACTGACGATGCGTCATTGGCTGGCAGCGCTTGCGCTGGCGGTCAGTATGACCGGGTGCGCAACCACTGAAAATGCGAATCCCCGCGACCCGTGGGAAGGCTATAACCGCGGTATGTTCCAGGTGAACGAAGCAGTAGATACGGTCTTGATTAAACCGATCGCAGTGTCCTATGACTTCATCATGCCAGAACCGCTAAGAATTCTGGTCACCAACTTTTTTTCGAATATTGGCGATGTGATGATCGGTGTTAACGATATCTTGCAGGGGCGTGGCGAGCAAGCCTTTAACGATCTGGGTCGCGTAGTGATTAATACGACGCTGGGTTTTGGTGGTCTCTTTGACGTGGCGGGTAATGCGGGTTGGTACAAGAATGACAATGACTTCGGCGTGACCTTTGGCCGTTGGGGTGTGCCTGCCGGACCGTATTTCGTTTTGCCAATACTGGGGCCAAGCGATGTGCGAGACACCTTTGGCTGGGCGGCTGATCTGGCCGCTAGTCCGCTAGACCTTGTTCTTCGTGATCCGACAGCCTATTACATTGCCTGGGGCGCTAGATTCCTGAATACCCGGGCGAATCTGTTGCCGGCAGAAAAGATCATCGAAGAAGCAGCTACGGATAAATATAGTTATTTGCGCGATGCGTTCATGCAGAACCGGCTGAATCTGATTTATGACGGGGCACCTCCTGGATTAGACGGTGACATTGAACCTGAGTCAGCGGTTAAGACACCGACTGATGACGGAAAAATCAGTCAGCAGTAGAATGTGAAATCTGCTTTCAAAAGGGTTAAATCCATGATGTTGTTGCATATTCGTAAGTTATTCCTGGTGTTCGGCTTGATGCTGGCAACTTTGGCGCATGCCGAAGTAGTCCCGCCTGATGTGCTCGTCAAGCAGATTACAGAGGAGACCTATGTCTATGTAAATCAGGATCCGGCCCTACAAAAGGGTGATATCTCCAAACTGGTGGAATGGGCAGAGAAGTCGATTCTCAATCAGTTTGATTTCAATCGGATGACGAGCCTGGCAGTGGGTAAGGATTGGCGCCAAGCTTCACCTGAACAAAAAAAGCTGCTGGTCGCAGAGTTTCGCAAACTGTTGATTCGTACTTTCGCTAATGCTTTCATTGGTATCAAGAAAGAGCAGCGGATGGAATACAAGCCGTTTAAATTAAATCCGGAAGACCAGACCGCGGTTGTTAAAACTTTAATCATCAAGCCGGGTGCAAAACCGCTTGATGTGAACTTCAGCCTAGAAAAGATGACGGATGGTTGGAAGGTCTTTGACGTGACGTTGGCGGGCGTTTCAATGATCACGAATTATCGTGATGCTTTTACACAGGAAATCCACAATAACGGTACGGATGGCCTGATCAAAATGCTGGCAGAGAAAAATAAGCAGCTAGAGTCGAAGGGCAGGGCTTCCTGAGCCGCCATTCATGATAGGAATACAGCGACACGATAACGGTCAGCGTCTGGAAATCCGGGGTGATATGACCGTTGCTGAAGTGCCAGGTCTCTTGCGGGCACTGAATCGAAAGGATCACATCCTTCATGTCGATATGGCGGCCGTAGGCCGTGTTGATTCCTCCGCATTGTCTGTTTTGTTGGCCTGTAGCCGTTCAGCCCGTGGGGCAACGGTGACGGTGCATCATGCACCACCGGCATTGCGAGCGCTCAGTGATTTGTACGGCCTGCAGACCTTGTTCCGGGTAGTTTGACCGGGTGAGCCTCTCCGCTGTATCCGTAAGGCAGGTTTCCAAAACCTTTGCCCGGACGAGACAACCTGTTCATGCACTGCATGACGTATCCCTAGAAATTGAAGCGGGCGAGTTCTTCGGATTGCTTGGCCCCAACGGTGCCGGTAAAACGACACTTATTTCCTGCATGGCAGGACTTTGCCGTCAGGATGCAGGGAGTATCCATGTTCTTGGGCATGACACGCGCAGTGACTATCGCGCGGCTCGACGTTCGCTGGGTGTGGTCCCTCAGGAATTGGTTTTTGATCCCTTCTTTTCGGTGCGCGAGATTCTTCGTTTGCAGTCCGGCTATTTCGGCATCAAGCAGAATGACGCCTGGATTGATGAATTGCTGTCCGAGCTAGATCTATCAGACAAAGCTGATCATTCAATGCGCAGCCTATCAGGCGGCATGAAGCGCCGGGTACTGGTTGCTCAGGCGCTGGTGCATCGCCCGCCGGTGATTATTCTGGATGAGCCAACAGCGGGCGTGGACGTGGCATTGCGCCAAGGCTTATGGCACTTTATTCGTCGCCTTAACCGTGACGGGCACACGATTATTCTGACAACGCACTATCTGGAAGAAGCTGAGGCGCTGTGTGGGCGCTTGGCCCTTATGCGTTCGGGTGAAATCTGCGCGTTGGAAAAGACAGAAACACTGATCCGCCAGTTTGCGAAACATCGTCTGACCGTGCGCTTGTCAGAGGGCGGGTTTTTGCCTCCGCTGCTGGCGGCATCGGCTCAGGCATTGCCGGATGTGGAGCGCTCCTGGCAGTGGACGCTGGACGAATTATCCGACATTGAATCGGTACTCTCGGCATTGCGCGAGTCTGGTTGCCGGCTGGAGGATATGAGTATTTCGCCGCCGGATCTGGAAACCGCTTTCCTGAAATTTATGGATAACGGTGTAGAGGAAACCGCGTGACCGAGTTTCTGACCCTGTTACGTAAAGAGCTCCTGCGTTTCTGGAAGGTAGGCTTCCAGACAGTTTGCGCGCCGGTACTGACTGCTTTGCTTTATCTGATGATTTTTTCCCAGGTGCTGGATAACCATGTTCAGGTTTACGGGGTGCGCTATACGGCTTTTTTGATCCCGGGTCTGGTGATGATGTCGGTGCTGCAGAATGCCTTTGCCAATAGCTCCTCCTCATTGATTCAATCAAAAATTACGGGGAATCTGGTTTTTGTACTTCTGACCCCGATTTCGAATGTGCAATTCTTTGTGGCATACCTTCTGGCCGCGACGATCCGCGGTGCGGTTGTCGGCAGTGGTGTCCTACTAGCGACCTGTTGGGTAGGGGGCTTAAACCTGGCTGAACCGTTGTGGATTCTTGTGTTTACACTCCTTGGCGGGGCTTTAATGGGTGCGCTGGGTCTGATTGCCGGCATGTGGGCCGAGAAATTCGATCAACTGGCCGCTTTCCAGAATTTTTTAATTCTGCCGCTCACAATGCTGTCTGGGGTCTTCTACTCGGTACAATCTCTCCCTGCGTTCTGGCAGGAACTGTCCCGGATGAACCCGCTGTTCTATCTGATTGACGGTTTCCGTTATGGATTCTTTGCGGTATCCGATGCCTCGCCCTGGCTCAGCTTTGGCGTTGCGCTCGGTTTTACCGCTGTGATTGGTTTATTAAGTTTTATCTTACTGGTGCGTGGCTATAAGCTACGTACTTAACAGGATTTGGTTATGGTTCGTCTGGAAGATATCGAAGTAGCGCTGCGGGCAAAGCTGCCTGTTTCTCACCTCATGCTGGATGGCGATGGCCGCCATTTCGAGCTATTGATCGTGAGCGAGGCATTTGCGGGGTTGGCGCGTGTGCGTCGCCATCAAGCGGTTTACGGTGCCTTGGGCGATGCCATGCGTGACGAACTGGTGCATGCCTTGACCATGCAGACATTCACCCCAGAGGAGTGGGCTAATCGTGGATAAATTACTCATTCAGGGCGGCAGCCGTCTCGAAGGCGAAATCCGTATTTCCGGTGCCAAGAATGCGGCACTACCGATTTTGTGCGCCAGCCTACTGGTGCGCGAACCCTTGGTGTTGACGAATCTGCCGCATCTGAACGATGTGGCCACCATGATTCGCTTGCTCACTAATATGGGCGTTGCATCTACATTGGATGGCGCTGAAGCCGGTGTGACATTGGATGCTAACGGCCTGACCCAGGCAGTGGCGCCCTACGAACTGGTTAAAACCATGCGCGCCTCGATTCTGGTGCTCGGCCCACTGGTTGCCCGTTGGGGCGAAGCCAAGGTTTCACTGCCGGGGGGCTGTGCTATTGGCGCGCGTCCGGTGGATCAGCACATCAAAGGTCTGCAGGCCATGGGTGCTGAAGTGCATGTTGAAGCGGGTTATATCCATGCCAAGGCACCTGCGGGAGGCCTGAAGGGCGCACGTATCTGTACCGATATGGTGACTGTGACCGGTACTGAAAACCTGATGATGGCGGCAACGCTAGCTAACGGTGAAACAATCATCGAGAACGCCGCGTGTGAGCCGGAAGTGGTCGATCTCGCGAACTGTCTGATCGCCATGGGCGCCAAGATCGAAGGTGCGGGCACTGACATTATTCGCATCCAGGGTGTTTCTGCACTGCACGGCGCAGAACATGCTGTGATGCCGGATCGTATCGAGACCGGTACTTTCCTCTGTGCTGCAGCCATTACCGGCGGCAATGTGGTCCTGCAAGGCACCTCTGCAGTCTATCTGGAAGCCGTTACGGCCAAGCTGGTTGAAGCAGGCTGCACGATTGGTGGCGATGCCAACTGCATCAGCATTCAGGCTCCGGCGCGTTTGAAATCGGTTTCGTTCCGCACTGCGCCTTATCCGGCATTTCCGACAGATATGCAGGCACAGCTGATGGCGGTGAACTGTCTGGCTGAGGGTACAGCGATCATCAAAGAAACGATCTTCGAGAACCGTTTTATGCATGCGGTGGAATTGATGCGCTTGGGTGCGGATATCCATATCGATGGGAATTCGGCTGCTGTTAAAGGCGTTGAAAAACTCGAAGGCGCGACGGTGATGGCAACAGATCTGCGTGCATCAGCTGCATTGGTGATTGCCGGTCTGGCCGCGCAGGGCGAGACGCTGATCGAACGCATCTACCATCTGGATCGTGGGTACGAACGTATTGAGGAAAAGCTGGCGCGCCTGGGCGCTTCGGTGCGTCGCGTCCGCTAGAATACGGGTTTGGTTGCCTTTGGCGCCACTCCTGCTTTGAACTGATTGGAATTCGCTGTGAGTCGTAATAACTGCGGTATCACCATTGCCCTGTCGAAGGGCCGCATTCTTGAAGAAACACTTCCGCTCCTTGAAGCGGCAGGTATCTTGCCGACGGAAGATCCGGAGTCTTCGCGCAAACTGATTCTGCCAACGCAGGATCCGGATGTGCGCATTGTGATCGTACGCGCTACTGATGTGCCGACCTATGTGCAATATGGCGCAGCTGATATCGGTATCGCTGGCAAGGATGTGCTCATTGAACATGGCGGTCAGGGCTTGTACGAACCGCTTGACCTTCAAATTGCCCGTTGCAAGATGATGGTTGCCGTATCCGAAGGTTTTGATTATGCGGCTGCCGTTAAGCCGGGTAGCCGTCTACGGGTAGCAACCAAGTACGTCAATATTGCACGTGAACACTTCGCCGCCAAAGGCGTTCACATTGATCTGATTAAGCTCTATGGTTCGATGGAGCTGGGCCCGCTGGTTGGTTTGTCGGATGCGATTGTTGATCTGGTTTCTTCAGGCAATACGCTACGCGCCAATAATCTGCAGGCCGTAGAAGAGGTGATGCCAATTTCGTCGCGCCTTGTGGTTAATCCGGCTGCGCTGAAGCTTAAGCACGAACGCCTGCAGCGCATCCTCACTGATTTTGAAGGCGCCGTAGCACGTCAGGCCGCCTGATTTGGAGAACGCCGTGAAGATCCGCCGTCTAAGCACCCGATCGTTTCATTTTGATGCTGAATTAAAAGGCTTGCTGGCACTGGAAGCTGAGCAGGATGCCAGCATTGAGCGTACGGTGGTCGAGATTCTTTCGGATATCCGTCAGCGTGGTGATGCTGCGCTACTTGAATACACCCGTAAATTTGATCACCTGGATGTGCATGATGCGCATCATCTGGAACTGCCACAGGCTGAGTTGCAAGCGGCTCTAGCCGCTCTGCCTCAAGATCAGCGTCTTGCCCTGGAAACGGCTGCGCAACGTATTCGCGCCTTCCATGAACGTCAGCGTATCGAAGGTTGGACCTATACCGAGGCGGATGGCACGGTGCTCGGTCAGCGTGTGACCCCGCTGGATCGCGTTGGTTTGTATGTGCCGGGTGGCAAGGCGGCTTATCCCTCTTCTGTACTGATGAACGCGATTCCAGCCAAAGTGGCGGGTGTGCAGGAACTCATCATGGTGGTGCCAACGCCGGGTGGTGAGCGTAATCCCCTCGTGCTAGCTGCTGCGGCCATTGCCGGTGTTGATCGGGTCTTTACCATTGGCGGTGCGCAGGCGGTTGGTGCATTGGCTTATGGCACAGAAACTGTGCCGCAAGTCGACAAGATCGTCGGCCCGGGCAATGCTTATGTGGCCAATGCCAAGCGTCACGTTTTCGGTACGGTAGGTATCGACATGATTGCGGGCCCTTCGGAAATTCTGGTGATTGCGGATGGCAGCTCACCGGCAGACTGGGTAGCGATGGATCTGTTTTCCCAGGCAGAGCATGACGAACTGGCGCAATCGATTCTGATTTGCCCGGATGCGGCTTATCTGGATGCCGTTACTGAAAGTATTAACCGTCTACTGCCGCAGATGCCACGCGCCGATGTGATTCGTACATCGCTGACCGATCGTGGCGCGCTGATTCTCGTGAAGGATCTGGCTGAGGCGTGTGAAATCAGTAACCGTATCGCACCTGAGCACCTCGAGTTATCGGTGCAAGATCCTCAGGCACTGGTGCCTCAGATTCGTCATGCGGGCGCGATCTTTATGGGTGCTTATAGCTCCGAATCATTGGGCGATTATTGCGCGGGGCCGAACCATGTGTTGCCAACTTCTGGCAGTGCCCGGTTTTCGTCACCGCTGGGTGTTTATGATTTCCAGAAGCGTAGCAGCCTGATTCATGTGTCCCAGGCGGGCGCCCAGACGCTGGGGCGTATTGCATCGAGCCTGGCTGAAGGCGAGGGGCTTACCGCACATGCCCGCTCCGCAGATTTCAGAATCGGTCACTAAGTCGACGCCAACCCCTGCCGCCCTGTTTTTTGGGTTTAGCCGAGTAGGACTATCCGGGTTTGGTGGCGTCTTACCGTGGGCGCGTCGGCTACTCGTAGAGACAGAGGGTTGGCTCACGGCTGAAGAATTCAATGTCTTACTAGGGCTATGTCAGTTCCTGCCCGGCCCGAATGTCGTTAACCTGGCCGTTGCTGTCGGGGTTCGTTTCTGTGGCTGGTATGGCGCGGTGGCCGGTGCGCTAGGCTTGATGCTTGGGCCGTTTCTTATCGCACTGCTACTCGGGTTGCTCTACGATAAATATGGGGAGCTGCCAGCGATTCAATCCATGTTGCATGGGATTACGCTGGTGGGTGCCGGGCTGATTATTGCCACGGGCCTGCGCATGGGCTTGAACGTCAAGAACCGATGGGTTTATTGGCCATTCGCGGCCGCAGCATTTGTGGGTATTACATTGCTACATTGGCCATTGCCAGCAGTGATGTTGGGTGGCGCTGCACTGACCATCGCTTTGAGCTGGTACCGCCTGAGTCAGGAGGCCAAAGCATGATCTTGTTGGCTGAACTGTTTATCAGCTTTTTTCTCGTCGCCTTTGTTTCCTTTGGTGGTGCTTCTGCGGTGATTCCGGAATTGTTCCGTATTGCCGTGATCGAGCACGCCTGGATGGATGCCCGCACATTTACCGAACTCTTTGCCATTGCGCAGGCGGCACCTGGGCCAAATGTTCTAATCGTTACGTTGATTGGCCAGCATGTGGATGGCTGGCAAGGCGCGTTCTGGGCAACGCTCGGTATGTGTTTGCCGATGAGTCTTCTGGTAGGCCTGCTGTTCAAGCATTGGGACAAGCTTCAGCACTGGCGTGGGCGCGCTGCTATTCAATTGGGCGTGGCACCGATGGCGGTGGGTCTGGTGCTGGCTTCCGGCGCGTTAATTGCCCGTTCAGCCGAACCTGGTTTGCTGGGTCTTTTGCTGTTGGTGCTGACTATTGCGGTGAACCTTAAGACCAAGCTCCACCCCCTATGGCTAATCCTGCTTGGGGGTGTGCTGGGTTTGACGGGACTGTTGTAAGGCTTAGGTCAGAATTTCTTTCAGTGCTTCAATCAAGGCATTGCATTCAGCTTCAGTGCCGATCGTAATGCGCAAGTGTTGGTCAATTCGAGGCAAGCGGAAGTGACGCACGATAATGGCGCGTTCACGAAGTGCCAGGGCCAATTCGCTAGCATCTCGTTGCGGATGCCTTGCAAAAACGAAATTGGCCGCAGATGGCACCACATCAAAGCCAAGAGCGGTTAATTGTTCGGTTACCCAGGCTCGACTGGCCATAATCCGCTGGCGGTCGTGCTCAAAACCGGCTTTGTCTTGCATCGCGGCGATGGCACCAGCGCTGGCTAGGCGATCGACAGGGTAGGAGTTAAAGCTGTTCTTAATGCGCTCCAGCCCAGCTAGCAGCTCTGGCTGGCCGATGGCAAAGCCAACGCGCAGGCCTGCTAGTGCACGGGATTTAGAGAAGGTTTGCACGACCAGTAGGTTGGCGTGATCCTTTACCAGGGGGATGGCTGTCTCGGCACCGAAATCCACATAGGCTTCATCGACCACGATGACACGATCCGGGAGGCGACGGCAGAGCTTGGTAATCGCTTCGAGGCTGACGGTTCGGCCGGTGGGTGCATTAGGATTCGGGAAAATGACGGCGCCAGCATGGTCTGGCACTTTATCCAGATCAAGGGCAAAGTCTGCCTCCAGCGCAATATGCTCGGCACGGATACCATTTAGCTGGGAATAGACAGGGTAGAAGCTATATGTGATGTCCGGATAAACCAGCTGGCCGTCATGATTAAGCAGGGCCTGGAAGGCGAACGCCAGAATTTCGTCAGATCCGTTGCCAGCAAAGACGTGGTCCCGGGCGATGCCGTAATAGTCGGCAATGGCCTGGCGTAGGGCTGTGGAATCCGGATCCGGGTACAGGCGCAGGTCGCCCGTGGTGGCGGCATGAATGGCTTCCAATACGCTGGGCGAGGGCGGATAAGGGCACTCGTTGGTATTGAGTTTGATCAGGTTCGCCAGTTTGGGCTGTTCGCCCGGCGTGTAAGGGGTCAGGTCGTGGACGACCTTGCTCCAGAATCGGCTCATGGATCTTCAACTTCCTAAATACAAAGGCGCTCCGATGGTATCATGACGTTCAAACTCACTTGAACTGCAAAATCATGCGGCAAGCCACGATTCAGCGCGACACACTCGAAACCCAGATTTCCGTCCAGATTAATCTCGACGGGTCGGGCAAGGCAGACCTTGCAACCGGCGTTCCTTTTCTGGACCACATGCTCGACCAGATTGCCCGTCACGGGTTGATTGACCTTACGGTTAAGGCAACCGGTGATCTGCACATCGATGCCCACCACACGGTTGAAGATATTGGCATCACCCTCGGTCAGGCATTTGCCGAAGCTGTAGGCGATAAAAAGGGCATCGTTCGTTACGGCCATGCTTATGTGCCGCTTGATGAGGCGCTGTCACGTGTTGTGATCGACTTGTCGGGCCGTCCGGGCTTGGTGTTGAATGTCCCTTTCAAGCGCGCCTGGATCGGGCAGTTTGATGTCGACCTCTTTTCGGAGTTCTTCCATGGTTTTGTAAACCATGCGAAGGTGACGCTGCACATCGATAATCTGCGTGGCGAAAATGCCCACCATCAGGCCGAGACAGTATTCAAGGCTTTTGGTCGTGCGTTGCGTATGGCCATTGCACCTGATGCGCGTCAAGGCAATGTGATTCCCTCGACCAAGGGTTCGCTCTGATCCCATGACCAACCGTATTGCTGTTGTTGACTATGGCATGGGCAACCTGCGCTCGGTCGAGCAGGCGTTGTGTCATGTCGCGGGCGAGTCTGAAGTCGTCCTGGCTTCAACCCCGGATCTGATCGAATCGGCAGACCGAGTGGTATTCCCAGGGCAGGGCGCGATGCGCGATTGCATGGCGGAGCTCGATACCCGTGATTTGCGCCAGGCCGTGATTGATGCCGCAGCCAGCAAGCCTTTTTTAGGTATCTGTATTGGATTGCAGATGCTGTTTGAACACAGCGAAGAAGGTGATGCCGCCGGGCTGGGTATTCTTCCCGGCCAAGTAAAACGTTTTGCCGCCGACCTCAAAGGTGCCGATGGCCTGCGTTTGAAAGTCCCGCACATGGGCTGGAATCAGGTCGTTCAGACAAAGCCGCATGAGCTATGGAGCGGCATTGATGATCAGGCCTTCTTCTATTTCGTTCACAGTTACCATGTGGTGCCGGATGATGCCGGCATTGTGGTCGGGCAGACAGACTATGGTTACCCGTTCACCGCTGCAGTAGCGCGCGATAATGTTTTTGCCATTCAGTGCCACCCGGAAAAGAGTGCACGGGATGGTTTGCAATTGCTTCGTAATTTTGTTGGCTGGAACCCAGCGCTTGCGTAAGCAGGCGGGTTCTTTGTGATTTCCGATCTGACTTAAAAACATCATGCTGATCATTCCTGCGATTGACCTCAAAGACGGCCAATGTGTACGCCTTAAACAGGGCCTCATGGAAGACGCCACCGTCTTTAACAACAGCCCCGCCGCGCAAGCCAAGACCTGGCTAGATCAGGGTGCACGTCGTTTGCACCTGGTGGATCTGAATGGGGCCTTTGCCGGTAAGCCGGTTAATGATGGCGCCGTGCGGAGCATTCTTGAAGTGGTTGATGGTCGTATTCCCGTTCAACTCGGCGGCGGCATTCGCGATCTGGATACCATCGAGCGCTATCTGGATCTGGGTATCAGCTACGTCATTATTGGCACCGCTGCGGTTAAAACCCCCGGCTTCTTGCATGATGCCTGTAACGCTTTTCCGGGCCACATCATTGTTGGCCTTGATGCCAAGGACGGCAAAGTGGCTGTTGATGGTTGGTCAAAGATCACCGGTCACGATGTGATTGATCTGGCTCAGAAGTTCGAAGACTATGGCGTTGAAAGCATTATCTATACCGACATCGGCCGTGACGGCATGCTGACGGGTATCAACGTTGAATCCACGCAGAAACTAGCACAGGCCTTGAAGATTCCGGTGATTGCCTCGGGTGGACTCACCAATATGGCCGACATTACTGCACTGTGTGCGGTCGAAGCAGACGGTGTGACCGGTGTTATCGCCGGTCGAGCCATTTATGATGGTTCGCTAGATCTGGGTGCAGCACAGGCAGAAGCCGATCGCTTTGCCAAAGAGGCTGGCCTTGGCGCCGGGCACTAAGCAATGCTAGCTAAGCGGATCATTCCCTGTCTAGATGTGACGGCGGGTCGCGTGGTTAAAGGCACCAATTTTGTGGGCCTGCGCGATGCCGGAGATCCGATAGAAATTGCCCGTCGTTATGATGCGCAGGGCGCCGACGAAATTACCTTCCTGGACATAACTGCCAGCTCGGATCAGCGCGACATTATTCTTGAAGTCGTCGAAGCGTGCGCTGCCCAGGTGTTTATTCCGCTCACCGTTGGTGGTGGTGTGCGCCAGGTTGCAGACGTGCGTCGCTTGCTTCATGCAGGGGCGGATAAAGTTTCGATTAATACCGCCGCGGTGGATCGTCCTGAGCTCGTGCGCGAAGCCTCCGACAAGGTCGGTTCGCAATGCATCGTGGTAGCGATTGATGCCAAGCAGGTTGCCCCAGGACGTTGGGAAGTGTTTACCCATGGTGGGCGTAAAGCTACGGGGTTAGATGTAATTACCTGGGCCTGCAAGATGGCCGAATACGGTGCGGGTGAAATCCTGCTGACCAGCATGGATCGGGATGGCACCTGTGAAGGATTTGATCTGGCATTAACCAGGGCAGTGTCTGATGCGGTGCCGGTGCCGGTAATCGCCAGTGGCGGTGTTGGCAATCTAGCGCATCTGGCCGATGGTGTGAGCGAAGGCCATGCCTCCGCCGTATTGGCGGCGTCGATCTTTCATTTTGGACAGCATACCGTTCAGGAGGCTAAAGCCTTCATGAAAGAACGCGGTATCCCTGTCCGACTGTAATGCCATGAGCAAAGACCTTAATCCGGAACTGAATTGGCTTGACGCGCTCCATTTTAATGAAGAAGGCCTGATTCCTGCCATCGCCCAGGACGCCAAATCGGGCGTTATTCTCATGCAAGCATGGATGAACCGCGAGTCGCTTGGGCTGACGGTGAAGACGGGCCACGCGGTATACTGGTCTAGATCTCGTCAGAAACTCTGGCGCAAAGGTGAAGTGTCTGGTCATGAGCAGAAAGTTCATGGGCTGCGTACAGATTGTGATGGCGATACGATTCTGTTGTTGGTAGAGCAGGTGGGTGGCATTGCCTGTCACACCGGCCGACAATCCTGTTTTTTTTACGCGCTGAACGACACGGGTTGGGTTGCTGTCGATCCCGTGCTGCGTGATCCAAAGGAGATGTATCGATGAAAGCTGGTACGCTGGAAGTACTCAACCGTTTGAGCGAAACGCTTGCGGCCCGTCGTAACGCCGACCCGTCGACTTCCTATACGGCTTCTCTGTTTGCCAAGGGCCCGGATGCCATTCTTAAGAAAATTGGCGAGGAGTCCGCTGAGCTGATCATGGCTGCCAAAGACGGCAAGCGTCTCCCGATTGTGAATGAAGCAACGGATGTGGTGTACCACATCATGGTACTCATGGCTTTCTTTGATATGTCAGTTGATGACATTCTGCAAGAGCTGCATCGTCGCGAAGGCATTTCGGGTATTGACGAAAAGCGCGCGCGCAAAGTCTGAGACGGGAGAGATTCTATGAGCCAAAGCTGTATTTTCTGCAAGATTGTTGCGGGCGAGATTCCTTCGAAGAAGATCTATGAAGATGAATTGGTTTACGCCTTTCACGACATCAACCCGCAACGACAAGTACATATTCTGGTGATTCCGAAACATCACCTGACTTCGCTGCAGGATGCCACTACCAGCGATGAACCAACGCTGGGCCGGATTCTGTCGGTTGCGAATCAATTAGCAACGGAAGCAGGCAGCCCGGGCGGTTTCCGTGTCATCATTAACAATGGCGACATTGGCTGTCAGGAAGTTCCGCATCTGCATGCGCATATCGTCGGGGGTGACCAACCGGTCGGCCCGATGCTTAAACGTCTTGATTGACGATCAAAACATTCAGGAGATAAATCATGGGTTCATTTAGCATCTGGCATTGGCTGATTGTGCTGGTCATCATTCTGCTTATTTTCGGTACCAAGAAGTTGCGTAATGTTGGGCAAGACCTAGGTGGTGCCGTTAAAGGTTTCAAAGATGGCATAAAAGAGGGCGAAGCCGAAGTGGCTAAGCCTGCCGTTGGTGCTGATACGCCAGCAACACCGCCATCTGCCGGTCGCACGGTAGAAGGTGAGCACAGCAAAGGCTAAGTCGGTTGAGGTGCTGATTCGCGATCTTCTAATGGGTCGAGTGTGGGTGCTTTTCCGTCTGTATTAATACAGTCATGTTCGATATTGGTTTTTCCGAGATTCTGTTGGTGGCCGTTGTCGCGCTCGTCGTGATCGGCCCCGAACGGCTGCCTGGTGTTGCCCGTAGTGTTGGGCGATTCGCCGGGCGTATGCAACGGTACGTGCATGACATCAAGAGTGACTTCAACCGTGAAGTCGAGCTTGAAGAGATCAGACGGCTCCAGCATGAGATGGAAAATACCGTACAGTCGATGCAGGAGTCCATGCGCGTCGTAGAAAGCTCCTTGCAACAGGAAGTACGTCAGACAACGTTGACAGACCCTTTGCTTCAGGTGGATCAACCTGCGGCACCTAAAGCTAAAAAAGTTGCGGCTCCGGCCAAAGATTCTGAGGGACAGCCTGTGCCTAAAGACGATCAGCTTAATTTGTTCTGACCCTTATGCCGCTATCCCGTTTTAAATTACCCAAGATTTTTTCAAAGCGTTCGCCAGAGCTGGCCGGGCCGCCACCGGCAGGTGACGCACCACCGGTTGAAGATGGCTTGCAGGGAAGCATCATCGAGCATCTGATGGAATTGCGTACCCGTTTGGTACGTGCGGGGTTAGCTGTTTTCGTTGTGTTTCTCGTGCTTTTCCCCTGGGCCAGAGACTGGTACGCCATGCTGGCACAGCCCATGATCGATGTGCTGCCAGTTGGTGGGCAGATGATCGCTACGGATGTCGTTGGCGTCTTCCTGGTGCCGGTTAAGGTAACGCTGATGCTGGCCTTTCTGATTGCCTTGCCGGTAGTGCTCTGGCAGGCCTGGGCCTTTATCGCGCCAGGTTTATATCAGCATGAGCGTTCGATGATTGTGCCGTTGATGGTGGCATCGTTGGCACTATTTGCCATGGGTATGGCCTTTGCCTACTTTGTCGTCTTCCCATCTGTCTTTGGTTTTATGGTTGCCGTGGCGCCGGATGGTGTCGCCTGGATGACCGACATTGATAAATATCTGTCGTTCGTGCTGACCACCTTTATTGCCTTTGGCGTGACTTTTGAAGTGCCTGTGGTCGTCATTGTGCTAGTTCGTATGGGGATCGTGCCCCTGGAAAAACTGCGTAGCTGGCGTCCCTATGTGATTGTGGGCGCATTTGTTATCGGCGCAATCTTTACGCCGCCAGACATCATGTCGCAGGTGTTGCTGGCCGTGCCGCTATGGTTGCTCTATGAATTGGGTATGTTCGTAGCGCGCTTTATCAAGCCGATCACAAAGCCGGAAGCTGATCAGATCGCCTGATTGGTATGTCGAACCTCAACCGGTTCGCCTGCCCGGAATAGAATCAGTGTTCCCGGTTCAATTCGGGTCCATTCTTCGTTATCGGTGAGTGGCGTTGTGGCAATAACGGTTACGCAATCGGTATCGGATGTCACTTCATTAAAATCGATAGATACGTCCTCATCCTTGAGGTGCGCCTGATTAAAGGGTGCACGGCGAACGATGTAGTGCAGATCGGTAGAGCAGTGTGCGATGAGCCAGCGTCCATTTGAGAGCAGGAAATTGGCGGGCCCGTGGGCGCGCAGGACAGCGGCTACCTCAGCCATGGTATCCATCAGGTGCTCGTAGCTCGGAGCCGTAGCCCCAAAGCGTAGTGCCAGGGTATCTAGTAGAAAGCAGAAAGCACGTTCGCTATCGGTGTTGCCTACCGGAAGATAACGGCCTGAAAGCTCCGGATCAAAATCAATCAGATTGCCGTTATGGGCGAATACCCAGTACCGCCCCCAAAGTTCTCTTTGGAAGGGATGGGTGTTCTGTAAGCAGATATCGCCCTGGGTTGCTTTGCGAATATGTGCAACCACATTCATGGATTGAATCGGGTAATCGCGGACTACGGATGCGAGAGGCGATTCGATGGATGGGCTCGGATCCAAAAACACTCGGCAGCCCCGGCCATCATCACCCTCGAAGAAGCCAATGCCCCAGCCATCACGGTGGACGTCCGTACCACCGCCTCGGCGCGAAAAGCCGCTAAAGGAAAAACAGATGTCGGTTGGTACGTTACAGCTCATGCCGAGTAGCTGGCACATGCTTAAAACTCCTGGGATCGTCGCGTATGATCGCAAGATCGGTATTTAAAAGGAACGCCGCATGAGCTCGGTCAATCGTGATGTGCTGACGCAGTATCTTGATGATTTGCTCAAACCGGAGGGTTTTAAGGATTATTGCCCAAACGGTTTGCAAGTGGAAGGCCGGGATGAGATTCGTAGCCTGGTCTGTGGCGTCACTGCCAATCAGTCCCTGCTGGATCTGGCTTTGAAAAGCGGTGCCGATGCCATCCTGGTCCATCACGGTTGGTTCTGGCGCGGCGAGAACGGGGCGGTGACTGGCATCAAGCGCAATCGCCTGAAAACCTTGTTGGCTAACGACATCAACCTCTATGCCTACCATTTGCCGCTGGATGCCCACCCCGTGCTGGGTAATAACGCCGGTTTGGCCAAAGCGGCGGGTTGGCAGCAAACCGGGCTGTTCGGCGAACAAAACCTGGGTTGTATCGGCACACCGGAGGCTGGCAGCACCATCAAGACCCTTACAGATAGACTGACTAAGGTTCTGGGGCGAGCGCCTTTCGTGTTGGCAGAATCGATGGATCAGCCGGTTCGCCGTGTTGCCTGGTGTACGGGCGGGGCTCAGAGCTATTTCGAGGCGGCCATTCAGGCCGGCGCGGATGTTTTTGTGACAGGCGAGGTGTCTGAGCCTATGGTGCATCTGGCCAGGGAGACCGGGGTGGCCTACGTGGCTGCTGGGCACCATGCTACCGAACGGTTCGGAGTTCAGGCGCTCGGAGAGTCGATTGCCAGCCAATTTGGTATCAAAGTGACCTATCTTGAAGTCGATAGCCCGGTTTAAGCTAGGCAGGTAGCCCCTGGCCGGATGATTCCGGAACACCATAATTATGAATTTTAGGGGGTACGCTTTGCTGGCTGCGTGCTAGAATCTTCGTATCCGAGCGGGGTGTCGCTGGCGAATGTCTTAATAGACAGAAGCTTTCTATCCTGTTTCGGCGCATACGTTCAGATTCGGGCGGGTGGGGGACAATCCGTTCGATATTCGTAACCTTATAAGGCAAGGAAAGCGCATGAAAATTCACGAATATCAGGGCAAACAAATCCTGAAGAAATTCGGCGTAAACGTTCCGCGCGGTATCCACTGCACGAGCGTCGATGACGCCGTCAAGGCAGCGGAAACCCTCGGCGGTAAAGTTTGGGTAGTTAAGGCCCAGATTCACGCAGGTGGTCGCGGTAAGGGCGGTGGCGTTAAAGTCGCCAAGTCGCTCGACGAAGTGCGTCAATACGCCAACGATATCCTCGGCATGCAACTGGTTACACACCAAACTGGCCCAGAAGGCCAGAAGGTTCGTCACCTGCTGATCGAAGAAGGCGCCGACATCCAGCATGAATACTATGTCGCAGCGCTGACCGATCGCGCAACGCAGGCAGTAGCCATCATGGCCTCGTACGAAGGCGGCATGGATATTGAAGAAGTTGCACATAAGACACCAGAAAAGATCGTTACCGTTTTCGTTGATCCGCTCGTTGGTCTGACCGACGCGCAGGCACTGACTCTTGCCAAGGGCATGGGCATGAACGAAGCTTCGATTCCACAGTGTGTTGATACGCTGAAAAAGCTGTACACCTGCTACATGGAAACCGATGCATCGTTGGCCGAAATCAACCCGCTGATTCATGAATCTGACGGTACGGTTAAGGCAATTGACGCCAAGTTCAATTTCGACTCCAACGCGCTTTACCGTCAGGATGAGATCGTTGCAATGCGCGATCTGGACGAAGAAGATGCCGACGAAGTCGAAGCTTCGAAGTTTGATCTGGCCTACATCTCGCTCGACGGCAATATCGGCTGTCTGGTGAACGGTGCTGGTCTGGCCATGGCGACCATGGACACCATCAAGCTGTTCGGTGCTGAGCCAGCTAACTTCCTCGACGTCGGCGGCGGTGCCACGACTGAGAAGGTTACCGAAGCATTC
>CAIQBG010000049.1 GCA_903870055.1 uncultured Pseudomonadota bacterium
CGAACCCCTAAGCGCTTGGAGTGAATTGAAGAAGCGCTGGGTAGAGATTGCTCGATCAGATCGCTAGTACGAAATGTTGAGTAGCTTTCTATGATGCGGGTGTGGGTTTGTCATTAAATTTGTTATACGCCTCAGTGATTCGCGCTAACGCAAGATTGAAGTCGTTAAATTTTAGCGGTTTGTTGACCCACCCTGGAAGCCAACCATAGGAACATTTTTTGTTCGCGGGTTCGAGATCGACACTTCCCAACCGTTCAGAAAAATGAGCGCATCCTGCTTTGGTTCCTTCTGTTGCGGCTCGGAGGTTGGTGATCAATCCGGTAGGCGTGAATTGCAATCGCAGAATGACATCGGGTTCACCAAAGTTGACGACAGCACAAACATAGCGTTTCTCTGCAATAGATGGGTCGGCAATGGATATGTGATTATTTAGCCGGGAATCTGCGGCAATCATCGTGCGCAATTGCTCCACAGCTTCCTCGGCCTTTTCCCACACATTATTTTTACGAAGGTTTTCGAGTGTAGCGGCTGTGTATTCGCCTTTCACCAGCCGCGTTGTTTTGGGGACATCAAGCCGGGGGATTTCGTCAAAATTTCCACGATGTCGAATGTGCCTGGAGTTATGACCAAGGACTATATTCGTTAGCTGACCACTGTCTTGTAAACGCCCATATACACACTGAATTAATATGGCTTCGGCCGCGAAGGCTTCTGGTTCTGTATCAAACCTAGCAAGAACCCGCACTAGGGGTTCCTTGCCTGCCTTACGAATGGCGGCGATCTTTTTTAATTTTTCACTACCCTCTTGCTCATCTTCTTCGGTTTTAAGCTTTTCCAACCTTAAAGCCTCTTTCCCGTGAGCCTCTGCTCTGTTAGCGGTGCCCTTCCCGATATAGAAAATGCCGCTGCTTGAGATATTGTCCGTATCGACGAGCGCATAGACGTAGTACTTCTTTAGAAGGTCTTTAATCTCAACATCGTCAGATGTGGATGAAATGTTAAGTGTGCTCATCCTAGATCCGCTCCGGATATTTTGAATGAATAGCTCCGGTGTGTATGCGCTTGGTAAACCGGATTCAAGCGTGCCTATCCTCGATAGCCAACTTCAGCTGTAGGTTGGCCTAGATCCAGACTGTTTTTTCAGTCGGTGATTTTTGGGGTTGATTTTTTGGCCGCCGGTTTTTTAGCGGCGGGTTTTTTCGCTGCTGGCTTTTTAGCCACTGGTTTCTTAGCCGCTACCTTTTTGGCAGGCTTGGCGTCTTCGGCGTCAGCGTCTTTGGCCGCTGCTTTTTTCGGGGTGGCTTTGGCTTTGCTGGCAGCGCCTGCTTTAACCGGGCGCGGTTCAAATTCAAAGACGACCTTGCCATCTTTATCGAGGGCAAGGAATGCCGAGAATTTACGGCGGGTGCGCGACGAAACGAATTCTTTAAGCAGGTCGGTTTTGCCCGAGGTGAGCAGCTTGGACATCTGCTCTGTGTCTATCGGTTGTTGCAGAATGATCTGACCTGAGCGGAAGGTGCAGGACTTCTCCGGCCCCACCGATTTTTCGCAGACATACGATGTCACATACGGATAGACACTGGCCTTGCACTTCGGGCAGCCGCCCACGCTGGTAACGCTTGAGAAATCGACAGGCTCGGTCGAGCTGTCGTCAGAGTTACCAAAATCAAAAGCGGGCTGATGCTCGTCGTTCAGCTTGATCAGCGCGGCAAACGGGCGACCCATCTTGTTGCGGAAGCCGTTGAGCGGGCCGACCTGGCGCTCTTTGATCAGCGTTTCGATCTCGGCGCCTTCAAACTGGCGGCCGGCCACGGTTTTCCAGAGGCCGTAGTCACAACTACCGCACTGGAATTTCTTGTAGGTTTCTTTCATGACGCCGCCGCACTTGGGGCAAGGGGTCGTCAACGTGCCGAAGTCACCGGGGATGGTGTCATGTTCGAAGTTCTTGGCCTTGGCGACCATGTCTTCGGTCATCTGGGCAATTTCTGCCATGAACTGTTTGCGCGAGAGTTCGCCGCGCTCCATGCTGCCCAGTTTGGATTCCCATTCACCGGTCAGTTCTGGCGAGGTGAGTGCGGTAACGCCTAGACCCTCTAGCAGGGTCATGAGGTTGAATGCCTTGGCCATCGGCAAGAGCTCGCGGCCTTCACGCAGTAGATACTGTTCGGCAAGCAGACCTTCGATAATCTGAGCGCGGGTGGCTGGCGTGCCCAGACCGCGGCCGGCCATGGCGGCACGAAGCTCGTCATCATCAATGCGTTTGCCGGCGCCTTCCATGGCGGAAAGCAGCGTGGCTTCAGAATAGCGTGCCGGTGGGCGAGTGGCAGAAGCTTTAACGCGTACATCTTCTGTCTTGACCGCTTCGCCGGCAGTCACTGCGGGCAGGTTAGTTTCTTCGTCGCTTTCTTCCTTACCGTATACGGTAAGCCAGCCCTTTTTAACCAGGACTTTGCCTTCGGTTTTAAAGGGGTGAGCGCCTACGCGGGTAATGCGGGTGGTGACCAGATATTCGGCGGCCGGGTAGAAAACAGAGAGGAAGCGGCGCACGACGAAGTCGTACAGTTTGGCTTCAACTTCCGACAAACTCTTGGGCACGGTACCCGTCGGGATGATCGCGAAGTGATCCGAGATCTTGGTGTTATTGAAGATTCGTTTGTTCGGTTTGACCCAGCCTTCTTTAACGATTTCGTTGGCGAATGGGGCGTACAGATCTGGCAGACCGGCCAGTACGTTGTGCACGGTGGGCAGATAATCTTCGGGTAGGGCGCGTGAATCGGTACGCGGATAGGTTAAAACCTTGTGCCGTTCGTACAGCGCCTGGGCGATAGATAGCGTGGTTTTGGCAGAGAAGCCAAAACGCGTGTTCGCTTCACGTTGCAGGCTTGTTAGATCAAAAAGCAGGGGAGATAGCCGATTTTCTGGCTTAGCAGTGTCGGTGACGATGCCGGGTTTTCCCAGACAATCGCTACGGATCGCATCCGCTTGCTGTTCTTCCCACAGACGTTCGGCGCGAGCGTGTTCGTCTTCGCCCTTCTTGAAACCTTCATCAAACCAACGGCCGGTGTAGTTGCCGCCGGCCGCCAGGAATTCGCCTTCAACTTCCCAATAGTTACGCGGCACAAAGGCGCGAATTTCTTTTTCGCGCTCAACGACCAGAGACAGGGTCGGCGTTTGTACGCGGCCGACGGTGGTGAGGTGAAAGCCACCGGTTTTGGAGTTGAAAGCCGTCATGGCACGAGTGCCATTAATGCCGACCAGCCAGTCTGATTCCGAGCGGCAGACGGCCGCATCGGCTAGCCCCTGCATGTCGGCGCCATCGCGCAGATGTTGGAAGCCATTCTGAATGGCTTCCTTGGTCATCGATTGCAGCCACAAACGCTGCACCGGGAATTTGGCCTTGGCGTATTGGGCGATGTAATTAAAGATGAGCTCGCCTTCGCGTCCCGCATCGCAGGCGTTGATGAGGCCATCAACATCCTTGCGGCGCAGCAGCTTCTGCAGCACTTTCAGGCGCGGTGCCGATTTCTCGATGGGCTGCAGATCAAAATGCGGCGGAATCACGGGCAGGTGGGCAAACGTCCACTTGCCGCGTTTAACTTCAAATTCTTCGGGGCAAATCAGTGCCAGGAGGTGACCCACAGCCGATGAAAGGACGTAATCATCACTTTCATAATAGTCATCATGCTTGGTAAAGCCGCCGAGCGCTTTGGAAATATCCAATGCGACGGATGGTTTTTCGGCAATGATTAACTTTTTTCCCATGGGGTGCTTTTCGTAAGTGACGGCCGCATGATAGGAGGCCGTGCCAGTATTGGCAAGCAACCCGTCGTTAATGCAGATTAGTTGTAGGGGGCGCTCATGTCATCAAGCAGCGTCTCGACCAGCAGGCTATCGACGGCCTGGTTGCGGCTCCAGAGCACCATCAGCACGATGATCTTGAAGTGATCCAGGGTCAGATCTTCCATCGCCATCGCTCGGTCAATGATCAACTCGCGCAGCCCGGCCGGTACGGCATTCTGTTTTTCCAGGGCGAACAGATAGTTCAGGCAGTCGTGCCCCAGGTGTTCGTATTCGCGGTCGGTAAAGATGCGGACCGATTCAGCGGAGGGGGCGCAGATCGCACGGTGCCGTTCGCCACTGAGGCCAGCTAACCAGCCAAAAGCCTGGTCGATCTCTTCCCGTTCGAAACCGGCTTCGATGAGGGTTTCAGATAACGGAGATTCCTCGAAGTTGGTCTGTTGGTCGCCGGCGCCGAGTTCTTCGAAGTGTTCGAACAGATAAACAAGGATGTCGAGCATGGGGCAACCTATGGCGTTGAGTCAGTCAGACAGCCTGAAGGTCCAGGTTAGCTGCGGATGAGGCGCTGGTAGCGCCCGCCCGGCAGGTTTGTCACTACACCTTCCAGACTGAGTTTGGTCAGCATCGCAAGAACTGCGTCGGCCGTCAACCCACTACGGCTAATTAATTGATCCAAGGTGCTGGGGTCGTGGCCCAGCGCGCCAATTAACACCTTATGTTCGGGTTTGATGGCAGCGTCTTCGAGGGTGGCGGAGGCATTGCCGGTAGCTTGGGGACGCAGCTCTTCCAGAATGTCCTGAGCGCACTCGACGAGTTTGGCACCCTGTTTGATGAGTGCGTGACAGCCTTTATATTGCGGTGCGTGTATCGAGCCGGGAATGGCAAAGAGATCTCGCCCCAACTCGCCGGCCAGGCGGGCGGTGATCAGCGAGCCGGATGCCGGTGCGGCTTCAACCACCAGACAGGCCTGCGATAACCCGGCAATCAGCCGGTTACGGCGCGGGAAGTTGCTGGCCGTTGCCGCAGTACCCAGTGGGAACTCGGAAATAATGCAGCCTTTGCCCGTGACCACGTGCGCCAGTTTCTTATTGCTGGAGGGGTACACCCGATCAATGCCGGTGCCAATGATAGCGATGGTACCGCTGGGTGAATCGCTACGGATGGCGCCCTCATGAGCGGCAGCGTCGATACCCAGGGCCAGACCACTGATAATTGTAAAGCCCGCATCGGCCAGCACACGGGAAAACGCTAACGCGTTTTCGATGCCTTGCGGCGTGGCATTACGACTGCCTACAACACCAATGGCGGCACGGTTCAGATAAGCCGGCTCACCGTTCACATAAAGCAGGCTGGGCGGATCGCTGGATTCCAGTAAGCGCTGCGGGTAATCGCGGTCGGCCAGGGTGACGATGTGATGGCCGGGTTCTTGCAGCCAGGCCAGCGTGGCGTCGATTAGTGTTTGCTGCGCCTCATTATTAATACCGTCAAATAGTGATTGGGCGAGTTTGATGCCGATGATGCCGGAAACAGCGCTCAGGCCGGCAGCAAAGATCGCGTCCGGGTGACCAAAGGCACGCAGCAACTCCTGCTGCTTGCGCGGGCCAATACCTGCGGGCAACGTGAGATTTAACCAGCTACGGAGTTCCTGCGGGTCTTGAATTGAGTGGGATGCATTGGGTAGCGTCATGGTCGGATCTTTGCCGGACTGGGTCGCACCAGATCGCCTGGTTGCGCCGCTTGAGTGATCTGTTGAATACGGATGATAGCGGTATCCGGATAGGTGGCGACCACCGTGGCCGATCCGACCCGGTGGCCCGGGGTCTGTGTGCGGGTAATGGCCGGGTTGTCATCAAACACGCTGGCCGAGTCGTTGCGTGTGTCATCAACCGGTTGATCCAGTTTGCGGCCGTAGGTGGTTACCGTCGGGCGCCAGAGCGTGACTTGGCTGCCCCGGGTTAGTCCGGCAGCGCAGCCGCCCGACACGGCCAGCAAGTCACCGGCAGCAGAAAGCATATTGGACTGGCTAACGATGGCAATCACTTGTAAGCTCGTCGAGCTGTCACTAGTCGTTGCCGTTGTTTGGCAGACTGGCGGCGCATAGTCCTGGGCTTCTTTACGGGTCATCACGCTATCGCCACGCATGACTTCCTGTTGCAGTGATTGCAAACGCATCCATGCCACACCGGCTTGATCTGGGTTGGCTATCTCGGCGGCTTCGGCTTTCTGGCTCAGCGTGCGCCCTTGGGCCACCGGTACGGCCAGCACACCCAGCACACGCCCATCCGGGGTGCTCAGACGAAGGCCTTGCCGGAAAATCAGCAGCGGGGTGTCCGGTTCCAGGCGGGCGGCAGGATCATTGAGCTGAATGCGGATGGTGCTGTGCTGATCCATCAGCCGCTGGTTCAAGGTGTCGCCGGTAATGCGGGCGAGGTTGCTGAAGGTGGTTTCGGGCACAATCAAAGGCAGCGGTTCTGCCTGGGCAATCGCTGACGATAATCCGATGAGCGCAGTCGCCATGAAAGCAGCGCGGTTGAATTTAAGACGCATCGCTATAATATTGATCTGTAAGCGGCGCCAGAAGGTGGCGACCCGAGATAAGCATAAATCATTTTACACATCCGCAACGTGGGTGTGCCCAGCCCGAGTACAAGCATGGCCCTGTTACCGATACTACGATTTCCTGATGAACGGCTGCGTACGGTTGCCAAACCGGTGACGGTGTTTGACGCCGCGCTGCGCCAGCTGGTCGCCGATATGGCCGAGACTATGTACGAAGCGCCGGGGATTGGTCTGGCCGCAACGCAGGTCAACGTGCACAAGCGCGTGGTGGTGATTGATACATCGGAAGATCAGAGTGGGCTGCAGGCATTTGTTAATCCGGTGATTGAATCGGTGAGCGGTATGCAGACCTACGAAGAAGGTTGCCTATCCGTACCCGGGGTTTACGACAAAGTGGACCGTCCGTCCGATGTGCGTGTACGTTATCAGGATCTGGATGGCAAAGCGCATGTGCTGGAAACCGGCGAACTGTTAGCCATTTGTATTCAGCACGAGATTGATCACCTGAACGGCAAAGTTTTTGTGGATCATCTGTCGCAGCTCAAGCAGACCCGTATCAAAAATAAACTGGCCAAGCTGGCGCGGCAGAACGTATGACGCTGCGCGTTGGTTTTGCCGGCACGCCGGCGTTTGCACAGCAGGCCTTACAGGCCATCCTGGACGCCGATTTTAACGTTGTGGTGGCGCTGACCCAGCCAGATCGGCCATCGGGTCGCGGCATGCAGCTCACGCCTTCCCCGGTAAAGCAACTGGCTTTAAGCCACGGCATACCGGTTGAACAACCGGTATCGCTGCGCAATGACGAAGCGCAGGCACTGGTGCGTAGTTATAACCTGGATGTGCTGGTGGTGGTGGCTTACGGCCTGATACTGCCGCAGGCTGTGCTGGATATGCCGCGTTACGGTTGCCTGAATATTCACGGGTCGATTTTGCCGCGCTGGCGTGGCGCTGCTCCGATTCACCGTGCGATCGAAGCCGGTGATGCAGAAACCGGTGTCTGCATCATGCAGATGGATGCTGGTCTAGACACGGGCGGCGTTGTCGACGAAGCACGCCTGGCGATAGAGGCTGCAGATACGACTGCCTTGCTGCACGACCGTCTGGCGGCGTTGGGCGCTGAACGGATTGTGGTGGTTCTGAAAAAACTGGCGGCCGGTGAAACGCTGGCGGCTACGCCGCAGACACAAGCCGGTGTGACTTACGCGCACAAACTGGAAAAACAGGAATCGCTGCTGAATCTGAAAGCTGCCGCCAGCGAACTGGATCGGAAGATCCGCGCTTATAACCCCTTCCCTGGTGCCGTAGTGCATTCAGGTGCGCAGCCCATCAAAATCTGGGGCGCGCATATCGTTGCCGCTAGCGGCCAGCCCGGCACCGTGCTGTCATCGGGTGATGAAGGCATTGTTGTGGCCTGTGGTGCAGATGCACTGTGTCTGGAGGTGCTGCAAGCGCCTGGCGGTAAACGCCTCAAGGCCGCTGACTTCTTGCGGGGTCATCCGCTGCCTGTGGGCACCCTGCTTACTTGAAAAACTTCTGAGCGGCCACTAACTGTGTGGCGAAAGCGCTAAGGGTTCATTAAGGCGCACTCGGTTCTAATAGCGCTGTGATTAACAACGTTGCTCTGTAGAGGAGACGACATGGGAAACTGGTTTAAAACCACGGTGTTGTTTGCGGCCATTCTGGCGCTATTCATGACGATTGGCGGCCTGATCGGTGGCCGCGAAGGCATGATGATGGCGCTGCTGCTTGGCGGCGGCATGAACTTCTTCGCCTACTGGTTTTCAGACAAGATGGTGCTGCGCATGTACAACGCGCAGCCCCTAGATGAAACCTCGTCACCCTATCTGTATAACATGGTGCGGGATCTGGCATCGCGCGCCGAGTTACCCATGCCGCGCGTCTATCTGATTGACGAAGCACAACCTAATGCGTTTGCGACTGGTCGCAATCCGGAGAACGCGGCGGTTGCAGCAACCACCGGCATTGTCAGCCTGCTCAGCGAGCGGGAACTGCGCGGCGTGATGGCGCATGAGCTGGCTCACGTGAAGCATCGCGATATTCTGACATCGACTATCGCCGCTACGCTGGCCGGTGCCATTTCGGCACTCGCTAACTTCGCCATGTTCTTCGGCGGACGCGACGAAGAAGGTCGCCCGGCCAATGCGGTGGTGAGCATCATCGTTGCGATCATTGCACCGATTGCCGCCATGCTGATTCAGATGGCTATCTCGCGTGCCCGCGAATTTGAAGCGGACCGGGGTGGTGCAGAGATTAGTGGTGATCCGATGGCCTTGGCCAGTGCCTTGGCCAAGATCGATGCCTATGCGCGTGGCATTCCATTCCCCACGGCCGAAGCACATCCGGCAACAGCACAGATGATGATCATGAACCCGCTGGCGGGCGGTGGGATCGATACGCTGTTTTCGACGCACCCCAAAACGGCTGAACGTATTGCGCGACTAGAGGCGATGGTGCGGGGGTAAAAGATGGTTTTTGATCCATTGAGAGTTCAAGCTTGTTAACGCAAGTCTTGCAGCGCTTGTTCAACCACATGAGCAAGTCGTCGTCCGGCCAAAGCCAATCGCTGGCGCGTGATGTCGCGTCCTTCGAGCCAATAATCCTGCCGGATTAAAAACGTACCAGGGTTTTCCGGATCAGGCACTAGCCCCGGATACACCTGATCCCGTGCCAGCGTAAAAGACTCTTCAATCCAGTGACGTGGTGGTGTGGCGGTTTCGGCATCATTCACCTGTTTCGCTTGTCGTAGCAACCGGGCTGTTTCGGTTTCGAAGCGCGGTGTGCCGGGTCGGGCGTGCCCAGGTAGCTCATCCCACCAGCGATGCAAACTCAGAGGGTCGGGCGGGCGACGCCCTGCATCGAATACCGTTACCGTATTACCACCGGCATCCAGTTGGCCAGGATTTAACGGATCTTGCCGACTCGCCGTGTGTAAGGGCTGATGGGCATCGGCGACCAGATGGCTCACCCAGGCTAAGGCAACGGCCCGGTCTTGTCGCGAGAGCGTAGGGTCGCCCAGTTGGCGGATTTGCTCAGTGAGGGCCTGTTCAAGCAAGCCATGTACCGTTTGCTGATTGAAGGGCTTGGCGATGTCACGGTCGGCAAAGTGCCAGCGGCGGGTTGCTTCGCCGGTGCGGGCGCGCTGTAACCATTGTTGTGTATTACGCGGTGGCGATACGTTGCTGCCTTTAGGCTCGGCCTGATCACGTAATTCATCTGGCCAGAGTGCGGCACGCATCCAGGCTTCTTCGCCGTTGAGTTCTGTCAGGCTGGGAATGTTAGTTTGGTTTTTCAGTAATGCGCTAATTGTGCTTTGTGTATTGGGTGAGAGTGACGACCATGCCACAACCACCACCTCGCGATGCCCGGTCGTATTCCACGCCCATGCATGCAGACTAAATAGGCAGAGACATCCGGCCACAAAATGCCGGGTCAGACGGGTGCACAAGAAAGTGATGGGCAGAGCGACATGCATGCGCAGATTATGCCTCTGAATGGTGTTGTAAACATGCTACACTCAAAGCAATAATGAATAACCCGCAAACACGTTCCCGTCCCCCGTATAGCGCCGCTACAAGCAAGCCGCGCACGGCGCCCGCAGCACGCGCTACGTTGGCTCCAGACTCACTCGCCTGGGCCATACAAACGGCCGCTGCTTGTGTCACTGAAGTGGTGGCGTATGGCCGCAGCCTCACTGCCGTGCTGACTAAATTGCGTCAGCAATCGTTGCCGGAAAATGCAGTGCGCTCACAGGCCATCGATCTGACCTATGCGACGTTGCGCCGTTACTGCCGTGGCGATGTCGAGCTGTCTGTTTTACTGGATCGCCCCACGGCAGAAGATGAATTGCGCAGCCTTTTGCGTGTGGCGCTGTGCTGGCTAGAGATGCATCCCGAACGCGCCCATGTGGGCGTCGATCAGGCCGTAGAAGCGGCCGCTACCCTATCGGCCGGCCGCTATCGCGGGTTCGTCAATGCCATTCTGCGCCGTGCATTGCGCGAGCGTGCCGTACTTGATGAAACCATTGCCAACAATCAGGAATCGGATTGGCAGTACCCGCAGTGGTGGCTGGAACGTTTGCAAACCGATTGGCCTGAGCAGTGGGAAGATATTGCCGCGGGCGGTAACCGCAAACCCCCGATGGGCTTACGCGTTAATCGTCAGGCCACCAGCGTGGACGACTATGTCCAGCAACTAGAAGCGGAAGGCATCAACGTGCAACCGCGTCTCGTTGAAGACGGCCCCGATGCTTTGTTGCTCGCTCAACCGGTTGCTGCTGAAACTTTACCCGGCTTTGCCACAGGCCTGGTTGCCGTGCAGGATATCGGCGCCCAACAGGCCGCACGCATACTGAATGTGCAGCCTGGTATGCGCGTGCTGGATGCCTGTGCCGCACCTGGTGGCAAGGCAGCTCATCTGCTGGAAACCGCCGCGATTGAACTCACTGCAGTAGAGGCCGACGAAGAGCGTTGTGCAGCATTGCGTCATGCGCTTAATGCCACGCGCTTCCCGGCAGACAGAAGCATTCATGTGGTGTGTGCCGACGCCGCCGAAACAGAAGCTGCCTGGGCCAAGCGTCCGTTTGATGCCATCCTGCTCGATGCCCCCTGCTCGGGATCGGGTGTGGCCGGTCGTCACCCCGATGCGAAGTGGTTGCGCCGTAACGATGATGTGTACGCGCTGGCACGCAACCAGAAGCGTTTGCTCAAAGCGCTGTGGCCGTTGGTTAAACCGGGCGGTCGTTTGCTTTACGGTACCTGTTCGGTATTCGCCCTGGAAAACCAGACGCAGATTGCCAACTTCCTGAGCCAGAATCCCGATGCCCGGCTGGAATCACAGACATCCTTATTGCCCGATGCCCGGCACGATGGATTCTTCTACGCGCTTTTAACCAAGGTGCCTGCATGAAACTGCGCGACCGTTTCCTTTCGAAATGGTTGTTGTGCATCGCGGCGCTGGTGCTGAGTGTGCAAACGCTCCCGGCGCAGGCGGGTGCCGAAGTACGGGAAGTGACCCTGACGCAGAGTGAGGAGTCGCTCAGTCTGAACGGCAACTTTGCCCTGCAACTGTCGCCTTCGCTGACCGATGCAGTGAACCATGGCATTCCTCTGGTGTTCCAGATTCAGGCCGAGGTGCGCCGTCCCCGCTGGTACTGGGTTGATGAAGCGCTATACGCAGGCCATACAGACCGTCGATTGACCTACAACGCACTGGTGCGCAATTACCGCGTGACCGAGGGACAGGATGGTCGTAACTTCCTCAATTTTGAGGATGCACTCAATTACGTGGCACGTTCCGTCACCTGGAATATTCCCCCAGGCCGGGTGCGCGCAGGTGAGGTTGTAGAAGTGACGATGCGCTTTCGTCTTGATCCCGCGTTTTTACCCAAGCCTTTTCAGGTGGTGTCCTTTGGCGATCGGGATTGGCGGTTGGATAGTGACTGGCGTCATTTCCGTCTGACGGTGCCTGCCGCTCCGGGGGCGAAGTAATGCGCTTAGCCATGTTTATCATGACGCTGGTGTCTGTGGCGTTACTGTTTCTGCTCACACAGGCTTCAGCAAATACGGACTTTTTTGCGCGCCATTACTCCTGGTTGGTATGGCTGAATGTTTTGCTCGGTCTGGCCATGCTGCTGGTGATTGGCGTGCAGCTTTTCCGTTTATGGCGTGATCATCGCCAGCAGATTTTTGGCGCACGCCTCAAGTTCCGCTTGATGCTCATGCTGGCAATTATGGCGTTGGTGCCCGGCGCACTGATTTACGCCGTTTCGGTACAGTTTGTAACGCGCAGTATCGAGAGCTGGTTTGATGTGCGCGTGGAACAGGCCCTGGAAGCGGGCCTAAATCTTGGCCGTGATGCACTGGAAGGCGTAACGATTGGCCTAGTGAGTACTACGCGTGATGCTGCAGTGGCGATTGCCCAGCGAGATGCCACACAGACGCCAGCGGTGCTAACCAAATTGAAGCAAGTGACGAGCGCACAGTCGACGTCCTTGCTGCAAGTTTCAGGCAATCGGATTGATGTGTTGAGCACAACGCTGGCCCGCGGTGAGACCCCGGTCTTACCTTTGCCGGCCCAGGTGGAAGAAGCCCGCAAGACCGGTGCCTTCAGCGTGATCGAGGCAGACGCCACCGGCCTGCCCATCTTGCGTGCCATGGTGCTATTGCCTTCAGGATCGCCGGCCCAGGTGTCGAACCGTTTTCTGGAAGTGGTGGTGCCGGTGCCTGCCAAGTTGGCGAATGATTCAGAGGCGGTGCAGTCGGTGTATCGCGAATACCGTGAGCTGGAATTGGCGCGCGATGGGCTAACGCGACTCTATGCCATTACGCTGACACTGACCTTATTACTAGCCTTGGCCGCCGCATTCTCGGCCGCATTTATTCTGGCGCGTCGCTTTACTGCGCCGCTGACGATTCTGGCTGAAGGTACGCAAGCTGTGGCTGCGGGTGACTTTTCACCCAAGCAGACCGTTGTTAGCAATGATGAGCTGGGCATTCTGACGCAATCATTTAATCGCATGACCTTTCAGTTGCGCGAAGCGCATACCGAAACCGAGCGTCATCGTGCCGATCTGGAACGCGCGCGCGCGTATTTGCAAGAAGTGCTGGATAACCTGTCGGCTGGTGTGCTCGCCTTTGATCGCCGTTTTGTATTGAAGGCCGTGAATGGCGCCGCTAAAACATTAATCGCTGAAGATTGGGTGGGGTTAATTTCCGAGCCGCTCGAGGCCTGGCCACGCCAGGAGCATCTGGCACGAACCATCCGCGATGGTTTTGCCAAACATGGTGATGCCTCCTGGCAATTGGAAGTGGAGCGCGTTATGCCGGATGGTCGTAAGCAGCAGCTTATGGTGCACGGTTCGGAATTGCCCGAACAGTCTGGCGGTGGCTATGTGGTGGTGTTTGATGACGTCACCGAACTGATCGCGGCACAGCGTGCAACGGCATGGGGTGAAGTGGCGCGTCGTCTGGCACATGAAATCAAGAATCCCCTGACGCCCATTCAGCTGGCCGCCGAACGCCTGGAACATAAACTAACCAAGCATCTGGCGGAAGCCGATGCCGATATGTTGCAGCGATCGACACGTACGATCGTTAACCAGGTGCAGGCCATGAAACATATGGTCGATAGCTTCCGCGATTACGCACGCCTACCTCCCGCCAATTTGATGGCAATTGATTTAAACGAATTGCTGCGCGACATGCTGGTGTTGTATGAAAGTTCTAAAACACTGATCAAGGCCGATCTTGCTGCGGCGTTACCCAAGATCAAGGGCGATCCGACACAGTTGCGTCAGATCATCCACAATCTGATCCGTAATGCACAGGATGCAACTGAAGGTCTGGTTGGTGCGAAGATTGATGTGGCCACCAGTTATACGGGTAAACACGTCTGTCTGATTATTGCCGATACCGGACCGGGTTTTCCGCCTGAAATCATGGCCAATGCCTTTGAGCCCTATGTGACAACTAAGCCCAAAGGCACAGGTCTGGGCTTGCCTATCGTCAAGAAAATCATCGAAGAGCATGGCGGCAGAATCGCCCTTGCGAACCGGGAGACGGGTGGTGCAGAAATCCGCATTACCTTGCAGGTGGCTGATGACACCGAATCCCCTAATCAAGAATCACAGAAGTCGGTAGGAGCCTGATATGGCAGAAATACTGGTAGTAGATGACGAAGTCGGTATTCGCGAATTGCTTTCCGAGATCCTTGCGGATGAAGGCCATAGCATTATGCTGGCAGAGAATGCCACCAAGGCCCGCGAGTTACGTGCGAGCCGTCGCCCGGATCTGGTGTTGCTGGATATCTGGATGCCGGATGCGGATGGGATCTCGCTGCTTAAGGAATGGTCGGCAAGTGGTTTGCTGACCATGCCAGTGGTGATGATGTCTGGTCACGGCACCATTGATACGGCCGTTGAAGCCACGCGCATTGGCGCGGTCGACTTTCTGGAAAAGCCGATTGCCCTGCAGAAACTGCTGGCAACGGTAAAGAAATGTCTGAAGCCCGATGCCTCGGCAACACGTCAACACTATGCCGTTGATTCGCTTTTGCAGATTGGCCTACTGAAGAAGTTCGGGCAACGGATTGCCCAGTCCGCCAAGCATTCACCGATACTGTTTTTGCGTGGTGCGCAGGGTTTGATTGCTGAAGTCGGTGCGCGTAGTTTGCTTACCCCGCACGCGCCCTGGCTTAATCTTTCGCAAGAGAGTCGCGCTATTACTCAGGAAATGCTGGAGCAGCATGCCGGTGGCGTATTGTTCCTGCCAGAATTACATGGCGCGGGTCGTATGGCGCAGATGAATCTCAGCTTCGTGCTCGATCGCCTGGCCAAGTACCGTCTCACGCTGGTCGTGGCCAGTAGTGTTTCAGCTGAAGCCATTGTTGAGAGTGGTGTGGATGCCGCACTGGTAAATCGTCTGAGCGATGTCTGGGTTGGTCTGCCGGCGATTTCCGAATCGTCGAGCGATCTGCCAGAGCTCTTACCCGCACTGCTAACGCTGCTCTGCGAACAGGGCAACGTGCCTCATCGCAATATGGCGCCTGATGCCTTGAACGTGCTGCGCCAGAAAAACTGGAGCGGTGTTGATGGCGGCTGGAGCTCATTGCTGGGCGCCCTGAAAAATCTGGCGCTCAATGCACTGGATGAAACCATCAGCCGGCAGGACGTAGATGCTTTGATGCTGACGGTGAGTGAACCCCATGTTGAAAAGTCAGACGATGAGGCGAATGGGTCGCTCAATCAGTTTTATGAAATGCCGCTGAAAGAAGCGCGCGATGCATTCGAGCGACTGTACCTGACGCATCACATCTCTCGCAGCAGCGGCAACATGACACGCGTGGCTGAACAGAGTGGCCTGGAGCGCACGCATCTGTATCGCAAATTCAAACAACTGGGTATTACGCTGGAACGACGCGATAACGTCTCCGGCGCCTGACCCATCGTTATTGTTTCTCATCATTCATAAGATCGTCTGGAGTTATTGTGTCTCGTCCTCGTAATGACCTCTTTCTGCGTGCCCTACTCAAGGAACCTACCGAAACCACGCCCGTGTGGCTGATGCGACAAGCAGGTCGCTATCTACCCGAGTATCGTGAGACGCGTAAACGCGCCGGTAGTTTTCTGGGCCTGTGCAAGAACCCGGCCTACGCTTGCGAAGTGACACTGCAACCGTTGGCGCGCTATGACCTTGATGCCGCAATTCTGTTTTCAGATATTCTGACGGTGCCAGATGCTATGGGCTTGGGTCTGTACTTCTCTGAAGGCGAGGGTCCCAAGTTCGAACGTCCGCTGCGTGACGAATGGGAAATCCGTAATCTGTGCGTGCCAGATCCGCATGATCAGTTGCGTTATGTGGTCGATGCCGTGGCCGAAATTCGCAAGGCGCTGGATAACAGCGTGCCGCTGATTGGTTTCTCTGGGAGTCCGTGGACGCTGGCCTGCTACATGGTGGAAGGCGGTGCCTCTGCAGATTACGCGCGCATCAAGACCATGCTTTACGATCGTCCGGATCTGATGCACAAGATTCTGGATGTCACGACCGAGTCGGTAATCCAGTATCTGAACGCCCAGATTGAAGCGGGTGCCCAGGCCGTGATGATTTTTGATTCCTGGGGTGGCACACTGGCCGAATCAGCCTTCCATGAATTCTCTTTGAACTACATGAAGCGTATTGTGGCCGCGCTGCATAAAACCTGGAACGGCGAACGCATTCCGTCGATCGTCTTTACCAAGGGTGGTGGTCTCTGGCTCGAAGCACTGGCTGATAGCGGAGCCGATGGTCTGGGCCTGGATTGGACGATTGATATCGGCAAGGCGCGTGCCCGTGTGGGTGATCGTGTTGCGTTGCAGGGTAACCTGGACCCGACGATTCTGCGTGCGGGCCCGGAAGCCGTGGCACGTGAGGCTGAAAAAGTCCTGCGCAGCTTTGGCGCGGCCAATACCGGCCACGTCTTTAATCTGGGTCATGGCATCAACCAATTTACCCCGCCGGAGAACGTTTCGGTACTCGTGGATACGGTGCATTCGGTCGGTCGCGCTATGCGCGCCGGTCTGTAAACCGGGTGGATTGTAAGACCCGAGCGCAAGGCCGACCGGTGGCTGGTTTCAACCTGTCAAGACGGCTATCTCGGGTCGGTTACCCACAAAGTTATCCACAATGCAAAAACACTGCTTTACCATTTAATATCAGCATGTTACGGCGCCTGGCAGAGAACTCCGTTAAGAAATATCCGCTAACACGGGGGTAATGGGTCGGCATGGAAAAACCCCTTGAAAATCAGGCGCTTTTGTGGCGTTTGCGCGTCGCAATTGATGCACCGCTGGCAGTTAATTTCGATTATTTGGCACCCCCCGATACCACCCCGGCTGATGTCGGGCTGCGGGTCGTCGTTCCTTTCGGCTCCGGACGCCGGGTTGGGTTAATTCTGGCGGTATTACCGCTCTCGGGGGATGGGTCAGAGCCGGATGCGCCTGCCGCAGATCAGCTCAAGCCCGCTGAAAGCATTTTGCGGGATTTACCGCCCATGCCCGCCGATTGGATCAGCCTCTGCCTATTCGCGGCCAGCTACTACCAGGCAGCTCCGGGCGAAGCACTTTTGCAGGCCATTCCAACCGGCTTGCGTAAACCGGATCCGGTTAAGCGGCGCGCATTGAAGGTGGTAAGCAAAACGGCGCATGAAGCACAAGTGCAACCGATGCTGACGGCCGGGCAACGTAGCGTGCTCGATGACGTGCTGCCACGCCTGAATGGCTATTCAGCTAATTTACTGTTTGGCATTACGGGTTCCGGCAAAACGGAAGTTTACTTACGGCTTATCGAGGCAGTTCTAGCCGAGGGCAAACAGGTTTTGTTGCTGGTGCCGGAAATTAATCTGACCCCGCTGCTCGAGGCGCGAGTTACACAGCGCTTCCCGGCAGTGCCGGTTGTCAGCCTGCATAGTGAAGTGACCGAAGCCGCCCGTGCCCGGCACTTTGCAGCAGCGCTCACGGGCGAAGCACAAATTGTGATCGGTACTCGATTGGCAGTCTTTACGCCGATGCCCAAACTGGGCCTCATCATTATTGATGAAGAACACGATCCGGCCTATAAACAACTGGAAGGCATGCGCTATCACGCACGCGATCTTGCCGTGTGGCGGGCACATCAAGCGGGTGTGCCGGTGGTTTTGGGATCAGCCACACCTTCACCGGAAAGCTGGGCCAATGTGCAAAGCGGTCGTTACCAACGACTCGATTTGCCGGAGCGTGCGCACGCTGATGCCGTGCTGCCGGAAATTACCCTGCTGGATACGCGCCGACTGACGCTGGATGAAGGCCTCTCGGCGCAATTGCTCGAAGCGCTCGCACAAGGTCTGGCCGCGAAAGAACAAAGCCTGCTCTTTATTAACCGCCGTGGTTACGCGCCGGTGCTCACCTGCACCGCCTGTGGCTGGGTGTCGAATTGCCGCCGCTGTGCTGCGCATCGGGTTGTGCATAGTCTGGATCGCACCTTACGTTGTCACCATTGTGGTGATACCTCACCAATTCCGCGTCAGTGTCCGGATTGTGGCAACGCCGATTTGCGGCCGCTGGGTCGTGGCACGCAGCGGGTAGAAGAGTCGCTGCGTAAGCACTTCCCGCAGGCGCGTATCTTGCGGGTAGACCGTGATGTGGCCACCACGCGTAAACAGTGGGAAGTGCTGGAGGCACAGATTCGTTCGCAGGATGTCGACATCCTGGTGGGTACGCAAATGTTGGCGAAGGGCCATGACTTCCCCGCGCTTACGCGCGTATGTGTCGTGGGTGCCGATGCCGGTTTGTTTGCTGCAGATTGGCGTGCGCCGGAACGCTTGTTTGCGCAGCTCATGCAAGTAGCAGGACGTGCAGGCCGCGCGGACCGGCCGGGTCGGGTGATTGTGCAAACCGAACACCCAGAGCATCAGCTATATCAATGCCTATTGCGGCATGACACACCGGCGTTTCTGGATCTGGAATTAACGGCACGACAGCAAGCAGGGTTTCCGCCTTATGCCGCGCAGGCCATCGTGCGGGCGGAAGCCAAACAGATCGACAACGTGCTCGATTTTCTGCAGCGTATTCGTGGCCTCGTGCCGCAGGAGCAGCATCCCGAAGTCTTTATTTACGACCCGGTGCCCATGCGGATGGTGCGATTGGCTGGCCGCGAACGTGCGCAGCTCTTGCTCGAGTCGCCCAGCCGCATTGCACTACAGAACTTTTTAAATCAGTGGTTGCCGATGATCAGTGCCGGACGCGGCATGACGCGTGGCCATGCGCCGGGTGGCGTGCGATGGGGCGTTGAGGTCGATCCACTCGAATGTTAAAACAAGCGCGCTGCACCACGCACACCCGAGCTATCACCAAAGGCCGGCAATAAAATTTTGGTTTGTAATGGCGTACCCGCCGGTAGAAATACATGCGCAGGTAGTGCTGCATACAAATCGTTAATTAACCCGGGGCGTTGGGAGACACCCCCGCCCAACACAATGGCCGCAGGATCAACCGCGTTAATGAGGGTGGCTAATGCACGCGCTAGGCGTTGGGTATGACGATCGAGCGTCTGTTGAGCGTTATGGTTGCCTTGTGCCGCTGCGTTAACGAGTGCGGGCACATCGGTGATGGTTTGATCGTGAGTCTGGCGTTGATAGTCGGCAACGAGCGCCGGGCCGGATAGCCAGGCCTCAATGCAGCCCTTTTTGCCGCAGTAACAAGCGGGGCCGGGTAGTTCTTCCGGAGATGAAATGGGCAAGGGATTGTGACCCCACTCGCCGGCGAGCCCATTGGGGCCTTGGTGCAATTGACCGTGGATGACCCAGCCACCGCCCACACCCGTACCGAGAATGACGCCGAACACTGATGCACAAGCACGTGCAACGCCATCGGTGGCTTCAGACAGCGCCAGGCAATCGGCATCATTCGCTAGTTTTACAGGTCGCTGTAGCAGCGCTTGTAAATCAGCCTGCAGCGTTTGGCCATTCAAGCAGGTGGAGTTGGCATTGCGGATGCGACCATCCAGTGGGTTGGCAGATCCGGGGTGGCCAACGCCAACCGCAACAACGGGTTGACCCAATGCCGATTCAGCTTTGGAGACTAGGGATTGAATCGCGCAGAGTGTCGCCGGGTAGTCGCCTTGAGGTGTCGCAATACGTTCGCGAAACAGGAAATTACCAGCGGCATCAAGGATGGCGGCTTCGATCTTGGTGCCGCCGAGGTCAATACCTAGATGCATCTCATGCCGCAGCGCGTTGGCGGATGGTATCAAGTACGAGTACTAGCTCTGTTACTTTCGCAGGTGGGAATATACCCACGGGCCCCTGGGCATTAAGGTCTGGGCGGTTTCAAGTCTGAAGAGCAACACTTGACCAATAAGGTAAGGTGTTTTGCATGGGAAATAGGAAATATCAGCAACTTCAGACAGATGAGCGCATTCGCGTAGAGTTATGGCAGGCAGAGCATGTCAGTATGCGAGA
>CAIQBG010000050.1 GCA_903870055.1 uncultured Pseudomonadota bacterium
ACGAATCAGCCGTGATCCATTAAACTTTTAACCGTTGCTCTTCAGACTTGAAACCGCCAAATAAAAAGGCTGTGATCATGAAGAACAATGCCACACTACTCTCACCAAATTGCGCATAGATATTTGATGGCGGCCCAGTCCATGCATTGGTTTTTAAATAAAAAAACCAAACCGCCGAATGATGAAGAAAAACGAGAAACGCTAGATAGCCTCGTAATCCGTCAATCGTGGCATAACGATGTTGCTCAAGGTGCTTTCCAAAAACAAGCTGGATGAGCCAAGCGGTTGCCATCGCGATCAATACACACCAGATAGCAGGGACCGGGCTTGTAGGACTAAAAATAAATTCCAGCATTGCAACTCTCTCTTCGGAAACGCGGCCTCAACACTCCTATACGGAATCTGACAGCCCATATATGTTCCATATCTTAACTTAAGCGTATCATCCCCTAGACTTGAAAACATGCTTATCGAGTGGGCGAGCGGTTCATTTGCAAGCCTCCTTAAGAAACCAACTAATGAGCTGAACAATCATGACGAACTTCAAAACTCCCCGCACCATTATCGCCACACCAAACGCCCCCGCTGCCATTGGCACTTACTCGCAAGCCGTTAATGCTAACGGTACGTTGTATCTGTCCGGCCAGATCGGCCTGAACCCTAAGACCGGCGAGATGGTGGACGGCATTGATGCACAGATCGTTCAGGTTTTTGAAAACCTCAAAGCGGTAACGGAAGCGGCTGGTGGTTCGTTGTCCCACATCGTTAAGCTGAATGTCTTTCTGACCGATCTGGGTAACTTTGCCAAAGTGAATGAAACGATGGCCAAGTACTTTAGCGAACCATACCCTGCCCGCGCTGCCGTGGGCGTTGCCTCTCTTCCACGTGGCGCGCAGGTAGAAGCCGACGCGGTGATGGTGCTGTAAGCCACTACACTTGCAATAACCTATGGCGCGCGCAGCTGCTTCCGGTAAAGCTTCCGGGAAAGCTGCGCCAGCCAGACCCGCAACCGGCATCGCCGCCGGCCTGGAAAAACTGGGCCTGCGACGGCCGCTGGATTTTGCGTTGCATCTGCCGCTGCGTTACGAAGACCAGACGCATGTCACGTTGTTGTCGGAAGCGCCCGCTGTCGGTCCCGCACTCTTTGCGATTAAGGTACGCGCTGTTACCGTTGCTTTCCGCCCGCGGCGACAGTTGCTGGTGCAGGTAGAAGATGACAGCGGCCGCGCTAATCTACGCTTCCTTAATTTTTACGGTAGCCAGACCAAGCAGTTTGAACGCGCCCGCGATGAGGGCTCGACGCTACATGCCTGGGGCGAACTGAAGCCCGGCTATCTAGGGCCGGAGCTGGTGCATCCGACGATTAGCAAGGCACCGGAAGAAACGGCAACGGCCGCGCCCAGCGAAACACTGACACCACAGTACCCGACTACGGCGGGTGTATCGCAAAGCCAATTACGCACCCGCATTACGAAGGCGTTGAAAGATCTATCGCTTTCGGAAACGCTACCGCTCTCTGACCATACACGCCACCTACCCGGCTTAACGGCCTCGTTACAGTTTCTACACGCGCCGCCACCGGATGTGGATGTGGGCGCACTCAATGCGCGCAACCATCCGGCCTGGCAACGCATCTGCATTGAAGAGCTGGTAGCTCAGCAACTGTCTCTGCGCAAAGCACGTCTGGCGCGTCGGCAGAAGGGTGCGCCGGTATTGCGCGGCAATGGATCACTGACCAATGCCTTGATTAAATCACTACCCTTTGCGCTGACGAAAGCGCAGGAACACGCCTACGGCGATATCTGTGCAGACCTGAATCAGAGTTACCCCATGCAGCGTTTGCTGCAAGGCGACGTGGGGAGCGGCAAAACCATTGTGGCAGCACTGGCCGCCTGCCAAGCGATTGAAGCGGGTTACCAGGTGGCGTTTATGGCGCCCACCGAATTACTGGCTGAACAACATTACAACAAGCTGTTGAGTTGGCTGGCACCACTGGGCATCAAGATTGCCTGGTTATCTGGCAGCCAGAAAAAATCCGAACGTCAGGCACACCTATCCGCCGCCGCTTCGGATGCGCATCTGGTGGTGGGCACGCATGCGCTGTTTGAAGACACGGTGGACTTTTCCAAGCTGGGCCTGGTGATCATTGATGAGCAACACCGCTTTGGCGTGGCGCAACGATTGGCACTGCGACAAAAGGGCCATAACCCGCATCAGCTGATGATGTCGGCAACGCCGATTCCCCGCACGCTGGCGATGAGTTATTTCGCCGATCTGGATTGTTCGGTGATTGATGAGCTACCTCCGGGTCGCACGCCGATTCGCACGCGATTGATTGCCGACACCCGACGCGAAGATGTCATTGCTGCAATTCGCAGCGCGATTGCCGGTGGTGAGCAATGTTATTGGGTCTGTCCGCTGATTGAAGAATCGGACACGCTGGAACTGCAGACGGCTATTGATACACACGCCCTGCTGACCGAAGCGTTACCGGAATACCAGGTGGGTCTGGTGCATGGTCGCCTGAAAGCTGATGAAAAGATCAGCACGATGCGCGCCTTTGCCGATGGCGGCTTACATCTCTTGGTCGCCACGACGGTGATTGAAGTGGGTGTCGATGTGCCCAATGCCAGCCTGATGGTGATTGAACATGCCGAGCGCTTCGGCCTGGCACAGCTACACCAGTTGCGCGGCCGGGTGGGTCGTGGCCAACGCGAGAGTAGTTGTATTCTCATCTATGGCAAGCCGCTTTCAAATACGGCCAAAGAACGGCTACGCATTATTTACGAAAACACCGATGGCTTCGAGATTGCCCAGGCGGATTTGCAATTACGCGGCCCGGGCGAGCTCATCGGCAAACGGCAAAGCGGTGTGCCGATGCTGCGTTATGCTGATCTGGAACGGGATGCCGATCTGATCCCGACAGCGCAGAAGATTGCCGATCAGATGCTAAAAGAATCGCCAGCGCTGACTGACGCACACATGGACCGCTGGTTCGGCCATGCCGAAGGGTTTTTAAAAACCTGATCCGGTTCTGGGGTAGAATCTCCGCCCTATGTCGTTGATCCGCCAGACTTCTCTCTCACCACTCACCCGGCTGATGCTTGCGGTGGCTTTGGTGTGTGCTCTGCTCATCACGCAGTGGCGGCTGAACGAACACGTAGTCGAACACAGTGTTAATACACTGAGCATGAATACCAACGTAGCGGCAACGAACGACTCGACCACCCATGATGGCCCCGGCTGTCTGGTGTGTCTGGAACACCAGGCCCATGGCGCGGCCCCGATCAGCATCGTGAGTTTTAACTTGCTCGATGGCGTTAGCCCGATGCAGGCAAAAGCGCTACCACCCAATACACCCTATCTGGCGCCAGAGCGCGCCAGTCAGCGCGCGCCCCCCGTTCTTTCGTAAGTTATCAACCTATTGAGAGACCGCCTGCATGGCGCGTCTTTATGTTGTTGTCTTCCGAAAGAATTCGCTATGACTTACATGCCTACGCGCGCGCTCGTCCACGCACTTTGCATCACCTCATCTGTCTTCGCTGCGCCGCTCTATGCTCAGGAAGCACCTGATGTGCAAACCCAGATTAAACAGATTCAGGCCAGTCTGAGTCAGATCCGCTCTGATTATGAGCAGCGCATTGCCACTCTGGAAAGCCAGGTGAACCAACTCCAGCGCGAAAATGCACAACTGGCAACTCAGGCAAAAACCTCTCCTGCACAACTAGCTCAGGCAAACCACCCCGCCACGGTTAGCGGTGACACTTCATTTACCACCAGCCCACCCTGGCCTGACAGTAAAAAGCCAGCGCCAACAACGGACGTTGCGCCAAGCAAGCCGCCAAGCAAAACACAACAACGCCTTGCCAAGGCGGAGTCGCTCGAAGACAAGATCACCGCCGTGTCACCGCCACCTGCCGCTGCGGCACCAACGCCGTTCCCAAATCTGGGTGGCAATGATCGTACGATTGATCTAGGTGCCGAGCTCTTCCTCGACGCTAAATACTCCTCGCAAAGCCAGAACCCAGAAAACCCTTATAGCGGCGTCTTGCCGAATGGGGCAGAAGGCGTTCCTCGTGGCTTCTCAATTGGAGAAACAGAGCTAGTCTTCAAGGGTGCCGTGGATAACCTCTTCCGCGGTGAAGCCCGTTTTGTTCTAGAGCAGGAAGGCAACAGCACGTCGATCAAAACAGAAGAAGTGTTTGCCGAAACACTGGGCCTGCCATGGGGTACCAAGGTTAAAGCCGGTAAATATTGGTCAAGCGTTGGTTACCTGAATGACAAGCACCCGCATGAGTGGGACTTCGTGGATCTGCCGCTGGTATATAAGCAGGTCTTTGGCGGCCAGCTTAACGAAACCGGTGCGCAGCTGAGCTGGATTGCGCCTACCGACAATATGCTGTTTAAACTGGGCGGCGAAATCGCACAGGGTTCTAACGGTTACGGCCAAAGCTTCAACAGCAACTTCAACCAGAATAAGCCGCGGCTCGGCACGCTGTTTGCCAAAACAGGCGGTGACATTGGTGACTCCCACTCCTGGCAGGGCGGCGTGTCATGGGTCCGTTCGACCACGGGTAGTGGCACAGCCGCCAATCAGGCGTCCTACACCCTCAGCAATGCCAATGACGTTAACTTCTCCGGTGGCAACACGACGTGGATTGCCGACTTTGTGTATCGCTGGGCACCTTTTGGCAACCCGACATCACAGAACCTGAAGATTCAGGGTGAAATGTTCTGGAACAAGCAGAGCGGCAGCATGACCAGCTCTACCGGTTGTGTAGATGATATTGGCGACGCAACGGGCTGCTCGGGCAGCAACTTTGCGCAGAACCAGCAGGGCTTCTACACTCAGGGTATTTACCAGTTCATTCCTAAATGGCGCGCCGGTTACCGCTATGACCGTGTCTTTAACGGTACCAATAATTATGGCCTGCCCGTCGATGCACTGGCTGGGTCGCAGATTCAAAGTGGTTGGGACCCTTACCGCAACACGATCATGATGGATTGGGCCAACTCGGAATACTCGCTGATTCGTCTGCAACTGGCGCGTGATAACGCCTATGGCCCAGGGCTTTATAACAATGCCATCTATCTGCAGTACATCATGAGCCTGGGTGCTCACGGCTCGCACAAGTACTAATGAGGTCACAAAATGAAACTACTTAAAACGCTTTCTCTGTTGGCCGTCAGCCTGATGCTGTCCCTAACAACCTCCCTGGCCCACGCCGATCTGAAAATTTTTGCTACAGTCCCTGAATGGGGTGCACTTGCGGAAACCTTAGGCGGTAACAAGGTGCAGGTATACACCGCTACCACCGCGCTGCAGGATCCTCACCGGATTCAGGCGCGCCCTTCGCTGATCGCCAAGGCACGCACAGCCAATCTGGTGATCGCCACGGGTGCCGGGCTTGAAGTGGGCTGGCTGCCTACCGTACAGCGCGAGGCAAATAACGCTGGCATCATGCCTAATCAGCCAGGATTTCTGGAAGTCGCCCGCTATGTCCGCATGCTGGATGTACCTGCAGTGGTCGATCGCACGATGGGCGATGTTCATGCTGAAGGCAACCCGCATATCCAGACTGATCCGCGTAACCTGTTGCCTATTGCCCGCGCTATCAGCGCGCGCATGGTTCAACTTGACCCAGAGAACACGGCTTACTACCAGACGCAACTCGCCCAGTTCGACCAGGGCTGGCAGGCCAATCTGCAACGCTGGCAAAAGCAGGCGGCCCCTTTACGCGGCGTCAAAGTCTGGTATCAGCATGATGGCTATCCTTACATGAATGCCTGGTTGGGCTTAAACCAGGTGGGCGTGCTCGAACCTCGTCCTGGTGTCGAACCATCCAGCCGTCAGCTAGCAGACATTCTGCAACGACAGCAAGCGTTGCAGGGCCGCATGGTGGTTGCCTCGGCCTATATGAGCGACGCCCCTTCCAAATGGTTTGCTGAAAAGGCAAATATTCCGGAAGTGGTTCTACCCTTTACCGTTGGCGGTAACGAGCAGGTGAAGAACCTGACCGCGCTGTACGACGATACGGTGCAACGTCTGCTTGGCGGTCTGAAGTAAACTGTTCAGCATGAATGCAGACGCCGTAAACAACTTCGCAGTCTTCGCCGACATCCTGCTCCCGGCCCTAGTGGCCGGGTTGCTGGTGATTAGCACCCATGTGCCGCTTGGTTTCAAGGTGCTATCGCGCGGCATTATCTTTATGGATCTTGCCATTGCCCAAGTGGCAGGGTTAGGGGCGCTTCTCATTACCGTGCTGGTCGGTGAGCAAGCCCCACCCTTTGTGACCCAACTTGGAGCAATGATTCTGGCACTGGCTGCGGCCTTATTATTGATGCGCTGCGAGCAACTCACCCAGCGCTATCAGGAACCGTTGATTGGCACGCTATTTGTTCTGGCGGCAACGGCGGGCATTCTGGTGTTAGCCGGTGATCCGCATGCTGGCGAACATATGACCGATTTATTGTCGGGTCAAATCCTCTGGGTTTCCAACGAGCAACTGGTGAGCAGTGCGGCAATTACCGGTTTGCTACTGGTAACACTTTGGGTAACACGGCAAAGCCGCACCATGTTCTATGCATTGTTTGCCGTAGCCATTACGTTATCTGTGCAAATGGTTGGGGTGTATCTGGTGTTTGCCACACTGATTATTCCCGCGCTTAGTACCGTGCACATTACCTACAACAAGCGTCGCTTAAAGATAGCCTATGCGCTGGCCACCGTTGGTTATGTGATTGGTCTAGTTGGCTCTGCCCTACTGGATTTGCCTACCGGGCCACTGATCGTCTGGACGCTAGCGATTTGTGGTTCAGCGACTGCTCTCGTGGTCAAAACGCAACACAATTATTCTGTCTGAATAACCGCAGCCTCACTTAATCAAGTGTTAATACCGCTTATACAGATTCGCCGTAGAATGACCCTATGAGCAGCATGCTCATCTAATTTCACAAGGAGTGAACTATGCGTCGTTTTGCTATCGCTACTGCCGTATTCTGTGCCGCTGCATCGGTTTATGCCGCAGACGTTAAAGTCAGCAACCTGAGCGTTGATGATGCCTGGGCCCGAACCGGCCAACCCGGCCAAGTATCTGCCGCCTATTTTGAAGTGAAGAACAAAGGGCCTGCCGACAAGATTGTTTCGGCCAACTGCGACTGCGCCAAAGCTACGGAACTTCACGATGTGAAGATGGTTGATGGCGCCATGAAGATGGTTCCAGTGGCTGGCATGGAAGTCCCAGCTAATGGTGAACTGAAGCTTAAGCCGGGCAGCTACCACATCATGTTGATTGGTCTGAATCGTCCACTGGTTGCTGGTGAAACACTGCCGATCAAAGTGAAGTTTGAGAAGTCTGGCGAAGTGACCGTTAATGCCAAGGTAAAAGATAAAGCCGCGCCTGCTGGCCACTAAGCTTTATCCTCCACCAAGAAAAAGCCTCTGCAAAACAGAGGCTTTTTCTCATTTAGCCATTTAGAATTAGTCTTTGTTTGCACCAAGGCCTGCCATGTTGACCGAAAACGATATCAAACGCATCCACACGGAAGAGCAACTCCGCCGCGAGATTCGTAAACAACTTGATGCAGCACATGCGGCGCAAACGGCACCGGCCACGCCTGTCGTGCCCCCCAAAGAACCTGGTTTTGGCAAAAAAGCGATGGAGTTTCTGAATAGCTCCGTCGGCATGTGGCTGCTTTCTTCCGTCGTCTTAACCGGTGGGGCAGCCGTCATTCAGCAAGTGCAGCACCAGTATCAGATTAGCGAACAGAACCACCAGCAACTCGTGACGCATCTGTTCGAGATCCAGAACCGTCTGGATAATATGGAATACCTGCTGCGCCGTGCCCAAACCGTGGGCGATGCTCAAGAAGCTCTGCACGGTCTTTTTAAAAGCATCTTCCCGCTCTCGCCTGAGCTGCAGAACCGCAGCCTCGGCTCGCTATATTTCACGGTATACAACCTGATTCCGGGCTCACGCCAACAAAAGGCGCAAGAAGCAATTCAGTTTGTCCGAGAATTAGAGGACTCAGAATGGGCACTGCAATCGCGTCCATCAAACCAACCGCTTACCGAAGCTGACCGAGCCCAGTTCAACAAATTAATTAAATCCTGCAAGGCCATTCATACAGCTATCGACATTCAGCGATCTAGATAAGCCACCTGCATTTAAAAAAAGGGCTCCGGTTTCACCCGGAGCCCTTTTGCTTTTGCGCAAGCAGATTACTTGTTCTGCTCTTTCTGTTCATCCTGCGCTTCAAGCCACATTGCATTAACAACGGCAAACAGCACTGCCATGGCGGTGCCTAAAGCCCAACTGAAATACCACATAGCAAACTCCTTAATCAGTAAGTCGAGTGATCATTGGCCTTGATGTAGGCCACGGTGACCTTGCCGCGCATCACGCGGTAGGCCCAGCTGGTATAAGCCAGAATGATCGGTGTCATGATCAGCGCGACCCAGAACATAATGCCTAGGGTCTTGGCGCTGGAAACACAGTCCCACAGGGTTAGGCTACTGGTCGGATCGGAGCTCGATGGCATCACAAACGGGAATAACGATACGCCCGCAGTAAAGATGATGCCGAACTCGGCGATCGAGCTGGCAATAAAGGCCAGACCCGAACGCTTGGCCAGCGTCAGTAAAATGCTCAGAGCGCCGCCCAGGAAACCCAGTGCCGGAATAACGATCAGCAGTGGGACCGCACGGAAGTTATTAAGCCAGGCGCCGGCTTCTACAGCCACTGTCTTGCCCAGTGGGCTAGCGGCTTCGTTAGGATTGACCGGCGATGTAATGACGTAGCCCTTCATGTGCAGCACCATGTAACCGGCAGCGGCAAAGCCTGCCATCATGGCCAGGCTGGCCCAAGCCGATGCCTTGCGGGCACGCAACTGGATGTCGCCTTCCGTACGTAGTGCCAGATAGTTAGCACCGTGCGCAATGATCATGGTGAGGCTCACTACACCAGCGATCAGAGCGAACGGGTTGAACAGTTCCCAGAAGCTACCGGTATAGAAAGACATCATCGTGTCATCAAAGTGGAACGGCACCCCCTGGATCACATTGCCGAAGGCCACGCCAAATACCAGCGAAGGCACAGCCGAGCCGACAAAGATGCCCCAGTCCCAGGTGTTACGCCAGCGTGGGTCGTTCACCTTAGAGCGGTAATCAAAGCCTACCGGGCGGAAGAACAAGGCCCAGAGCACAGCTAGCATGGCAAAGTAGAAGCCGGAGAAGGCTGTGGCATACACAAGCGGCCAGGCAGCAAATACAGCACCACCCGCAGTAATGAACCAGACCTGATTACCGTCCCAGTGTGGGCCAACGGTATTGATAATCACCCGGCGCTCTTCGTCATTCTTACCGACAAAAGGTAGCAGGGTTCCAACGCCCATGTCATGACCGTCCATGATGGCAAAGCCGAGCAGCAGTACGCCGACCAGCAGCCACCAGATGATTTTAAGTGTGGCGTAATCAAACATTATTTCTCTCCTTCATAACGACCAGTACCCAGGCTTGCAGGGCCCAGACGGGCATACTTGAACATGAGGTAGAGCTCGGCGATTAGCAGTGCCGTGTAGAAAATCACAAAGCCGGAGAGCGAGAAAATCAGGCTGCCGCTCGTCAGCGACGAAGTCGACAGGTGTGTTGGTAGCACGCCGTAAATGGTCCAAGGCTGGCGACCGAATTCGGCTACGAACCAACCCACTTCACAGGCAATCCACGGCAGCGGAATGCTGTAGAGTGCCCACTTGAGTAGCCAGGGCTTATTAATAAACTGGTTTCTCGCAGCGTAGTAGAACGACACCACCATCAGCGCCAAGAACATAAGCCCCAGGCCAACCATGATGCGGAAGGTCCAGAACATCGGGACCACGGATGGAATCGTGCTCGCTGCAGCCGTCTGAATCATCTCTGGCGTTGCCTGGCTCACATCCTGCGTGTACTTCTTAAGTAATAAGCCGTATCCCAGGTGTTGCTTGTTGTCGTTAAACGTTTTAAGAACGGCTTCCGACTTGTCACCCTTGCGCATCTTCTCTAGTGCCGTTACAGCCATGGCACCATTCTGAATGCGCGTCACGGCTTCTGCCTTGAGTTCCTTGATCCCCGGAATTACCTTATCCGTAGAGCGGGTACCAATCAAACCAAGGACGTAAGGCACTTTCACTTCGTACTTTGTGACTTCCTTTTCCGGATCAGGGATACCAAATAGGGTCAGACCTGCCGGCGCTGGCTCCGTCTCCCACATGGCTTCCATGGCGGCCATCTTCGACTGTTGCACTTCAGCAGCGGTGTAACCGGATTCATCACCCAATACAATCACCGACAGTACCGCAGCCAAACCAAATGAGGCGGCAATACGGAACGAGCGACGCGCAAATTCGATGTTCTTGCCCTTAAGCAGGTACCAAGCACTAACACCCAACACAAACACGGCACCAGTCACGTAACCTGCGCTGATGGTGTGTACAAACTTATCTTGCGCCACAGGGTTAAAAATGAGATCCGAGAAACTCGTCATTTCCATGCGCATGGTTACCGGGTTGAACTCGGCACCAATCGGGTTCTGCATCCAGCCGTTGGCAATCAGAATCAGCACAGCCGACAGGTTAGAGCCAATAGCTGTCAGATAAGTCACCGTAAGGTGACCCACCTTGGATAGACGATCCCACCCAAAGAAGAACAGACCAACCATCGTCGATTCCAAAAAGAAGGCCAGCAGACCTTCAATGGCCAGCGGTGCACCAAAGATATCGCCCACGTAATGTGAGTAGTAAGCCCAGTTCGTTCCGAACTGGAATTCCATGGTCAACCCGGTGGTCACACCCAGCGCAAAGTTAATGCCAAAGAGCTTGCCCCAGAAGCGGGTCATGTCTTTGTAGATCACCTTGCCGGTCATCACGTAAACAGTTTCCATAATCGCCAGGATGAACGACATCCCCAACGTTAATGGGACGAATAAAAAGTGGTAAAAGGCCGTTATCGCAAACTGCAATCGCGATAGGTCGACCAGGTTTTCGGTAATCATTCCGACTCCTTAGATGTTGTTTGTTTCTTTGTCAGAGGCGGGCTATTGCCCGCCACCGGCGCATTGCTGAATACATTGGCAATCTCACCCGCCACTACCGCCTTGGGTACCGGGTCGCTAAAAAACGCCACCTTGATGCCGATTACTAAGGCCAGCTTGATCATCAAAGCCAGGAATATTTCCCAACCAAGTGACAAGCCGCCCCATAACGCCAGACGGCGCCATGGAGACTTGGCTTTAGTGGTTTCAGATGAGGGCGACATTAACGCCTGGCTCATGCCGCTAATTGATCATTAGCTGCGTACTGCGGCGTAGAAAGGCCCAATGCCGACAATGCTTCAGCGAGATCATGGTCGCTTAGCTTTTGATGTGTACGCAACCACACCAACATGGCCACCGGTACGGAAGGTGTTACGTCCTTCTCGAACCGGGAGCCCAGTGGCTGCGACACACCAAACATAGACCAGAAGTCACGTTGATTGCGCCCTAGTTCTTTACGCATGGATTTGAGCTCTTCCGAGCTCAGGTGCGATTGACGACTTGTACGTGCCATAACGCGCTCCTTAGAACTTGTAATTAAGCGCGGTGTAGTACGAAATGCCCATGCCAGGAACAGGTGTGCCATATGGCACGCTGTTGATGCCCATCGTTGCTCCTTGGCCTAGATAGGCGCCGCCTAACGGCTGGTAGTACAAGGTGTTGAACACGTTATTAATTCCGGCATCGACACGTGCCTTTGACCAAGAGTAGCTGGCTTTCAGGTTGGTGAGGAAGTAACCCGGTGTCGGAATTTCATTACGCTCGACAGACAGGAAGTTATTCTTGTTGGCCACAGCAACAAGCTGAATCTGGTTATCCCAGCCGCCGTACTGATGGGTGAAGTTCAACTTACCGTTAACCGGCATCACGTTGTACAAGCCGTAACCTGTAACCAGGTTCTTACCGTATGTCCAGTTGAACAAACCCTGTGCGCTAAAACGACCGAAGTCGGTTTTTGCCAGTGGCATTTGACCATCAAGATCCACGCCGGCCAGATTAGCGTTCTGGTTAACGTATTGCAGCACATTGAACTGTCCACCCTTAAGCGATGTTGCAGGCGAGCCGGTTGATGGGCAAACACTCGTCTTGGCCATGCCACAATTCGAGCTCCACTGAACGGCATCGATGTAATTATTTACATACGAATAGAACGGCGAAGCCTTGACCATATAGTCTCGCTCAGCGGTATGCAGATCCCATGCTGCTGAAGCGGTATAGGCTGTTTCGGCCTGCAGGTTTGGATTACCAAAGTAGCCGTTGCCATCGCCAACAAAGTTGTTCATGACGGCATTCATGGATGATGTAGACCATGAGTAAAGCTCATACAGATTCGGTGCGCGAACCTGACGTGCCAAACCTAATTCCATGTCCTGCTGATCGCTGTGCTTATAAGCCGTTGTCAGCGTTACATCAACATCGTTAAAGTTTTTACTACGGTTATTGTTATTGAATGCATTGGCGTCCGTTGTTTCGTTCGCCATATTGCTATTCATGTAGCCGTTAACCGTACCCGTTGATGAATTAACTAGTGAGTAGCGAACACCCAGAAGCGACTTCAGTTTCGGGTCAAACTGTTGTTCCCATTCACCGAATACGGAAGAAATCTGTTGCAAACCGCCGTTCACATTTCTGAATGTATTGGGCGCCATCATCATCGAGTTGGCGACTGGTGGCCACCAATCGTTCAGGTAATAACGCTGCCATTCGGCGCCTGTACGCAACAAGGCTGTTTCAGAAATATTGATGTCGCCCTTGACCTTAACGCCGGACGTATTGCTGTTCGTATTCATCGGCATACCAGCTGATGCACCGGTCATCCCGTAGTAATACTGTTTATCCGGGCCAAAGTTCATCGTATGATTCAGCTGCTCGTAATATGCCTGCGCTTCAAGCTTGCCCCAATCGTAGCCACCCCAGTATTGCAGGTTGTAACGGTTCTGCTGGTTACCTGTTAAGTCCATCCGCTGATTCGGATAGTTCTCATAGGGAATGTCCTGCCAGCTGTATTTCAGCTGCACGGCGTGTTTATCAGCTTTTAGCGCCAGTGCCACCGCCTGGTTGGTCGACTCATACGACGTTGAGCCCACCATATTGGGTGGCAATACGGTGGTAGACCTTGGGCCGCCCCCAGTAGTACCCGTTGTCGATTGTGGCTGATGGAAATTACCACCGGCGGTGTAGTTATTCGCAGACGATGTTGAACCGGTGTAGTTAACGCTCAACCAATCTGTTGCGGCTGTTATGTTGAGGTTGGCACCAATATTGTTGGCGTTGGTACTGTAGAAGCCACCGACGTTACCCGTAATGAGGTTTTCGCCTTCGGCAGCAAAAGTTGGCTGGCCGGAACTGGCAACAATGGCGCCACCAATACTGTTAAGGCCAACGCTGACCGGCTTCAGGCTCTTAAATACCGTGAGGCTTTTTACACTGGATGGATCAATGTACGACAGTGGCGTATTCATGTGGTTCGGACAGGCCGGAACGGCATCAACGCCATCCACCAACACATTGATGCGCTGGTCAGCTAAACCACGAATCACCGGGATACTGGATACGGCACCACCTACCTGAAAGGCAACGCCAGAGACATTGGTCATTAGTGTGGCGGTATCAACGTTGGCTGCTTTTTCAATGGCCAACTCTTTACCCTTCACGACGGCATCGGCATCGTAACGGGTAGCGGTTACATCAACGTTAACCGGCTCGGTGGTTGATTCCTGTGCCCAGGCGGGTACAGCGGCAAAAGCAAAACTAAGGGCAAGCGTCAAAGGCTTGCGAGCAAAATTACGAGACTTCATTGCAAACTCCAATCGAATTCATGCAACGTCTGCGGGGATCAGCCACGCACGGTGCACGCTTACCGGCTACGAAGCCGGTGCTTTATTCAGATCAGGTGTTTGCAGGGGGCCCGGTCGCCGGTTCAGACCAGGCTCGGGTGAGGTATACGGCCGTGAAGGCCAGTTGACCGACTTCAGCACCAGCACTCTGGTGCACTTTGAAGTCAAAATTCATTGGGGGCGCAATGCCGCCCTGGCTCATCAGACACAACGGGCAGTGCCCATCTGTTTTAGCCTGGGTATCTGTATCGGTATCGAGATCACCCGCCACCCAAACCTGGCTGCTGCCTTGCATGGTACAGATGCTTTGCCAGCCGCCCTCGCCAGCGGCAGCTTTGGCTTGTGCAACCGGCATGAACCCAAGCATAGCCTGCCAGCAGATCACCAACGCCAACAGCCAGCGGCTCATGCGCTGGCGTGCAATCTTCGGCAGAGATGTCCGGAAGTGGGCTTTCATATAGGGTACCGGCGCGTATTATCTACGAATAACCCATTGATCGCCAAACAGATTCACCAGAATTTGATCTACATCAAATTATTCAGTAGCCCCAAGGCCCATAACCGTAGGGCCCATAACCGGGGCCGGACATTGAGTTCAGCTGGATGGCATCTGCCACATTATTAATTGCCTGTGCTTGCGCTTGCTGAGCCAGCACGTTTTCTCGCTCATTCGCCACTTTTAGATCTTTATCTAGACCCGGCGCATTAGATGGACGTGAAATGTTGACCGTATAGTCTGAATCGAACCCGTTACACAAAGGTGTGCTCTCCGGAGAGGATGCTTCAGCACCGCTTGCCCATTGTGCCGAGAAACCCGGTGCTAGATAGCAGCCATTTGCTGCCTGCGGGAAACCCTTTGCCGAGTCCTTGCTTAATTCAATTACCAGCGGCGCCTGACCCAATGCCTGTTTATTGCTGGTGATTAGTGCGCCTTGCGGTATCGAATTCACTGTCAAAGAACCGGCACAACCAACCAGCAACCAAGAAATCAGAATAATTGAAGAACCTATTTTCATATCTCACTCCATCCTCTAAACGAAACAGATTCTACTCGTAACACAACTGCAACCCCCTATTGGTTGAGCCTTTGCGACTTCACATTTATGTAAGGTAGCCGTACAATCCGACGATACTTGATACTTATTCTCAATTAAATGACCTTGGATCAAGCACGCATCGGACAAAAACTGATCGTGCGCGAAGTACTCGCTAACCCGTGCCAGCCCGACTGGCACGGGTGGCTTACGGATATCGGTTTTGTTCCGGGTGAACCGGTAGAGCTCTTACATACCGGGGTAATGGGTAAAGATCCTTTGCTATTTCGCATCGGCCACTCCAAATTTGCTTTGCGCCGTGCTGAAGCCGCCTGCATCGAAGTTGATCTCTACGCATGAGTACGCCGGATAAAAAGATCGATCTGTTTCTAGGGCCGCCACTTGTTGCGCTGGTGGGCAACCCCAACTGCGGCAAAACGGCCTTGTTCAATAGGCTCACGGGTAGCCGCCAGAAGGTGGCCAACTATGCAGGCGTAACCGTAGAACGCAAAGAAGGCCGCCTGCAAACACCTGCGGGCAAACAGATACGGGTGCTCGATCTGCCGGGAACCTATGGACTTACCCCCCGCTCACCCGATGAACAGGTGACGACTGAGGTGCTGCACGGGACCGCAGCAGGCGAGAAGCGTCCGGATCTCGTGATTTGCGTACTCGATGCAACGAACCTGCGACGCGGTCTGCGTTTAGCCATCAATATCCGCGAAATCGGTCTGCCTGTCGTAGTGGCGCTGAATATGGCGGACATCGCGCACAAACGCGGCATACCTATCGATGTCGATCGCTTGGCTGCGTTACTCAATGTACCGGTGATTGCCACGGTAGCTATTGATGGCAAGGGCATGGACGCGCTGCTTGAGTCACTGGACACCCCTGAATACTGGCATCACCCCCTACCGCTCGGCCTGAGCCTGGGTAACGCAACCCAAACGAACGAACCGGGTGCTATCAGTGACCAGATGCTGGTGCAGGAGATCCTTGATGAGCTGGGTATCGACAATGCATACCCGCACCCGCTTACCGACCGGATTGATGCCGTAGTACTGCATCCTGTTGCCGGCCCGCTGCTGCTGACCGTGATTCTGTTCATGATTTTTCAGGCAGTATTTGTAGGTGCCGAGTGGCCAACGTCCATGATTGAAGCCGGAATCGGCGGTATTGCCGGTGGCATCCAGCAGATCATCCCTAGTGGCTGGTTACAGAGCCTGCTTGTGGATGGGCTACTGGCCGGCATAGGTGGCGTACTGGCATTTCTGCCGCAGATTCTGATTCTGTATTTTTTCATTCTAATTCTGGAAGAATCGGGCTATATGCCGCGCGCCGCATTCCTGCTCGACCGGATGATGGGTCGCGCCGGGCTATCGGGACGTTCATTCATTCCACTGCTGTCGAGTTTTGCCTGCGCTGTGCCGGGCATTATGGCGACGCGCAGCATTTCAAATACCCGCGACCGGATCATCACGATTCTAATTGCGCCACTGATGACCTGCTCGGCGCGCTTGCCTGTTTACGCCCTACTCATTGCTGCTTTTATTCCCGCTAGAAGCATTATGGGGTTTATGAACCTGCAGGGGCTCGTGCTTTTCGGGTTGTATCTGATCGGCATCGCCATGGCCTTTGTCATTGCCTGGTTACTTAAGCACCTGACCGCACATCGGCAGACCCGTACGTTGATGATGGAGCTGCCTGCCTACCACTTACCCCGTGTCCAGAGTCTGGCACTGGGCCTGTGGCAGCGTGTAGAGATTTTTGTGCGCCGGGTTGGCACCATCATCCTGATGCTGACGGTGGCACTCTGGGTGCTCTCGAGTTTTCCAACGGCACCGATGGATGCCACTGAACCGGCGATCCGTTACAGCCTGGCGGGGCACCTAGGTGAGAGGCTTGCACTGGTGTTCGCACCAATCGGCTTTAATTGGCAAATCAGCATTGCGCTCATCCCCGGTATGGCCGCCCGCGAAATGATGGTGGGCGCACTCTCTACGGTGTACGCACTCTCCTCGGATACGGAAGGTGCACAGCTTCTTGTGCCAATCATTGCCAAAGAATGGAGCACCGCCACCGGTATGTCTTTACTAGCCTGGTTTATTTTTGCGCCACAGTGCATTTCTACATTGGCAGCTGCTCGACGGGAAACAGGCGGCTGGGGCGTACCGGCCGTGATGCTGGTTTATCTGTTTGCGCTGGCCTATCTGGCCTCCTGGATCGCTTACCAAATCGGCCTATACTTGTTCTAAGTTTTGTTTTCCCGAAAGGAAATACCATGCAAGGCAATCCTAAAATTATCGAAACCTTGAACGAATTACTGGCCGGTGAGTTAACCGCCGTTGACCAGTACCTGATTCATGGCGAGATGTATGCAGACATGGGTTTGAATCGTCTTGCTGAAAAATCGTTGCACGAGTCGGAGCATGAACGTCAGCATGCGCGCGCGATCATTCAACGCATTCTATTCTTGGAAGGCAAGCCCGATCTGAGCAAGCGTGAAGGCCTGAACGTTGGCACTACAGCATCTGAAATGCTGGCATCAGATTTAGCAGTGGAATACAAAGTGGTACGCACCCTGACTGCCGCAATTGCACTGTGTGAATCCGAACAGGATTACGTAACGCGTGACATGCTTAAAGTTCAACTGGACGACACCGAAATGGATCATGCCTACTTCCTAGAGAAGCAACTGCGCCTGATCAAGCTGACGGGTCTGGAAAACTATCTGCAAAGCCAGATGGGTGGCGATGCTGCCGGTAATGCATAAGGAATAAACCATGCAAGGTAATTCACAAATCATTCAAACCCTGAACAAGGTGCTCACGAGTGAGCTGACTGCTATTAACCAGTACTTTCTGCATGCACGCATGTTTGGTCACTGGGGGCTAGAGCAACTGAACGAATATCGCTACAAACAGTCGATCCGCGTGATGAAAGAAGCGGATGAGTTGATTGAACGAATTCTGTTTCTGGAAGGTTTGCCGAACCTGCAGCACCTGGGCAAATTGCTGATCGGTGAAAACCCACAGGAGTGTTTGGCGTGTGACCTGACCTACGAGCGTGATGTACAACGTCCGCTGCTCGTGGAAGCCATTACGCAGTGCGAAGCGGCGCAAGACTATGTGAGCCGCGACCTTCTGGAAGAATTGCTCGAAGCCAGTGAAGAAGCGATTGATTGGCTGGAAACACAGCAGGCGCTGATTGCCGCAGTGACGCTACCAAACTATCTGCAGCAACACATGGGCGACAACGACAACTAATTCGCTTGAACTATCTATAGCTTCGGGAAAGCCACGAGGTGATCGATTTCCAGCTGGATGCCGATCATCTCGCCCACCGCGTGATTATGGTGACTAGGCACGAGCGATAGCACACGATCTCCGGACGGCAACTCCAGTGTGTACAGGAAAGCAGCGCCGCGGAAGACCCGTTCCAGGACTTTGGCTTTAATGGGGCTGCTATCGTCGTGTTGAATATCATCTGGCCGAATCAACACATCGACTGCCGTGTTGTCTGGCACATCCAACGGCTGGATACGGCATAGCTCACCAAGCTCGAAGCTGACGCAATTCTGTCCGGATACCTGCGCCGGTAGGAAAACACCATCGCCGACAAAAGTAGCGATCTGCCGGGTAGCCGGTTCGTGATACAGCGCATAAGGCGACGACCACTGCTGTAACTGCCCATCCACCATGACACCAACCCGATCTGCCATGGCGAATGCTTCTTGCTGGTTATGCGTGACCAGTAAACCTGTGGTGCCGGTTTTTTTAAGAATGTGGTGAACATCAATAGATAGGCGTTCACGCAGTTCGACATCAAGATTTGAAAACGGTTCATCCATCAACAGCACAGTAGGGCCCGGCGCTAACGCGCGCGCCAACGCAACACGTTGCTGCTGACCGCCAGATAGCTGATGCGGATAGCGCTTACCTGCATCGTCCAGACCCACCAGTGACAGCATTTCTTCGATGCGGCGGGATTTATCGACACCCGTCCATTCACGCAGGCCGAAACCGACGTTGTCGGCCACCGTCATGTGCGGAAAGAGCGCGTAGTCCTGAAATACCATGCCGATCTGACGACGCTCTGGCGCGAGTTGCCAGCTAGCATCGGCAACCCAGTGACCGTTGAGCGCTATGCGCCCAGCCTGCAATGGTTCGAAACCGGCAATAGCGCGCAGGACTGTAGTTTTACCGCAGCCCGACCCACCGAGCAAACAGCCAATCTCACCGGGCGCCAGAGAAAATGAAAGCTCACTGACAACAGATTTACCGCCGTAGCCCAGCACAACAGAATCAAGAATCAAAGCATCCATAGTTATCTACGCACCATCAGTGAAAACCCGATTCGGATTTTTTAATCAGCAGAATCACAGGCAATAACCCAGCCAGAACGATTGCGAGGCTCGGTAATGCCGCACGATCCCACATGCCTTCAGAGGTCATTTCAAAAACCCGGACAGCGAGGGTATCCCAGCCGAACGGCCGTGTCATCAAGGTGATGGGCATCTCTTTCATGACATCAACGAATACGATTAATGCCGCCGTGAGGAGACCACCACGTACCATGGGCAGTTGCAGATGCATGAGCACTTTTTTGGGGGATAACCCCAAGGACCGCGCTGCATTACCCTGATTACGTGTAATGCGCTGCATGGCTGCATCGATAGGCTGGAAAGCTACTGCCAGAAAGCGGGCCGACAATGCGGCTAACATAACGAACAATGATCCCTTGAGGATCTGTTGCACATCCCAGTGCAGCCACCCCGCCAGGGTGATGAGTTGGTTATCTAGCCAGGCCACCGGAATAAAAACACCCACAGCCAGCACGGTACCGGGGATGGCATAACCCAACGTTGCCAGCCGTACGATCAGTTGTGTGGTTGCATCTTTGTGGTGCTGACGTATTGCACTGAGCAACAGGCCGAGGACAGTCACAACTACTGCGGCCATGCCTGCGAGCCAGATGGAATGCAACAGGAAGACCGGATAGCGCGCATCAAAATCTTCCCTCCAGACATCCACTACCCAGACCAGCAATTGAATCATCGGCACAGCAAATGCAATGGCCAGAATCAGTGCGCAAAAGATTGTCGCAGACCATTTTGCACCACGCTGTAATGAGATGCGCACGGGCGTAAAGCTCTTCACCGCGTAACGACGGTTATGACGCAAGCGCTGATCAATAACCGCCAGTACCAGCACCACCATGACGAGCAAGGAGGCAAGCTGACTGGCTGCTGATAAGTTAAAGAGTGAGAACCATGCCTTGTAGATGGCGGTGGTGAAGGTGTCGAAACTGAAAATGGAAACGCTACCAAAATCTGCCAGGGTTTCCATGAGGGCTAAGGTAACGCCACCGGCAATCCAGGGACGTGCCATAGGCAAGGCGACTTTCCAGAATGCCTGGAAGCGGGTGTAACCCAACATCTGTGCCGCTTCGACGGCACGCAAGCCCTGCGTAATAAAAGCATTACGTGCGAGCAGATAGACGTAAGGATAAAAAGCGAGCGTCAGCACCAGTACCACGCCGCCTGTTGAGCGGATGGGTGGAAACCACGATGAGCTCCCCAACCATGCGCGCAAGAAGCTTTGTACCGGGCCGGTAAAATCCAGCAAACCCACTTGCACGAAGGCCAGTACGTAGGCCGGCATGGCCAAAGGCAACATCAGGCTCCAGGAGAAAAACTTCCTGCCGGGAAAGTCGCACACCGCGGTGAGCCAGGCCAGCGATACGCCCAGAAACAATACGCCAAGCCCAACGCCTACGACCAGCACGAAGGTATTCCAGAGGACGCCTGGCAACACATAGGTCGCTAGGTGTTCCCAGGCTTCGAGCTGCGGATCAAAGAATGATGCCAGTACAACGATGAGCGGAATCAGGGTGAGCGCAGCAATGGCCAGGGCCCGCAAGGGGCCCCAACCACGCCAGTTCCAGATTGATCCGCGCGTATGCATCAAGAACCCGATGGCTTATCGGTAACCGGCCCGATCCATCAGTCGTGTTGCGTTACCTTGCAACTCACCCGCTTTGGATACATTGATCAGATCCATTTTGTAGGGACCCCAATGGCGAATGATCGAGTCGGGCTTCACCTTCGAATTAACCGGGTATTCAAAGTCATCGTTGGTGTAGATGCCCTGAGCCGTTTCTGATGACAACCATTCAATCAGACGCTGGCCGCCGGCAGCATTAGGCGCTGCACGTGTTACGCCCGCGCCTGAAATGTTGACGTGCACACCGCGCTCTTTCTGGTTGGCCCAGAACAGACCCACGGGCATATTCGGATCTTTATCCAGTGCACGTGCCAGATAGTAGGTGTTAACAATACCGACCTCACACTGGCCAGCGCCAACAGCCTTGATCACGGCGTTGTCATCCGCAAAGACTTCGGTAGCCAGGTTGGCGACCCAACCGCGCACCACTTCTTCGGTACGTTTTTCACCCAGGGTGGCGATCATGGTGGCCACCAGTGATTGGTTGTAGACCTTCTTGGAAGTTCTGAGGCACAGCTTGCCCTTCCACTCCGGCTCGGCCAGCGCTTCATAGGTAGAAAGCTGTGACGGATTTACGAACTTCTTGTTGTAGATAATGGTACGGGCACGAATCGACAGGGCATACCACTCGTTTTTCGGGTCACGCAGATTGGCGGGCACATTGGTGTTCAACACGCCGGACTTGATGGGCTGCAGCAGACCCATGCGGCTGGCATGCCAGAGGTTACCGGCATCAACGGTAATCAACACATCCGCCGGGGATTTAGCGCCTTCAGCTTTGAGGCGCTCTAGCAGCGGGCCTTCTTTGTCAGTAAGCACCTGGATCTTGGTACCGGTTTCCTTGGTATAGGCGTCGAACAACGGCTTGATAAGTTGTTCGTTACGGGCTGAATAGACGGTTACCGTTTCTGCACTGGCACTGCCTGTAAAAAACACCAGCGCAGCCATTACTGTGGGCAGAACCAGAGCCAGAGGCTTAGAACACGTTTTCATATCAATCTCTTATGTAAATTGAAGCACACTCAGACATGCGCTAATTTTACTAGGAATAATTCTCATTAACAATAGATCTGCCTTCCAGACACCTATTGGGCAACCCGTGGTGCCAGCCCCCAGTAGCCACCCTCTGCGTCATAGAGATACCGGTATTTCACAAGGGGGCGGATGCCGGTGTTGATGAATGGATCACCCCAGCCGGTCACCACATCTTCGAATATCTTGGTCCAATGCCCTTTGTCTAGCGGTGCGGCCGGACCATTACCTTCGATCCAACTGATCTGAGGACCCTGTCCACCAATCCACCGCGGCGTGATGTAGACCTCTGTGCCATTGGGGATTTTTCCATGACGCGGTGCGCCGGTAATACCGGCTAGCGTTGACCGAATTCCGGTATCCATCAGAAAACGGCCATGTACTAGGTAGGGCATGTCGTTATCGACTACGTTGACCGTCAGATCTGCCTGAGGGTAAGCCCACAGATCCTGCATAAGTCCGCTAACGCGAGGTCTTTCAAGCTTGACGTAGTTAAAACCTTGGCTTGTATCGTTATTGGTTAGCCCCACACGAATGCCACCCGGTTCAAGAATAAAGCCCGCTCGTAGCTGACCGTTGCGCACCTGCGGCAAGTTAAATATCGCTATCCCATCCAGTTGACCAAACCCCAACCCCATGCGTCTGACTCGATCGCCTGCGGGCCCAGCAATACACGCTTTGGCCAGCTCGGCATCCGGGGCACACACGATGTCACTAACCACAAGGCCGATCAATTCACTGACAGCAACCTGTTCAGCCACGGCACCCGCACCTTGGGCGTCAACAAACTCAATTTTTAGGACGCTCACGGTACCGCGGCTGATCTGACCGGTTTCGGTAATTTCTGTCAGCCCCTGCGCGACATTGCGGTCAAAATCCGCCACAAGATCCTGGCTGATCATAGTGACACTACTGCCGGTATCAATCAGCATTTCAACGATAGGACCACCATTAATACGCGCCCGTACTTTAAGGTGTTGTTCGTAGCTGCTGTCTGCTGTAAACGGAATAAAAAAAGAACCTCGGTAGGCCGAATAATCCGGCCGTCCCGAGGCAAACGACCATGAACAACTGGTCAGACAGAGTGCTACAAAAAATCGTTTCAGCAACTTAGACATCAGCCCACATGCGTAATAGGTTGTGATAAACGCCTGTTAAACGAATAGCCTCGTCTGTTTCACCATGTGCTTTGCGCAGTTCGATAATAGACATATCCAGGTCGTAAAGCAGGCGGCGCTGCTCGTCGGAACGCACCATGCTCTCTGTCCAGAAAAAGCAGGAGATGCGTGCACCCCGGGTTACCGGTTCTACACGATGTACTGATGAGCTGGGATACAGCACCATATCGCCCGCAGCAAACTTGATCTTCTGGCTGCCGTAGGTGTCTTCAATCACCAGTTCGCCACCTTCGTAGTCTTCCGGCTCGGTGAGAAACAAGGTACAGGAAACATCCGTACGCACATGCCTACCTGTTGCTGCGTGAGTACGCACCGAGTTATCGATATGATTACCAAACGCATTTTTCGGGCCGGTATAACGATTAAACAATGGCGGGTAGATGCGCTTGGGTAATGCGCCCGTCAGGAATAGATCATTAGTTGCCAAGGCGTGCAACACGATAGTGCGCGCCTTTTTGCAGTCGTCTCCGTCTTCCGGCAACTGGGTATTGTTCTTGGCTTTAGCCGATTGGCTACCTGCAGTAATAACGCCATCTGCCCAATCCGCGTTGTCGATAATCTGACGAATGTCTTTCACCTGTTGTTTGGTGAGCACCTGCGGAATATGTAAGAGCATGATGGCGTCCTTTCTTGACGTTAGAACTTGTAGGTCAAACCCAGCTGGAAGGCTTGATAAGTACCGGGCACGGCAAAGCCGCCGTTCTCGTATAACGATACATAGTTGGTCGTATTGAATAGATTGTAGGCATTCAAACGCACCGTATAGTTCTTGGCATCGTATTGCAGTAAACCGTCAACAGTCGCCTGGGCCTGAATCCAGTTGGGCGCATTGTAAGCAGCGCCCGTTTGACCATAGACGTTTTTGCGTCCCTGGCCCGTGACACCGCCACCAATTTTCCAGCCATAGGGCAGCTTGTAAGTGGTCCAGAGGTTATACGTATACGGGGTGCTATTGGATGGTGCCTTACCCACCATTTGCGTTGCTGCAGGATTCGCCGGAATATCGATGCGCGCATCCATCAAGCCTAGACCACTGAACACATCCCATTTTTCGGTAATGCTACCGGTGACTTCAAATTCCAGACCATCCGTATGGCGGCGGGTGGATCTGAGCGTTGCCGTGCTTTCAAGATCGGTGTTTCGTTCGTAGTTTTTAACCTGATGGTAAGCGGTAGCGCGGAAAGAAAGACCTAAATCATTGATATCACCCTTGTAGCCGATTTCGGTCAGCTCACTGGTTTCTGCCGGTAACTGAGCTCCTGCCGAGAGTTGGTACAAGTCAGCAGTGGGGCTGAACGAATCGCTCCACGATAGATAGAACGTACCGAAATTAGGCATTGGTTCATACAGAAGCCCTGCACGATAACTCGGCGAAGAGAAGTCGAGACCCTGATTCTTCAGACCTGTAGAACTGTTAGGCTGGTTGTAAATAGCGTTTAACCAGTCATTACGCAAACCGCCCATGACCTTAACACCCTGCGTAAGCTCGATCATGTCCTGGCCATAAATGGCATAGGAATTCGACTGATAAGAAAATACAGAGCTTGGGGTTTGAACCAAGTTAGCGTAACCGTTCTTACAATAATCACGCACCAAGTTATTGTTATTCACCGTAATCCAGGCTGTATTTTTTGGGCTGTAACTTGTAGCGCACCCGCTAGAATCGAAGCTGTACCGATTCACATGCTCTCGATAATACTCAACGCCAGCCAACAAAGTATGGCCTAAGCCCCACGTGCTGGCTGTTTTATTAAAGTCAGACTGAAACGCCAGGGTTTCTTCATTGGCACCCCGAGGCCCCGCCAAGCTTAGCGTTTGTACCGGATACGGATTTTGTTGAAGTGGATCAGTGCTTGATTCATTCTGACCCCGCCCCTTATTCGCCCACAGTGAACGCGTGTAATTTGAGTACTTGAGCTTCGTGAGCAAGGAAGTATCTTTGTCGAAGCTATAGTTCTGGCTCAGTGTACCGAACTGGGTAACGTTGTTCTCAATATCAGCAATGGTCCCGCTGAAAGTGGAGCCAGGTACATTAACCGGGTTATGAGAAACAGAGTTGAAACCGATACCGTAATCGGGCACCAGATTGGTCTTCAGGTAATAGTAGCTGGCATCAATCTGGTTGTAGGTGCCAATACCCCATGAGTAGGTTGGTGCCACACCCTGTGTGTGGTTCGTCACCTGATTACGTGAACTGCCAGAATTCTGCACCACGGCATTGATACGGAGTGCCGAGCTTTGCTCACGACTCAATACAAAGTTGACGTCTGCCGTGCTTCGGAAGTAATCAAAACTACCGCCGATCACACTAACTTCGCTCTTGTTATCTAGGAATGCTTTCTTATAGATCTGGTTAATTACGCCGCCAGCCTGACCACGGCCAAACAACATAGAAGCCGAACCACGCAGCACTTCAATCGCAGCATCGTTAAAGGTATCGCGGTTGTACTGGGCGGTATCACGAATACCGTCTACATACATGTCACCAAAGGTGTAGAAACCACGGATATTGATGTTGTCGCCAATACGGCCGCCCTCACCGGAGTTAAAGGTGACGCTGGGCACGTTGCGCATAGCCTCTTCTAACGTGGTGGCGTTCTGGTCGGTTAGCAGCGTATCCGGGATGATGGTAATCGCCTGCGGCACTTCTGCCACATCCTGCTCAAACTTGGCAGCCTTGGTCACCTTGACGTTATAGCGGTTGATTTCGATATCCGACTGTGACTGTGCCCGCACCTCTACCTGATTCAAAGTTTGAGTTTCACCCTCTGCCGTCTGACCAATCGCCGTCAGTGGCGTGACCATCAACGCCGCAATGGTTGCGCCCAAGGTAGAAAAACGCTGCGGCGTTGCTGTTGCTGCCGCTACCTTTTCTGATCTCTGCTTCTGCTTGTTCCGATGTTTCAGGGTTTTCATACGATGCTCCATAACCAATGACCCATCAGTTGGGTTGGGTCTATTAATTGGCTGGCTGCATCAGGGAGGCTAAGTGCCTCTGTACGGCTGGCTACTACGATTGTTGAGTGGGCTTACCTAACGGGTAATGCCCGGTACATTTTTTAAAGCTTCTGGCAAAGTCGTGGCATTCTGCTCATCCATCAACTGCCGGTTTACTACGGTAGGCTCCACCGGATTTAATGCGTTCTGATAGGGCTGGACCATGACCTCTCCCGTTGCGCTACATCCTGTGATCCAGATGCAAACTAACGGGCGCATTAACTTCATTAGCGATAGCCGCCTGGACCACCGCCGATACTGGTCATTCCTGTTTCCGACATGAGCTCTTCGTTCTCGACATCGGCATCAGGATTGACGGTGTAATCATTGGCGTAATGCACTGCGCCCGTATGAGAGCACCCGGCTATAAAGCTGGCTGCCATGAGAAGTACGAGACTGCTGCGAAGTGTTTGAATGTCATTCATGGTGGTCACTTGGTTAGAATCAATTTGCCAAGGCGGGTGGCTCGCAATACATAGCTCACCCCTTCGTGATCAATAATCAGGCTGCTGGCCTGGCCTAGTAGCGCACGACTATTAATGCGTTTAGCCGTTTCCGTCGATGCCGCAGTATTTTGCGGTGCGGGCACAGCGCCCACCTGCAATAGACGGGGTGCGAGACTCGTTCTGGGTTTGTCGGCCACGTTATTTACCTGGGTCTGTTACAAAGCCGACTTTTTCAATACCCGCTTTGTTGGCCATGCCCATGACATTGATCACGCGCTCGTAGGCAACCTGCTTATCCCCATAAATATGGACCACAGGTTGTGGGTGATGCGTAGCGAGCTCATCGAGTTCTTTGCGCAGCGCTTCATCTGTCACCGGTGCGTTATTGATTCGGTAAGCCCCCTTGGCATCTACCGCAAGCTTAACTACATCTGGCTTTTCAAGCTGCGGCGCCGTAGACACTTTGGGCAGATCGATTTCCATCGAGTGCTTCATCACTGGCACGGTGACGATAAAGATGATGAGCAGCACCAGCATAACGTCAACTAGTGGCGTCATGTTGATTTCGCTCATGACGTTGCCGTCATTGTTGTCCATGCTTCCGAATGCCATGATGATCAGCCCTGTGCGCGAACGGAACGAACGGCTTGCGGACGTTCAATGCGATTACCCGTTACAAAGAAGGCATGCAGGTCGTAGGCAAAGCGGTTGAGCTTACCGATGATGAATTGGTTGCCACGCACCAGTGCGTTGTAGCCAAGCACTGCAGGAATGGCGACAGCCAGACCAAAGGCCGTCATGATGAGCGCTTCACCTACCGGGCCAGCCACTTTATCCAACCCAGCGCTGCCTGCATCGCTGATCGTTAACAAGGCATGATAGATACCCCATACAGTGCCAAAGAGTCCGACGAAAGGTGCGGTAGATCCGATCGATGCCAATAGCGCCAGCCCCTGGCTCAAACGATCTTTCGCATCATCAATCGCATTGCTCAAGCTGCCCGTCATCCAGTCGCTGAGGTCTAGCGCGTCATGCAATTGTTTGTCGCTATGTCGGTGGTGCTGCATGGCGCTCTGTCCTTCAGTGGCGAGTTGCTTGAACGGATTAGGTTGACCCGCTTCAATTTCCAGCGCCTTGAGGCCATGCTCGAAGTCAGTGCTATGCCAGAAACTCTGCACCGCAATAACCTGCTTCTTTGCGCGCTGAATACCCAGCCCTTTAACAATAATGACCGTCCAGGAGATAACGGACATGGCGAGCAGTACGATTGCTGTGAGCGTAATAATGATGCCGCCCGACTGCAGCATGTGAAGAAGTCCGAGTTGTTCGTTCATGATACGAATGCCTTGTGAAATGGAATGACGTTGACGGGAAATTACTGAGGGGCTGCAGGCATTGCCTGATCCAGAGAGAAGCGGATAGGCAGCTGGTAGCACATGGGAATGGGCTGCCCACCCTTGCGGGCGGGATGGAAACGCCAGCGTTCTACGGTGTCGCTAGCCGCACGATCCAACCTGACGAAGCCCGATGATTTGGCGAGATCAACCGAATCAACCGCGCCAGTTGCAGCTACACAGACCTTGAGCAACACAACGCCCTGCTCACCCTTACTGCGGCTAACGGCTGGATAAGGTGGCTTCGGGTTGTGCAGATCCGAAGCGCCTGCATCCGGCATATGTACGGGCGCCGCAGCAGGATCACCACTCACGTTCTTGGTGGCCGCTTGTTCCTGCGCCGTTGAGTTATCTTTGGGAACGACTTTGTTTTTCTTTTCCTGGCGGTCACGCACCGCCTGATTCTTGATGGTTTGAACCATCGCCGACGATTCACGGTCGACCATTTCAGCCATCATCACAATCGGTTCCGGATGCACGACAAAAAGCACCGCCCAGAAAGCAATGAGCAAAATACCCACAACATGGATAACCGATACCCATAGGCCGGTTTTACGGTAGGCATTTTCGGGGAGAAAGTGATTTTCAGGCATTAGATGCGACTACGAACGAGATCTATTCTCAATAAAAACTAAATAAAACACGGCATGGCAACCGAAACGGCTGCCGCCTCTTTGCGCAAGCTTGCCAAACAATCCTTGGCGCAAGACTTGCAGTTTCCACATTGGCTGCCCAGCGAAAGCTTGCGCTGTAGGTCTTCGACCGTTAATGCACCTTCATCAACCGCCTGCGCAATGTGGCGATCTGTTACGGCATTACAGATACAGACGTACATGGAAAACACCTTTATGGCATTTGAGGGAGGCTTTATTCTATCTCAATGAGAATCGTTGTCAACACTATTCTCATTGATTCGTTATTACCAGCCGTTCGTTAGATGGATAGCGCCGCATAGCACTTTATCTGAGATGATGACCGGGCAACTGTTGTCTTCTAACGATGCCGGAGCGAGTTATGAGCAAGAAAAAATGCTGTCATAGCAAACCACGTTGCAAAAACTGCCCTTTGAGAAAGAAGCAGCAATGATCAGAACATTAGTATTAGCAGCCACACTATTGGCGAGTTCGCTGGCCATGGCTGCCGGCAGCACATTAACCTTGACGATCAATGGCGTACGGGATGATCAAGGGATGGTCCGCGCTGGCATTTACAACACGCCGGACACCTTCCCCAAGGAAGGCAAGGCTATGGCGCGCACATCGACTCCGGCCAAGACCGGCAGCGTCCTCCTTAAATTTACGGATCTGCCTGCCGGCAAATATGCCGTGATTGTTTATCACGATGAGAACAATGACGGACAAATGGACAAGCGCTTCGGCATGATTCCCATTGAAGGCTACGGCCTTTCGAATAACATCAAGGCCACTGGCAAGCCAGCATTCGAGCAGTGCGCCTTTGAGATACCCGAAACTCAGAATCAGGTGATTGATTTGCGTTATTGAGACGCGCCACGGCTCTTCTCGTAAAATGCGGGAATGAATACAACTGCACCACCCCCGAAGCTAATTCAGTATTTGCGCCTGATGCGGGTGCATCGCCCGATCGGTACGCTGTTGCTGCTCTGGCCGACGCTGTGGGCGCTCTGGCTGGCTTGTGACGGCATGCCGCCCCTTTATGTATTGCTGATCTTTGTGGCCGGTACTTTTCTGATGCGCTCTGCCGGTTGCGTGATCAATGATCTGGCTGACCGAAAAATTGACGGTCATGTAGCGCGTACCAAAGACCGCCCTCTGGTGGCTGGCTGGGTAAGCCCGCGCGAAGCCATTACCGTATTTTTTATTCTGGTCACGCTATCAGCCATCACCCTGCTACCGATTCTGACACCGCTGCTGGTTGGGCTGGCTGTGGTTGCGGTGTTTCTAGCTGCCTCTTACCCCTTTACCAAACGCTTCTTCGCAATACCTCAGGGTTACCTGGGCATTGCCTTTGGCTTTGGCATACCTATGGCCTTTGCAGCGATTCTTGATACCGTGCCACCCGTTGCCTGGTGGCTGCTGGTAGCCAATGTGTTCTGGGCGATTGCCTACGATACCGAATACGCTATGGTGGATCGCCCGGATGATCTGAAGATCGGCATCAAGACTTCGGCCATTACCTTTGGCCGTTTTGATGTGGCGGCCATCATGATTTGCTATGGCATCACCCTCGGCATTCTGGCCGCTGTTGGCCATACACTCCAGCTGGGCTGGCCTTACTGGATTGGCCTGTTTGCCGCCACCGGTATTGCGCTCTATCACTACACGCTGATTAAAGACCGTGATACAACGAAGTGCTTCACCGCATTCATGCACAACAACTGGTTGGGTGCTGCCGTCTTTGCCGGCATTCTGCTCGATACGCTGATCTAAGGAATACCCTATGGTTTATCACGACCTGCGCGACTTTATCGCCCAACTGGAAAAAATGGGCGAGCTCAAGCGCATCTCGATGCCGGTGAGCCCGCACTTGGAAATGACGGAGATCTGCGACCGCGTGCTGCGTCAGGGTGGCCCCGCAATTCTGTTTGAAAACCCGACCGGCTTTGATACCCCGGTGCTGGGAAATCTTTTCGGTACCGTGCGCCGCGTGGCACTGGGCATGGGGCAGGATGTGGCGACCGAAGCTGAAGCATTAGCCAAGCTGCGCGAAGTGGGTAAGGTGCTAGCGGTGTTAAAAGAGCCAGAACCACCGAAGGGTTTTAAGGATGCGTGGGAGAAGCTGCCGCTGCTCAAGCAGGTATTAACGATGTCACCCAAGCTGGTGTCGTCCGCGCCCTGCCAGGAAGTGGTGCTCGAAGGTAAGGACGTAGATCTTTACCGCTTACCGGTGCAGCATTGCTGGCCGGGTGATGTCGCGCCACTGGTGACCTGGGGGCTTACGGTAACGCGTGGACCTAACAAGACACGACAGAATCTGGGCATTTACCGCCAGCAGGTACTGGGACCGAACAAGCTAATTATGCGCTGGCTGGCTCACCGTGGTGGTGCTCTGGATTTCCGTGACCATCAGCTGGCCAACCCCGGCCAACCCTTCCCGGTCGCAGTTGTTCTCGGTTGCGACCCGGCGACGATTCTGGGCGCTGTAACGCCGGTGCCGGATACGCTGTCGGAATACCAGTTTGCCGGCCTACTACGCGGCAAGAAAACCGAACTGATTCGCTGCCTGGGTTCTACCCTGCAAGTACCTGCCTCGGCCGAGATCGTTCTGGAAGGCGTGCTGAACCCCGGCGAGATGGCCCTGGAAGGACCCTATGGCGACCATACGGGTTACTACAACGAGCAGGCCGAGTTCCCGGTATTTACCGTTGAGCGCATGACCCTGCGCAAGAGCCCGATCTATCACTCCACCTACACCGGCAAACCGCCCGATGAACCGGCAATGCTGGGCGTAGCACTGAATGAAGTCTTTGTGCCGCTGCTACAAAAGCAGTTTCCGGAAATTACCGATTTCTATTTACCGCCCGAAGGCTGTTCTTATCGCCTGGCGGTGGTGAGCATTCGTAAACAGTATGCCGGGCATGCCCGCCGCGTGATGATGGGCGTGTGGAGTTTCCTGCGTCAGTTCATGTACACCAAGTTCATTATCGTGGTGGATGACGACGTGAACATTCGCGACTGGAAAGAAGTCATCTGGGCGATGACCACACGCATGGACGCTACGCGCGATACGATGCTGGTGGACAATACGCCGATCGATTATCTGGACTTCGCTTCGCCGGTTGCCGGCCTGGGTAGCAAGATGGGGCTGGATGCTACGAACAAGTGGCCGGGCGAAACGAACCGCGAATGGGGCACACCGATTACGCACGATCCGGCCGTTAAGGCGCGCGTTGATGCGATGTGGGCCGAGCTGGGACTTTAAGCGCTAACGCACGTGGGCGTTAGGCAGCAGGCATTTCGCGCTTGCTGCCATCGGCATTGAGCGCCACGTAAGTAATCAGCGCTTCGGTGACCTTAACGGTTACCGGGTTGTCCGGATGACGCTCGGCATACATTTGCACTTTGATCGTAACCGAGGTTCTGCCCCGTTTCTCCACTTCGGCAAAGAAGGTGACGATGTCACCGATCGACACCGGCTGATGAAACTGGATGGTGTTAACAGCCACGGTAGCAATCCGACCGCGAGCAACCTTATGCCCCAGGACGGCACCGGCCAGATCGATATGACCCATGGTCCAGCCTCCGAACACATCGCCATACATATTGGCATCGGAAGGCATGGGGATGACTTTTAGTACAGGTGGCAGGTCGGGTAACTGGCAGGGGGTATCGATCATGATCTTGTCGCTAATAGGATTAAACTACGGATGTCATTTTAAGGTCATAACTCATGTCGCGTCACGGAAATAAACCTGTAGGACCTGCCAACAACGAACCGTTGCACGTCTGGACCACGCTGAAATCCCTGCTCCCCTGGCTCTGGGCCTATCGCGGGCGGATGATTGCTGCCTTTGGCTGCCTGCTACTGGCCAAACTAGCCAGTGTGTATGTGCCCATTGTGTTCAAGAACATGATTGATGCGCTGACCGGAACCTATGATGTGGTACTGGTATTACCCATTGGCTTATTGCTGATGTACGGTTTTGCGCGCCTGGCCAGCACGGGCTTTACCGAGCTACGCGAAATTCTTTTTGTACGGGTGACCCAGCAGGCGATTCGCCGTATTGCCCTGTCTGTATTTACCCATTTGCACAATCTGTCGCTGCGCTTTCATCTGGAGCGGCAGACCGGCGGTGTCTCGCGCGATATCGACCGCGGCACCCGCGCTATCTCTAACCTGATTAGTTATACGCTGTATTCGATCTTGCCAACCATTATCGAACTCGTGATGGTAATGAGTGTGCTGGCGTATAAATACGATCAGGTTTTTGTGTGGATTACGCTGGCCTCGATTGTTTGCTACGTGGCCTTTACGGTGATTATTTCCAACTGGCGGATCCACATTCGCCGTGCCGTCAACGAAGCAGATTCAGCGGCCAATACGCGTGCCATTGATAGCCTGATCAACTACGAGACGGTGAAGTATTTCAATAACGAAGCCTTTGAGCTGGATCGCTATGATGAAGCGATGCGCCGCTGGGAAGATGCCTCCGTACGCAGCCAGATGACGCTGACCATGCTCAACATGGGACAACAGCTGATTATTGTGATCGGTCTAGTGGCGATGATGTGGCACGCGGCACAGGGCGTCGTCGCCGGCAGCATGACCGTGGGTGACCTGGTGCTGGTGAATGCCTTTCTGATTCAACTTTATATGCCGCTGAATTTCTTCGGTGTGGTCTACCGAGAGATTCGCCAGGCACTGACCGATATTGAACGGATGTTCGGCTTGCTCAATACCCAACGCGAGATCGTAGATGCGCCGGATGCACGCGCCCTACCCGAGGCGCCCATCAGCGTGCTGTTTGATAGTGTGGATTTTGCTTATGACCCTGCGCGGCCGATCCTGAGCAATGTGTCCTTCGAAATCCCTGCCGGTAAAACCGTGGCAGCGGTTGGGCATTCCGGCGCCGGCAAATCAACATTGGCACGCCTGATCTACCGTTTCTATGATGTCACGGGTGGTCGCATTCTGATGAACGGTATTGATATCCGCAAGATTGATCAGAGCAGCCTACGTGGCGGCATTGCTATTGTGCCGCAGGATACCGTGCTGTTTAACGACACGCTCTATTACAACATCTTGTACGGCAACCCTACGGCCACTCGCGAGCAAGTGATTGCCGCAGCTAAGGCGGCCCACCTTCATGAGTTTGCGGAAGCGCTCCCAGACGGTTATGACGCTAAAGTAGGCGAACGTGGCCTCAAACTCTCCGGCGGCGAAAAGCAGCGGGTTGCCATTGCCCGGGCGCTACTGAAAAATCCGCCTATCCTGGTATTTGATGAAGCAACCTCTGCCCTGGACTCCAAAACAGAAAAAGCCATTCAGGCCAGCATGGAAGTGGCCGCCCGTGGCCGTACGACGCTGATCATTGCGCACCGCTTATCCACCGTAATGAATGCCGATGAGATCATCGTGCTGGATGCCGGACGCATCGTTGAACGTGGCCGCCATGCTGCGTTACTCGCTGCGAATGGCATCTACGCTCAGATGTGGGCATTGCAAAAACAGGATCGCGATGCAGATTAATCTGCATGTGATACTTCCCGCAGTAAAATACGGGTTCAGCTTCACCCCCAACGATTTGCATTAATTACAAGGAATACACTATGGCGTTATTGACATCCCAACTCACCGATATACAGGCTAAGGTTCTTGGCGCGGTGGCGAATCGTCCCGGCACCCTGATCTGGATGGGGCTATTGATGATCGTTCTAGGCACCGTTGGCGTGATGGCTGAGACCTTTTTCTCCATCGCTTCCATTAGCCTGATGGGTGGCTTTGCACTGGCCGCCGGGATTATGCAGGGGTTGCATGCGTTTCAGGCACGCGGCTGGAAGTCGGTATCAGTCCAACTGATCTTTGCACTCATCTACATTGCGATTGGCGTGATTGTCTGGGTATCCCCGGAAGCAGCTCTTGAAGGTGTGACCTTGTATCTGGCCACGCTGCTTTTTGCAACGGGCGCGCTGCGTCTGGTTACCGCATTCCAGCACACGGCATTTCGCGAGTGGCTTATGCCTTTGCTGTCGGCTGCACTATCGATTCTACTGGGCGGCCTGATTCTTGCAGGCTGGCCGGATAACAGCACCTGGGTCCCGGGTATGCTGATTGCGATCGAACTGCTACTCCAAGGCTGGAGCTTGTTTTTCCTCGGTATCGCCGCCAAGAACGCAGTGAAATAAGTTTGTTCCGACAATAAAAAACCCAGCCGAGGCTGGGTTTTTTATTGGGCACAGACTCAACTTGTGGTTAAGCAGCGGCCTCTTCTGTTTCAACTGCTTCAACACCTTCCGGACGGTCAACCAGTTCTACGTAGGCGATCGGTGCATTGTCGCCCGGGCGGAAGCCGGCTTTCAGGATACGTGTGTAGCCACCCGGACGTGCTTGGAAGCGCGGGCCGAGTTCGTTAAACAGCTTAACAACCATTTCACGATCACGCAGACGGGCAAATGCCAGACGGCGGTTTGCCAGCGTCGGGGTCTTAGCCAGAGTGATGATCGGCTCAACGACGCGACGCAGTTCCTTAGCTTTCGGCACAGTAGTGCGGATAGCTTCGTAACGCAGCAGGGCGTTGGTCAGGTTGCGCAACATAGCCAGACGGTGGCTGCTGGTGCGGTTCAGTTTGCGAAGACCATGACGGTGACGCATGATGAGTTCCTTTCGTTAATCCGGCGATCAGTTACGCTCGAGACCGGCCGGTGGCCAGTTGTCGAGGCGCATACCCAGGGTGAGACCGCGCGATGCGAGCACATCCTTGATTTCATTGAGGGACTTACGACCCAGATTCGGGGTCTTAAGCAACTCGTTTTCGGTACGCTGAATCAGGTCGCCGATGTAATAGATGTTTTCAGCCTTGAGGCAGTTGGCCGAACGCACCGTCAGCTCGAGGTCGTCGACCGGCTTGAGCAGAACTGGGTCGATCGGAGCCGACTTACCACCGTCAGCACCATTAGCAGTGCCTTCGAGGTCAGCAAACAATGACATCTGGTCAATCAGAATACGTGCAGCAATGCGCACGGCTTCTTCAGGATCAATGACGCCATCCGTTTCGATATCCATCACGAGCTTATCAAGATCAGTACGCTGTTCAACACGGGCTGCGTCTACCGAGTAGGCAACGCGACGCACCGGGCTAAAGCTGGCATCCAGCATCAGATGACCGATGACCTTGTGCTCTTCAGCTTGCTTGCGCTGGTTGGCAGGAACGTAACCACGACCCTTTTCAACCTTGATTTCCATGTCCAGCTTGCCGCCGGCGTGGATGTGCGCAAGAACGTGATCAGGATTAATAATTTCAACATCGTGCGGCACTTCGATATCCGAAGCGCGAACAACGCCTTCACCTGACTTGCTAACCTTGACCACAACTTCATTGCGGCTGTGTAGTTTGAACACAACGCCCTTCAGATTGAGGAGCAGGTCAACAACGTCTTCCTGAACGCCGTCGATCGTCGAGTACTCGTGTACTACGCCGTCGATCTTAACTTCGGTCGGCGCGTAGCCTTCCATCGACGACAGCAGGATGCGACGCAGTGCATTACCCAGCGTATGACCATAACCACGCTCGAACGGTTCCATGACCACTTTGGCGTGAACCGGAGAGATGGTCTGGACATCGATGCTGCGCGGCTTCAATAGTGCATTTCCTTGCATGAGCGATTCCTGTTTAAGATTCAAAAGTAAGCTGAAAACTCAGTGAGCCTTGTGGCTTACTTCGAATACAGTTCGATGACGAGGCCTTCGTTAAGGGTCGGCGACAGCTCTGAGCGCTGTGGCATTGCCTTAAAGGTAGCCTTGCCAGCTTTGGCGTCGACCGAAATCCACTCAGGGAAACCACGGCTTTCGGCAGCTTCAAGCGCAGCCTTAACACGCAGTTGACCACGAGAAGCTTCAGTCAGCTCAACCACGTCACCCGGTTTCAGGGTGTACGAAGGAATGTTGACGCGCTTGCCGTTAACCAGAATACCGTTGTGGCGAACCAACTGACGTGCTTCAGCACGTGAACCGGCAAAACCCATGCGGTAGGTCGAAGCATCAAGACGTGCTTCCAGCAGTTGCAGCAAGTTTTCACCAGTCTGACCCTTGCGGCTATCAGCTTTAGCAAAAATGCGGCGGAACTGACCTTCAAGAACGCCGTAGATACGACGAATCTTTTGCTTGGCGCGCAGATGCACACCAAAGTCAGACAAACGGGCACCAGAGCGCTGACCGTGTTGGCCAGGCGCATAGGCGCGACGTTCGATAGCACATTTGTCGCTGAAACATTTCTCAGCCTTGAGGAACAGCTTTTCGCCTTCGCGGCGGCACTGACGGCATTTGGGATCTAGATTACGAGCCATGTCAGGTTCTCCTTAAATACGGCGCTTTTTCGGAGGACGGCAGCCGTTGTGCGGCACCGGAGTCACATCCGAAATTGCAGTGATCTTGATTCCCAGTGCGTTCAATGCACGCACAGCCGATTCACGGCCTGGGCCCGGACCCTTGATGCGGACTTCAAGATTCTTGATGCCGCATTCTTGGGCCACTTTACCGGCTGCTTCCGCAGCAACCTGAGCAGCAAACGGGGTCGACTTACGGGAGCCCTTGAAGCCGGCGCCGCCCGAAGTTGCCCACGACAGTGCATTGCCCTGGCGATCGGTAATGGTGATGATGGTGTTATTGAACGATGCGTGAACGTGAACGATCCCGTCAGCAATGTTCTTTTTAATCTTTTTACGAACTTTAGTCGATGTCTTGGCCATGTTTGGTGCCTTTCCTTATGCGACTCGGTTACTTCTTACCAGCGATCGCGGCCTTGCGCGGACCCTTACGGGTACGAGCATTGGTACGCGTACGCTGACCGCGGCAGGGCAGACCCTTGCGGTGGCGGAAACCACGATAGCAACCAAGGTCCATGAGGCGCTTGATATTCATGGTGACTTCACGACGTAGATCACCTTCGACAGTGAACTTCGCTACTTCGTCACGTAGACGCTCCATGTCAGCATCTGTCAGATCTTTGATCTTGACAGTACGCGTAACACCGGCAGCGTCACAGATTTTCTGTGCACGGGTACGACCGACGCCAAAAATGGCAGTCAGTGCGATTTCGGCATGTTGATGGTTGGGAATATTTACCCCAGCAATACGAGCCATTGAGTATCCTCAGTCTCTACTGAACTTGAAAAATTGCGTCGATGACGCAATTAACCCTGACGCTGCTTGTGGCGCGGATCGGTGCAAATCACACGCACCACACCTTTGCGGCGGATGATCTTGCAGTTCCGGCATAAGCGCCGTACCGAAGCCAAAACTTTCATTACCTACTCCTTTATATCGATGTTCAGCCCAGCCGTGGCTTCCCATCGGGTTCTTGCGTAGAGATTTAAAACAAAAAACGATACTGCCTTCGATCAGTCTATGGGTCGCCTTAGCGGTTGCCCAATCCACCCTTGAAGTTAGCCTTCTTGAGCAGGTTTTCGTACTGATGCGACATTGCAAAAGCCTGCACCTGGGACATAAAGTCCATAGTGACGACCACAATAATGAGCAGCGAGGTGCCGCCGAAGTAGAACGGTACGTTCCACTTGAGAATCAGGAACTCCGGCAACAAACAAACGATGGTGATGTAAACGGCACCGATCATTGTGAGGCGGGTCAGAATTTTTTCGATATAACGCGAGGTCTGCTCACCCGGACGAATACCCGGAATGAAGGCACCGCTCTTTTTCAGGTTATCTGAAGTTTCACGGGTGTTGAACACGAGCGCTGTATAGAAGAAGCAGAAGAATATGATGGCTGCTGCGTAGAGCAGGATATACAGCGGCTGACCTGGCGACAAGCCGTTAGCAATATCTTTCAGCCACAGCATGCTTTCACCGGCACCGAACCATCCAGCCAGCGTAGCCGGGAACAGAATGATCGACGATGCGAAGATCGGCGGAATAACACCGGCCATATTAAGCTTGAGCGGCAGGAACGATGACTGACCACCGTATAGCTTGTTGCCCACCTGACGCTTGGCGTAGTTAACTAGAATACGACGCTGACCACGTTCTACGAAAACGACGAATGCGGTGACGAGAACGACGATGGCCACGATAACAATAGCCGTCAGTGGGTTCATGGCACCGGTACGTACCAGTTCCAGGATGCCACCCAGCGAACCTGGCAGACCCGCGGCGATACCCGCAAAGATAATAATCGAGATGCCGTTGCCCAGGCCGCGTTCAGTAATCTGTTCGCCAACCCACATCAGGAACATGGTGCCGGTAACGAGCGTAATAACCGTTTCGAAACGGAAGCCCAAGCCTGGATCTAACACGAGGCCGGGTTGTGCCTCAAGCGCAACAGCAATACCCAATGCCTGGAAAAAAGCCAGAACGACGGTGCCGTAGCGCGTGTACTGCGAAATCTTATGTTGTCCGGCCTGACCCTCTTTTTTCAGAGATTCGAGCGCAGGACTGGCAACGGTCATCAACTGCATGATGATCGAAGCAGAAATGTAGGGCATGATGCCCAGGGCAAAAATAGTAAAGCGGGACAAAGCGCCACCGGAGAACATGTTGAACATGCCCAGGATGCCGTCCTTTTGACGCGAGAATAGATCGGACAGCACCGACGGGTCAATTCCCGGTACGGGAATATGCGCGCCGATGCGGTACACGATGAGCGCACCCAGGAGGAACATCAAGCGACGCTTGAGTTCTCCGTGTTTGCTGCCCTGCGTGAGTGCGTTTTGCTGCATGTCCGATCTGTCCTGTATGACTTACGCTGCTTCGATCGAGCCGCCAGCGGCTTCGATAGCTGCCTTAGCGCCCTTGGTAGCGCCGATGCCCTTGAGCACAACCTTGCGGCTGATTTCACCAGACAGCACTACTTTGGCCGACAGGGCCAGCGTTGAAACAACGCCACACTGTTTGAGGACAGCCAGGTCGATATCATCAACTGGCATGTTCTGCAGATCCGATAAGCGGATTTCGGCAACACGTGCACGCGTCAGCGAGATAAAGCCACGCTTAGGCAGGCGACGATGCAGCGGCATTTGACCGCCTTCGAAACCAACTTTGTGATAGCCACCGGTACGCGACTTCTGACCTTTGTGACCACGGCCCGAGGTTTTGCCCAGACCGCTACCAATGCCGCGGCCTACGCGCTTTGCAGCGTGTTTGGCACCAGCACCAGGTTGAATGGTATTGAGTTCCATAACTTCCTCTTAGACGCTTTCGCTCTTCACGAGGTATTGCACCTTGTGAATCATGCCGCGGACAGCTGGCGTATCTTCCAGCACTGCGGTCGAGTTAACACGGCCCAGACCCAGACCACGCACTGTTGCGCGGTGGTCTTGCTTGGTACCGATAACGCTCTTGACGAGCGTAACCTTGAGTTTCTTATTCGACATGACTTACCCCAGAATTTCTTCGATGGTCTTGCCACGCTTGGCAGCAACTTCCGACGGCGTGTTCATGGACTTCAGACCATTCAGGGTTGCGCGGATGACGTTGTACGGGTTAGTCGAGCCAAGGCACTTGGCAACAACGTTGGTGATACCGACAACTTCAAACACGTTACGCACTGCACCACCGGCGATGATCCCAGTACCTTCAGGGGCTGGTTGAATGATCACCTTGGCTGCGCCGTGACGACCCATCAGCGTGTGCTGAACGGTACCGTTCTTGAGCGAAACCTTGAATAGACGGCGGCGGGCTTCTTCCATGGCCTTTTGAACTGCCAGTGGCACTTCGCGAGCCTTGCCTTTACCCATGCCGACACCACCGTCACCGTCACCGACTACTGTCAGTGCGGCGAAGCTCATGATACGGCCACCCTTTACGGTCTTGCTTACGCGGTTGATGGCAACCATCTTCTCGCGCAGGCCAGACTCATCACGCTCTTCCGCTTGTTGCGGTTTGCGACTTTGTGCTTTCGCCATAGTTATCCTCGATTCCTACGCGGCTTAGAACTTAAGACCGTTTTCACGGGCAGCTTCAGCCAGAGCCTTGACACGTCCGTGGTACTTGAAACCCGAGCGGTCAAAAGCTACTTCTTCAATACCAGCCTTGCGGGCACGTTCAGCAACTAGCTTGCCAACCGTTTGTGCAGCAGCAACGTTACCGCCGTTTGGAACATCCTTGCGGATTTCCGTTTCTACGGTGGAAGCAGCAGCCAGTACTTTGCCACCACAGGCCGAGATGACCTGGGCGTAGATGTGCTGGTTGGTGCGGAAAACGCTCAGGCGCACGGCCTTCAGACCAGCGATGCGGGCACGTGCCTGACGGGCACGGCGCAGACGCGACTGTTTCTTATCTTTCATGGGGCACCCTTACTTCTTCTTGGTTTCCTTGAGGATGACGACCTCATCGGCGTAACGCACACCCTTGCCCTTGTAAGGCTCTGGCTTGCGGTAAGCACGAATCTCGGCAGCAACCTGTCCTACTTGTTGCTTGTCGATCCCCTTGATCAGGATTTCGGTTTGCGACGGGGTTTCCACTTTGACGCCAGCAGGCATCTTGTGAGCAACCGGGTGCGAGAAACCGAGCGAAAGGTTCAGAGTGTCGCCCTGGGCGGCGGCACGATAGCCCACACCAACCAGAGTGAGTTTCTTTTCGAAACCCTTGGACACGCCGTTGACCAGATTGGCCAGCAGAGCACGGGTGGTGCCAGACATGGCGTTTGCATTTTCTGCGCCCGCTACTGCCTTCACCAACAGCTGTTCACCTTCAACCACGACTGTAACAGCCGGGTTGTGGTTCAGCGTCAACGAGCCCAGCGGACCCTTGACCGTAACGTTGCCGCCGGCCAGGTTGACTTCTACACCCTTGGGTAGTGCAACTGGATTCTTAGCTACGCGAGACATATCGAATCCTCCCTTAGGCTACGTAGCAGAGCACTTCGCCGCCGACATTGGCTGCACGAGCGCTACGATCAGTCATCACACCTTGCGGGGTGGAAACAATCGCAATGCCCAGGCCATTCATGACGCGGGGAATGTCAGCAGACGGTTTGTAGACACGCAGACCTGGGCGAGAGACGCGCTCAATGCGCTCAATCACAGGGCGGCCAGCGTAATACTTCAGACCAATTTCAAGTTCCGGCTTGGCAGCTTCACCACGCACGGCAAAATCCTCAACGTAACCTTCATCCTTGAGCACTTTTGCAACAGCTACTTTAAGCTTGGAGGAGGGCATACGCACCACCAGCTTTTGTGCCATTTGCGCATTGCGGATGCGGGTCAGCATATCGGCGATCGGATCACTCATTGCCATATCAAATCCTCCTGCTTACCAGCTGGCCTTGATCACGCCCGGGATTTCTCCCTTAAAGGCGAGCTCACGGATCTTGTGACGACACAGACCAAACTTACGGAATGTGCCACGGGGACGGCCCGTCAACTGACAGCGGTTGCGGGTACGGGTTGGGTTAGCGTTGCGCGGCAGTTGCTGCAGCTTCAGGCGTGCTTCATAACGAGCTTCGTCGGTTTGCGACTGGTCGTTAATGATTGCCTGGAGGGCTTCACGCTTCTTGGCGAATTTCGCAACAAGTGCGCGACGCTTCGCTTCACGATTGATCAGGGCTGTTTTGGCCATAATCGCCTCAATTCTTGAAAGGGAACTTGAAGGCAGCCAGCAGAGCCTTGGCTTCGCTGTCATTCTTCGCGGTGGTCGTGATGCTGATATTCATCCCGCGGAGTGTATCGATCTTGTCGTACTCGATTTCCGGGAAAATAATCTGCTCTTTGACACCCATGTTGTAGTTACCACGGCCATCAAAACCCTTGCCCTGAACACCACGGAAGTCACGAACGCGCGGCAGAGCCACGGTAACCAGACGATCCAGGAATTCGAACATGCGCGGTCCGCGCAGGGTAACCATACAGCCAATCGGGTAGTTGTCACGAATCTTGAAGCCGGCGATCGACTTACGGGACAGTGTTACTACCGGCTTTTGGCCAGCAATTTTGGTCAAATCGGACACAGCGTGCTCAAGCACCTTTTTGTCAGCGACCGCTTCACCCACACCCATGTTCAGGGTGATCTTGGTGATGCGCGGCACTTCCATCGGTGACTTGAAGCTGAATTCTTTCATCAGCGCCGGGGCGACCGTGTTTTTGTAAAAATCTTGCAAACGTGACATGCGGATCCCCTTATGCCTCAACCTGTTCGCCGTTCGACTTGAACACGCGAACCTTGCGACCATCGTCGAGTACCTTGAAGCCGACACGGTCACCCTTGCCTGCCTTGGCATTCCACAAAGCCAGGTTGGAAACCTGAATCGGCATATCCTTGTCAATGATGCCACCTGGCGTACCCAGCATTGGGTTCGGCTTGGTTGCCTTCTTGACGCGGTTAATGCCTTCTACAACAACGCGATCAGCGTCGACACGAAGAACGACGGTGCCACGACGGCCCTTGTCCTTACCTGTGGTGACGATAACTTCGTCGCCTTTACGAATCTTATCCATTTGGCGGCTTCCTTATAGCACTTCAGGAGCGAGCGAAACGATCTTCATGAAACGCTCCGTGCGCAACTCCCGGGTTACCGGGCCGAAGATACGGGTACCGATTGGTTCGAGCTTGTTGTTGAGCAGGACGGCAGCATTGCCATCAAACTTAACCAGCGAACCATCAGTACGGCGGACACCCTTGGCGGTGCGAACGACGACGGCGTTGTAGACGTCACCCTTCTTCACGCGGCCACGCGGCGCTGCATCTTTGATCGACACCTTGATGATGTCGCCAATGCCGGCATAACGGCGCTTTGAGCCGCCCAGCACTTTGATACACATTACAGAACGAGCGCCGGTGTTATCGGCGACGTCCAGCATCGACTGCATCTGAATCATCATTAACTCCAACTTGTCCCGCTACCAACAGATGGCGCACGGGCAGTCTTGGGTTTCAACACTTACTAAAACCGAGATCGCACAGTGGTGCAATGCAAGGTTGTAGCGAAAGAGGCCGGATTATAACGAACTAATCCGGCCGTTGCAAGAGGCAAAACAAACTTTTGCCTCTTTTTTTCTTACAGAACTTCGGCACGCTCCAGCAACTTGGCAATTTGCCAGGTCTTGGTGCGGGACATCGGTCGGCATTCAACGATCTGGACGAGGTCACCCGTCTTGGCATCGTTGTTTGCGTTGTGCGCATGATATTTCTTCGAGCGCGTGATGACCTTACCGTACATCGGGTGCTTAACGCGACGCTCGACGAGCACTGTGGCCGTCTCTTGCATCTTGTCGCTAACCACACGACCCACGAGGGTGCGGTTCATACCAGTCTTATCAGTCATGATTAGACCCTTTCACGGATAATGGTGCGTACGCGAGCGATGTCGCGACGGACCTTGCCGAGCTGGCTGGTGTTGCTCAGCTGCTGGGTGCCCTTCTGCATACGCAGAGAAAACTGGGCTTTCAGCAGGTCGAGCAATTCTTGCTTCAGCTCGTCGTTCGATTTGTTTCTGAGTTCAGTTGCTTTCATCTCTTACCCCAGGTGGCGAGTAACGAAGATCGTGCGCAGTGGCAGCTTGGCAGCAGCCAGCTTGAATGCTTCACGAGCCAGCGTCTCATTGACGCCATCCATTTCGTACAGAACCTTACCCGGCTGAATTTCAGCAACGTAGTACTCCGGATTGCCCTTACCGTTACCCATACGGACTTCGGCAGGCTTCTTGGAGATCGGTTTGTCCGGGAATACACGGATCCAGATACGACCACCACGCTTGATGTGGCGGGTCATGGCGCGACGGGCCGCTTCGATCTGACGAGCCGTTAGACGGCCGCGATCGGTTGACTTCAGGCCAAATTCGCCAAAAGCAACGGTGGCACCGCGGGTAGCCAGGCCGGTGTTACGGCCTTTCTGTTCCTTGCGGTATTTACGACGTGCGGGTTGCAGCATTATGCACCTGCCTTTCTAACACGCTTGGCGGCCGGCTTTTTGTCCGACTTGCCTTCATCATCACCACGCGGGCGACGTGGAGCACGCTTAGGTTCTTCAACCACAGCAGGCTGCTCGCCCGGTGCCAGATGCTCGCCCTTGTAGACCCAAACCTTGATGCCGATCAGACCATAAGTCGTCATAGCTTCAGAGGTTGCGTAGTCAATGTTGGCGCGCAGGGTGTGTAGTGGCACACGGCCTTCGCGGTACCATTCGGTACGGGCAATTTCGGCGCCGTTCAGACGACCGGAACTCATGATCTTGATGCCTTGAGCACCCAGACGCATGGCGTTCTGCATTGCACGCTTCATGGCGCGACGGAACATGATGCGCTTTTCAAGCTGTTGCGCGATCGAGTCGGCGATCAGCTGTGCATCAGTTTCCGGCTTGCGGATTTCTTCGATCGAAACGTGAACAGGCACGCCCATGATCTTTTGCAGATCCGAACGCAGCTGATCAATTTCTTCGCCTTTCTTGCCGATAACCACACCCGGACGTGCCGAGAATACGGTTACACGGGCGTTCTTGGCAGGACGCTCGATCAGAACCTTGCCCACAGATGCGTGAGCGAGCTTCTTCTTCAGGTATACGCGGACCTTGTTGTCCTCGGCCAGCATGCCAGCGAAATCTTTATCGCTAGCGTACCAACGCGAACTCCAGTCACGAGTAACACTGAGTCGGAAGCCAGTTGGGTGAATTTTCTGTCCCATAGCGATTCCTTAGTTGCCCACGGTCACGAAAACGTGACAGGTTGGCTTGGTGATACGGTTGCCGCGACCCTTGGCGCGCGCAGTGAAGCGCTTAAGCACCATACCCTTTTCGACATAGATGGTCTTGACGATCAGCTCATCAATGTCGGCACCTTCATTGTGCTCGGCATTGGCGATTGCTGATTCAATCACCTTCTTAACGATTAGGGCACCCTTTTTAGGGGAGTACGCCAGAATGCTTAGGGCCTGGCCCACGGACTTGCCGCGAACGAGGTCAGCAACGAGACGGCCTTTTTGCGCCGAGAGGCGCACGCCGCGCAGTACAGCACGAGTTTCCATCATCGGCTCCTTACTTCTTGGCTTTCTTGCCGGCAACGTGACCCCTGAACGTACGCGTCAGGGAGAACTCGCCAAGCTTATGGCCAACCATGTTTTCAGTCACAAACACAGGAACGTGCTGACGACCGTTGTGAACCGCCAGTGTCATACCGAGAAATTCCGGTAGCACTGTCGAACGACGAGACCAAGTCTTGATGGGGCGTTTGTCATTGCTGGCAATCGCTGCTTCGACCTTTTTAATCAGGTGCGCATCAACGAACGGACCTTTTTTCAGTGAACGAGTCATGGTCTATTCCTTATTTCTTGTGACGACGTTGCACGATCATGCTGGTCGTACGCTTGTTGCTACGGGTACGGTAACCCTTAGCTGGGGTACCCCATGGCGAGACCGGAACACGACCTTCGCCCGTACGGCCTTCACCACCACCATGTGGGTGATCCACCGGGTTCATGGCAACACCACGAACGGTCGGACGGATACCGCGCCAACGGGTAGCACCGGCTTTACCGAGCTTACGCAGATTGTTTTCTTCGTTGCTGACTTCGCCAATGGTGGCACGACATTCAACGTGCACACGGCGAACTTCACCAGAGCGCAGACGAACCTGAGCGTAGACACCTTCGCGGGCCATCAGCTGAACCGAAGCGCCAGCTGAGCGGGCCATTTGAGCACCCTTGCCTGGAATCATTTCGATACAGTGAATCGTTGTACCCACCGGGATGTTACGGATCGGCAGTGCGTTACCTGCTTTGATCGGGGCTTCGGAACCACTCATGATGGTTGCGCCAGCTTCCAGACCACGCGGGGCAATGATGTAACGACGCTCACCATCTGCATACAACACCAGAGCGATGTGGGCAGTACGGTTAGGGTCATACTCCAGGCGTTCAATCTTGCCTGGGATGCCATCTTTGTTACGCTTGAAGTCGATCAGGCGATAGTGTTGCTTCGAACCACCACCCTGGTGACGTACAGTAATACGGCCGTTGTTGTTACGACCAGCGTTTTTCGATTGTTTTTCTACGAGCGCTGCGTGAGGGCGACCCTTGTGCAGATTCTCGTGGACAACCTTGACGACGCCACGACGACCGGGCGATGTCGGTTTGACTTTGACGAGTGCCATTATGCCACCCCTCCTTCAGCAAACTGGATCTCCTGGCCCGGCTTCAGGCATACGAATGCCTTCTTCCAGCCCTTACGGCGACCCGTGATCGCACCACGACGCTTAACCTTGCCCTTGGTATTCAGGACCTGGACAGCATCGACTTCGACCTTGAAGAGCAGCTCAACAGCTGCCTTGATCTCCGGCTTAGTCGCGTCTGCGGCTACTTTGAAGACCACTTGGTTGTTCTTGTCGGCAACGTAGGTAGCTTTTTCGGATACCTGGGGTGCCAGCAATACCTGTAACAGTCGTTCCTGGTTCATCCCCACATCTCCTCAAACTTAGCCACGGCGTCACGCGTTACTACAACCTTTGCGTAACGTACGAGCGAGACTGGATCGGTTTCTTTGGCTTCGAGCACCAGCACATTTGGCAGGTTGCGCGACGAGAGCCACAGGTTTTCGTCCAGATTGTCCGTGATCACCAACACCTGATCAAAGCCCATATTCTTGACCTTCTGCGCGAACAGCTTGGTCTTAGGTGCTTCGACAGCAAATGCATCAACCACGGCTAGGCGATCTTCGCGAACGAGCTGCGATAGAATCGTGGCCATACCGGCGCGATACATTTTACGGTTGATCTTGTGTGCGTAGTTCTGATCAGGCGAATTCGGGAATGCGCGACCGCCTCCACGCCAGATCGGGCTAGACGTCATACCGGAACGGGCGTTACCCGTACCCTTTTGACGCCAAGGCTTGTGGGTAGTGTGAGCAACATCGTCACGACCCTTTTGCTTCGAGTTGGCACTACGGGCATTGGCTTGATAGCCAATCACCAGTTGATGCACCAGGTTCTCGTTGTATTCGCGAGCGAACAGCACGTCCGAAGCTTGCAAACGGCTAGCTTCCTGACCCTGATCGTTAATAATCTTTAGTTCCATGGTATCCCCTTAGGCCTTAACGGCAGGACGTACAACAACGTCCGATCCGCGGGAGCCAGGAACGGCGCCCTTGACGAGGAGGAGTTGACGCTCGGCGTCGACGCGAACCACAACCAGGTTCTGAGCCGTACGCTGAACATCACCGAGGTGACCGGCCATGCGCTTACCCGGGAAAACACGACCCGGATCCTGCGCCATACCGATCGAGCCAGGCGCATTGTGCGACAACGAGTTACCGTGCGACGCGCGATTCGAGCTGAAGTGGTGACGTTTGATGCCGCCAGCAAAGCCCTTACCGATCGTGACGCCGGTGATGTCGACCTTCTGGCCAGCTTCAAAAATAGTCGCAGCGATAGCGTCGCCCGGCTTAAAGCCGTCCAGCGCATCTGCAGCAACCGTGAATTCTTTAAGAACGCGCGAGGACTCAACACCAGCTTTTGCCAGGTGACCACTCAAAGCCTTCGTCATGCGCGAAGCACGGCGTTGACCGAAAGCAACCTGAACAGCGGCGTAGCCGTCCGTTTCGGGCGTCTTGATTTGTGCGACGCGATTGTTCGACACATCGAGCACTGTGACAGGGATGGAAGCACCATCCTCGGCAAAGATGCGCGTCATGCCGACCTTGCGTCCTACAAGGCCTAGACTCATCTATTATTCTCCTAATCACCGGCTGCGATTGGCCGGCGTCGGTTTATATACAACAGGAACTACATTGGCGCCGATAACTCGGCGCCAGGAAAGCCGGAAACTATACTACGTTCCCGGTATTACTGCAACTTGAGTTCGACGTCTACGCCAGCTGGCAGATCCAGCTTCATCAGAGCGTCAACCGTTTTGTCGGTCGGATCAATGATGTCCATCAGGCGCAGGTGCGTACGGATTTCCAGCTGATCGCGCGACGTCTTGTTGACGTGTGGCGAACGCAGAATGTCAAAGCGCTGCTTGCGTGTAGGCAGAGGAACCGGGCCGCGAACAACAGCGCCAGTGCGCTTTGCGGTTTCAACGATTTCCTGAGCAGACTGATCGATCAAACGATAGTCGTATGCTTTAAGGCGAATACGGATTTTTTGGTTTTGCATGTTGACATCCAAAGAACAGTAAAAGAGCAATTAAAGAACAACAGCGAGCGGCGCACTATACAGAAGAATTGCACTCCTGCAAAGCCGCTCCCGGATGCCGCCAGCTTGTGGCCAGGGCACCCGGTTAATCAGCGAATTACTCGATGATTTTCGAGACGACGCCGGCGCCAACGGTACGGCCGCCTTCGCGAATCGCGAAGCGCAGACCTTCTTCCATGGCGATCGGGTTGATCAGTTTTACGGTCATACGGATGTTGTCACCCGGCATAACCATTTCTGTACCTTCTGGCAGGACGATGGCGCCCGTGACGTCGGTGGTACGGAAGTAGAACTGTGGACGGTAGTTGTTGAAGAACGGGGTATGACGACCGCCTTCGTCCTTCGAGAGGACGTACACTTCAGATTCGAAGTGGGTGTGTGGCTTGATCGAACCCGGCTTGCACAGTACTTGACCGCGCTCTACGTCTTCACGCTTGGTGCCACGCAGCAGTACGCCGACGTTGTCACCGGCTTGACCTTGGTCAAGCAGCTTACGGAACATTTCGACACCGGTACAGGTGGTCTTGGTGGTTGGCTTGATGCCAACGATTTCAAGTTCTTCACCAACCTTGACGATGCCGCGCTCTACACGACCGGTAACTACGGTGCCACGACCCGAGATCGAGAATACGTCTTCGATCGGGAGGAGGAACGGCAGGTCAACGGCGCGCTCTGGCGTTGGGATGTAGCTGTCCAGTGCTGCGGCCAGTTCCAGAATGGCTGGTTCGCCGATCGGGCTTTGGTCGCCTTCGAGGGCCTTCAGTGCCGAACCCTTGATGATTGGCACGTCGTCGCCCGGGAAGTCGTACTTGGATAGAAGTTCACGAACTTCCATTTCTACGAGTTCCAGCAGTTCTGCGTCATCAACCATGTCGCACTTGTTCAGGAAGACGATGATGTATGGAACGCCAACTTGACGGGCCAGCAGGATGTGCTCGCGAGTCTGCGGCATCGGGCCGTCAGCGGCCGAACATACCAGGATCGCGCCATCCATCTGGGCAGCACCGGTAATCATGTTCTTGACGTAGTCGGCGTGGCCTGGGCAGTCAACGTGTGCGTAGTGACGGTTGGCAGTTTCGTACTCAACGTGCGCGGTGTTAATCGTAATACCACGTGCCTTTTCTTCTGGCGCCGCATCAATCTGGTCGTACGCTTTGGCTTCACCACCAAACTTGGCTGCCAGCACCGTGGCGATTGCCGCCGTCAGCGTTGTCTTGCCATGGTCACCGTGACCAATCGTGCCCACGTTTACGTGCGGCTTGTTACGTTCAAACTTACCCTTTGCCATTTTTAGCTTCCTTAAAAGTTCAGAATTCGAAATTATTTCTTGTTGATGATTGCTTCAGCAACGTTCTTTGGTGCTTCAGTGTAGTGCTTGAACTCCATGGAGTACGTGGCACGACCTTGAGTCAATGAGCGAAGCTGAGTCGAGTAACCAAACATTTCAGCAAGTGGCACTTCTGCCTTAATTGCCTTCATGCCGCCCGGGATGTCATCCATGCCCTGAACGATGCCACGACGACCTGACAGGTCACCCATGACGTTACCCATGTACTCTTCTGGCGTTTCAACTTCAACGGCCATCATCGGCTCCAGCAGAACCGGGCTGGCGCGGCGCATACCTTCTTTGAAAGCCATCGAAGCGGCCATCTTGAAAGCGTTTTCGTTCGAGTCAACGTCATGGTACGAACCGAAGTGCAGCGTACACTTAACGTCAACAATCGGGAAGCCAGCCAGGATACCGTTCGGCATCGTGTCTTGTAGGCCCTTGTCAACCGCCGGAATGTATTCGCGTGGCACAACACCGCCCTTGATGGCGTCAACAAACTCGTAACCCTTGCCCGGCTCGTTCGGCTCGATCTTGAGCACAACGTGACCGTACTGACCACGACCGCCGGACTGTTTGACGAACTTGCCTTCGGCATCGTCAATGACCTTGCGGATGGTTTCGCGGTAGGCCACTTGCGGGGCGCCCACGTTGGCTTCAACACCGAATTCACGACGCATACGATCCACAATAATCTCAAGGTGCAGTTCGCCCATACCCGAGATAATGGTCTGACCCGATTCTTCATCCGTACGGACGCGGAACGAAGGATCTTCCTGAGCCAGGCGCGACAGGGCGATACCCATCTTTTCCTGGTCAGCCTTGGTCTTTGGCTCAACGGCCACGTGAATCACCGGCTCCGGGAACTCCATACGTTCCAGGGTGATGATGGCATCCGGATCACACAGGGTTTCGCCCGTGGTCACTTCCTTCATGCCTACACAGGCAGCGATATCGCCGGCGCGCAGTTCTTTGATTTCTTCACGTTCGTTAGCGTGCATCTGCAGAATACGACCAATACGCTCTTTGCGCTGTTTGATCGGGTTGTAGATGGTGTCGCCCGAGTTCAGAACACCCGAGTAAACGCGTACGAATGTGAGCTGACCAACAAACGGGTCGGTCATCAGCTTGAATGCAAGTGCCGAGAACTTTTCGCTGTCATCAGCCTTACGTGTTGCAGGTTGACCGTTTTCCAGTTCGCCTTCAACCGGTGGAATGTCCAGCGGCGACGGCATCAGATCCAGAACGGCATCCAGCATGCGCTGCACGCCCTTGTTCTTGAACGCGGTACCGCAAAGCATCGGTTGTATTTCGCTGGCGATGGTGCGCGTGCGCAGACCCAGAAGAATTTGTTCTTCAGTCAGGTCGCCCGATTCCAGGTAAGCATTCATCAGATCTTCAGAGGCTTCAGCAGCCGCTTCGATCATCTGTTCGCGCCAGGTGTTCGCTTCATCAACCAGGTTTGCCGGGATGTCGCGGTAGTCAAACTTCATACCCTGCGATGCTTCGTCCCAGTAGATGGCTTTCATCTTGATGAGATCGACAACGCCTTCAAAGGTGTCTTCTGCGCCGATGGGGATAACGATCGGCACAGGGTTTGCCTTCAGACGGGTCTTCATCTGCTCGACGACCTTGAAGAAGTTGGCGCCGGAGCGGTCCATCTTGTTCACGAAGGCCAGACGTGGCACTTTGTACTTGTTGGCCTGACGCCATACGGTTTCCGACTGTGGCTGAACGCCACCGACGGCACAGTAAACCATGACGGCACCATCCAGAACGCGCATCGAACGCTCAACTTCAATCGTGAAGTCAACGTGCCCCGGGGTATCAATAATGTTGATACGGTGCTCAGGGCGCGAAGTGTCCATGCCCTTCCAGAAACAGGTCGTAGCAGCCGAGGTAATGGTAATACCACGTTCCTGCTCCTGCTCCATCCAGTCCATCGTCGCGGCACCATCGTGCACTTCGCCGATTTTGTGGTTCACACCGGTGTAAAAAAGAATCCGCTCGGTCGTCGTCGTCTTACCGGCGTCGATGTGGGCACTAATACCAATATTGCGATAGCGTTCGATGGGTGTCTTGCGAGCCACGATACAACCTTTACAAAAATTAATTCAAGGACAGCTTAGAAGCGGAAATGCGAGAAAGCCTTGTTGGCTTCTGCCATGCGGTGCACTTCATCACGCTTTTTAACGGCGCCGCCGCGGTTTTCCGCAGCTTCGACCAGTTCAGCAGCCAGACGGGCGCCCATCGATTTTTCCGAACGTTTACGTGCGGCGTCACGAATCCAGCGCATAGCCAAAGCCATACGACGTGACGGACGAATTTCAACCGGCACCTGGTAATTTGCACCACCCACACGGCGGGATTTAACTTCCACCATTGGCTTTGCATTGGTGAGCGCTTGAGCAAAAACTTCTAGCGGATCACGGCCACCTTTGTTGGTGATCTGGTCGAATGCACCATAGATGGTACGTTCGGCAACTGACTTCTTGCCAGAAATCATCAGAACATTAACGAATTTTGATACGTCGACATTGCCGAACTTAGGATCCGGCAGGATGTCACGTTTGGGTACTTCGCGACGACGGGGCATGTTAACTACCTTTCAGTAAACGGACAGCAGGCGCTTAAATTAAGCGGCCTTCGGGCGCTTGGCGCCATACTTCGAACGGGACTGCTTACGATCCTTAACACCCTGGGTATCCAGCGAGCCGCGGACGGTGTGGTAACGCACACCTGGAAGATCCTTAACACGACCACCGCGGATCAAAACGACCGAGTGCTCCTGCAGATTGTGGCCTTCACCGCCGATGTACGAGATAACCTCGAAACCGTTGGTCAGACGAACCTTGCAAACTTTACGCAGTGCTGAGTTCGGCTTCTTAGGCGTTGTGGTGTAAACGCGAGTGCAAACGCCACGTTTTTGCGGGCAAGCTTCAAGCGCCGGAACCTTGTTCTTGGCTTCAACCTTGACGCGCGGCTTACGCACGAGCTGATTAATGGTTGGCATATCTAAAATCCCCAATAAATCCGGGTGGCAAACCCACCCTTCTTCCTACAAATAAGTTGCGGTCACACCCTGTGGGTGGCCCGGCAAACCCTCGGAAACGCTGCTACAAAACCAGCGTTCCGCACGAAAACCGGGCGGCTTAGCCGGAGAAACCCGCGATGATAAACCACCACAGGGCATTCCGTCAACCAAAGCCCGGGTTGACCCGGGGAAGGGTGGCCAGGTGACCCTGGCTCCCTACCCCCTGAATCAGTTGGCGGTGTCGGCTTCGCCAGCGTCTGCTGACGTTGCTGCCACCACGATTTCTTCCACTGCAACCTCTTCGGCCGGCGCTTCGAAGGCGTCGTCGAAGGCTGCTGCCGCCGACTTGCCACGACGTGCCGCATGGTATGCCAGACCCGTACCAGCCGGGATGAGGCGACCCACAATGACGTTTTCCTTGAGACCACGCAGATCGTCGCGCTTGCCCATAATGGCGGCTTCGGTCAGAACGCGGGTGGTTTCCTGGAAGGATGCGGCCGAGATGAACGAGTCTGTCGACAGCGATGCCTTGGTAATACCCAGCAACACCGGATCAAACTCTACTTCACGCTTACCTTCGGCACGCAGCGTGTCGTTGGTAATCAGCACTTCAGAACGCTCGACTTGTTCGCCCTTGATATAGGTCGAATCAGCCGGATCGGTAATCTGTACGCGGCGCAGCATCTGGCGAACGATAACTTCGATGTGCTTGTCGTTAATCTTAACGCCTTGCAGACGGTAAACGTCCTGCACTTCGTCAGTGATGTAACGGGCCAGCTCTTCAACGCCCTTCAGACGCAGGATGTCCTGCGGATCCGGTTCGCCGTCGACAATCAGTTCGCCCTTGTTGACGACCTGACCATCGTGCACCAGCACGTGCTTGTCTTTCAGGATCAGGAACTCGTGGTCGTTGCCCTCGAGATCTGTCAGTACCAGACGCTGTTTGCCCTTGGTGTCCTTACCGAACGAAACGGTACCGGTCACTTCGGCCAGCATACCGGTGTCTTTCGGCGTACGGGCTTCGAACAGCTCGGCAACGCGCGGCAGACCGCCGGTAATATCACGGGTCTTGGCAGATTCTTGTGGCATACGGGCCAGCACATCACCCACGCCCACTTGCTGACCATCGGTCACGCTGATAATCGAGCCCACCTGGAAGGCGATGGCCACCGGATGCTCTGAACCGGCAATACGCACTTCGTTACCGCTGGCGTCGAGCAGTTTGACCTGTGGACGCAGACCCTTGTTCTGGGCCTTACCACCACGCTTCGGATCGATGGCGACCAGTGTTGCCAGGCCGGTAACATCATCCATCTGCTTGGCGACAGTGACACCCTCTTCAACGTGTTCGAAGCGGATGGTACCGGCGTATTCGGTAATGATCGGACGGGTGTGCGGATCCCACGTAGCCAGCTTGGTGCCGGCCTTGATGTTGTCCCCATCGGAGACCATCAGGGTTGCACCGTACGGTACTTTGTGACGCTCGCGCTCTTGACCCAGTTCGGTCGTAATCAGCACTTCACCTGAACGCGTAATGACGATCTTCTCGCCACGGGCGTTGGTGACATAACGCATGAGGGCTGAGAAACGAACCACACCAGCGCTCTTGTTTTCTACTTGCGAAGCTGCAGCCGCACGCGATGCCGCACCACCTACGTGGAAGGTGCGCATGGTGAGCTGGGTACCCGGTTCACCAATCGACTGTGCCGCGATGACACCGACGGCTTCGCCGGCATTGACCATCGAACCACGACCCAGGTCGCGACCGTAGCACTGTGCGCACAGACCGTAACGGGTAGCACACGTCAGCGGTGTACGAACCTTCACTTCATCGGCACCCGCCTGATCAATCAGGTCGCACAGATCTTCGTCCAGCATGGTGCCGGTTTCGATCAGCGTTTCCTGAGTTTCAGGGTGGATCACGTCAGCAGCGGTCACGCGGCCGAGGATACGATCACGCAGTGGCTCAATCACTTCACCGCCTTCGATCAGGGCACGAACAACGAAACCGTTCTCTGTGCCGCAATCATCTTCGATGATCACGAGATCCTGCGTTACATCGACCAGACGACGGGTCAGATAACCCGAGTTGGCGGTCTTCAGTGCCGTATCGGCCAGACCCTTACGGGCACCGTGAGTCGAGATGAAGTACTCGAGCACGTTCAGACCTTCGCGGAAGTTCGAGTAAATCGGTGTTTCGATAATCGAACCATCCGGCTTGGCCATCAGGCCACGCATACCAGCCAGCTGTTTAATCTGGGCAGCCGAACCACGGGCACCGGAGTCGGCCATCATGTAGATGGAGTTGAACGACTCTTGCTTAACCGTCTTACCTTCGGCATCAATAACGTCTTCTTTGCCCAGACGATCCATCATGACCTTGGCAACCTGGTCGCCAGCGCGACCCCAGATATCAACAACCTTGTTATAGCGCTCACCGCCGGTAACGAGACCGTTGGTGTACTGCGATTCGATTTCCTTGATCTCTTCGCGAGCGGCATTCAGGATGTCGGTCTTCTCGGCCGGCACTTGCATGTCACAGGAAGCGAACGAGATACCGGCGCGCGTTGCCAGCTTGAAGCCGTTTTGCATCAGCTTATCGGCAAACACAACGGTTTCCTTCAGACCGCAACGGCGGAAGGATTCATCGATCAGCTTGGAAATTTCTTTCTTCTTGAGCGCCTTGTCGATCGCCTTGAAGGGCAGGCCCTTCGGCAGGATCTGCGACAGCAGTGCACGGCCGGCCGTGGTGTTGTAACGATTCGTTACTTCAACCCAGCCTTCGCCCGATTCCTTAGGCTGCCATTCGTTCAGACGAACGGTGATCTTGGCGTGCAGATCCAGCTCTTTCAGTGCCAGTGCGCGTTCAACTTCAGCGACGTCGGCGAGCATCATGCCTTCGCCCTTAGCGTTAATACGCTCACGGGTGGCGTAGTACAGACCCAGAACGATATCCTGCGACGGTACGATGATCGGCTGGCCGTTAGCAGGCGACAGCACGTTGTTCGATGCCAGCATCAATGTGCGGGCTTCCATCTGCGCTTCTAGCGACAACGGTACGTGAACAGCCATCTGGTCACCATCGAAGTCGGCGTTGAAGGCCGCGCAAACGAGTGGGTGCAGCTGGATGGCCTTGCCTTCGATCAGCACGGGCTCAAATGCCTGGATGCCCAGACGGTGCAGCGTTGGCGCACGATTCAGCATAACCGGGTGTTCGCGAATCACTTCTTCCAGGATATCCCAGACGATTGGCTCTTCGTTTTCGACCATCTTCTTGGCTTGCTTGATGGTGGTCGACAGACCCATACCTTCAAGACGATTGAAGATGAACGGCTTGAACAGTTCCAGCGCCATCAGCTTAGGCAGGCCACACTGATGCAGCTTGAGCTGTGGGCCGACAACGATGACCGAACGGCCCGAGTAGTCAACGCGCTTACCCAGCAGGTTCTGACGGAAACGACCGCCCTTACCCTTGATCATGTCAGCCAGCGATTTGAGCGGACGCTTGTTGGCGCCGGTCATGGCCTTGCCGCGACGACCATTGTCGAGCAGCGAGTCAACGGCTTCTTGCAGCATGCGCTTTTCGTTACGGACGATGATGTCCGGTGCACGCAGTTCTAGCAGACGCTTGAGGCGATTGTTACGGTTGATGACGCGACGGTACAGATCGTTCAGATCCGACGTAGCGAAACGGCCACCATCCAGCGGTACCAGCGGACGCAGATCCGGCGGCAGTACTGGCAGCACTTCCAGAATCATCCATTCAGGCTTGATGCCCGAACGCTGGAATGCTTCAAGAATTTTCAGACGCTTGGTCAGCTTCTTGCTCTTGGCTTCCGAACCGGTTGTGGCCAATTCCGAACGCAGACGCTCTACTTCGCGATCCAGATCCAGTGAACGCAGCATTTCACGGATGCCTTCGGCGCCCATCATGGCGTCGAATTCGTCACCGAACTCTTCAACCTTGGCGTTGTAGTCGTCTTCAGTCATGATCTGACCGCGCGACAGTGGGGTCATGCCCGGATTAACAACCACGAAGGCTTCAAAATAAAGTACGCGCTCGATGTCGCGCAGCGACATATCCAGCACCATACCCAGACGCGATGGTAGCGACTTCAGGAACCAGATGTGGGCAACCGGGCTCGCCAGTTCGATGTGCGCCATGCGCTCACGGCGCACCTTGGCCAGCGTGACTTCAACGCCACACTTTTCACAAACAACGCCACGATGCTTGAGGCGCTTGTACTTGCCGCACAGGCATTCGTAGTCTTTAACCGGGCCAAAGATTTTGGCGCAGAACAGACCGTCACGCTCAGGCTTGAACGTACGGTAGTTAATGGTTTCAGGCTTCTTAACCTCACCAAAGGACCACGAACGAATCTTATCGGGCGATGCCAGCCCGATGGTGATCGCATCGAATTCTTCTTCCGGTCCTACCTGCTTGAACAGATCCAGTAATGCTTTCATGCTTTTCTCCCAGACGGAGTAAATCCAGATTCTTTAGATGGGCTGCCAGTTTTGGCCGGCAACCCATCACCGGTGTTGCGTTTAGATATGACTCACTTACGCTCGAGGTCGATGTCGATACCCAACGACCGGATTTCCTTGACGAGCACGTTGAACGATTCCGGCATGGCCGCTTCGATCTTGTGATCACCCTTGACGATGTTTTCGTACATCTTGGTCCGGCCTGAAACGTCATCCGACTTAACGGTGAGCATTTCCTGCAGAACGTGCGATGCGCCGTAGGCTTCCAGCGCCCAGACTTCCATTTCACCGAAGCGCTGACCACCGAACTGCGCCTTACCACCCAGCGGCTGCTGGGTAACAAGCGAGTACGGACCGGTCGAACGCGCATGCATCTTGTCGTCAACCAGGTGATGCAGCTTCAGGATATGCATGTAGCCCACAGTCACCGGACGTTCGAAGGTTTCGCCCGTACGGCCGTCGCACAATTCAATCTGTGTGCGGGTCGAGGTCAGCTTCAGATCACGTGCAACCTGATCCGGGTAAGCCAGTTCCAGCATGGCGTTCAATTCGGCTTCGGCAGCACCATCGAACACCGGCGTGGCAAACGGCACACCCTTACGCAGATTGCCGGCCAGCGTCATGATTTCATCGTCCGTCATGGACTTGAAATCTTCGATACGGCCACTCTGGTTGTAGATCTTTTCAAGGAACTGACGGATGTTCTGGATGTTGCGTTCTACTTGCAGCATTTCGTCGATACGACGACCCAGACCCATAGCAGCCCAACCCAGGTGGGTTTCCAGTACCTGACCCACGTTCATCCGTGACGGCACGCCCAGCGGGTTCAGCACGATATCAACCGGACGGCCATCGGCCATGTGCGGCATATCTTCCACCGGCACAATGCGCGAGACCACACCCTTGTTACCGTGACGGCCGGCCATCTTGTCACCTGGTTGCAGGCGACGCTTCACAGCCAGATAAACCTTAACCATCTTCTGAACACCCGGTGGCAATTCATCGCCCTGGGTCAGCTTCTTGCGTTTTTCTTCAAACGCAGCATCGAAGCCCTTGCGGGTCTGTTCGATACCGTCGCGCAGCGCTTCCAGCTGGGTTGCAACGTCATCTTCGGCGACACGGATGTCAAACCACTGATGCGGGTCAACGCCATCCAGATAGTCACGGTCAATCTTGGTACCCTTGGCCAGTTTCTTCGGACCGCCGTTGGCAACCTTGCCAATGATCAGACGTGCCACACGTTCAAACGCATCGCGTTCAACAATGCGCAACTGGTCAGCAAGATCCAGCTTGTAATGACGCAGTTGGTCATCGATGATGGCCTGGGCACGTTTGTCGCGCTCAATGCCTTCACGGGTGAAGACCTGGACGTCGATCACAGTACCGGCAATACCGGACGAAACACGCAGACTGGTGTCCTTAACGTCCGAAGCCTTTTCACCGAAGATGGCGCGCAGCAGTTTTTCTTCTGGTGTCAGCTGGGTTTCGCCCTTCGGCGTAACCTTACCAACCAGCACATCACCGGCTTCTACTTCAGCGCCGATGTAAACGATGCCTGAGTCATCCAGACGGGAGAGCTGTGATTCACCCAGCGACGGAATGTCACGGCTGATTTCTTCAGGTCCCAACTTGGTGTCGCGAGCAACAACGGTCAGCTCTTCGATATGGACCGAAGTGAAGCGGTCTTCGGCAACTACGCGCTCGGAGATGAGAATCGAGTCTTCGTAGTTGTAACCGTTCCACGGCATGAACGCGATCAGCATGTTCTGACCCAGGGCGAGTTCGCCGAGGTCGGTCGATGCGCCATCGGCAACGACGTCGCCCTTGGCTAGTTTGTCGCCCATGCGTACGATCGGACGCTGGTTGATGTTGGTGTTCTGATTAGAACGGGTGTACTTGACCAGGTTGTAGATATCAACGCCAACTTCACCAGCCAGCGCTTCATTATCATTAACCCGAATCACGATACGACCGGCATCCACGTAATCCACAACGCCACCACGACGGGCAACGATAGCGGTACCCGAGTCAACGGCTACCGTACGTTCAATACCCGTACCGACCACTGGTTTTTCCGGGCGGAGACACGGTACAGCCTGACGTTGCATGTTGGCGCCCATCAAAGCACGGTTTGCATCATCATGCTCAAGGAACGGCACCAGCGAGGCAGCCACAGAAACGATCTGCGATGGTGCCACGTCCATGTACTGAACCGATGCTTTCGGCTCCAGCAGGGCTTCCCCCTTATGACGGCAAGTAACCAGCTCGTCTGAGAGGTTGCCCTTGGCATCCATACCGGCATTCGCCTGAGCGATAACGTATTGGCCTTCTTCAATCGCCGACAGATAGTTGATTTCCGAAGTCACTTGGCAATCAACGACCTTGCGGTAAGGCGTTTCGATAAAGCCGAAATCATTAACGCGGGCATACAGCGCCAGCGAGTTGATCAGACCAATGTTCGGGCCTTCCGGCGTTTCGATTGGACACACGCGGCCATAATGGGTCGGGTGTACGTCACGCACTTCAAAGCCGGCGCGTTCGCGGGTCAGACCACCTGGACCAAGCGCCGAAACACGACGCTTGTGGGTGATCTCCGACAGCGGGTTCGTCTGGTCCATAAATTGGGACAGCTGGCTGGAACCGAAGAACTCCTTGATCGCTGCCGAGATTGGCTTGGCGTTGATCAGGTCATGCGGCATCAGGTTATCTGATTCAGCTTGATTCAAGCGTTCCTTAACGGCACGCTCTACGCGGGCGAGGCCAGCGCGGAACTGATTCTCGGCCAGCTCGCCGACCGAACGCACACGACGGTTACCGAGGTGATCGATATCGTCGATTTCGCCACGGCCGTTACGCAGTTCAACCAGAACGGCGATCGCATCAATCAGGTCACGCGGCGATAGCGTCAGCTGATCGCGCACGTCGGTCTTAACGCCCAGCGCATTTAGCTTGGCGGCAACTTCTTTGGCTTCGGCTTCTGTCAGGTTTTCTGCAGCAGCGCGGGCACCAAACTGCATTTCTGCCAGTTGATCGGCCACCAGCGATGCACGAACGCCATTGCGTTCTGCCAGATAGGCAACCACGTCGTCGACCTTCGACGGCAGGCTGGTCATCATGACCTTCGACTCGGTGATATCCGGGCGACCCATGCGGCGGTTGAACTTCATGCGACCCACTGCCGACAGATCATAACGATCATCAGAGTAGAACAGGCCGTTGAATAGAATTTCTACCGCTTCTTCCGTTGGCGGCTCGCCTGGACGCATCATGCGATAGATGGCAACGCGAGCCGCAGTGCGGTCACGAGTTTCATCAGCACGCAGGGTGTTGGCGATAAAGGCGCCGCGATCCAGATCATTCACGTACAAGGTCAGGATGCTCTTGACACCAGCTTCTTCAAGCTTGGCGAGCAAGGTAGCGTCGATTTCTTCGTTAGCCTTAGCGATGATTTCGCCGGTTTCCGGGCTAATCACATCCTTGGCGAGCACGCGCTCAACCAGAAAGTCTTCTGGCACAACAATGCTCTTCAGGCCAGCCGCATCCAGTTCACGGATGTGGCGAGCGGTGATGCGCTTGTCTTTAGGAACGATAACCTTGCCAGCCTTGTCGCAGATGTCAAAGCGAGCAACTTCGCCACGCAGACGTTCTGGAACCAGGGCAAACTCGATGTTTTTGCCGAGCTTGATCGTATCGAACTCGTAGAAACGGGCCAGGATTTCTTCATCGGTCATGCCCAGTGCACGCAGCAGCGTGGTGACTGGCATTTTGCGGCGACGATCGACGCGGAAGAACAATGTGTCCTTCGGATCGAATTCGAAATCTACCCATGAACCACGGTAAGGAATAACACGAGCCGAGAACAGCAGCTTGCCAGACGAGTGCGTCTTGCCGCGATCGTGTTCGAAGAACACACCAGGCGAGCGGTGCAGCTGGCTAACGATAACGCGTTCGGTACCGTTAATGACGAAAGAGCCGGTATCCGTCATGAGCGGAATTTCGCCCATGTAGACTTCCTGTTCCTTAACTTCCTTAATCTCGCCGGTATCGCGGTCCAGGATTACCAGACGAACGCGGGCGCGCAGCGCCGAGGCAAAAGTTAGGCCACGCTGCTGGCATTCGCGAACATCAAACGCTGGCTCGGCCAGGTTGTAGCTCACAAATTCCAGGCGGGCGTTGCCTGAATGCGACGTGATCGGGAAGATCGTCGAAAAAGCAGCCTGCAAGCCCTGCGGACGACGCTGGGCAGGCGTGATTCCCTGTTGCAGGAAATCACGGAAGGAGTCGAGCTGGGTCGCCAGAAGGTAAGGTACCTCGAGCACCGTTTCACGCTTCGCAAAACTTTTGCGAATGCGCTTTTTCTCGGTAAATGAGTAGGTCATCATCGCTCCGGGTCTAGATCAATCATTAAGTCAATCGGGTCACGGCATCACTGCCATGCAATGGGTAATTCTTCTGCCTGTCGGCAAAGCCAAACATCCTGATGCGGGACGCTTGGCTTTGCCGGCTGGGTTCCTTGATTTCCGTTGCTTTGCAACGAACACCGCAGAAACGCCAAAAGCACGTAAGGCCGGGGCGCTAGCCCCAGCCTGACGTGCACGGACAACAAGGTCTTACTTAACTTCGACCTTGGCGCCAGCTTCTTCCAGTTGCTTCTTCAGGGCTTCAGCGTCAGCCTTGGAGATGCCTTCCTTAACAGCCTTCGGTGCGCCGTCAACGACGTCCTTAGCTTCCTTCAGGCCCAGGCCGGTAGCAGCGCGAACAACCTTAATGACTTCAACCTTCTTGTCGCCGGCAGAAGCCAGGATGACGGTGAATTCAGATTGTTCTTCTGCAGCAGCAGCGCCAGCACCAGCGCCTGGAGCAGCGACGGCCATAGCGGCAGCCGACACACCAAACTTCTCTTCAAAAGCCTTAACCAGTTCGTTCAGTTCGAGAACGGTCAGGTTAGCAACGGCGTCCAGGATATCGTCCTTGGTAATTGCCATGATTGTTACTCCAATAAGTTCTAATCGTTAAAAAATGGTCGGAAGTGACCGGCCTGCTTATGCAGCAGCGCCTTCTTCTTCTCGTTTTTTCGCCAGAGCGCCCAGGCTGATTGCCATACCAGTCAGCGGTGCCATCATGACGCCCAGCAGCTTGGCCAGCAGTTCCTCGCGGCTCGGGATGCTTGCCAGTGCCTTGACGCCAGCGGCATCCAGGGTTTCACCGGCATAACTACCTGCCTTAAGAATCAGCTTGTCGTTCGACTTGGCAAAGTCATTCAGCACTTTGGCAGCGGCGATCGGATCTTCGGCAATACCGTAGATCAGCGGGCCAACCATGTGTGACGACAGGTCTGCAAAGGCCGTGCCTTCAACCGCGCGACGTACCAGTGTGTTCTTCAGAACACGCAGGTAGACACCCGATTCACGTGCCTTGGCGCGCAGCTTCGTGAGATCACTCACTTCGATGCCGCGATACTCTGCGAGTACCACGCTTTGCGCCTTGGCTACTTGGCTCGACACCTCGGCAACCACTGCCTTTTTGTCGTTCAGATTCAGACTCATTCGTCTTTCTCCATTCAAGTCAACATGTAACCAGCGAACCAGTTACCCCCATTACGGTGACCGAAATCAGAGCCTCGCGGACATTGCCGCAAAATCCTGTTCTGGGACCACCATCTGCGCAGGATGCTCCGGAGAGCAATTAAACGTTGATACGTACCTGCGGTCTTTGACGATCTGACTACCTGTCACCCGGAGGCGGCGGGCAGTCAGCCCAAAGTTCTTTAAAACTTATGCCTGAACCGATGACTGATCGACGTGAACGCCAGGACCCATGGTGCTGGAGATAGCGATCTTCTTCAGGTACTGACCCTTGGCTGAAGCAGGACGGGCCTTCACCAGCGCATCAACAAGCGCGCGCAGGTTCTGTTCCAGAGCTTCTACACCAAACGATGCACGACCGATTGTGGTGTGCACGATGCCGCCCTTATCGGTACGGTACTGAACCTGACCGGCTTTGGCATTCTTAACCGCCGTAGCAACGTCCATCGTCACGGTACCCACCTTCGGGTTTGGCATCAGGCCACGCGGGCCAAGAATCTGACCCAGCTGACCGACGATACGCATAGCGTCTGGCGTAGCGATTACGATGTCGAAGTTCATGTTGCCAGCCTTAACCTGCTCGGCCAGATCTTCGAAACCAACCACGTCTGCGCCGGCTGCGGTAGCAGCTTCAGCCTTGTCGCCCTGGGCGAACACGGCAACGCGCATCGTCTTACCGGTACCAGCCGGCAGCACGACCGAACCACGAACAACCTGGTCCGACTTACGAGCATCAACGCCCAGATTCAGCGCAACGTCGATGGATTCATCGAACTTGGCCGTTGCCAGATCTTTGGCAATGGTCAGCGCTTCATTGAGCGGATACAGCTTATTACGGTCAACCTTGCCTTGAACGGCTTGTTGGCGCTTAGTCAGTTTAGCCATATTAGAGGCCCTCCACGGTGATACCCATGCTACGGGCGCTACCAGCGATGGTGCGCACTGCGGCGTCCATGTCAGCTGCCGTGAGGTCAGCCTGCTTGGTCTTGACAATGGCTTCAGCCTGAGCGCGGGTGATCTTGCCTACCTTGTCGGTATGCGGACGCGGGCTACCCTTCTGGATACCAGCGGCCTTCTTGATCAGAATAGTGGCTGGCGGGCTCTTCATCACGAATGTGAAGGACTTGTCCGCATAAGCGGTAATCACGACTGGCGTCGGGAGACCCGGCTCCATACCCTGCGTAGCCGCATTGAAGGCCTTGCAGAATTCCATGATGTTCAGGCCGCGCTGGCCCAGTGCCGGACCAACCGGAGGCGACGGGTTGGCTTTACCCGCCGGGATTTGCAGCTTGATATAGCCGACGATCTTTTTTGCCATGAAAGGCTCCTTAAAGTGAGTTTTAACGCGCTTTCGCCAACCGTGGCCAGCTACTAACGCTCCTCTTTGCCAACAATACGACCGGGGTTGGCGCCCTTAAATCTGAATCAGTGCCGAGTTAAGCTTTTTCGACCTGACCGAAATCCAGTTCCACTGGCGTCGAACGACCAAAAATGGTCACCGACACACGTAGCTTGCTCTTGTCGTAGTTGACGTCTTCGACGTTGCCATTGAAGTCCGTAAACGGGCCTTCCTTGACGCGAATCATTTCGCCCACTTCGAACAGAATCTTCGGGCGGGGTTTTTCAACGCCTTCCTGCATCTGTTGCATAATCTTGTCGACTTCCTTCTGGGAAATCGGGGTTGGCTTGTTGGCGGTACCGCCAACAAAACCGGTTACCTTAGGCGTGCTCTTAATGAGGTGCCATGTGTCGTCGTTCATGTCCATTTCAACCAGGACATAGCCCGGGAAGAACTTGCGCTCAGAGATCGATTTCTGACCGCCGCGCATTTCTACGACTTCTTCAACAGGTACCAGAATCTGACCGAACAGATCCTGCATACCGGCGCGCTGAATGCGTTCGGCAAGTGCGCGCATGACGCTCTTCTCGAAGCCTGAATAGGCGTGTACGACGTACCAACGTTTGCTCATTATTTCTTCCAGCCCAGGATCAGGTCATACATGACCCACTCCAGGGTTTTATCTGTCAGCCACAGAAAGATGGCCATGATCAGGACGAACACAAAAACCATCGCCGTTGTCTGAATCGTTTCCTTGCGGCTCGGCCAGACAACTTTGCGTGCCTCGAAGATCGATTCGCGGACAAACACTGCCAGCTGACGACCCTGCGTTGTCGTCCAGACCAGCAGGACAGCAACCACAAGACCGCCCAGCACCGATGCACCACGCAATAGCGAGGCATCCGGCGCCAGCAGGTAGAACCCGGCGATCCCGGCAGCAACAGCTAACACTGCCAGCACAAATTTCAGTTTATCGACCATCAGACACAATCAGGACTGTTGATACAGTCCACGGCTAAAAGTGGCAGGGGCGGAGGGCATCGAACCCCCAACCTTTGG
>CAIQBG010000051.1 GCA_903870055.1 uncultured Pseudomonadota bacterium
CCGAATCACGATCCAGACCCAGCGTTAGCTGCGTCAAATCGTTTGAACCGATCGACATCCCATCAAAGTACTCGAGGAACTGATCAGCCAGCAGTGCATTGGATGGGATTTCGCACATCATGATGAGTTTGAGATCATGCTCACCACGACGCAGACCATGACCGGCAAGCAGTTTTTCTACTTGCTCGGCCTCACCTAACGTACGAACAAACGGCACCATGAGCTGTACGTTTGTATAACCCAGCACTTCACGCACCGTACGCATGGCTTTACATTCCATCGCGAAACAATCCTGGAAGGTTTGTGCGATATAACGTGAAGCACCACGGAAACCCAGCATCGGATTTTCTTCTTCCGGTTCGTACAGATCACCACCGAGCAGCTTGCGATATTCATTCGACTTGAAGTCGGATAGACGAACGATTACAGGCTTTGGCCAGAAAGCGGCAGCAATAGTTGCTACGCCTTCAACCAGCTTATCCGTGAAGAAGCTGACTGGATCTGCATAACCACGGGCACGACGTTCGATCTCTTCACGCTTACTGGCTGGCAAACGATCGATTTCGAGAATTGCTTTCGGGTGTACGCCGATAATGTTATTGATGATGAACTCAACACGTGCCAGGCCAACGCCTTCATTTGGCAATTGTGCAAAGTCAAAAGCCAGCTCGGGGTTGCCCACGTTCATCATGATTTTGACCGGGATTTCTGGCAGTTCACCCAGATCACGTGTCGTAATTTCGTATTCCTGAGCACCACGGTACACATGACCCGTATCGCCTTCGGCACAAGAGACCGTAACGACTTCGCCTTCGGTCAAGGTTTCGGTGGCATCGCCACAACCAACGATCGCCGGAATACCTAGTTCACGAGCAATAATCGCAGCATGACAGGTACGGCCACCACGGTTGGTAACAATCGCAGCTGCGCGCTTCATCACCGGCTCCCAGTTAGGGTCTGTCATGTCAGCAACCAGCACATCACCCGGCTTAACCGAGTTCATTTCTGATGGGTCACTCACCACACGTACCGGACCTACGCCGATCTTCTGGCCAATCGCACGACCGGTAGACAACACTTTGCCAAAGGACTTAAGCGCGAACTTTTCAACCTTGTCTTTGGACTCCTGAGACTTCACGGTCTCTGGACGGGCTTGGAGAATGTACAGACGGCCATCAACACCGTCACGACCCCACTCGATATCCATTGGGCGGTCGTAGTGCTTTTCGATAATGTCGGCAAAGCGGGCCAATTCGAGTACTTCTTCATCACGAATCGAGAACTGATGACGTTCAGCTTCTGCCACATCAACCGTATGGGTCGATTTGCCTGCCACATGGTCTGTCGAAAAAATCATCTTGATCAACTTCGAACCCAAGTTGCGGCGAATAACAGCGGGACGGCCTTCGCGCAACATTGGCTTATGTACATAGAACTCATCCGGGTTAACTGCACCCTGTACAACCGTTTCACCCAGCCCATAAGAGGCGGTAACAAAGATCGCGTCACGGAAACCGGATTCGGTATCCAGGGTGAACATCACACCCGCAGCGCCCTTGTCCGAGCGAACCATGCGCTGAATACCGGCAGAGAGTGCCACATCGGCGTGTGCAAAACCCTTGTGAACGCGGTAGGCAATCGCGCGATCGTTGTAGAGCGATGCAAACACTTCCTTGATAGCGTGAAGGATATTGTCCAGACCGATGATGTTCAGGAAGGTTTCCTGTTGGCCGGCAAAGGACGCATCTGGCAGATCTTCTGCCGTGGCCGATGAACGAACTGCAAAGGATGCCTCGGGACCGCTTTCAGCGATTAATGCAGCGTAATGAACGGCAATTTCTTTTTCCAACTGCGGCGGGAATGGTGTTTCAACCACCCAGCGGCGGATCTCGGCACCAGTTTTGAGCAGGGCATCAACGTTATCAACATCCAGCGAATCGAGGCTGGCATTAATACGGTCTGCCAAACCATTATGGGCAAGAAACGCACGATAGGCATCGGCCGTAGTTGCAAAGCCACCCGGAACACGGACGCCGGCAGTAGAAAGCTGGCTGATCATTTCACCCAGCGAGGCGTTCTTACCACCGACCTCTTCCACATCGGTCATGCGGAGTTCTTTGAAGTTGATTACAAAGGCGTTCATGAAAGGTCCTTTAAGGTTGGAGAGCAATGAGAAATCAAGAAGAAGCTAAACGACGTTCGGCTGTTTCACGGCGCGCCTGAGCACGTTGCGCCTGATTCAGCGTTTCACGGAAAAAACCGGCATGAGTTAATGCTGCGATACGTGCAGCATCCGGAGACTGATCACTGATGGCTTTAACAATAGCGGTGCGCTGATCAAGCAGCATTCTTGTTGCCACTGGCACACTCATCAACTCGCCCAGATTGAAAAGAATTTCTTTTTTCAACAAACCGAGAAATACACCCGTAAGGTGACTGAGAAAAACGTTGTGTGCAGCATCAGACAAGGCCTGATGGAATGCCAGTTCAGCATCGGCAGCGGCTTGGGCATCTGTCGTTTCTCCCGCAGCTTTACTGGCGGCAATCGCATTTTGTAAACGCTGAACATCGGCAGGGGTTGCACGAGTAGCAGCCCATTCGGCCGCCTGGGTTTCAATCACCGAATGCATCTCCAACAGATCGATCTGCAAATCCGGATGTTCATTCAGCATTTGTGACCAAGGTGTGGCCATTGTGGCGCCAAGCGTATCAGCGACAAAATTACCCCCGCCCTGGCGGCTATGAAGTAAACCTCTGGATGCCAGCTTCTGGATAGCTTCACGCAGACTGGGGCGCGACACGCCCAACTCTTCTGAGAGTTCTCGTTCTGCAGGCAAGCGATCACCTGGCTTGAGTGCGCCCTCGAGAATACGTTGCTCAATCGTATGAGCAACGCTATCTGATATTCGCTGAACCGGTTGTCGTGTCTGAATCATAAGGTTTAATTGGTAAGACCAATAATTAAACTGTGGATTTCACTAAACGCTGATGCATCATTGTGACATATATATTCTTCCAAGACCATGTACTAATTAGTTTTTTTATTACACACTTTTGGTATGACCAATTTACCATGTAAAGGTACGGCGATTTAGATACAATGCCCTTATGACTACAAAACGCACCGTATTCTTCGTTTCTGACGGCACCGGCATCACCGCCGAATCCCTAGGCCATAGCCTACTGAGCCAGTTTGAAGGTGTGGAGTGGATACAGCAGCGCATTCCCTTTATTAATACACGGGAAAAAGCACTTGATGCCGTTCAGCGCATAGAAGCTGTGGCCGAGCGTGACGGCTATTGCCCCATTGTGTTCACAACCCTGGTAGATAACGAAATATCTTCCCTGCTGGAAGGTGCTCCGGCGTTATGCCTGAATTTTTTCAAAACCTTTGTTGCACCGATTGAAGCGGAAATCAATATCAAGTCCAACCATACAGTTGGTCGCACGCATGGCCGCACAGATAGTTCTGATTACAAAAACCGGATCGAAGCAATCAACTACACACTGGCGCATGACGACGGGATTACTGATCGCGACCTGAGCGAAGCTGATGTCATTCTGGTTGGCGTATCACGTTGTGGCAAAACACCGACTTCGCTCTACCTCGCCATGCAGTATGGCGTTAAGGCCGCCAATTTCCCGTTAATACCTGAAGACTTTGAACGTGGCACCCTGCCCGGAAAACTGAAGGATCACAAAGGAAAGCTTTTTGGCCTGACAATACAACCCGAACGTCTTTCAAAGATTCGCGAAGAACGCCGACCTAATAGCAAATACGCATCACTGTCCAATTGTCGGGCTGAAGTTAACGATGCCGAGAGAATGATGCGACGAGAAGGGATTCACTGGCTGGACTCGTCGACGAAAAGCATCGAAGAAATATCAACGACAGTTCTTCAGGAAATACGGCTGGACAATAAAGCAGCGTTCTAGCGCTGATCAAGCGCGCTGGCGCACCTGCTCAAAAAGGCAGACTGCTGCCGCAGCATTAACATTTAGTGACTCCATGCCACCAGGCATAGGAATCGTGATGCGATGCGTAGCCCTCTCGACAAGCTTTGCCTCGACGCCTTGCCCTTCGTTACCAAATAGCCATGCCGTTGCCTGGCTAAGCTTTTGGTCATAAAGACTGGCACCGCCTTCCAGCACGGTAGCGGCAATCGCACCTGAATAAGTGTCAATAAAGTCATCAATGGCCACTTCGGCATAAATCCGCCCTAACCATTGCGCGCCCTGCCCGGCACGCAAGCAGCGCGGTGACCAGGGGTCTGCGCATCCTGCCGAAAGCAAAATCTGTCGTACACCCGCGGCAACCGCTGTACGAATCAGACTACCTACGTTGCCCGGATCCTGAACACGATCTAGCACTAGCGTATCGACGGATATCGAAGGCCCCTTTTCGGGATGCACCATTTCGCTTACTGTCAGCAAGCCACTCGGCGCATCGGTCGGCGCAATTTGATCAAAGACAGTATTGCATAAAACGACTAGGCGACTGGAGGGCGATCGCTGTGACAGAGAAATCACTTCCGGATTGTGAAGACAACGCTCAGCGATCACAATCAATTCTGGAACAATACCCGCACTGAGTTGAATTTCTAGTAGATGGGCACCTTCCGCAACAAGCTGTCCGCTTTCTACACGGGCACGCTTACTATCTACCAGCTTTTTGAGTTGCTTTACCAGGGTATTCTGCCGAGAGCTAATCACTTCCATTAGGCAAACCCCGACAACACACATTGGGCAACGGGTCCAAAGCTGCGGCGATGTTCCGGCGTTGGTCCAAATGATTTAAGCGCTGCTAAATGAATCGGGGTTGGATAACCCATATGTTTGGCGAAACCATATTGCGGATAACGCACATCCATCTCAACCATTTGCGCATCACGAACAGTCTTTGCCAGAATAGATGCCGCTGAAATGGCCGCCTCTTTGGCATCACCTTTAACAATGGCTTCTGCGCAACAAGGTAATCCGGATGGAATACGATTGCCGTCAATCAGCGCATACGCTGGCAATACCTTCAAACCTTCGACTGCTCGTCGCATGGCGAGCATGGTGGCCTGCAGAATATTGATCTGATCGATTTCCTGAACACTGGCTTCTGCTACGCACCAGGCGATCGCTTTCTCCCGAATTTCAATTGCAAGCCGTTCACGCACAGCAGGTCTTAGCTTTTTAGAGTCAGCCAAACCAACAATCGGTCGTGACGGATCAAGGATGACAGCAGCCGCAACCACTGAACCTGCTAAAGGTCCGCGTCCGGCTTCATCCACACCACACACCCAGGCTTGCGTCATCATGGCTGTTGGCCAATGCACGCTACGACAGCATCTGCAGCGCGCTCTGCTGAGTTCTGCCGCAGCTTTTGATGAATAGCCGCGAAAGACTCTTCAATTTCACGACGACGGTTTGGCTGACGCCATAGGTCAATGAGTGCCGTAGATAACTTTTCTGGCGTTGCATCATCCTGTAGCAATTCTGGGACGACAAGGCGCCCCAGAAGAATATTCGGTAATCCAACCCAGGTGAGGTATCGCAATTTTTTGTAGACCCAGGCTGAAAAAGCCGACAGTCGATAGGTAATGACCATCGGACAACGAAGCAATGCCGCTTCCAGTGTTGCCGTACCACTGCAGACCAAAGCCAGATCACTGGCAGCAAGTGATTCTCGCGCATGACCATAAAGTATCTTCACGCGTAAAGATTGGACCGCATGTCTTTTAAGTGCAGCCTCAAAAAGCTGTCGTGTTTCCTGCGTCGCCAGCGGCACTAGAAACAATACGTCGGGCAGTTCAGCGGCAACCCGGTTTGCCGTTTCGATAAAGAGTTCGGCATGGTAAGCCAACTCGGATTGGCGGCTGCCCGGCATCAACGTAATAAGCGGCGAGGCCTCCGGCAACATCAATGAACGACGAACCTCACCCCGGTTTAATTCGGGGTCAATTTCATCTGCCAGCGGATGACCGACAAAGACCGGATGCAACCCTTTGTCTGCATAACAGGCTGGCTCGAATGGAAAAAGACATAAGAGCTGATTAACGGCCGCAACAATTTTTTTGGTTCTGCCACGGCGCCATGCCCAAACTGTTGGACTAACATAATGGACAGTGGGTATCCCGGCCGCCTTTAATTTTCGCTCGACAGTCAAATTAAAGTCCGGCGCATCAATGCCGATAAAGACATCTGGGCGCCAGGATTTTAAACGGGCAATAATGCCGCGACGGATCGCTAAAATCTCAGGCAAGTGCGACAAAACCTCGGCCGCACCTCGGACAGCGAGCTTTTCCTGATGGTATTCACTGCGCAGTCCCGCAGCTATCATCTTAGGGCCGCCGATCCCCATAAACTCTGCCTGAGGGTAGCGGCGCTTCAATGCATCAATCAGACTAGCGCCCAGCACATCCCCTGAAGCTTCTCCGGCAACAAGGCCAAATCGCAGGCGCCTATCCGTCACTGATACGTCCAGAATTAACGGATGATGCCGCGCTGTGACGTTGCAAGAAACTCGTTCAGGACGCCGACTTCAGGGGCACTCTTCTGCAGCTCATCCAGCTTGAGACGTGCCTCATCCAGGGTTAAACCTGATTTGTAGATGGCACGGTAAGCCTGCTTGATCGCATTAATTGCTTCGGGTGTGAAACCACGACGCTTCAGGCCTTCGGCATTAATCCCACGCGGAATGGTTGGATAGCCCTGCGCCATAACGAAAGGCGGCACATCCTGAACCAACATTGAACCACCACCAATCATGGCATGCGCACCAATACGCACAAACTGATGATAACCCGTATGCCCGCCGAGAATGGCCCAATCACCGACTTCGCAGTGGCCCGCTAGCTGAGCATTGCTGGCCAGAATGGTCTGGTTACCGACGCGACAATCATGTGCAATATGAACATAACCCATCACCCAGTTATCCGAGCCGATCGAGGTGACACCCTTGTCCTGAGCGGTACCCACATTGAAGCTCACAAACTCCCGGATGGTATTACGATCGCCGATTTCCAGACGCGTTGGCTCACCGTTGTATTTCTTATCCTGCGGTACGCCACCCAGTGCGGCGTAATGATGAATTTTGTTATCCCGGCCGATGCTGGTGTGCCCTTCAAGCATGCAGTGCGATCCGATGCTGGTGCCATCGCCGATGCTGACATGTTCACCGATAATCGTGAATGCACCGACGCTCACACCGATGCCTAACTGGGCTTTCGGATGAACGAGTGCACTCGGGTGAATATTGACCATATCAGGCCTCGCCCATCTTGCGGTGTGCGCACATCAGATCGGCTTCGGCGACGAGCAATCCATCTACCTTGGCTACGGCCTTATATTTGTATATGCCGCGCTTATTCGCCACCATTTCTGCAAACAGCTCAAGACGGTCACCCGGCATGACCGGACGCTTGAAACGTGCATTATCAATACCTGCGAACAGATACAGATCATCAGCCGCTTGCAGGGTCTCTTCTTCAGAAGCCGATGCAAAGGTCAGAATGGCCGCAGCTTGCGCCATGGCTTCCATAATCAATACACCCGGCAATACGGGATACTCAGGAAAGTGACCTGTGAAACAGGGCTCATTGACCGTGACATTCTTGATGGCATGAATACGCTTGCCAAACTCAATATCTTCTACGCGATCCACCAGAAGGAACGGATAGCGATGCGGCAGAATTTTGCGAATCTGATGGATATTGAGTTTCATGGATTTAATCCCCGGTTTTTGGTTGGGTCAAAGACTGAATTTGCGCTTCCAGCGCCTGAACTTTACGACTCAGGCTATCTAGATTTCGCAGGTTAGCAGCGACATGCAGCCAATCTACGTGCGAGAGACTAGGAAAGACGCCGGTATATTGACCCGGCTTCTTGATATTTTTAATAATGGCGCTGCCGCCGGAAATCTGTACATCATCGGTAATTTCAATGTGGCCAGAGAACATGGCGGCACCGCCAACTAGACAGCGCTTACCAATGATGGTGCTGCCGGCAATGCCTGCACAGGCAGCAATCGCGGTATGGTCACCAATCCGACAGTTATGTCCGATCATGATCTGATCGTCGATTTTAACGCCATTACCGATCACGGTATCTTCAAGTGCACCCCGATCAATACAGGTGTTGGCACCAACCTCGACGTCATCACCCATCACAACGCGGCCAATCTGGGGAATCTTGATCCAAGCATCACCGTCTTTAGCGTTACCAAAGCCGTCCGCTCCAATCACGACACCTGCATGCAGGACGACACGATCACCGATATGGCAATCATGATAAATCGTGACGTTAGGATAAATCAGGGCGTCATCGCCGATACAAACGTCATCTCCAATGACAACGCCTGCATGAATGACTGCATTACGACCAATTTTGGCAGTAGACGAAATCACAGCGGTTGGATGAATACGCGGATCCGGAATAACCACCGGATTTAACAACTGGCTCACACGAGCAAAGTAGAGATATGGATTAGCGGTCAATATATGAGGGCGCGGAAAGTGGCCCGCTGCCTCCATCGGCAGAATAAGTGCTGTCGCTTGTGTCGTTGCCAGCAAGGGGGCGTACTTACGCTGCGAGAGGAAACTGATCTGTCCGGCAACCGCATCCGCCAATGGAGCAATGGCACTAATACTTACCGAGCCATCCCCGACGAGATCGCCGCCTAGTTTGGCCTGGATCTCTAGCAGGGTTAACGTCACAATGGGTCTACTCATTGCGCAGGCAACTTCCCGTCATCAGCCAGTGCTTTGATGATCTTGTCCGTAATATCGATGCGCGGACTGAAGTAGACCGCGTCCTGAACGATCAGGTCGTATTTCTCTGACTCGGCAATCTGTTTGAGGGCTTTATTGGCACGCTCTATAACAATTGCCATTGCTTCATTACGGCGGACATCCAGATCTTCACGGAACTCTCGCTGCTTACGCTGAAACTCGCGTGACGCTTCCGACAAGTCACGTTCACGATTACGACGCTCAGCCTCAGACATGGTTGTCCCACTCTTTTCAAGAGTCTCTTGCTGTGTCTTAATCTGCTTACCCAGTTTCTGCAGCTCAAGTTCACGCTTGGCAAACTCCGCAGTCAGTTTCTTGTTGGCTTTAACGGCAATCGGGGCTTGATCAAAAAGACGCTGCATATCAACGAAACCAATTTTGGTTTCACTTGCAGATGCAAGACCAGACAAAATTAAACCCGACGCAACAATCGCAAGCAGCTTCAAACGACTAGAACGTAAGTAATTCATAACAGCCTCTTTAGAAAGCACTACCCATCGTAAATTGGAAAGGTTGTTTCTGTGCACCCGGGCCCGCACCGATAGGATAGCCCAAGCTGAACTTAAGCGGGCCAACCGGTGATACCCAGGCCATACCTATACCAACCGAAGTTGCAATCGTATTATTGGTCGGTGAGCAGACCATGCCCGGATAACAACCCGGTGCCGCAGAGCCGACGGCGCCCACATAGCCGACGTCATAGAAAACATTCCAACGCATGGTATCGCCTAGCCCAGGGAGCGGACCTTGCAACTCGAAGTTACCCGTTGCGACTTCATTACCGCCAATATATGACGTACCACCGCCCGCGTTGGTTGCCTGTGGACCGACGGTACCCGGTTTATAACCGCGCACCGAACCAATACCACCTGCGTAGAAGTTCTTATAGAAAGGGTAGGCTTTATCACCCATACCCTGCCCGTAACCCAGATTGATATTGCCCATGGCAATCAGAGAATTTTTCGGCGTCAGCGGTACAAAATGCTGTTGCTGGTACGACAGTTTGTAATACGCAATACTACCTGGAGGGCTTGCAAGCTCCACACCGGCCCCAAAGCGATTACCCTTATTCGGCATAATGTTCGAATCGAGAGAGTTCAGACGCCAACCCACGCTGGAAATCAATGACGTATTGGTTGAACCGTACTTCTCGGTAAAGTTGTAGATGTTATAAGGCACGTTTGGATACGTGTACGTTGTGTTTGGCGTTACAGATGTATCTGTGACCGTTGTTGTGCTTGCACCCGACAAATTAATATTGGTCGAATCAATCGTAAAGCCCAGATTCATACTACTGGTTTCGCTCAACGGATAACCGAAACGGATACCGCCACCGCCCGACATAGTCTTATAGGTAGATAGCCAATCAAGCGTTGCCGAGTTGAAGGTCTTGTAATAACCATCGTAGCCAATGCTGACGCCGTTCACCGTATAGTACGGGTCCGTGTATGACAGGTTGTAGAGCGTATTAACCTTACTGGTATTGACCGACAACGTGAGGTTCTTGCCGCTACCAAACAGATTGTTCTGCGCAATCGATCCCGAGAGCGTAATCTTTTCGTAACTGGAAAAGCCCGCACCAAGCTGGAAGCTACCGGTGGACTTTTCTTCGACGTTGACGTTAACGTCTACCTGGTCATTTGTTCCCGGCACTGGCGGGGTCTGAATATCAGCCACCTTGAAAAAATCTGTCCGCATTAAGCGTTCGCGCGACAGTTTAATTTTGTCAGCATCGTACCAGGCACCTTCGATCTGCCGTGTATCCTGACGCACCACCTCATCACGCGACTTGTTATTACCGGTTACGTTGACTTTACGCACGTACACTCGGCGACCCGGATCCACAAAGAAGGTAAAACCAACCAGCCGCTTTTCGCGGTTGATATCTGGTGCCGCATTCACGTTAGCAAAGGCATATCCCTCTTTGCCCAAGCGTTCGGTAATCGCTTTAATAGTCTGATTAACCTTCTCACGTGAGAAGTCCTGACCGGGGGCAATTTTGATGAGTTTCCGGATATCGGCTTCCGGCACGATAAATTCACCCACCACCTTGACGCTACTAATCATGTAACGATTACCTTCACTCTGGGTAATCGTCAGGTAAATGTTTTCTTTATCAGGACTAATTGAAACCTGCGTGGAGTCAATGGCGTAATCCAGGTAGCCACGATCCTGATAAAACGAGCGTAACTTTTCCAGATCAGCGGTGAGCTTCTGACGGGAGTACTGGTCTGCCTTGGTATACCAGGACAACCAGGTAGGCGTGGACTGCTCGAACAAATCAAGCAATTCGCTCTCAGGATAAGCCTTCGCACCAATGATATTGATTTCGCGAATCTTGGCCGTATCCCCTTCGACAATAGCGAAGTTGATCGCGACGCGGTTACGTTCTAAAGGCGTTACAGTCGTTGTAATTTGTACCGCGTACTTACCCCGTGATAGATACTGGCGCTTGAGTTCCTGTTCGGCACGCTCCAGCACGGAACGGTCGAAAATACGCGAATCTGCCAGACCGACTTCTTTTAAAGATTTGAGAACGACGTCCTTTTCAAACTCTTTCATACCCTCAAAGGTAATCGAAGCAATAGCGGGTCGCTCGGCGATAGTCACGATCAACTCGTGACCTTCAGCCTCAATCCGGACATCTTTGAAAAAGCCCGTGGCATAGAGCGCACGAATGGCCTCGGTAATCTTTTGCGCATCAACCGTTTCACCTACTTTGATAGGCAAATAGGTAAATACCGTCCCAGGTTCGGTCCGCTGCAGCCCTTCTACACGGATATCACGAACAACGAAGGGGCGAAATGCTTCTGTTTCATGCTGACTTTGAGCCCAGACTTCGCCGATTGAAGCCAATGAAAGCAGACTCCCAAAGCAAGCGGCGAACAGACGCTGCTTCATAAGGCGTGATTTGCGCGGGAAGTTTTGCTTCTGAGACATCCGGTTACCAGTTAAAAAGTCGCTGTAAGTCATTGAATATTGCAATAAACATCAGCGATCCAAGCAAAACAACACCAAAACGCTGAAACAAGGCCTGACGTTCGGCCGAAACGGGTTTTCCGGTCAGAATCTCGGTGAAATAATACATCAAGTGCCCCCCATCTAGGAGCGGCAACGGCAATAGGTTAATCACCCCTAGCGACAAGCTCACAATCGCAAGAAAGCGTAAAAATGCGTCCAACCCAATGCGTACAGTCTGCCCTGCTGCCGAAGCGATACTGATCGGGCCCGACAGATTATCCAGTGAGGCTTTCCCAACGATCATCTGCCCCAACATCACCAAGGTAAAGCGACTTTTCTCATAAGTTTCTGTGATCGCAGCACCTAGGGCTTCTGCTGCATTCAGGGATTTGTGCATTTTATACGCGTCAGAAATGGCGACCGGCTGCGGAGATATCCCTGCCCGACCGATCGTTTGTCCTTGTTCATCCACAGCAACGGGAACCAGCGTCAATGACAGAATCTGCCCCTGACGTTCGACCATGAGATTTAAGGTCTTATCCGGGTGCGCCCGAATAGTCTGCACGAACTCGGACCAATCCGTAATATCCTGATCACCGATGCGTTTGATCAGATCGCCCGGCAACATCCCTGCCTTGGCGGCGGCGCTTTCGGGTTGAACCTGACCAATAACAGGAGCGATTGGTGGCCCGCCAAGCTTTAGTCCAAGGCTTGGTAACAGTGCGGGGCCCAGCGCCACGTCCGAAGGCAATCGCAATTCGACACCACGATCCTTGGCTTCAGGGCGTGGAGCCCCCTGCGCTGTCGCTATTACGGCAAGAGTGACTGTCGGTTCTTTGCCGAATAACTGAATCAATTGCCACTGAGTGGCAGTCCAGCTTTCAACGGGTTCTCCGTCTACACGGGTAACCATATCCCCGGCATGAATACCTGCTGCTGCGGCAGGCGTTCCCGGAGCTGGCTCAGCCAAAATCGGGCGCCATTCGGTAATACCATTAAGAAAAACGACCCAGTAAAGCAAAATGGCCAATAAAAAATTGGCGACGGGTCCCGCTGCTACCATCGCAATGCGCCTGGATACAGTTTGTGTATCAAATGCCTGCAAGCGCTCTTCTGCGGACAAATGTGGCTCTTCACGCGTATCCAGCGGTTTTACGTAACCGCCTAGAGGCCAGAGACAAATCGCCCATTCGGTGCCTGATTTATCGGTACGTGACCACAGGGTTTTACCAAAACCAAAGGCAAAACGTAAAACGCGCACACCACACAAGCGCATGACCAAGTAGTGGCCAAGCTCGTGAATAATGACGAGCACGCCAATGGCTACAACAAAAGCCCACAGCGAGTTGAGGAAATTCATTGACGGCTTTCAACCAAAGACTGCGCGTAACTTCGGGCCCGTGCATCGACACGAAGTACCGAATCCAGATCGGTCAGGGGAGTTGCGGGAATTTGTGAGAGCGTTTGACGAATCACTTCCGGAATTTCCAGGAAAGCGATTTTCTGGTCCAGAAAGGCAGCAACTGCGACTTCATTGGCCGCATTCAGCACTGCCGGTGCGGAACCGCCCCTCTGCAGGGCTTCGTACGCCAGCGATAAACAAGGGAAGGCTTCCAGATCCGGCGCGGCAAAATCAAACTGTCCGCATGCGACGAGATCGAGCAGACTGACTCCGGACTGAATGCGCTCAGGCCAGGCCAACGCATGCGCAATCGGCGTCCGCATGTCGGGCTCGCCAAGTTCAGCCAACACCGACCCATCGACATATTGAACCAGTGAATGGATCGTACTCTGAGGGTGTACGACCACTTTGATCTGCTCGGCAGGCAGTCCAAATAAAAAGTGCGCCTCGATAACTTCCAGGCCCTTGTTCATCAGCGATGCCGAATCAACCGAAATTTTTGGCCCCATCGACCATTTTGGGTGGCTAACGGCCTGCTCTGGCGTCACATTGGCAAGCTGTTCCCGTTTATATCCACGGAATGGCCCGCCTGACGCAGTGAGCACAATATGGCTGATGCCATGAACTTCAGGGTTAACCTGATAATTTGCAGGTAACGATTGAAAAATGGCGTTGTGTTCACTATCAATGGGCAGCAGCACGGCACCAGAACGACGCACCGCGTCCATGAATACGGGCCCAGCCATAACAAGTGCTTCCTTGTTGGCGAGCAATACGCGTTTGCCTGCTTCTGCTGCTGCAAGTGCCGAGGGCAAACCGGCGGCACCAACAATCGCCGCCATCACCGTATGGACTTCTGGGCGCTGCGCAAGTTTAACCAGCGCATCTGCGCCTGTCTGTACATCAACAGCACACCCACGGTTAACCAAGCGCGCCTTTAGTTCTGTTGCGGCTGCAGCATCAACCACAACCACTACTTCGGGATTAAAGCGATCGATCTGCGCTTCAAGCAGATCGATCTGACGCAAGGCTGCCAATGCGTGAACACGATAGCGTTCAGGATGGCGACCAATCACATCAAGTGTACTCTGCCCTATGGAACCGGTGGAGCCAAGAACGACAACGCGCTGCTGCATTAGAGTCTCTTCAATGGCCAACGGCAAGAATAATCATCAGGAGTGCAACCGGCAATACAGAAAGCTGGCTGTCAATACGGTCTAACACACCGCCGTGACCCGGCAGAAGCTGTGAGCTATCTTTGATACCGGCCTGTCGCTTCATCAGTGACTCGAACAAATCGCCGGTTACCGAAAGCACCAGCAACAGAAACAGCACAGGCAAAGAGAGTGCCGTAAAAATCCCGCCAACCTGATGCATTGCGAAGGCATAAATCATGATGCAGATAGCGGCACCAGCAACACCTTCCCAGGTTTTGCCCGGGCTGATGGCAGGAGCAAGTTTGCGCTTACCAAATTGCTTCCCGGAGAAATAGGCACCGATATCGGCAATCCAGGGCACCGCCATCGTAGCCAGTAGCAGCCAGGGTTCCGGCGGCACCGACTTCATGGAAACCAGCGCACACCAGGCTGGCACGATCAGGACAAGACCAACGATAAAATGGAGCACCGGCTGACGCAGTTCCCAACGCTTAACCAGCCACAAAGGAACAACCAGAAGCCAGAACACACTGGCGAGCAGCAAGCTGATACCGGTTAGCCAGGCCATCCAGAATACGGGCGCAACCAACGCCAGCGCTCCTAATGTATTACCCAACAGGAGCGCCAGAATGATTCGGGCAATGGGCGATACGTAGGGGACAGCTGTCATTCGCAGCCACTCCCAGAAACCAAGGCCAGCAACCAATGAAGCAAAAACGATCCAGGTCCACCCGGGCAAGACAAATAGCACCAGAACAACAAGGAGTAAAAGCACCGCGGCCGTTTTAATACGGGTCATCAACATGATGCATCTTCCTTATCGGCGGTTGGGCCCTGGAGAGCAGCACGTTGTGCCGCTTCGATCTGATCACCTGTCTGTCCGAAGCGTCTTTGACGTTTCTGGAAAGAACGTATGGCAGTAATAAACTCGTCTTCGCCAAATTCTGGCCAAAGCACGGGTGTGAAATAGAGTTCTGAGTAAGCCAGTTGCCAGAGCAGGAAGTTGGAAATACGCTCCTCACCACCCGTGCGAATGAAAAGATCAGGCTCCGGGACACCGGCAAAGCACAGATAGGGTTCCAGATCCTGCTCTACATACTCCCCTGCCCGTTCTGGCTGTACGAGCACCATACGGTTAATTGCCTGGGCAATATCCCAGCGCCCACCGTAATTGGCACACACATGTAGCGTTAGCTTGGTATTGCTTGAGGTTAATGTCTCTGCCTGCGCAATCATCGCCTGCAGTTCCGGGGCAAAACGCGAACGATCCCCAACGATGCGCAAACGGATGCCATGCTCATTGAGCTTGTCGACCTCCTGCTCCAGTGCGCGCATAAACAACTGCATCAGCAACGTGACTTCTTCAGGTGGCCGACGCCAGTTTTCAGAACTAAATGCAAACAGGGTCAAATGCGAGACACCAAGCTCCAGGCATCGACGGACTGTGCTGCGCACAGTTTCCACACCCTGTCTGTGCCCGGCAAAACGCGGCAACAGACGACGTTTGGCCCAACGGCCATTGCCATCCATGATGATGGCGATATGACGCGGACAGACGCCATCAAGGACAGAAGGCTCAGCCTTGGGCTGAGCCTGTCTTTTGAACCAGCGGGTCACGGACATGATATGAGTCGTCAGATCTGCAGCAGCTCTTTTTCTTTTTCAACTAACATCTTGTCGACTTCTGCCACCGACTTGTCTGTCAGCTTCTGGATCTCATCCTGTGAACGACGCTCGTCGTCTTCGGAGATTTCTTTATTCTTCAGGGCATCTTTCAAGGCATTGTTGGCATCACGACGCAGGTTTCGAATTGCTACTTTGCCATTCTCGCCTTCTGCTTTAACGACCTTGATCAGTTCTTTGCGGCGTTCCTCAGTTAACGCTGGCATCGGCACACGAATCAATTCACCCTGATTGGCTGGATTCAGACCCAGGTCCGAATCGCGAATTGCTTTTTCAATCTTGCCAGTCATGGGTTTTTCCCAAGCCTGAACACCGAGCGTACGCGCATCAACCAGCGTCACGTTGGCTACCTGATTAATCGGCACCATAGAACCGTAATACTCGACCATCACATGGTCCAGAATGCCCGTATGTGCACGACCAGTCCGGATCTTACCCAAATCAATTTTCAGGCTTTCAATGGATCTAAGCATTTTCTGCTCAGTGTTTTTTAATAATTCACTCATGTTAACTATCCTGATCTCAGCAATAAACGAGGGTGCCTTCGGTGGCGCCCCTAACGACACGTTCTAGCGCACCCGGCTCGAAAATTGAAAACACATTGATCGGCAATTTCTGATCACGACACAAGGCAAACGCCGTTGCATCCATGACTTTCAGATCCTTTTGGATGACTTCATCAAAAGAAATCGTTTCGTACTTTGTGGCAGACGGATCCTTCTTGGGATCAGCCGTATAAATACCATCAACCTTGGTTGCCTTCAGCACGATTTCCGCACCGATTTCCGCACCGCGTAATGCAGCAGCCGTATCTGTCGTAAAGAATGGATTACCCGTACCCGCCGCAAAAATCACGATGCGACCCTGTTCCAGATAGCGGATGGCTTTACCACGCACGTAGGGTTCAACAACTTGCTGGATATCGAGTGCTGACTGAACGCGCACCGGCAGACCGGCAATACGCATGGCATCCTGTAGCGCCAGGCTATTCATTACCGTGGCCAGCATACCCATGTAATCTGCCTGGGCCCGATCCATACCGGAAGCAGACGCTGCAACACCGCGGAAGATATTCCCGCCCCCGATAACGACACCCATCTGGACACCCAGATCAGCGACTTTTTTGATTTCGGCGACGATACCGCTGATCGTCTGACGATTGATGCCATACGCATCATCGCCCATCAATGCTTCTCCGGAAAGCTTGAGCAATATGCGTTTGTATTTGGGCGTTGCCATGATTTGACCTTTCAATACAGAGATGCGTGCTTCAAGAATCCGGCGGGTCACGCACTTGGCGTGACCCTACAGACACAATTATTTCTTGGCGGCAGCAGCCTGCTGTGCAGCCACTTCAGCGGCGAAGTCATCAACCTTCTTCTCGATGCCTTCACCTACCAGGAACAGCGTAAAGCCTTTGATCTGGGCATTCTTTTGCTTGAGCAGTTGCTCGATCGTTTGCTTACCGTCTTCTGCCTTCACGAAAACCTGACCCATCAGCGTCACTTCCTTCAGGAACTTCTGAACGGTACCGTCAACCATCTTGGCAACGATATCAGCCGGCTTGCCCGATTCGGCAGCTTTTTCGGCAGCAATACGACGCTCGGTTTCGATCAGCGCTGCATCAACACCCGAGGCGTCCAGCGACTTCGGCTTGTTAGCAGCGATATGCATGGCCAGATCTTTAGCCAGTGCTTCATCACCGCCAACCAGATCAACCAGCACACCAATCTTGCTACCACCGTGAATGTACGAAGCCACCTGACCGGCACCTTCAATACGCACAAAGCGACGGATCGCCATGTTTTCACCGATTTTGCCTACGAGAGCAGCGCGCACGGTTTCAACGGTCGAACCGTCCATCGGCAGCGCCGACAGTGCAGCCACATCAGCCGGGTTCTTGGTTGCGACCAGCTCGGCAACCTTGCTCGTAAAGGCCAGGAAGTCATCATTCTTGGCAACGAAGTCGGTTTCACAGTTCACTTCAACCATTGATGCCAGCTTACCGTCGGTCGCAATGTAGATACCCACGATACCTTCAGCAGCAATACGAGCAGCAGCCTTGGAGGCCTTGCTACCCAGTTTGACGCGCAGAATTTCTTCGGCTTTGGCCATATCGCCCTGAGCTTCGGTCAGCGCCTTCTTGCATTCCATCATTGGCGCATCTGTCTTTTCACGAAGTTCTTTGACCATTCCTGCGGTAATTTCAGCCATGCTTATCTCCTAATTCGAATCTGATTCATGCCACCTGCCCCAGACAATCACGGGCAAATAGCTTGCTTATTGCAAATCGGCCGCCCGAAGGCGGCCGATCATGCCGGATAAACCCGAAAGAACCAGGTGTCCGGCGTGACGGGTTATTCGCCCGCGACTTCTTCTTCGACCTCAACGAACTCGTCATCACCGCCAGCGGCATCAACGATTTCCTGGATCGACTGGCTACGGCCTTCAAGCACTGCATCAGCAATGCCACGAGCGTACAGACGGATGGCGCGCGACGAGTCATCGTTGCCTGGAATGATGTAATCAACGCCTTCCGGATTGTGGTTGGTATCAACCACACCGATGACTGGAATACCCAGCTTCTTGGCTTCGGTTACGGCAATCTTGTGATAGCCGACATCGATGATGAAAATAGCGTCTGGCAGCGTGTTCATGTTCTTGATACCGCCGATGGACTTCTGCAGCTTTTCCAATTCGCGCTTGAAATCCAGCGCTTCTTTTTTGGTCAGCTTTTCGCACGAACCGTCTTCTACCGACTGTTCCATGTCTTTCAGGCGCTTGATCGACTGCTTCAGCGTCTTGTAGTTAGTCAGCATGCCGCCCAGCCAGCGCTGGTCAACCCAAGGCATACCGGCGCGTGCAGCTTCTTCAGCAACGATTTCGCGAGCCTGGCGCTTGGTGCTAACAAACAGAACCGTGCCCTTGTTAGTAGACAGCTTCTTAACGAAAGCAATCGCTTCGTTGTACTTGGCTACTGTCTTTTCAAGGTTAACGATGTGAATCTTGTTGCGAGCCCCGAAAATATAGGGGGCCATACGGGGGTTCCAGAAGCGTGTTTGGTGTCCGAAGTGGACGCCGGCTTCCAGCATTTGACGCATTGTCGACATAACGACTCCTTGCAGGGTTAGACCGCCACAACACCGACTGCGATTTTTCCGGAGAAAAACACCCTGAATTCGGCATTGTGTGTGGATTTGCCCCGAAACGGATGCTTCGGGACGATTTCAGCCAAACGGCTGGTTTTCATTAAGAAAACCCGCGGATTGTATCAGCAAACAGCGCAGTGCAGCAAGCCTGCCATCACTTTTGGCTGGCCGCACAGGAGGGACTCGGTTATGCTTCGTACTCGGCTGTAAATGCCCTGCTTTTACCCCGCTTCACACTCAATAAAGCCAAAAACATGAGCGTCACAATCAAAACCCCCGAACAGATTCAATCCATGCGTGTCGCCTGCCGACTTGCCTCCGAAGTCCTTGATTACATAGCGCCTTTTGTAAAACCGGGGGTCACAACGGGCGAGCTTGATCGGCTCTGCCACGACTACATGGTCAATGTGCAAGGCACCATCCCGGCACCCCTGAACTATCAACCGCCCGGTTACACCCCTTATCCGAAGTCTATCTGCACTTCCGTCAACCACCAGATTTGCCATGGCATTCCGGGCGACAAGCAGTTGAAAAAAGGGGATGTGGTTAATCTGGACATCACCGTCATCAAAGATGGCTGGTATGGCGACACGAGTCGCATGTACAGCGTTGGCGAAGTCTCCACCCTCGCCCAGCGCCTGAGCGAAGTCACCTACGAGTGCCTATGGAAAGGTATAGACGTGGTTCGACCCGGCGCAACTTTAGGAGATATTGGCCATGCCATTCAGACGCATGCCCAGAAACATGGCTATTCCGTTGTTCGTGAATTCTGCGGCCACGGTATCGGCCAGCATTTCCACGAAGATCCACAAGTACTTCACTACGGCAAACCCGGCACTGGCCTCAAGCTTCAGGAAGGCATGATTTTCACTATCGAGCCAATGATCAATGCAGGAAAAGCCGATATTCGTGAATTGGCCGATGGCTGGACGATTGTGACCAAAGATCATTCACTGTCGGCGCAATGGGAACACACCATCGTTGTTACTGCCGATGGCGTTGAAGTCCTCACCCTGTCTGAAGGCACGCCGGCACGGCCAAGCTTTTAATCAGGCCTGACAATGACCCAGAACGCCAAGAATACCCTCGCCGAGATTCGCGAGACACTTCAAAACGGCCAGAAGGATTTAGCCGCAGCCTATCTGGCGCGACCCGACCATAAAGCCTATCTGGCTGGTCGTTCGCAATTGGTAGATGGCTTGCTCGAGCGCCTCTGGACTGAGGCAAAGCTGCCCAAGTCTGCTGCGCTCATCGCCGTAGGCGGGTATGGCAGGAACGAACTTTATCCGCATTCGGATATTGATGTTCTGATCGCGCTGGAAACCACTACAACACCTGAAGTTGAATCGGCCCTCGAACGTCTGGTTAGCCAGTTCTGGGATATCGGACTTGCTGTTGGGCATAGCGTACGCACCATAGATGAGTGCATAACAGCTGCTCAAACGGACATCACGATCCAAACCGCGCTATCGGAATCACGCCTGATTTGCGGTCATGCGAAGCTACAAAAACAGCTACAACAGGCGATAGAAACCAGCATGGCGGGTGACCAGTTCATTGCCGCCAAGCTGGCAGAGCAGGAGGAACGCCATTTGCGCTATGCCTTCAGCGCGTTCAGCCTGGAACCCAACTGTAAAGAAAGCCCCGGCGGGCTGCGCGATCTGCATAGCTTGAATTGGATTGCCCGCGCCGCAGGCTTTGGTGCACACACCGATGCCTGGCAATCATTACAAAAAAATGCACTTATGCAAGGCGATGAGCGAGTAGCTCTGGAACGTGCCGCTGGTTTTCTGGCAGATGTGCGGATTCACCTGCACCTCCTCACAGGCCGTGCTGAAGACCGTCTACTCTTCGATATACAAGGGCAGATCGCACAACAATTCGGTTTCACCGATGTTGCTGATCGCCGCGCCAGCGAACAATTCATGCAGCGTTACTATAGGATTGCCAAACGCGTCACGCAGATCAACACACTGGTACTTAAATCGATAAGCGAACGACTTGCGCCTGCCAGCAAGCAGAAGATCCGTCGTTTAAATGACCGCTTCCAGAAAGTCGGTCACAAGCTGGATATCGTCGATCCACTGATATACCAGAGCAATCCTTCCGCAATTCTTGAAACCTTCCTGCTCATGGAGAAACAGGGCGGCGTGCAAGAAATGACCGCACGCACACTGCGCGCACTTTATGCAGCACGGCGCATGATCAATCGTGAGTTTCGCCAGCAACCGGAAAATAAACAACTATTCATTCAGATTCTGCGCCAGAAAAACGGTGTCCTTCATGCACTGCGTCTGATGAACCAGTTCGATATTCTGGGCAGATACATTCCTGCCTTCGGGCAAGTGGTCGGCCAGATGCAACACGACCTCTTTCATGTGTTCACCGTAGACCAGCATATTCTCCAGGTCGTTCGTAATATTCGCCGTTTCGTGCGGGAAGACTTCGCCCACGAAAACCCTTTCTGCCATCGTCTCATGAACGAATTCGAGCGCCCCTGGTTGCTCGTCCTAGCCGCACTTTTCCATGACATCGCCAAAGGACGTGGCGGCGACCACTCCGAATTAGGCATGGCAGATGCCGAGGCTTTCTGTAAATCACATGGCCTGAATAAAAAAGATACCGAACTGATCGTATGGCTAGTCAAAGAACATCTGACCATGTCTGCAGTTGCCCAGAAGGAAGATATTTCAGACCCGTCGACCGTTACCGCCTTTTGCAAACGTGTCGGCGATGCACGTCACCTCACCGCACTGTACCTCCTAACCGTTGCAGATATCCGTGGCACCAGTCCCAAAGTATGGA
>CAIQBG010000052.1 GCA_903870055.1 uncultured Pseudomonadota bacterium
CTCAGGGAAGCTGCCTTTGTAAATTTCTCGGTATACCCAAATATAAAAAGTGGCAAACAGCAACGCAATCATTTGTAGTGCAATCGTGTTACTCCAAAAAAGCACCGCTGGAATCACCGCAAACGAAGCCATTGCCCACAGATAAGGCGAGGTTAAGGCATTCCGCTGGGTTTTCTTTTTGGAGCAATCATCGCCAACAGCCCAACGCACAACCCGTCGGTATATAAGCTGATGCAAATGCGCAGCATCTGGTAACCCTGGATGCGTTTTGCCAATAAACACTCTGCGGAAGATCGTAAAGACCGTCTCGAAGATAGGATAAAAGGAGAGTAGGAGCGGAAACCATGGCGAGACCTGCGGATTTCTGGCTACTAGTAATACTGAGAGCTCGGCAACTAAAAATCCAATCAGATAAGCGCCTCCATCTCCAAGGAAGATCAACCCTCGCGGGTAGTTCCACACCAGAAAGCCTAAAATGGCTCCGGCGGACGCAAAGGCCGTGATCATCACGGCTCGATCTCCAACCTGACTCGCGACATAGGCCAACCCCATAAGAATGATGACCGCAACCATTCCAGCTAAGCCGTTATAACCATCGATCAGATTAAACGCATTCGCAACGCCTGCAACTGCAAAGCAGGTCACTAGTACGGAAACCGGGCCAAATGCCATCAAATAATCAATACCTGGCATATCTAGACGGGAGAGCCACCCACCAAGAACCACTCCGCCAGCCGCTGCTGACAGTGCCGTTGCCAGCAAACGCTTACTCACACTAACGCGTTTGGTCAGGTCTTCAATCAGTCCAGCGGCAAAGGCAGGAATTGCGGCCACAATCACTAGAAACCCGAAGCCGGCGACTTCGGGTTCCAGGAAGAGTTTGGCGACTTCGCCACATAAGAGGCCAATCATGACCCCAATACCGCCCACCCGTGGCACAGGCGTTGAATGAAACTTTTGTACGCCATCTAGGTCGTGATCAGCCGTAACATGCGCATGGAGGTGCTCATACCGAACCACGAGCAAGGTAACGATCAGAGAAACTAGGAATGCGACCGAAAGTGCAATCACTGTTTATCTTTCTCTATTTGATTCATTAGGACTGCTAACGCCGTGTCCGCCGGGCCTCAAAGCACACTCCCTGCACAAAGTCGGTGCAGTTTGCTGGAGTCGGAAGGCTCAGATTGGTTAGCATCAATGGGCGTGGGTTTGATACAGCGCTGTGATTAGCGCTGCACGCATTGCGTGTAGCTTGAAGATTTTTATAGGCACCACCAACGCTACCGCCCTTGGATTAAACGTCATTTCCAAAAAACGGGGTGCACTGGTTTTAGAACGGCTTTACGAATAACCCACAAAAATTGTCGGTTATAGAAAAATATTTTGTGCGATTATAGCACCCCCCCCCTGCAATCGCAGTGCAACATTTTCAGCGGGGTTGCTTGCCAGGCAGGTTCTTGGCTTAAAGCCTGCCAGATTTGATTACCTGAAGATAATCAACAAGCTCATGCACTTTGGTCGTCGGGTCATCTGTGCCATTTCTCTGCGCCTCCAGAAGCCCACGACGTGCATTCGCCTTGGCATACCCGAGCTCGTCATTTCGCAAGTTCAGCAAATGTTCAAATGTGCCGTTGGCACCTTTTGTGTAGTCTGTCCAGAATTTTTTCAGGGCGGCTACAACAGCCGCTCCTGAACTCGTACCGCCCACGGCACTATACGGTGCCGTGGTGTAATCGTAGTGCAGCAGAAACCAGTATTCAAAGCTTGGCACAGATGTGATTGCGAAGAACACATCTTTGAGTTTTTGTCCCTGGACTTTCTGAACAGCCGCCTGATAGTTGGGGTGTGCATCTCGATCAAATACGCAAAATACGCGATCAAAGGCACCGCTATCTGCGTCCTTCTCATTTTGATACAGGTCTAGCCCGTGCGTAACAACGCTTAGCGGATCTGATCCGCATTCGCCGCTGATTTTTACATTAGCACTGTGAATCTCATAGTGATCGACAAGCTCTTGAAAATACTGCGGTTCTGTTTTTTCTCCCTCGCATACGATAAGAATCTTGTCATAGGAGGCTATAACCGGTTTACGTCGCTGGAGATCTTTTGATTTTGCTTTTCTTTTTTTAAACAGGTCATCGCTCCCCATGTTAACCCCCATCCCCATCCGGCTGTAGAAATTTTCTAAGGTAAGGCAGCGCACCATAGCGCCCAGCAAGGTAATTGGCCTCTAGGTTTTCTCGTCCTTTTCGAGGGCTAAAGTCTGTTAGCGGGTAGAGCTTGCTAGCTTGTGAAGCATCTTTTTCACAAAACCAGATCTGGTCGCGCCGGAAGACCTCTTGGTTCAGAATCGAGGTTTCATGGGTTGTGAAAATGAGCTGCGCATTTTTCGGATTGGTCTCTGAATTGTGAAACAAATCAACCAAAAACTTAACCATCTTCGGATGTAAGTTGTCGTGCAATTCATCAATCGCCAACACATATCCGTTCTTCAAGGCATCAAGCCAGGGGCCGGCAAACGCAAAGAGCTTTTGCGTACCATCTGATTCATCCTTGAAGTCAAATTCCACCGTCCTCCCATCCGATGCCTGATGGACGGTCTTGATGTCAAACACTTCGTTATCTGCCATTTGAGAAAGTAATGCAGACCTCAATTCTGAGGCCATACCTTCTGGCAGGTGCTTGTCCGACATCTTTTCTGATTCCACAATAACATTCTGAATATCAAAGTCTGCAGCTTTCAGGAAGCCAAGGATGCGCGCACGATTCTCTGCCTCCTTACAAAGCGAGGCTGTAAACGTGGGACTCCATCCAGCTACGTTTGCCATGCGGAGTGTCTTGTTAAACCAATCGTAGAGCGGTTGCAGCTGTTTGCAGTTAAGCTGCACAGCGGTTGAAAGAAACAATGCGTTCTGCCGGGTTGAATCTTGCCAAAGCTGCTTTGTACCTGTGAGCGCGGCACATCTTTCCCAGACATATTCGTTGGTCTCTTGATTCCATGCGCGCCCCAACCACTTCTGAGGACGGCCGTGCGGATACGCAAACAGCCACTCTTCATGAATTCGATCGTGACTCACGGTGTAACCGTACTGATAACGCACGTGTTCTGTGACAAAGGTCACCTCAAACTCGGTTGGCGCGTTTTCCGTGGCTACATCCAATCTGAAGGGCATTACCGGGATGGTATCGCCGTGCTGCCACTTGGCAGAATCGACAACCATTCGTTTCATGGTGCGTAACGCGCGAAGCAAATTTGATTTACCCGCAGCGTTTGCGCCATAAATTGCTGATGAGCGCAGCAATTGAGATGCAGCAGGCGCATCAGGATCAAAAACATTGCTGGCCGAAAGCTCGCTCTTCTTGTCGGCGACAAGACTCAGGAGTTGCGCCTCCTTGAAAGATCGCCAATTGCTAACACCAAACTCGATTAACATATGCCCACCTATAAACAAACAGTTGTTTTTGGCATTATGTGCCAGAACTATGTGCTTGTGTGCAAAATCTGGCAGCTTAAAGCCTTTTGTAAGAGCCAAGGCTATCCGTTTTGTATGCAAGATGAGCCTCTCTCCACTCCCACTGGCCGAGACCCTTGACAAGGTTTCTGGCACCAACGCATTCCAATCCCTTAAGCCGGCAACCCGCTCAATGCCCGATTGGATGAGCGATGCCATCTTCCGCAACTGGCGGATGATCAATCATGCCTGCTCCCGATTCAGCCTGTAATCGCTAAACACGACATCTATATCTACAGAAAGCCGAGGCATATCTTGCACAAACAAGTTGATTGCCGTGCCGCCTTTCATTGCCAGAAACAACGTGTCAAATACTATTGGCGCCACTTCGAGCAGTAGCGCTACCGTTTTTGTATAAGTCAGATTCATCGCTTCAGGCTCAGCAATTCATCATTGGGCATAGAGGCCACCCAACGGCTATTACTGCCAAGGCGGTCGCTACGCTTTGCCACCAGCCCAAACCACGGTTGCTCGTACTGTTCTGCAAAAGCTTTGGCCAGCCGCTTGATTGAGAATTTGTTTGGTTGTTCTGAAATACGCGCAACAATTGCAAATAAAACAAACGCTGCCAAGGAATCAAGAACAGATTCGTTTGTTTTTGTAGCAATAGTTGTTCTTATAAAACAACAGCCGATGTTTTTTCAATCGGCTCACACTCTAGTTTTACTTGCCAGGCTCCGATGATGTGCAACAACCAGTTTGGTCATCTCGCGGGGCGAAAGCTTACCGGCGCGCGTCAAGGCAACGAGGAGATCGTCAATTTTGTCGCTCTTATTCTCATCACCGGCAGGTTTGGTGACCGCTTGAGCCCAAATATCAGCAAAGGTCGGCGCAAAAACAACGCCTTCTCGCTTGGCAAGCTGACGCACATAGATTGCCGCTGGATCCCTACGCTGTTGTCGAGTCTGCTTTGCCGCAAGAGCTCGCTGGTGCGCCATTCTGGCCTGAGCATCTGCCATCAAGGTACCTTTGCCGAGCAACTCCAGTGCGCTCGGCTTCGCATAGATACCTCGGCCAAGTTTTGCGACAAGACCCGTTTCAACTAGCCCCTTTAAAGCAGCAGAGACCTGACTTGCGCTACCCAAGCCACATACATCCGACCGCAAAATAACGCCGCCTCTGCGTGGACGCAGGGTCTGCATGATTCGACCTTTGATGTTCATGTGGTTCACTATACATGACAAACAATGCCATTACATATCATGTAGTTATCTATATTTTAATGCCGGTATTGCGCTCACGAAATGGCTTCCTGCGTTGGGCCATTACCAAACTGACTGATTATCGGCCGAAGAACAAACACCACTGCTGCCTCGACAATAGTCCGATACCAGGTTTACGATCAGCAAAAATATTTCCGTTAGACCACGAGAGGATCACCTAGTGAGACTCTCGTTTCGGATACTGCCATCTATCTGACACCTGATTTACAGGAGACCGAAGATGGACGATGCTTCTCCACTACCGACCTTGCCAGAGATGATGGCGTTGCTGGATTCAACCATGGCGCGCATTGATGGCGCCTATGCACCCTCTTCTATTCGGGCCTATCGCGCCGATTTTGCAGAGTTTGCCCGTTTCTGCGTTAAACGTGGCTGGCTTGCGATGCCCGCCTTGCCAGAACATCTGGCGGCGTTTGTGGATGCACTTACGGTTGGTGGTGGCAGAAGCTCCGCTTCAATCCGCCGTGCCGTATCGGGTATTTGCACGGTGCACAAACTGAACCGGTTGCCGTTGCCGGGGCAAGACCCGGAAGTGGCGATTGCCATGAAGCGTATGCACCGCACGCTGGGGCGCGCTGCCAAACAGGCACAGGGAATTCGGGCAGATTTATTGGAGCGCCTGCTGGCAGGTACCGAGGCCGATATTCTGGGGCTACGTGATCGCGCCTTGTTACAGGTGGCCTACGATACGTTGAGTCGCCGTAGCGAGTTGGTGGCGCTTCGTATTGAGGACATTCGCCGACATGAGAAGCCAGGCGAACCGAAGATGACGATTTTTCTCCGGCGCAGCAAGACCGACCCTGAAGGCCACGGTCGCTGGCTACACGTGACGGATCGTACCGCTATGGCGGTAGAAGGCTGGTTATCTGCCTTGGGCGAAACCGAGGGGTTTCTGTTCCGCGGTTTGCTGAGAAACTACATACCGACGGCAGAGTTAGGGGTGGGTCAGATTAACCGGATTTTTAAGCGCATGGCCCGACAGGCTAATATTGATGATGCGCTGATTTCGCGGATTACCAGTCATTCCTGCCGGGTAGGTGCTGCGCAGGATCTGGTGAGCGATGGTGCTAGTTTGCCGCAATTGATGAGCCGCGGCCGCTGGGGTAAAACCGATACGGTGATGCGCTATGTGGAGCAGGTGGGGTTTGTGTCCTAAAGGGTCTGCGGCGGGTAAACAGAATCTATTCTCAGGCCAGAAACGAGGCCAGTGCTGCGTAGTAGCCGGATTTAATGCGTCCCACTCTCTAAGCTTTCTGAACTTCAGGCAAATACCTGCCCATCCGGTTTCAGCAAACGGTAGTCGCGGGGATTTTCAGCAAAGGCATTGGATTTTTTCATGTCCGCCACTACCCGCTTGAGGTCATTGAAATCGAACAAAGGTACCCACTGGGCAATACGGCTGAGCGCCCTAATCAGGGGTTGTGGATCATTGTTACGCGACAGCGCTCGCTGGGCATCGACATATTGCTCATGAAACAGCGTTGGGATGATGATACGCGCTTGCCCAACGCGAGAGAGCTCCGCATTCATCATTAGTCGCGACAAACGCCCGTTCCCATCACTAAAGGGGTGAACCTCCGAGACCAGAAAGGCATAGAAGATTGCTCTCGCCAACCCTTCTGGAATACTCGTTGCCAACTTCACACCTTCCAGTAACGTGCCGCGAACAAAGGCGGGCTCAACGAATCGGGTTTGGCCGGCATAATTGACCGCCTCTTTGAAGACACCCGGGTTGGCCTCAGGGCGCCGCCCCAGCATCAACCGATGACGCTCTCTCAAGCCATCCAGAATATCGATCGGTGCTGGGATACTGCTGCGAACGTGCGGGTCCATGATCAGCTTAAATACGCCCAGTACATCATGCGAATCTTTGGGGCGGGCGGCCACGATCTGATTATGCAGGACGATCCCTTCAGCTTCTTCAATTGAAAAGCGTGTACCTTCTACATAGTTTGAAAAGTAGCTTTCTAGAAAAGCGGCATGGGTTCTCGCCATCGGCAGGAGAACTCGATCAGAGCAATTTGCAACGGGTATCGTGCGAAGTGCGTCGGCCAATAGGCCGAACCGCCGCAGGCGCTCGGCATCTACTGGTGTACCACGGGCAACCAGCGCCCCCGCCTGCGTGGTGAGTACGCCGTTGGCGTAGGTTCCGAGCAAGGCGCTGACTAGACTATTGAAAATCGAAAAATCAGCGCCTAGCAACGGGGCCAAATGGCGCGCATCGTCACGCAATTGATTGAGCACCGTTTCGCCAGAGGCATTCAATACGTTAACCAGCATTGTCTCAACGCCCGCTTTGCCCGCAGTGCGCTTGCCGCCACGTGACTTATTGAGGTTTTCAAGCAACATTCGTGGGCGTGAGGCCCAATGAAGGCCACTTTCACCGAGCGGCATATCTCCCGGCAAAGGTGCAGGCCCTTTGATCAAGACGACCACCAAACCAGGCAACGTTAGCTTCCGGTTGAATCGGGTCGGGTGACTTAAAATCAACTCACCCTCAGGCGTAAAGCCACCGATGAGCGCACTCCGGTGCGATACCACGGCTAGGGGGACCAAATGCCCGACGATTTGCTGCCAATTTCGCCGCACCGTATTTGCCACCGGACCCAACTCGCCAAGCGCGAGCCCCTCGGGATCCCGCGCATTGACGTAGACGCCTTTGGCGACCCGAGTGATTTGATGGCTTTTAGCGGCGCGCTGCAATCGACGCTCTTCGGCGCTATCACGGGGAATCAGCACCTCCGTTTGGGATGTCGCCTGTTGTCGGGTTTTAACTTGTTTGCCCATAGCGCCACCAAAAAATGTCGTATTAGTGCTCATATTATACAACCTATGTCGGTTTAATACTAATAAACGGAGGTGCGTCTAGTTTTCTGATGCGGAAGCGCTTTATCTAACACAGTTAAAAACCCTAACATATCCAATGTTAGAAGACGGTTATAAAGGTGGGTGATGCACCACGGTCAACTTCGGCTTGCCCTGTCGCAATATAGAACTGAACGGCTCTTGTTCGGCCGGAGCGGACGACTGACTCATTACTATTAAAAGTCGGCTACCGCGGATTACGAGGCATTCCTGCCGGGTAGGTGCTGCGCAGGATCTGGTAAGCGATGGTGCCAGTTTGCCGCAATTGATGAGCCGCGGCCGCTGGGGTAAAACCGATACGGTGATGCGTTACGTGGAACAGGTGGGTTTTGTGGCTTGAAACCCGAGCGGGTTCATCGACTGCCAGCGCCAGGTGTCGGCGCACATGCGGTCGATGTCGTGCTCTGCCTCCCAGCCGAGTAGCTGTTTGGCCAAGCTCGGTTCGGCGAAGTACTCGGGCAAATCACCCGCCCGACGCGGTGCGATTTCATAGGGCACCGGTTTACCGGAAGCCGCGGCGAAGGCACTGATCATCTCGAGCACGCTGTAAGGACGCCCTGTACCGAGGTTAACTGTTAAAGTCTCCGGCGATTGATTGAGCACATTAAGCGCTGCCAGATGCCCCGCTGCCAAATCATCGACATGGATGTAATCGCGTTTGCCGGTGCCATCCGGCGTCGGGTAGTCATTACCAAAGACGGCGAGCTTCGCCCGCTTACCCACCGCCACCTGGGCGACGAAGGGCATTAAATTATTAGGAATGCCGCTCGGGTCTTCGCCGATCATGCCGCTCTTATGCGCACCGACCGGGTTGAAATAGCGCAGCAGCGCAATCCGCCATGCTGGGTCTGCGTTCTTGAGATCGCGCAGAATGTCTTCGACCATCAGCTTGGTACGGCCGTAAACGTTGACGGGCTTGAGCGGAAGGTCTTCTGTGTATTGCACAACGCCGGGGTCGCCGTAGACGGTGGCCGATGACGAGAAGACCAGGGTCTTGACGTTGGCGCGCGCCATCTCTTCAAAGAGCACGATGCTGCCGGAGACATTGTTGTCGTAATACTTAAGCGGCTCGGCAACGGATTCACCCACGGCTTTGAGGCCGGCGAAGTGAATGACGGCATCAATGGTCTGGTTAGCGAACAGGCTGCGCAAGATGGCGCGATCACGGATGTCGCCCACCACCAGATCAGGCCGCTTGCCGGTGATTTGCTCGATACGGTTAACGACTTCTCGATTGCTGTTGCAGAGGTTATCCAGGATAACGACTTTGTTACCCGCTTTGAGCAATTGCACCACGGTATGCGAACCGATGTAGCCGGTGCCGCCGGTAACGAGGATGGTTTGTACTGTAGGAGACATGATTTGGGTTTGCTTTGCAGCAGTGGCTACATAAGCTACCGCACTTGGAGTTAGCGTCGGTTTTCCAAAGGACGTGGTTGTAGCCGAGTGTTTGGCTTGGCTACACAAATTAAGTTGTTATAATTTTACGCTAGTTTCTTAGGCTAGATGCCAACTTTGATGGTCGTTGGCAGGGGGTACGGGAGCGGCTTAGTTGGGGGCGCGTCGCCTGATGGTGCGTCGTGCCAACCGGGGCTGTGCCGCAATTGGCAATGGTTATCACTTCGTCAAGGCCCGCACTAGTTTGACAACCTAACACATTGAAACCATTAGATTAAACACAATAACTCAAAATAAGATCATTTTGTTGATCTTATTTTTGACGTGCCGTACACTGAGCCTATCCCGAAACCAGAACGGCCAAGAATCATGCTCGAAATCTCTAAAACAGACATTGTTGCCAGGCTTCAGTTTGATAACCCGTGGTGGGAGGAAACTGCTCCGGCCAAGGTCGCTTTTGATGATCAGCCCCGCCGAAAGTATTTCAATGCGTTCTACAACGCAATTGTTGACCGCAGCGTGAAGCGTGCTGTTGTTTTAATGGGGCCACGACGCGTTGGTAAAACCGTGATGGTTTACCACGCTATCCGCGAGCTGATTGATCATCACATAAGCCCCAATTCTATTCTGTATGTGTCACTGGAAACGCCGATCTACACCGGGCTGTCTCTCGAAAAGATCGTGCATCTATTTCAAGAAATATTTGAGCACAATCGCAATGACAAGCTATACGTCTTTTTTGATGAGATTCAGTATTTAAAGGATTGGGAGGTTCACCTCAAATCACTGGTCGACTCTTATCCGTCATACCGCTTCGTGGCTACGGGCTCAGCAGCTGCAGCACTCAAGCTAAAAAGCAACGAGTCAGGTGCCGGCCGCTTCAGTGATTATGTTTTACCCCCCCTGACATTTGCCGAATATTTAGAATTTATTAACAAAGAAGATTTGCTCGTTACAGCTAACCCATCTGACAAGCGGTTTGCTTTCTCGGCCACAGACATCGACCCACTGAACGCTGAGTTCATCAACTATTTGAACTACGGCGGCTACCCCGAGGCCGTGTTTTCAAGCTCGGTACGCCAAGACCCTACGCAATACATCAAGAGCGACATTATCGACAAAGTACTCTTGAGAGACTTACCGAGCCTATATGGCATCAGCGACATTCAAGAACTTAACCGCTTGTTCACAACACTTGCCTACAACACTGGCAATGAAGTCAGCTTTGAAGGGCTATCCAAATCTTCCGGTGTTGCAAAGAACACGATTAAACGCTACTTAGAATATTTAGAAGCTGCTTTTCTAATTCAGCGGGTAGAACGGGTAGACCAAAATGCCAAACGCTTCAAACGTGCGGTTAACTTCAAGGTTTACCTGACCAACCCATCTATGCGCGCGGCTCTGTTTGGGCAAATTTCTGCCGACTCAGACGCTATGGGCTCGTTAACCGAAACGGCCATTTATAGCCAGTGGCAACATAGTACGCTAACTGAACTGTATTACGCCCGCTGGAATACCGGCGAAGTAGACCTGGTTAGCCTTACTAACTCAACTCAACAACCCAATTGGGCTGTAGAAATCAAATGGAGCGACCGCCCGTACCAGGCAAGAAGTGAACTGGACGGTTGCGTAGATTTTGCGACCCGCAACCCCCGTATGCAACAACCGGTTCTGATCACTAGCCGCACGATCAGCGATGCCTCGGTCGTATACAAAAATGTTCAGTTCCGCTTTATCCCGTCCAGTGTGTACGCGTACACCTTGGGTGCCAACATACTGGGTCGGTTAAATCCGGCGGATGAGGCTGTCTCGCAGCCTAGTTTGCTTTGAAGCGCAGAAGGGCAATCCACTTTTTAATGAGGGCGGTTTCAAGTCTGAAGAGCAACGGTTAAAAGGGCGGTTTCAAGATAGTGGGCAATTTCTTATAAACTAGCACTAGGGGACAAACATGCACCGATTCATTATTAATAAGCAACAGCAGAATAATGGAGACTTCGAGGTACACAATGCAACCACTGGTTGCAGTTTTATGCCACAGCTACAGAACCAAGTTGAACTTGGTTTTCATGATGATTGCAGCGGGGCAGTAGCAAAGGCCAAGGCGGCAAACCCAACCTTAAGAATTAACGGCTGTTACTACTGCTGTCGTGCTTGTCACACAAGCTAAAAGCGTTGAGGTATAACTCGACGCGGAGGCACCTGAGCTCACTGCGTGGCGGGGAGTGATCGTTTAACACTCCTTGCTCTAGTTAAGCCTTAGAAGCCATAGAGCCGCCTACGACCGCCCAGCTAAATCATACGACTAGGAACCTCTTTAGTCGTTTTAACGTGTCTAGCGCTTCTCGTACCTGCCCCATACTAATCTGATTAATGTCAGGTTGAGAGGTATCTACGCTATGCACGACTTGATTCGTTACCTGCCACGGATACCAGTGGTTTAGCTTGTCTGGCTTGTTCTCATACATTGCCAAGACTTTTTTATTCAACGCTACGGCCAGATGCAAAGCACCACCGTCGGTGCCGATGAAAAGATCACACAGCGAAAGTGCGGCAATGAGCTCGGTGAGGTTTTGTGTTGGCATGGGGATCAGGCGATCACTGGCCACTGCTTTGACGAGTTGCTCTGCAGCTTCGTCATCCCCGGGGTGATGGGGATCATCAGCTTTACCGGGGGACCAGAAGAACAGGATCTGGGTATCAGTTAGGGTTTCAAGAATATGCTTAGCAAGCGCAATGAAATTGTCATTACCCCAACGGCGCTCTGGTTCGCGAGCGCTGATGTGCAAGGCAATGCGTTTGGTTGCAGCGGGAATATGCGCTTTGAGTGCCTCTAGGGTGTTAGCGTCTGTGAATACTTGCAACGGGCCAAGCGCATCTTCAATACCTAGCGGTTTGAGGAGGCCGTTCACCGCCTCGACTTCATGAACTGCGGTGAACTCTGGGGTTGCCAGGCGAATGTCGGGTAGGCCTTTGGCCTGGCTCAGATCATCCGGTACATAACCGATGATGTTTTTAGCGCCTATCTGTCGGGCGAAGTTAAGGCCATGCCGGTCGTAACTGGCCTTGGCCAGAATGGTGACATCCGGCTTCCAGCGGCGTAGCTGGGCGATCAATTTGAGGCGCTGATTTAATGCTTTGAAGCGGCTCGCCAGGTTACCGGCATGCTTGAGCTTCTGGTAAACGAAGATACGGTCCACATTGGGATTGCCGCGCAACACTTCGGCGTTATACGAATTCACCAGTGCGCCGATCTCGGCACCCGGGTAATGCTGCCGCAATGCGGCGATGGCCGGCGTGGTGCAGACTAGATCTCCGATGTTGTCTCGTCGGATGACGAGGATGCGCTTCATTAGGCTATCCCACCACCAAAAATTTGTTGCACGCGCTGGGAGACGTAATCCGGTTGCCGGTATTGACGACTACCCCGCTCATCCACCAGAACCGCCCAGGGCTTTTTTCTAAAGCGATTGATCTTTAAGCGGATGGAACGAGAATTGATGTCGTTGAGTATGACAAAGTCGTAGTCGCTCGAGCACAGGTCAACACTTCGATAGACATGACGAAATAACGGGTTAGCCTCAAATACATCCAATGGCCCAGTGGGCACGCAGATATCCAACTGGTAGTTTTGCCCAATACGCTGCGCCTGCGAGGGCGACAATTCGCAATCACCCAGCATGTGCCAATCATAAAACCAGAGCACTGTCTTGGCCCCTGCGGGCACCGCGTTCTTTTGCAGGAAATACTGCCCGCTCAGCAACAGCACCAAGCCACGCTGAACATATTTTTTGAAGACATTATGTAGGCACTGGCCCAAGCCCTGCCGTTGGCTGATACCCACGCCTATTTCATAGACAGACGTGATTGGCTCTACTTCGCGCTTGCGGCTAAGTTTGAGCGCCAGTTTTAACTTAAGCTTTAGCGCATCCATTTTTTTAGACAGGGCGCCGTGCTCAGCTCTAATGGCAAGTATGTATTGCGCCGAGAGCCACTTGCCGGTGTCGATACAGTCTTTGGCCAAAGTCCTCCCGGTACTTCCGAGAAGGACCGGGACGGGCACCCACTTTAGAAACTCCAGATGCACTTGGTCTGAAACAACCCAATGCACTGATCCTATTCCATGCACCCCAAAGGAAGGCGATGGCGGCTTATAAGTTTCACACGAGAACTTACGTGCCACATCAATCGGCGCAAAACGAATGCCGTAGCGAGAAACAAGCAAATCGTGATACCTGTCGCAAATTGCAAAATCTTCAGGATCAAAGAACTTGACCTCCGAATCTTGCAGCGCATCTATCAGCTTGCGCGAACGCAGACAGAATCCGCCATTACCTACAGCATGACGATGGTTTTTCCAGGGGGCACCGATGTAATCGTAGGTCAGGAATTCATCGTCCCACACGTCTGGGTTAACTACGAAGCCATCCCACTGGGCAATTAACACATGGCTGGTGTTGAAATATTGCCCCAGCGCTTTAATCATGAAGCGTGAATAGTCTTCTATGTTCCGCACCGGGGGTATGGCTTTGACGGTAATGCGCGCATCCTTACATTCATAGTCTGCGTAGGTCAGCAAAACCGCATCGGCAAATTGAATAGCCGCCATAGACTTCTGCATGCCCACGACAGCCGCATCCGGATCCCTGGTATCGAGGGCAAGCAACGTAACCGACGGCAACTGGCGCATAGGTCATTTAGCCTGCATTAGGCTGAGATTCATCTGTACCGAGGAGCATTTCTGACACGGCGAGCAAGGTAAGCGTAGCGCCTGCTCCAAGCCAGAGACCATTCATCATGTTGATCATGAAATAAGAAACCAGGTAAGCCAATGTGCCGTATGCAAAGCATTGCGCAACTCCCGCTTGATACTTATGTCTTAGGGCCCTAATCGCTCTGTAGCACAGGATTGCCAACATTGATGCGTAAGCCAACAACCCAAGAACGCCGGTTTCAAAGAGAATCTGCACCCAGACGTTATGAGGATTGGCCGACCCATAATTCACATAATCAAAGTATTTGACTACAGCTTTGTCAATTTGCTTGTCGCTTTGCTTCCATTTGTCGTAATAGCCTTTCTCATGGGCGACATTATAAAATTTCTGCCAGCCCAAGCCATATCCCAGCAAAGGTCGATCTTTGATCATGTCTAACGCACCCTTCCAGATCGAACGGCGCTCATAAAAGGATGAATAACCCTGGTCGCTAGCTTGATAGGTGCTTACGGTGACAATGGTTGCGTAGCGCTCCGTCAATTTGTCGATTCTCGGCATGAAAAAAGTCATTGCACCCGCCAGGGAAACCGAAACAACGACAAGCGTTACCCACTTAAAGCGCCAGAGCAAGGGGGCCAACTGCAGCAGTGTTACAAGGCTCACCGTTAACAGTGCGGCACGAATGCCCGAAATAACGACCAGCACATACGCCATGACCAGAAGAGTGCCAAGCACCACTCGGGCCCAAATGCGCATAGGCAAATAGAGCAATGCTGCGGTAGCCACCGGCATCATAATGGCCGCGTCGATCGCAAAAAAATCAAAAAAACGGGCAATGTTGCGGTCGATGCTGTAGGCATCGTTTTCAAAACCCTGACCCCACCAATCACCAAAGGCCAATACGGTCCTTAGCAAAAAGGCTGCAACAATTGCCCATATTGCTAATTGGGCCATCCGGTCCGATTCCACCTTGTTGCGGCGCTGAGCTGCCAGCAACACAAAAACCAGGACCATAGGCAAAATATCGCGGCGTAATGGCCGAAGACTTTCTTCCAAATAGGGGCTTAGCAGCACGCTCGCCAATACGACTACGAGGAACGACGCAAACGCCCAAACCAAGCCCGATTTAGCATTAAAGACGATTCTGTGACGAACCAATAAGGTTACGGTAGAGACCAACATTAGGCCGACCAGTATATTAACCATTGCCGCCGTGCCCGGCAGATGCGAGAACAGCAAATAGGCACAAGCAACCCACGTGGTAAGCGCGTACGACATCACGTATTGACGAATATTGGTGATCACTCCTGCCCCTCTAAATGACTAGCACTGAACTGTTTTTCATAACGCGCGATCATATCAGCCACCATTAGCTGATATGAGGCGTTGCTCCGCTGCACAGCGAGATAACCGCTATTGGCGACAGCGTCCCGCCGCCCCGGTTCGGCCAGGATCTGGCGCAGTTGCTTTTTGAAATCTTCTATATCCCCAAAATCAATGTAATCTCGATTGGCCTGGAATAGCGATTCTGCCTCTACTACCCTATCGGTCATGAACAGGCTTTTAGTTGCTGGCACTTCAAAAAAGCGCATATTCATGCCGCTGGCTCGGCCATCGGCGTCCGGTTCCCACTGCGTGACATTAAGCACGACTTTTGCCTGGTTATATAAACGGTTCAGCGGCTGCCCCTGAATTAGAGGACCTTTCCAGGCGCGCCAGTATGCCCCTTTGGTCCAATTCTTCTTAAGCCAGTCTTTGCCGTAAAGCACGATGCTGTTAGTTACTTCCATGGCGGCATCAATGTAGCGCTGACGCCGCGGGTTCCAGTTGCCAACAAAAACCAGGTCCACTGACTTCTCGAGCCCCTCTATGGGGAAAAACTCCTCCTTGCTGAACATGTGGGGCATGTAGCTACAGGCAGCGAATCCGCTTTGGTGAAAAACATTTAGGCTCTCTTCGTTCATGCTGTAGCACCAGTTAAACACGGAGAGCTCATTCTTTATTTCGTTAACACGCTTTACTGGTTCAACCCACCAAGCAACCTTGGGTAGCGGCGATCGGCTAATAATTTTGTGGCAATAGTTGATGCCGCGCACTGCCAGTATCAAATCAAATTTTTGCTGGCTTAACAGTTTCTGAAACTGCATGTTCAGGTGATTACGGTGAGCCCACCGGTGATTTGCCAACAGGTTTTTACTCTTGGGCAAGAGACGCAGATTGTGTAACTGTTTGTTCAGCGTATGAATTACCCATTTGTCAAACCAGGTGTTCTGGTCTGTACAGAACAGGGTGGCTTTAATTCCTCTGGCGTTTAATGCCTCTGCCAGGTAACGACCCAGCGGTGGGTTGCCCTGACTTAAGACAACTACGGACTTTAGCTCAGCGGATGGCATTATTGCTTCCCTACCTTTGCAAGCAGGGTCAGGGCGGTTTGTACCACTTTGTCTGTGTTTAATTGCCGCAAGCAGGCCATGTGTCCAGCATGGCATTGGTTTGGTGTGTCAAATACTGTGGAGCACGGGTAACAAGGGATGTCGGCAGTAATCCGTTGTCGGGTCTCACCCGTCTGGTACACCTCGTTCAGATCTACCGGCCCAGCGACACACACGATAGGCACGCCCAAGGCATCGGCCATATGCGTGACCCCGGAATCCACACCGATCAACATAGACAGTTGTATCAGCAACGAGGGCAATTCATTCAAGGCGTAGCGTCCGACCGCATCTTCTACCTGCGCACGCTGCGCCGGAGTCAACTGCGCCGCAATGCTTTGTGCTAGGGCCTGATCCCCCGGGCCACCGATGAGGACAATGCGTGTTGATGCGGGGGCACTGCGCTCAAGAAGTTGCGTGATGATCGCCGCCAATTTTTCAGGCTCAATGCGCTTGAGCGCACGCCCGCTGCTGACAAGCACGCCAATGTTTGTGGATTGCGCCAAAATGGGCACGTTGCTGTCGTGTTGCGGCGTTGCCATCCGTTTGCTCGCATCTGCCTGCACCCCTAGCGCAGCGATCAATGCTGCCTGCGTCTGCAGAAAGTATTGGCCGGCTTTGTGCAATGTCACGTCCGTGAGCAATGGGCGCAAACTACGGTAACTGTTATTCAGCGGTGCGGGTAATACAGCTAACCGCCGGGGTAACGCTGCCAGACAAAAAGCTACCAGCTGGGCAGCGCTTGGAATTAAGCAGATGGCAGTGTCGTAACCCAGGCAACATTGCAGCAGGCGCAAGCGGCCCATGAGCCCGCGCTGCCGCGCGTAGGGGAATTCAATCACCCGGTTGATCATGGGCAGCGCCGGCGTTAGCGATGCAGCAATCGGATCAATGACGAGATCAATCTCAGCCGCTGGGTAACGCGCCCGCAATTGCTCGAATAGGTGTGCGCTACAGACTACGTCGCCGATACCGGCAATTTCAAATATCACAATGCGACGAGGCATGCTTCTGAAGAAGCGCCGCAGCAATGCCAATGGCCACCAAATGGGCATCAATAACCAGGTGAGCAGGATATAACTCATACTGCCTGGCCTTGTTGCGTGTCTTGCAGTTGCCGCAAGGCTGCGTCGAGCACTTGTTCGGGTTTGAGGTCGCCCATGCTGACATCAAAGGAACAGCTTTCTGAATCACAGGGGTGCTCCAGCATGGTGACGAGATTCGGCTTGACCGGCGACAGCACCAAGGGGCCACGCCGTGCACAATGAAACAAGCAGACCATGGGGATGCCAATGCCCGCCGCCACATGGCTAGGGCCAGTGTCGATACCGATGTAGAGATCGAGACAACTCATAATCGCCCCGCTCTCCCGCATGCTTAGCCGGTCAGCGGCCTGCACCATGCGCTGCCCTACAACAGATTTAAGGGCCGCAATTTTCTGTTTGGGCAATTGGCTCCCAAGAAGCACAAAGCGCGCATTCGGATAATGCCGGGTGATGCCGCGGCAAAGTTCGACAAAATGTTCGATCGGCCAATCGCGATGTTTGAAGGTAGGAAAGCTTTCAATAATCAGGCCAATGACTGGAAATGCATCTGGGTTTTCAATTCTCGCGAAGGAATGCGCTAGCCACTCTTGCGCCCAGGCTTTTTCTGCAGGCAATACTGTATAAGCGACTTGCCGGTTTTGCGTGGTAACACCTAGGCCACGCTCAACGAGAGTGAGCAACCAATCAGCCAGCGGCATCTCCTTATCGGAGGGCATTTTAAGTACTTCGTGCCCGGCAGCGCGTAGCGATTGGTTGTTGGTTCGTCCTTGATCTGCTGCACAACTAAATGCGTTGCGACGCGCTCGGCATAACAATGAATCGCGGCATCATGCCCCCAGATAACCGCCAGATCATAAGGTTTTCGGCCAAAGAGTTTGCCGCACCAACCTTTGAAGGCTGCGCTCTTTTTGGAAATGGCGCCAACATGCGCCAACTCCGGCAGGCCACGAATGATGTCGTAACGTTTGGGGTGTCCCAGAAAATCAATTTCAGCATCCGGATACGCCTGCTTGAGTGCGCGAATCGCTACACCGGTAAGCAATGTATCACCAAAACGGGCCACGTGAATGACCAGAATGCGCTTGGGCGGCGTCGATAGCGTCAGCATGATTTCGCCATCGCTTCCAGCTGCAAAAGTGACGCATCCAGAATGATGAGCTGCAACACTTGTTCGGCCAAGGCTGGACGACTTTGATATTCGGCAACCAGGCGCTCTACACGCGCGGCATTAATCTGGCCTTGGGTATGCGCTTGCAAGCGTTCGCCTAAGCCAACAAAGTGCTGCTTTAGATCTTCTTTTAACCAGGGTTGCAGCGGTGGATTAAAGCCGCGCTTCTTGAGGTTGAAGAGGTCTAGCGATGCCAGGCGCTCTGTCACGCTGGCAAAGAGTTTTTTAGCGGGCCGAGTGAAGCGCTCGCTATCTGGCAGAGCCATCACACGTTCTGCCCAGACATGATCGAGCAGGGGTGACCGCAACTCAAGACCATGCGCCATGGTGCACAGATCACCTTTACGCAAAATGTATTCCGGGAGGTAGTTGTTCAGATCTACGGCCAGCAACTGCTTAAGCGGCGACAGCTTGTTCAATGCGTCTATCGAAGGATAACGCCAGTAAGTGACGGAAGGTGCTTTAAGGCCCGGCTGTAAAAACGCACGCTGTCCAGGTGTCATGCCAGAGAAGCGCAGGCTATAGGCATCGAGCCAATTGAGCCTTAGTTCTGAAACAATCTTGCGCCAACCTTTACCGGCCATATCTGTCATGCGCGGTAGCGGTAGCCGAAGCAGGCGGCGCCAACTGGTGCGCAGATGTTTGCCTAAGCGTTTGTAACCGCCGAGCAGTTCGTCACCACCATCGCCACCCAGAACGACTTTGACGTGTTGCGTGGTGGCTTGTGCCAGATACCAGCTAGGAAAGCTCGATGGATCGGCAAAGGGTTCATCCAGATCAGCAATGATCTGCTCGAAGTCGTTGGCTATGGTGAGCGGTACAGGGATGGCCTGATTGGGCAAACCCAGGGTGTCGGCAATCTGTTTGGCAATCGGCGATTCATCTAGCGGGCTACCCGGAAATGCCGCCGAAAAGGTTTGCAACTGATCAAAACCTTGCTCTTTGAGCCGACAGGCGATGGTGCTGGAATCAATGCCGCCGGAGAGGAATACACCTAGCGGTCGGTCTGCTACGGTGCGGATACGGATAGCGGTATCGAGTTCTTTTTGCCACGCATTTTCTCCACTACCGGCTTCGCCATGTGGCTGCCAATAGCAATGCTTAGTGAGTTGTTGTGTATCTAAACGGTAATGCAGATAGTGGGCGTTTTCCAGACGATGAATGTGCTGGAAAATGGTGCGCGGTGCCGGGATGTAACGGTGCGCCAGATAGGCATCGATGCTTTCTGCCGAGAACTGACGCTGTGCTTTGGGTACGACGGGTAGCACTGCACGCACAAGCGAGCCGAATGCTAAACCACCATTAGTAGTGGTGTAGACCAACGGCTTGAGGCCCATACGATCGCGCGCGAGAAAGACTTCGCGTTTGTTCCAATCGAGGATGGCAAAGGCGAACATGCCACGCAATTTAGGCAGCAGCCCTTCAAGGCCCCAGGCTTCATAGCCGCGCAGAATAAATTCGGTATCAGAGTGCGTTTTAAATTGCACACCCTGCGCCTGCAGTTCATCAGCATGTTGTTGCCAATCGTAGACTTCACCGTTGTAACAAATCCAGATGCTGCCATCGTCGTTACTGAAGGGTTGGTCTGCTTCAGGGCGTGGGTCGATGATGGCTAGGCGTGTGTGGATAAGTCCCACTTCGGGTGCCGCGTCGTTGCGCTGGCCCTGGGTATTCCAACCGACCACATGTTCGGCATCCGGCCCGCGACGACGCAGTGCCGATAGCATGCCCTGCAGCGCAGCCGTACTGGCCGGTTGTTGCTGGAAGAAGCCGGCAATGCCACACATGATTAAATTATTTCGCCTCAGCGATGGCTTGACGGAAAGCCTTATCCATACGATCGAGCATGATGTCGATACCGAAGTTACGACTGTAAGCCAGAGCGGCCTCGGCATACTGCTGGCGCAGTTGTGCATTGCCCATCAGGTGGCGCAGGTTCTCGGCGAGTTTGGGTACATCACGCGGTGGCGTCATTAAACCGGTTTGACCGTCCTGCAGTGCCTCACCAATAGCGCCAATCGGGGTGCTAATTGCAGGCACGCCACAAGCCATGGCTTGCATGAGGCCTTGCGGTACGCCCTCATCACCAAACGACGGCAATACGAACAAATCCAGACAGTTCAGCCATTCGGGCACGTTGTCCTGGTTACCCACCATGATGATGCGATCTTCCAACCCGTGCGATGCACGTCGGCGTTCGATATCACCCCAGCGTGGGCCGTCGCCAATCACCAGGATCTGCCAATCGGGGAATTCGTCTTTGATGCTGGCAAAGGCGTCGACCAGATCATCGTGGCCTTTCCAATCGCGCAGCGTCGCCAGAATGCCGATTGTGGGTTTGTCTGCCACGTTGAGCTTGGCGCGCATGGCGGCCTTGTCGAGTGGCTTGTAGTAATTAAGATCAATACCAGTACGCACCGAGGTCATTCGATCCAGCGCGATGCCGTTGTCCTGATGGAGCGTACTACGCAGCGCTTCACCGGTGGTGACCATGTGCGTGGTCGCTTTCTGATATAGCCAACGCGTACTGGCTTTGTTGTTTACCGGGGTGGATACATGACGGGTACGCACCAGCGGCGGCATGCCTTTGAGTGTGGCGCAATTGGCGGCGACCAGCCAGCTGTCGGTCGAGCTGTGGGTGTTGATGACATCAAACTCACGGCCATGCTGCTTGAGATACTGGCGCATGGCTTTAAGGCCTTTGAGGTTTTTACGACCAATGGGTAACGTTACCGTAGGGATGCCCCGCTTAATTGCGGCTGGTGCAATCTCTGCTTCTGGCGGTGTTACGAGCACGACCTTGTGGCCACGCGCGATCATGCCGGCCGCTTCGGTAAGGATGCGGATTTCCTGACCGCCCCAACCTGTTGAGGATTCGGTGTGCAGGATGGCGAGTTTCTTATCGGTCATTAGAGTTTGAAGTCCGGTGCATAGCGACGGAACCAGAGTTCCAACACCATCAGCGTCCAGAGCCGGCCGCCGTGCGGTTGTTTGGGCGTGGCTTGTTCGCGCTGGAGCTTATCCAGGAAGCCACTACGGAAGATATTGCGACCACCGAGGCCGCCTGCACCCAGCATATCGGTGAGCGATGCGCTCAGGCCACCAGCCAGCCACTCGTGCAGCGGCATCACGAAGCCCTGTTTGCCACGGTACACAATATCGTGCGGCAGATAACGCTCAGCGACTTTCTTGAGCAGGTGTTTGGTATCTCGGCCATGCAGCTTCATGTTGGCCGGTAGGCGTGCGGCAAATTCCACCAGCTTGTGGTCGAGGTACGGCACACGCGCTTCTAGCGAATAGGCCATGGTGGCGCGATCGACTTTGGTCAGCAGATCGTCCGGCAACCAGAGCTTCTGGTCGATAGTGAGCAGTTTGTCGAGATAGCCGGTGGCCTGGCAATTGGCATAAGCCTCTTCAGCCAGCATTTCGAGCGGCACCGAAGTTTGCACGGTGAGCGCCGGGTTGAGGATACCTTTGTGCAACTCCCGATCAAAGTGATTAGGAATGGTCGTGTAGCGGCGGCTCAGCGGTCGGGCAGCGGCTTTGATGAGCCGGTCTTTACGCAATGCAGCCGGCAATAATGGGTAAATCAGCGGCAAGGGCGATAGCGGGTGGCCAAGCCGTGCCGCCGTTTTGGCCTCTTTGATGCGCTTGCCGTAGTTGCTGTAACCGGCAAAGACTTCATCGGCACCTTCACCACTCAAGGCAACGGTAACGTGCTGGCGCGTAAGGCGTGAGAGCAACATGGTGGGCAATGCAGCTTGATCACCAAAGGGTTCGTCGTAGATGTCGACCCATTGGTCAAAGGCGGAGATCACGTCGCCCGGCTGCACCATCAGCGGATGGTGCTCAGCACCGATGTGCTGCGCTACGCGCGCGGCATATTCGTGTTCGCTATGGCTGGTGTTGCCGACAAAGCCGAGGTTAAAGATTTTGGGCTGCGCCTGGCTCGCATCTTTCATCATGGCGGCAATGAGCGAGGAGTCGATACCGCCACTAACGAATGCACCCAGCGGCACATCGGCTACGAGCATTGAGGATACCGAGCGTTTGAGTTCGGCTTCCAGCTGATCGGTTAATTCCGCTTCGCTAGCCGTCCACTTAGGTTCGTAGCTGGGGTTCCAGTACGTCCACTCGTGCGTCTGGCCATTCTGCACGCGCAGTGCCCGCGCTGGTTGCAGTTTGCGGATCTGCTTGAAGATTGTGAACGGTGCGGGGATGTACTGGCATTCCAGATAGAGCTGCAATGCATCAAGATCAATATCACGCGACACGCCGGGGTGCGCGAGAATGGCTTTGAGCTCTGAGGCAAAGAGGATGCGCTGACCATCCTGATAGATGTTGAGCGGTTTGATACCGAGCGGATCGCGCGCTAACAGTAGCGATTGGTTCTGCTTATCCCAGAAAGCAAAAGCGAACATGCCTTCGAGCCGTGGCAGCACCTCATCACCCCAGGCGATAAGCGCCTGAAGCAATACTTCGGTATCTCCATTGGTGAGGAACGTGACGCCGCGGTTCTGCAGTTCCGCGCGAAGGGTTTTGAAGTTATAGAGTTCGCCGTTGTAGGCCAAGCTATAGCGCCCGCAAGGGCTGTGCATGGGCTGCTGGCTGGCGGCCAGATCAATTACGGCCAGGCGGCGATGCCCCAAAGCTATGGGGCCATCTAAGTAATAACCGGCAGCATCTGGCCCACGATGAGCCAGCGTAGTGGTCATCCGCTCCAGGACACCCTGGTCTGCGGGGCGTTTATCTAGCCAGCCGACAAAGCCGCACATTAAGCAGCACCCTCTGTAACTGCAGCAGGTTTTGCATCTCCCTGCACCTGATGCAGGTAGGCGTAAATACCATTCAGCGCTAACAACTCTTTGTGCGTGCCAATTTCTGCGATCCGGCCTTCCTTGAGCACAACAATGCGGTCGGCGTTTTCAATCGTACTAAGACGATGAGCTATGACGAAGCTGGTGCGGCCAACCATCAGTTCATCCAGCGCTGCTTGAACGTAGCGCTCAGATTCGTTGTCGAGCGCTGACGTGGCTTCGTCAAGAATGAGGATAGGGGCGTTTTTAAGTACAGCACGCGCAATGGCGATGCGCTGACGTTGCCCACCCGAAAGGCGCATGCCGCTCTCACCCACTAGGGTATTGAATCCTTCGGGCAGCGCTTCGATAAATTCCAGTGCGTGCGCAGCTTTGGCAGCGGCACGTATTTCTTCCAGACTCAGCTCACGTGTGGCACCAAATGCGATGTTATTAGCAATGGTGTCGTTAAAGAGCAGCACTTCCTGCGTGACCAAAGCCATTTGTTGACGCAGGCTCTTGAGATGAATGCTATCGATAGGGAACCCATCGATACGAATTTCGCCACCAGTGACATGCAGGAAGTTCGGCAATAGATTGGCAAAGGTGCTCTTGCCACCACCGGAGGGGCCGACCAGCGCAATACGCTCACCGGGTCGCACAATTAAATCAATGTCAGCAAGCGCATCACGCTCAGCCTGGGGATAGCGATAGCTGACTTTATCAAACGTGATTTCACCCCGCACACCATCCAGCGTCACCGAACCAGTGTCACGCTCTGTCGCTTCATCTAGCACCGCGAAAATATGCTCAGCCGCTGCAAGCCCTCGCTGAATTGGCGCATTAAGATCTGCCAATCGTTTAAGTGGCGCATTCATCATGAGCGTTGCTGTAATGAACGAGGCAAAACCACCAATGGTTGTCATGCCTTCCGATGACTGCACCATGGCGACAGCAATAATAACTGCCACTGCCAGCGCAGATGACAGCTGGGTAATGGGCGTTCCCAATGCTGCACTAATTGAGTTGCGCATATAAATACCGCGCAGGTAGTTGGTGAGGCGTTCAAAGCGATGCACTTCCTGTGACTCACCACCATAGACCTTGATGACTTTCTGGTTGGAAATGGCTTCCTGAATCGCTGTGGTCATGAGCACCATGCTATCGTGCTCGGCACGCATCAGGCTACGGAGCCGCTTACTGAGCTTCCGTACTGAAATCGTCAAAACCGGTACCACGGTGACCGCAATCAACATGAGTTGCCAGTTCAGATACAGCAACCATCCAAAGAGGCCCACTACCGTTACCCCATCCTTGATCATGGTTGTCAGCACGGTAGTACTGGCTGCAGCCACGCCATTTACTTCTTGCGTAAGCCGATTGATAGTTTTAGCGGAGGGGTGTTCCTGGAAGTAATTGCTGGGTAACCGGACCAGGTGTGCAAACATGTCCACCCGGATCTGGTAGATGATTTTGTTTTGCGCCCAGGCCATGACGTAAGTCGATGCAAAACCAAATGCGCCACGCAAAAAGAAAATGCCCACCACTGCAAACGGTAGCCAGATAAGCGGGGTATCTTGTCCAAACTTGAAGCCATCGTCCAACATGGGCTTCATCAGTGCAGGTAAAAGCGGTTCGGTTGCAGCAGATAATGCAGCAAGCACCGAGCCAAGTATCACTACCTTGTAATAGGGCCGCGCATACTTAAGCAGGCGCCGATACAGCTTGAGGTTTTCGTTGTCGACCAATGGCATCTAGTTATCCGGCAAGCGTCCGGGCAGCCCCGAACCGAACACCTCCATTGTACTTGATGAACCCCGTTTTACTGGGATTGGGCAGCGCCCTTCAGACCGGCAATAAACTGGCGTAAATCGATTGTAATTGTTGCGACATAACCGCCCAGGACAAGTGTGCCACACAACCACGTGCCGCTTGGGTAGCAACCCCATCCGGCAAGCGGATAGCCTCCAGCAAACGCACCAATTCTTTAGCCATGGTAGCCGGGTCTTGCGTCGAAACAACAGCGCCGGCCAATGGGCTATTAATGAGCTCAGCAACGCCGCAGGTGGGGCTGGTAAGCGTAGGCAAACCACAGGCCAGCGCTTCCAGCGCGGCATTGGGGCATGGGTCGTACTGGGTGGGCAATGCAAAGACATCGGCCGCGCCATACCAGGCGGCGACATCTTTCTGCGCGCCGGCGAAGACAACACGATCAGCCACGTTGAGGCTTTCAGCCAGTTTTCGATAACGATCCTGGTGTTTATCAGCACCCACCACTGCCAGCCAGGCACCGCTTTCGCGGAGCGCGGGCTGCGCCATGGCTTTCAGCAGTGGCGCAACACCTTTGCGTTGATAGCCGCTACCTACATAAAGAATGAGCGGCACCGTCAACGGAATAGAAAACTGGTTTCTTGTAGATTCGCGGTTTTTAACGACATTTTCTCGGCTAAATTTAATCAGATCGACGCCGTTGTAGACCACATGGAGCTTTTCGGTAGCCACGCCGTATTCGACCCTGATTTCATTAGCGACCATTTTGGAATTGCAGATCACCGCCCGCAGGTTGGCGTGCGCAAACATGGCGCGCTCAGCTTCTACGGTATAGGCATGATACGGATCGCGCTTTTGCCACCAGTTGCCGATGGCAGATTGATCCACCTGACGATGGCGCAGCCAGGCGGCGTGAATGCCATCACCCGCTCTGAAAATATGACAGCCGGGAATGCGCTCGTGCGCCTGAACCAGGTCAAAACGGTTTTCCCGAATAATCTGCCCAACAGCACTGGCAAAGCTGCGATCCCGGTTGACGCGGCCAAAGGGCAACGAGCGGTAGGCCGGATTAACGATTTCTACATGGCGATTGCCCGACGTGGGCGCCGCTTCATCCCAGGCACGCGTGAGCAAAGTGACATCCACCCCACCACTCTGCCCCAGGGCAGTGAGCGCGCCTTCGACAAAACGCTCCGCGCCGCCAAAAGGGTTATAGCGTTGGCGGGCGATAGCGAGCTTCATACGGACAACGATCAATCGTTACCAGAGACTTGCGGGGCAGCCTTCATGACTTCTCGGTAGGCCTTAGGCAATGCCGGCGCGTTTTGTGGCAGCTGGGCAATGATGCACTGATAGGTTTTCTTGCCGCGCGGACTTTCGTCATCAAAGTAGCCGCTCATGTCCGCGATGTATTGCTCCGGCGTGATGGTGCCGTAGAGCAACATAGAGGCCTGATCCAGGAAATACTCCTGGTAGCTGGCGTCAGCCGATTCGCCTTGAGCCAGCACCCAGACCTGGAAACCATTGATGTACATGTTGCCGCAATTCTTGGCAACGCGATCCATATAGCTATCAAGATCTCTGCTAATACCTACTTGCATCAGATCCGGTGCACAGGCGGTAGTCATAAATGCTGTGGCCAGCCCGGCAAGCAGTGCGCGACCCGGAAGCTTGAACAATTTGGCTGGCATAATCGTCTCCATGAGAAACCTGTTAATTAGTGTCGCTATTCTATTCGGCATTGCGCCTGCTGTCTCTGCACAGGAAGATGCGGCGCCTGACCTAGCACTTAGCCGCTTTGTGCGCGCCCTGGCCGCAGTGGATATTCCAGAAGCCAATGTGAGCGTTGTTTCGCAACCTTTAGAAGGCAACGGCAAAGGCTGGTCTCTCAACCCGAATGCACTGCGTCTGACGGCATCGACTGCAAAGCTGTACACCACGTATGCCGCGCTAGTCCGTCTGGGGCCGGCAACGACGCTAAAAACAGAAGTCTGGAAGAACGGGGATGATCTCATTATTCTTGGCAGTGGCGACCCATCGCTTACGGTAGAGCGGCTTTCCAGTTTGCTGCGGCAATTACGCGCCCAGGGCGTCCAGAACATTAACGGCAATATCGTGCTAGATCGTTCCCGCTTCGGGCCGGCATCGTCGCTACCTTTTGACCCGATGACTTTTGATGGCAAGCCTATGCGGCTCTATAACGTGGGCCCAGATGCGCTGCTGCTTAATTTTCGGGCAATTCAGGTGGTGCTGACGCCACAAAACAGTGCCGTGCAAGCACGCCTGGATACACCCCTGGCCGGCGCTTCTATCGACAACCAGTTGCAGTTGGGCGACGGCCCTTGTAGCGACTGGAAGGATGCTGTGCAAAGCTCGATCAGCAGCAACTTCCGTATTACCCTTAAGGGCAAATTCCCACGCTCGTGCACCCCGCAAACGCTACAGCTTGCTGCGCATGGCGCAGAACTAGTCGGCGAAGCAGGAGCCAATAAATATGCTGAGGCGCTGATTCGTGGCCTATGGCAAGAGATGGGCGGCAGCTGGAGCGGCAAAGCAGTGAGCGGCAGCAAGCCTGGCAGCGCGACGCTGCTGGCCAGCACTGAATCGCAGCCCGTAGCGCAACTGGTGCGCGACATTAACAAGTACTCCAATAACGTGATGGCACGGCAGCTATTCCTATTGCTGGCCGATGCACCCGCTACCCAGGCTGGTGCTGAACAGGCTTTGCGCCAGACGCTGAGTTCTCGCGGCGTACCCATGAAACATCTGGTGGTTGAGAACGGGTCCGGGTTATCTCGTAAAGAAGCCACAACGGCCGAAGAGATGACCGGGTTACTCCGTGTGATCTGGAATGACCCGCGCATGCCGGAGCTACTGAGCTCATTACCGATTGGCGGTACCGACGGCACGCTGAAGAAGAACAAGAATAACGGTGGCGATGTTGGCCGCATTCGCCTGAAAACCGGCTCACTGGAAAACACCCGCGCCGCCGCTGGGTACGTACAGGATAGCCGCGGCCACTGGCATACGCTGGCGGTGCTGATTCAAGACCCGAAGGCGACGGCTAACTACGGCGCACTCCGCGAAGCGATTGACCAGCTAAGCAATAGCCTCGCAAACCAATAACCGAATACACATTAACCCCTGCATCTCTACCCAGGACGCTTCGTTGTTCTATAACTTACAGCCAGTCTCATAAATGGCTTTTCAATCAGTGAATATGTAACAAATGAACAGCAAACAAGCGCCGACGAAACACAGGAAATGGTTGCCCAGTACTGAGTCATCGAGAATGTTCTGGCTAGATCTATTCCAATAATCCCACGAAACACCACAAAAAGAATAAATCCATGCAACAAATAGATGCTATATGCCATCTCGCCCAGAGTTCTTGAAACAGGAAGCGTCAAGAGCCCAAAAACCGTGTTTCCTGAAGCGATTAAAATGAATGCAACTGCAAGCATTATTTGCGCATCAGGCGTATATGCCACGGGGAAATGGGCTGCAACATAAACCAAAGTTATCAAAACCACACTTGAAGACAAATGATTTTTTGCAATCGTTTTAACAACATCTAGTCTCACAAGAAAAGCAGCAGCTACACCACCCCAAAAACAACGCACAACACTCATTTCCGGATGCCAGTTGTACCGTATAAAAGCAATCATTATCAGGCTTCCGGCAAGCCAGGCTATCGATGGCCGAAGTAGGAAAAGGCATCCAAAAACAGGCAACGTAAAATAAAACAACCACTCATACGGCAAGGACCATGTCACGCCGGCGAGGATTAAAGATGTGTCAGCCACTCCATTGATATCCGGCCGGCCCCCAATGGTAAACGTGAGCCACGTTAAGACATCTCCCATAATCTGATTTCCCGATTGCCTAACTTCCCAACCTGACAAAGCACCTACTGTTAGAAACAAAAGAAGTATTGCAAACAGATACAAAGGCACCAATCGGAATACACGGGAAATGTACAAATACTTCCAATCCATACCATTTGTTCGGCTATCTAGCAATTTACTAACAAAGGCGGTTTCAAGTCTGAAGAGCAACACTTGACCAATAAGGTAAGGTGTTTTGCATGGGAAATAGGAAATATCAGCAACTTCAGACAGATGAGCGCATTCGCGTAGAGTTATGGCAGGCAGAGCATGTCAGTATGCGAGAG
>CAIQBG010000053.1 GCA_903870055.1 uncultured Pseudomonadota bacterium
CTCTCGCATACTGACATGCTCTGCCTGCCATAACTCTACGCGAATGCGCTCATCTGTCTGAAGTTGCTGATATTTCCTATTTCCCATGCAAAACACCTTACCTTATTGGTCAAGTGTTGCTCTTCAGACTTGAAACCGCCTACCTTAGTCTTTTAGGGGCGCGTTAGGCATTCTAGTTGTTGCAGTGTTGCGAGTGCTTGATCCCGACGGTTGCCGCACATATCTTCTGAGGCCTGCAGTCCACTGCAGCACGCGGGTCGTTCCGGTTGCCCAAAAATTTTACAGCGATACTCATCGTCAAGTTGGACACAAGGTGTGCCTGCAGGTTTTCCGCTGGCCATGCCGGGGATAGCGCTGCTGATGGAAGGCGCAATACAACAGGCGCCACAATTAGGGCGGCATTCCATGGGTTGGCCGTGCTCCGAGTAACGGGTTACCAAGCAGCTACCTAGCCGCTTTGCCCCAGCTGTCGCGTAGTGTCACCGTGCGGTTAAAAACCGGTTTGCCGGGTTTGGTGTCGAAGCGATCAGCAACGAAGTAACCGTGACGCTCAAATTGGAAGACTGTTTCTGCAGTGATATCAGCCAGACTGCCTTCGACCTGTGCCTGAATGGTGGTGACGCTGCCCGGATTCAGATCGTCGATGAAGTCACGTGTTTCGCCTTCCGGCGTATCAGGTAGCTTGCCGCCCGGGTTGGCGCGCTTGAATAAGCGATCATAGAGGCGCACTTCAGCAGCACAGGCGTGTGCGACCGAGATCCAGTGGCTGTTGCCTTTAACCTTATAGGTGTCAGCACCCGGTGTGCCGCTCTTGGAGTCGTCGAAGTAGGTGGCATAGACCGTTGTGACCTTGCCAGCGGCATCTTTCTCGCAGCCTGTGCACTCGATGACGTAGCCGTAACGCAAACGTACTTTATTGCCCGGGTAGAGGCGATGAAACCCTTTAGGCGGCGCGTCGGCAAAGTCTTCGCGCTCAATCCACAGTTCACGCGAGAACTGCACCTCGCGCTTGCCGAGTTCCGGTTTGAGTGGATGGTTCGGTGCGTGACAGGTTTCCGATTGGCCTTCCGGATAGTTGGTGATGACCAGTTTGATCGGGTCAAGCACAGCGATACGGCGTTCGGCAGCGATGTTGAGATCTTCACGCATGCAGTCTTCGAGCACGGTGTAATCGATCAACGAGTCGGATCGCGAGACACCGATGCGGTCTGCAAACAGTCGGAAGCCGGCCGGGGTATAGCCACGACGACGTGCGCCCACTAGCGTTGGCATGCGTGGGTCGTCCCAGGCTTGTACATGGCCTTCGTCAACCAGCTGAATCAGCTTGCGCTTGGAGAGCACCACGTAGGTGAGGTTGAGGCGCGAGAATTCATATTGCTGCGGCAACGGGGTGTTGAGGCAGCCGAGTTCGGCGAGGCGCTCATTGAGCCAGTCGTAAAGCGGTCGGTGCGATTCAAACTCAAGCGTACAGATGGAGTGAGTGATGTTTTCCAGGCTGTCCGATACGCCATGCGTAAAGTCGTAGAGTGGATAAATACACCAGCCATCACCCGTGCGGTGATGGTGTGCATGACGAATGCGATACGCCAGCGGGTCGCGTAGATTGATATTGCCTGAAGCCATATCAATTTTTAGACGCAGCACCAGACTGCCATCGGCAAATTCGCCAGCCTTCATGCGGCGGAACAGATTCAGGCTCTCGTCGGCCGGGCGATCACGCCAGGGCGAGTTAGTGCCCGGTTGGGTGAGTGTGCCACGGTTCTGACGGATCTCGTCAGCGCTTTGTTCGTCAACGTAGGCGTGGCCGGCTTCGATCAGCTTTTCGGCAAACGCGTAGAGAAAGCCGAAATAGTCCGAGGCGAAATAAAGATTGGTTTCGTTCTGGAATTGCCAACCGTAGCCTAGCCATTTAACGGATTCGATAATCGAATCGACGTATTCCTGTTCTTCTTTGGTCGGGTTGGTGTCGTCAAAACGCATATGACATGCACCGCCAAAGCGCTCAGCCAGGCCGAAGTTAAGAGCAATCGATTTGGCGTGACCAAAGTGCAGGTAACCGTTGGGCTCCGGGGGGAAGCGCGTGCGGATAGCGGCAGGATCAAGCGCTCCCGCTTTTTGCTGGGCCGCAGGACCCGGTTTGCCCGACCAGTGACGCGATGCGTATTTGCCCTCGGCCAGCCCCTGCTCAACGACCTGCACCAGAAAGTTGGAGGAGGCGGCGTTTTTTTCCGGGATGTCAGTAACGGCTGGTTTTGCGTGGCTCACGATGGTGTCACTAGAATTGGCAATATTGAAATACATTTTACCGCATTCAATCCTGCGCGGCCGTTAAAATGACGGCTATGAGAGGTTCTGCTGCTGCCAAATTCGGCCCCAAGATCGCCGCCCAGATTGCCGCCCGTGAGGCGCGTCTGGCCGACATGGCGGGGAAGATCCGTTTTCCGGAAGATTTACCCGTTAGTGGCCGTAAAGCAGAGATTGCCGCGGCCATTGCGGCCAACCCGGTGGTGATTGTCTGTGGCGAAACGGGTTCTGGTAAAACAACCCAGTTGCCTAAAATCTGCCTGGAACTGGGGCGTGGTGTTCAGGGTCTGATTGGTCATACACAGCCGCGTCGACTGGCTGCACGCTCAGTGGCGCGTCGTATTGCGGAAGAGCTCGATACACGAATTGGCGAAGGCGTTGGTGTCAAAATCCGCTTCCAGGATCGCACGGCACCTGATTCGCTGATCAAGCTGATGACTGATGGGATTCTGCTGGCCGAGTCACAGCATGACCCGCTACTCAAAGCCTACGATACGATCATCATCGATGAGGCCCATGAACGCAGCCTGAATATCGATTTTCTGCTCGGCTATCTGAAACGCGTGCTGGCCAAGCGCCCGGATTTGAAAGTCGTTATTACCTCGGCAACCATTGATGCCGAACGCTTTTCAAAACACTTCTCCATAAATGGCAAGCCGGCACCGGTGATTGAAGTCTCGGGTCGTTTGTATCCGGTGGAAGTGCGCTGGCGACCGATAGAAGATCCGCGCGACAGTGGCGCTAAAGGTGAGGCTTCTGCCAAGCCGGGTGTAAGAGCAGAGCGGAGTGAACGCAGCGCGCGCGAAGCGCGTGAAGCCGATGAAGACCGGCTCTATGAGGCAATCAGTGATGCGGTTGATGAGCTCTCTCGTAGTGGTTCGGGCGATGTGCTGGTCTTCCTGCCGGGCGAACGGGAGATCCGCGATGCTGCTGAAGTGTTGCGTAAACGGCATCCGCCGCATACGGAAATTCTGCCTTTGTATTCGCGACTATCGGCTGAAGAGCAAGATCGGGTATTTAGGGGGCATAGTGGTCGCCGTGTGGTGCTGGCCACCAATGTGGCAGAGACGTCGCTCACGGTGCCGGGTATCCGCTACGTCGTAGATGCTGGCCTGGCAAGGGTTAAACGTTACTCTTATCGCAGCAAGGTTGAACAGCTGCAGATCGAAAAGATTTCTCGCGCAGCAGCGCGCCAACGTGCCGGTCGGTGTGGTCGGGTCGCCGATGGGATCTGTATTCGTCTTTACGATGAGCTGGATTTCGAATCGCGGAGCGAGTTCACTGATCCGGAGATTCTCCGTTCGTCGCTGGCCAGCGTCATTCTGCGCATGCTAGATCTGAAGCTGGGTGATGTGACACAGTTTCCGTTCATCGAGCCGCCACCCGATAAGGCGATTCGAGATGGCTTGTTACTGCTTGAAGAGCTGGGGGCTGTTGCGGTTTCTGCCCAAGGGCAGCAGCAACTAACACCGATAGGCCGGGATCTCGCTCGCCTACCGTTAGACCCGCGGCTTGGGCGCATGGTGTTGGCTGCACGGGATAACCATTGCCTTAGCGAGTTGATGATTATTGCCAGCGCATTGGGTGCGCAGGATCCACGTATTCGTCCACCGGAGCATGCTCAGGCTGCCGATGAAGCGCATCGCCGCATTATGTTCGGGCCGGAAGAGCAATCCGAGTTTACGGCCTGGCTCAAACTCTGGGCCTGGTACGACGAGGCGATGAAGCACAACTCATCGCGCAAATTGACGCAGTTCTGTCAGAAGCATTTTCTGTCCATTCTTCGCCTACGTGAATGGCGCGATATACACGGGCAGTTACATACGCTGGCTGGCGAGCTGGGCTGGAAGTTCAACGCTACGCCTGCTACTTACGAACAGATACATCGCGCATTGCTCACCGGTTTGCTCGGCAATGTTGGCTGCAAGTCGGAAGAGAAGGGCGATTACCTCGGTGCACGAGGCATACGTTTTGTGGTCCATCCCGGTTCCTATCTACAGAAGAAGGGCGGTAAGTGGATTGTCGCCGCCGAATTAGCCGAGACCTCGCGCTTATTTGCACGGTGTGTTGCGCGTGTGAATCCCGAGTGGATCGAACAGATTGGTGAACATTTAATCCGGCGTAGCTACAGCGAGCCACATTGGGAAAAGAAGGCGATGCAGGTGGTGGCCTTCGAGCGGACGACCTTGCATGGGTTAACGCTGCAGGCCAAGCGCCGTGTGCATTACGGACCATTGGATGTGGCGGCGTCGCGCGAAATTTTTATCCGTGAAGGGCTGGTTGCCGGAGAAATTGATCAGGCCTGGGTGAATCGCTGGCCATTCTACAAACACAATCAGCATCTCATTGAAGACATCGAGGAACTAGAGCATAAACAACGGCGCCAGGATGTGCTGGTGGATGATGCCTTGATCGAAGCCTTCTACGATGCGCGTATTCCGGCGGATGTCGTTAACGGTGCAGGCTTTGATGCCTGGCGTCGTGAAGCGGAGAAATCCAACCCGAAGCTGTTGTATCTGAATCGGGATGATCTGATGCGGCATGAAGCCGGCGGCGTCACGACCGATAATTTCCCACCGGAAATTTTGATGAATGGCGTACGCTACGATTTGTCGTACCACTTTGCGCCGGGCGCCAGCGACGACGGTGTCACGCTGACGTTGCCGCTGGCACATCTGAATCGTATTCCGCCAGAAGCCTGTGAGTGGCTAGTGCCCGGGCTGTTGCGCGATAAGGTCTTGCAGTTGCTGAAGCATCTGCCGCAACGCTATCGCAGCAAGCTGGTGCCGCTACCCAACTTTGCCGATGAGTTTATTGCCGCTCAGCAATTGCTACGAGAGGGGGCCGGGGATAACAGTCCGTCCGGGTTGATGGCGGCACTGATCCAGCACATTCTGTTTGAGCGTGGGTTGAATGCCCGCGGATGGACCTTAACGCCTGATGCTTTTGCGCCCGAGGCATTGCCAGTGCATTTGCAGATGAACTTCAGGCTCGTCGATGGTGAAGGGCGTCAGCACGATCAATCACGCAGTCTGAGTGATTTGCGTTCGCGTTGGGCACAGGAAGCGCGCGAAGCTTTTAGCCAGTCGGCACAAGCGGCCGTAAAAGCGGTGGCGCATAAGACAGAGGTAACGACATCGGATGCACACGTTACTGCGGACGCGCCGGCGCAGACTTCAGGCATCACGAGTTGGCGTTTTGGCCAGCTGCCTGAATTGATGGAGCTGACGGTAGAAGGCCAGACACTCTATGGTTATCCGGCATTGCATGACGATGGTGATGCGGTATCCATAAGGCTATTCGATGCTCAGGATGCGGCCGCCAAGGTAAATCGTCAGGGATTGCTACGATTGTTTGCGATTGCCTTGCAGGAACCCTTTAAGGGTTTTGAAAAGCAGCTACGCAAGGATAGTGAACTCGGTATGCGTTATATGCCACTCGGCGACGCCGCCGATCTGGCGCAGCAGATTCTATGGTGCGCGCTGGAACAGGCCTGCCTGCCCGAGCAGGAAAAGAACTGGCCGCGCAACGCCGAAGATTTTGCTGATGCGACACGGCGGGGTCGCGAACGTCTGGGGCTATTGATTCAGGAGCTGTCCCGTCTGGTCCGTGTGATTCTAGACGAGTGGTCGGCCGTCCGTAAAAAACTGCTGACAGCAAAAGCCTGGCCCAAGGCTGTAAGCGATATTGAAGCGCACCTGGCGCGTTTGATTACACCGAATTTTGTTCGTGACATCGCCCGTGATCAGCTGCAGCATGTGCCGCGTTATCTGAAGGCGCACACGGTGCGCCTTGACCGACTTAAGAGTGGCGGGGCACCTGCTCTGGCGCGCGATCAATCGGTGCTCGCTGAATGGTCGGCGCTGTGGCAGTCTTATGAACGACGGGCACGTGATCTAGCGCGTGCCGGTGTACAGGATGAGCGATTGGATCAATTTCGCTGGCAACTGGAGGAGTTACGGGTTAGCCTGTTTGCTCAGGAATTGAAAACGCCGTTGCCGGTATCGGTAAAACGGTTGGAAAAAGCGTGGCAGCAGTTGAGCCGCGCCTAGGAAAGGAATGGCTTTGGATCTGGTATTTGTAACGCGGGTGTTTTGGCGCAGTATGACGGTTGTGCGCAATCCGGCACTCTGGAAACTACTGATGATGCCGGTGGCGGTAGCGGTTGGCGTATTTATCTTGTTGCTGGCAACGGCCTTGCAGCCGCTGGCGGGTCAGTTCGAAACGATGGCACCTGCAACCTGGTTGATCGGTATCGGTTGGAGCGGCCTGGCCGGTGTATTTGCCTGGGTGGCCGCCTGGTTGATGCTCTTTGCCATGAGTTACGCCTGTGCGGCTTTATTCTCGGGTTTGGTCATCGTCAGCCGGTTAGTGGACTGGTTGGGCAAATTAACTTATCCGCAAGTGCGACGCCATGGTTCGGACCGTGTGCTGCAGTCAGTCTGGGTGAGCGTTTCCAGCACGGTAATTTATCTGCTGGGTTGGTTAATGACCTTGCCCTTGTGGTTGATTCCCGGCCTGGCTTTTGTGCTGCCGGTGGGGTGGTTGGCCTGGTTCAATACACGGACTTTAGCCTTTGATGCGCTGACTAACCATGCAGATGATGCAGAGATCCGTACGCTGCGCCGCCAGTATCGCGGCAGCTTCTTTGTGCTGGGCGCCGTAGGCGCCTTGATGGCGCATATTCCGATTCTGGGATTTTTTGCTGCATCGTTTACTGCATTGATGTTTGCTGTGGCTGGTCTGGAAGTGCTGAGCCTGTCGCGCGGCCAGAGTGATGGCGCGGGCGAGGTGGTGGAAGGCGAAGTGATTGTTATGGGGAGTCGATTGCGATGAGTGAAGTCAGAACGCCCACCTTTGGCGCCATCATTATTGGCGACGAGATACTTTCCGGAAAACGAACGGACAAACATTTCACGTGGTTGGCCGGTGTGATGGCCCAACGTGGTTTGCGTCTTTCATGGGTAGAGTATCTGGGTGATGATCGTGCGCGATTGGCTTCGGTGTTCCGCCGAACGCGGGAGTCTGGTGATGTTGTGTTCTCGTTCGGTGGTATCGGGAATACACCGGATGACCACACCCGTCAGGCCGCTGCGGAGGCATTTAATGTAGCGCTCACACTGCACCCGGATGCCGAACGTGAAATCCGTGCACGCTTTGCCGCAGAGGAAGTGACGCCGCAACGTCTGTTGCTGGGAACCTTTCCGGCAGGTTCGGCAATTATTCCGAACCCGTTTAACCGGATTCCCGGTTTCATGATGCATCAGCACTACTTTGTACCAGGCTTCCCGCAGATGGCACATCCGATGCTCGAGTGGGCGCTGGATACTTATTACAGCCGTTACTTCAATCGTGAGCCGGATGTAGATCGGGCGATTCTGCTGACCGGTGAAGGTGCTTACGAGAGTGCGCTGCTGGATCTGATGGAGCGGATTGTTGCCAGCTACCCGGATTTGCGATTGTTTTCATTGCCATCGCTCACCGAAGAAGGCGTACGGCGGCACCTGGAGTTAGGCGTTGCTGGCCCTGCTGCCCGCGTTGAACAGGCGCTACTGGAAATTATTGCCGAGGTAGAGCGCCGTAAGCTTGCCTGGCGCTACCGCGATTAATACATCACAGGTGATTATTTACCGGGGCTGATAACAGCCTTGGCACGGCCATCGGGTGCATTGCTGATGGTTGGTGCGGTAGTGCTCGGTAGCGTGGCCTTGCTCGGCGCTGGTAAAAAGCCAGTGGGCTTGGGCGGATGCGGTGCTGGTGCAGGCTGTGCTGGTAATGCTTTGCCCACTTCCGGAATCGGCTGGCCCTTGGCCAGGATCTGGTAACGCTCGGTGACGTTGTCGTAAATAATCACTTCGCCTTTGGCGTCATCCGTCGATGTCTTGATGCGGGCCTGGTCGAAGAAAATGAATTTGTCAGTGCGATCGTCATACTCGATACGCTCGCCCCAGCCTTCCATCCAGCCCTTGCCATCATTTTCACGTTGTTTGACATGCGCAAGCTTACTGGCTGATCCGGTGGCGATGCTTTTGCTGAAACCGGCTGCATCCTGTTTGATGACAACCTTGTCTGCCGTGAGCAGACGGGAACCCTGGGTCATGCGCACTTGGCCGATATAGTTATAGAGCTTCCGGTATTCGTCCATGCTGGCACTATTGGCGCGGAAGTCCATCGGTTTGCTGCTATCTGTTTTGTCAGCCAGTGCGGGGGCAACGAGGAGTGCCGAAATGGCTGTGGCAAGCGATACGCGAATGATTGATTTCATAAGAGTTAGCGCTTGTAACTGCCCGTGACATTGCTATGGAAGCTGAAGGTCTGCGTCACGTTATCGGCTTCGAAACCGGCGCCGCTGATCCATGAGCTACCCTGCTGTACGCGCGCAAAACCGGGTGTGCGGGCACGCTCTTCATCCACCAGCACATGCATATGCGGTGCAGTGAGCGTGAGCGCCGGTTTGCCGCCCTGTGCCGGGCGTACGGCTTTTACGTCACCTGTGAGATCCACTTCTGAACCATCACTGTTTAAAACGGCCTGATTTGCATTAACAGTTGATGTGGCGGCGCTGATATAAAAGCGTTGCAGCAAAGGTTTCTGGATGACGCTGCTTTCATCATCAGGAAAGTGCCGGAGTTCCGAACCTTGTAAGCCCGCTTTGCGGTTGCCCGTTTGGTCGTAGCTGATGGCAGTAAAATGCTTAACAATGGTGTCCGGGTCATGACGAAAGCGGCCCCCAATATCGACAGGGTCCGCAGTGGCGACAATGTTCAGCCAGTAGGAAAGTGCGGCCAGCAGTGTCATCAGGCCGATGGGGAAGGCTGCGGTGACGATGTCACGCAGGACAGGTTGAACGACGGCGCCAGGCGTACGGTTGAACATAGTTAGTGAATGCCACTGTTCAGGAAGGCATCGAGCTTGCCTTGCGCCTGAAGAATGTGTTCGCAGACAGTGCGAACGGCGCCCCTGCCGCCACTTTCAGCCGTGACCAGGTCGGCGCTCTGTTTTACGACGCCGACGGCGTTGACCGGTGCGGCAGAGAAGGCACAGGCTTGCATCACAGCGAGATCGATGAGGTCATCCCCCATGAAACCGGCTTGAGCGAAATCCAGCCCGGCTTCTTCCAGCCAGGTGCCGAACACTTGATGCTTGTCGCTCACGCCTTGTGCCAAATGGGTGATGCCCAGGTTCTTGGCGCGATGCTCAACGGCGGCCGAAGAGCGGCCGGTGATCCAGCCTACCGTGATGCCAGACTTTTGCAGCATGCGGATACCGGCGCCATCAAGGGTATAGAAGGTTTTGGTTTCAGTACCGTCGGGCAGGTAGGTTAATGTGCCATCGGTCATGACGCCATCGATGTCGAAGGCCATGAACTTCAGATTTTTCAGTGCTTGTGACATCAGACAACCTTGGCTTTAAACAGGTCGTGCATATTGAGTGCGCCGGCCAGTGCGCCCTGGGCATCGACCACAATCAGCTGGTTGATACGGTATTTTTCCATGAGCGCGACCGCCTCAACAGCAAGCTTGTCGGCACGGATGGTTTTGGGCGCAGCCGTCATGACTTCGCTGACTTTAACCTGTTGCAAATTCAGTTGTTTGCCAAAGGCACGACGCAGATCGCCATCCGTAAAAATGCCGAGCACGTGATCCTGGGCGTCACAAATGACCGTCATGCCCAGTGAACCGCGCGAAATAGCGAGGACGGCATCGGCCAGTGAACTATCTGGTCGAACGCAGGGAAGGTCTGCTTTAGCGTGCATGACATCATGTACGTGTGTCAGCAGGCGGCGGCCTAAGGCGCCACCGGGATGCGATAGCGCAAAATCTTCCGGGCTGAAGCCACGAGCTTCCAGCAATGCCACAGCCAAGGCATCGCCAAGGGCGAGTGCGGCAGTGGTGCTGGTAGTAGGTGCCAGATTGTGCGGGCAGGCTTCACGGGCAACGCTACCATCTAATGCCACATCAGCCTCTTTAGCTAAGGTGGACTGTGGGTTACCGGTGAGCGCAATAACCTGAGTGCCAAGTCGGCGCAATACCGGCAGGATGTTCAAAAGCTCTTCGGATTCACCGGAATAGGACAGTGCCAGAAAGATATCGGCGCCGGTAATCATGCCCAGATCACCATGGCTGGCTTCGGCGGGGTGTACAAAATAAGCTGGTGTGCCGGTAGAGGCAAAGGTAGCCGCCATTTTGCGGGCGATATGGCCGGACTTGCCCATGCCGGAGACGATGACGCGTCCTTGGGTCGACAGCAGCAAACGTACTGCCTGAACAAAGGCATCGCCCAGTCTGGGCGCCAGTTCCAGGAGCGCTTCGGCTTCTGTACGCAATACGCCGCGCGCCAGATTCAAAATCCGGTCGGTATCGGGTTCTGCAAAATTATTTGCAGTATCAGCGGATGGGTGTGCAGACATGGGTTGCGGCAGAGGTATGATTGTGTTCGAGTATAACAAACCAGTAGCGCCAGCCCCGGTGCGAATGACCTATCGATCGCCATGTCCACCCTGTCTCTAGTCCTGATGCTGCTTGCCGCTTCGGTTTTCGGGGTGATTCTGGTGCGCCGGGTGAATATGCCCCCGATGTTCGGGTACCTGCTGGTCGGCCTGTTGATCGGACCGCATGCGCTGTCTTTGCTTAAAAATGTAAAGGCCGCCAATACCTTGGCTGAGTTCGGCGTGGTCTTTCTGATGTTCTCGATCGGGCTGGAGTTTTCAGTAGCGCGTCTGTTTACGATGCGCAAAACCGTATTTGGTTTCGGGATGGCGCAGGTGCTGGTGACGATGAGTATCGTGACGGGGCTTGCCATGCTGGCGGGGCTTTCCTGGCAACCCGGGTTGGCGCTCGGCGGTGCGGTGGCCATGTCATCGACAGCGGTGCTATCCAAGTTGCTGGTAGAGCGTCGTGAGCTGCAAGCGCCACATGGCCGCGAAGTGATGGGCGTACTCCTGGCGCAAGATCTGATTGTGGTGCCTTTGCTGATTATGATTCCGGCATTGGGCCAGCCAGCGGCAGATATGGTGATGGAAGTGGGCGTCGCCTTGCTGAAAGCCACGGTTGTATTGGGCGTGGTTCTTTTTCTCGGTCAGAAGTGGATGCGCCGTTGGTTCCATATCGTGGCGCGCGGTAAATCCTCCGAGCTTTTTGTGCTGAATGTGTTGCTGGTGACGCTGGGGCTGGCTTATGTGACAGAAGAGGCCGGGCTGTCGCTGGCGCTGGGTGCATTTGTGGCGGGCATGCTGATTTCCGAAACCGAATACAGGCATCAGGTGGAAGAGGACATCAAACCATTCCGTGATGTGCTCATGGGGTTGTTTTTTGTCACGATCGGCATGATGCTTAATCCCACCGTGATCTGGAATCAGTTCTGGCTTGTCTTGTTGCTGGTCGTGGGTGTGTTGCTGGTTAAGGCGGTGATTGTGTATGCCTTGTCCCGTGCCTTCGGTGGTAGCCAATCCACGGGCTTGCGTTCGGCGCTCTGGTTGGCGGCGGGCGGTGAATTCGGTTTTGTGTTGCTGACGGAAATTGCAACGGCAAAATTGGCACCGCGTCCGATCATTCAGGTGGTGCTGGCCGCGTTGCTGATCTCGATGATGCTGGCACCGATTATCGTGCACTGGTGTGATCGTATTGTGATCCGTTTCTCGGCGGGCGAGTGGCTGGCGCGCTCCATGCAGCTGACACAGCTGGCCGCCGCCTCGATTGCCACGCAGAAACATGCAGTGCTCTGTGGTTTCGGCCGGAGCGGACAGTCGCTGGCGCGGATTCTGGCGCAGGAAAATATCAGCTACGTCGCTTTAGATCTGGATCCAGAGCGGGTGCGCGGCGCAGAAAAGGGCGGTGAATCGGTCATGTTTGGTGATGCCGGCCGGCGAGAGAATCTGATTGCGGCGGGTGTTAAACGGGCAAGCGTGGTGGTGATTACGTTTGCCGATACACCAACCGCAGAAAAAGTGCTGCACTACTGTCGAGAATTGCGACCGGATTTGCCGGTGCTGGTGCGTACGGAAGACGAGCGCGAGTTGCCACGACTGGTGGCGGCGGGTGCGGCAGAAGTGGTGCCGGATGCGCAAGAGGCCAGCCTGATGCTGGGGTCGCATGCGTTGCTATTGATGGGTGTGCCGCTCAATCGCGTAATGCGTCGTGCGCGTGATGCCCGCAATGCCCGTTACCGTTTGTTGCGCGGTTTCTTTAAAGGGATGTCGGATCAGACGGAAGAAGCGGATGCCGAGTCAGCACGCATGTATTCTGTGTTGATCGAGTCAGGTTCGTTCGGGATCGGTCAGACGCTTGAAGCGCTGGCGCTGCGCGATGTGGAAGTGAGTGCTATCCGTCGTCACGGGATTCGCGGTCTCGAGCCTGGCCCGGAGACATGCCTTCAAGAAGGTGATGTGGTCGTACTCCTCGGCAGCCCGAATGCGATGGCCGCTGCCGAGGCAAAGTTACTGCAAGGTGTCTAGTTAGTTAACGCCCTGCGTTGTGGGTTGCTGGTCGCCGCTAGGCAACGGGGTGACTGAACCCTGTGTTTTAGCAGCATCTTCTTTAGCGTTCTGATCCAGCGCCTGCGCCTGGGGTTCCTGGATGATGGTGATCAAAGAAGTTTTGACCACGCGTTGTACGCCAGCGGTGGTTCGGGTGATTTCAACACCACGTTCCAGTTCGCTCTGGGTCAGGATGCCCAATACGTAAACAACGCCGTTTTCCGTAATGACTTTGAAGGCATTCGCCAGTTCCGGATTGTCGCCAACCAGGCGGCTTTTCACCTTGGATGTAATGAAGCTGTCGTTATTGCGGACATCCAGTCCGGTGACAGGCCCTATGGTCAGCTGATTGTCGACACCTTTAACACCGGAGATCGCTTTAACGACATCGGTAGCCTTTTGCTTATCTGCCTCGGTAGCGACTTCACCGGTGAGTAGCACGCGTCCGTTGAAGGCGTTGGCGATAATGTGCGCGTCTTTTGTCGTGCCTATTTCACTCAGCGGTGTTGCTGCCTGGATATCAATCCAGGCATCTTTGGAATAGGTGGAAAAAGGTCGGCGATCTGCCAGCACAATGGCACTGGCGGCAACGGCACCAATAATCGCGGTTTCTATACATGCGGTCAGTTGGGTCGAAATGCAGATCGCGGCAACGGCCGTGACGATAGTGCGCTTGGCATGGAACTTCATGCTTCTTCCCCGAGCAGCGAGACATCAATGCCATCGCAGAGTGCGTGAATAATCGTTAGATGAGTTTCCTGAGTGCGGGCAGTTCGGTCGGCCGGTGCGCAGAGATGAACGTCTCCCTCGCGCAGCATGGCGCCGATCTGGCCGCCACCCTTACCGGTGAGGGCAATGATTTTCATATCATGGTCGTGGGCCGATTTAATGGCTTCGATGACGTTCTTGGAATTGCCCGACGTCGAAATGGCCAGCAGGATGTCGCCGGGGTGACCCAGTGCGCGCACCTGTTTGGAAAACACCACATCGTAAGCGTAGTCATTGGCAATGGCCGTCAGAATTGAAGTGTCCGTCGTCAGCGCAATAGCCGCCAGCTCCTGACGCTCGCGTTCGAAGCGACCAACCAGTTCTGCGGCGAAATGCTGGGCATCTCCAGCGGAACCGCCGTTGCCGCACGCCAGAATCTTGCCGCCGGCGATGAGTGCTTCGACCATGGTGTCGATAGCCTGTGCTACCGGCGCGCTCAGTGTTTCTGCGGCACGCAGTTTGGTTTGAGCGCTATCTTCAAAATGACGTTTAACGCGGGCTTGCAAATCCATGAGGCTGCTCCGTAATTGACTGACCAGTAAGCCAAGAAAAGTTACGTTGATCTTAACATGGGCCAGCCATGGGCTTGATCGATATACGCTTTAGTCGGAAAGGCGCACGCTGATTTCAAAGCGCAAACGGCGCCAAGGTGATTCGTCAGGGCGAAGTGCGACAACGCGGGCGACCAGAGGCTCGCCGCGATCCATGGCCCGCGCCACGGCCTTGTTTTCCCGGCGCGGCACGAAGCCGAGTAACTGTTCCTGCCATAGCACCTGGATAGCATTGCTGTCGTGTGGATTGTCTGGTTGCCGTTTCAGTGTCAGTGAGTCGCCAACGCGGATTTTAGCAACGACATTCGGTAGGGCATGAAACTGGCTACCCGCCAGCGGTGAAGACTGGATCAGCAGGGTAGCTTGGCCTTGCTTGGCGCGCGTATTGCTATCGGGCGGGCTGATCGGGGTGGCAAAGACTGTCTGGCAAAACAGTAGCCCACAGGTGATCGCGCCCAGAAAACTGCGGTGTAGGAAGCCCGGTGTTGGGCTAATCGGCTTGAAAGGCATCTTTAATCCATTCCAGTTGGTCTGTATTGAGGCTGTCCAGTAAAACGCAGTCGAAGCGACAAGGGCGTTCGGCCTGTCGTGGATAGCGTAGGAGATAGCAGCGGGCCGCGTGAATGATGCGCTGTTGTTTGCGGTTATCGATACTGGCCGCTGCGCCACCAAAACGGGTATTGCGTCTGAGGCGGACTTCTACAAATACCAACGTGTTGCCATCGAGCGCGATGCAGTCTATTTCGCCACCGCGTACCCGGTAGTTGCGCATCAGGATACGTAGTCCGGCGCGTTCCAGATGGGCCGATGCCAGATCTTCGGCCGCATTGCCGGCCACTTGCTTGGGGGTGAGCGTGGTATCTTGGTATGGCATACGCTTTTTCAATCAAGTTCATTTAACTAATCGCAATGGCTACTTTAACGCAAGCGCCGGAAAACAGCACCGCAGCACTTTATGTGGTGGCAACGCCTATTGGTAATCTGGAAGATCTCAGCCCGCGCGCTGCTCGGATTCTGCGTGAGGTGGCGGTTGTCGCTGCTGAAGATACGCGCCGCACAGCGACGCTCTTGCGACATGTGGGTAGTAGCGCAACGATGCTGGTGGCGGATGAACATCACGAACAGCGGGCGGCACAGAAGATTGCCGCGCATCTCGCGGCAGGACAGTCGGTCGCGTTGGTGAGCGATGCTGGCACGCCGGCGATTTCAGACCCCGGTGGTCGTGTGGTTGCCGCACTCCGTGCTGAAGGTTGGCCAATCGTAGCGGTGCCCGGTGCCTGTGCAGCGGCAGCCGCATTATCGATTGCCGGTTTGACACATGCGGGTGGCGGCTGGATTTTTGCCGGCTTCCTGCCAACGAAGACGCAGGAACGTCTTCGTGTACTGGCAGATTGGAAATTGCGCGCGAGTAGTGATCTGGCACTCGTGTTTTATGAGGCGCCGCATCGGATTGATGAAACGCTGGCCGCTTTGGTCGAAGCCTTCGGTATCGAGCGGGAAATTCTGATCGGGCGAGAGCTGACTAAAGTATTTGAACAGTCGGTACGCTTGCCTTTAGGTGAAGCGGTAGCCTGGTTGGAAAGCGATGTGAATCATGCGCGCGGGGAGTTTGTGCTGGTGGTCTTTCCGCCGATTGAACAGAAGGTGGTTGTAACCGGTCTCGATGATGCCGCCGAAAAAGTGGTGTCGACGCTGGTTGCGGCAGGCTTGCCGACCAAGCAGGTGGCTCAGATTGCCCAGCAATTAACCGGGGCGCCTAAAGATCTGCTCTATCGGCGGGCGCTGGCACTCAAAGACTGATTGCCTGTGATGGCTGCGGCGGGCGTAAAATGCGCCTATCAATGAATTTAGCTCAAGGATGCTGCCGTGACTGCTGCGATTAACGAACTCATTCTTCGCCAACCGGATGATTGGCATATCCATCTGCGCGATGATGTCGCACTGGCGGTGACGGTGCCGCATGTGGCGCATCAGTTTGCGCGGGCCATTATCATGCCGAATCTGCGTCCGCCGGTAACAACGGTTGCAGCAGCGCAGGCGTATCGTGATCGTATTCTCGCAGCGCGTCCGGCAGGCTCGGATTTTGATCCGCTGATGACGCTCTATCTGACGGATACCACGTCGCCGGAAGAGATTGTCAAAGCCAAGGCTTCGGGGTTTGTGAAGGCTGTAAAGCTCTATCCGGCGGGCGCAACAACTAACTCCGATGCGGGTGTTAGCGCGATTGAAAAGACCTATCCCGCGCTGGCAGAAATGGCAGCGCAAGGGGTGCCTCTGTTGGTGCACGGTGAGGTGACGGATCCGGCGGTAGATCTGTTTGATCGTGAAGCGGCGTTTATCGAACAAGTGCTTAAGCCATTGCTGAATAAGTTTCCGGATCTGCGGGTAGTGTTTGAACACATCACCACGGCAGAGGCAGCCGCTTTTGTGCGCAGTGCGGGCGATCGTGTTGGCGCAACGATTACCGCGCACCATCTGCTCTATAACCGCAATGCGATTTTCCAGGGCGGTGTGCGCCCTCATTACTACTGCCTGCCGGTGTTGAAACGTGAGCGTCATCGCGAGGCGCTGGTTGAAGCTGCAACCTCCGGTGCCAAGCAGTTCTTTCTGGGCACCGATTCTGCACCGCATGCCAAACTCACCAAAGAGGCAGCCTGTGGCTGCGCTGGCTGCTACACCGCGGGGGAGGCACTGCAGATGTATGCGATGGCGTTTGATGCGGCTGGTGCATTGGATAGCCTGGAAGGCTTTGCCAGCCTGCATGGCCCGGCCTTCTATGGTTTGCCGGTGAACGAACGCAAGGTGGTGTTGCGTCGCGTGCCATCGACGGTGCCCACTGGCTACCCATACATCAATGGCGATACGCTTGTGCCATTAGAGGGCGGAAATACGCTGCCCTGGTCTTTTGCCCACGTATAATGATCTCGGGGAGTCGCCCAGGCAGCCGCTGCGTACCGTGAGGTGCGGGGAGGAAAGTCCGGGCTCCATTGAGCAGGATGCCGGCTAACGGCCGGGCACCGTGAGGTGACGGAAAGTCCTACTGGAAGCAGTGGGCAATGATGATGAGTGTCTGAGTCCGGTTCGTCCCGTCTCATGATCATTGGCAACAGAAAGCAAACCGCCGATGGCGTCAGACGCCAGGTAAGGGTGAAAGGGTGAGGTAAGAGCTCACCGCGTCCGGGGTTAACGCCGGGCGGCACGGTAAACCCCATCCGGAGCAAGACCAAATAGGGAAGCATGGCGTGGCTCGCGTCGCTTCCGGGTAGGTTGCTTGAGCGTTCCGGCAACGGATCGCCTAGAGGAATGGCTGCCACGCGGCCGGGTTCGCCCGGCTGTGCACAGAACCCGGCTTATCGGGCGACTTTCCACCTAATTTTTGCAAGATCCATGAATCGCTATTCCGAAACTGGGGTGGCGATTTTTTATTGGGCGGCCGGAAAAATATTTTTGTGGATAACTTTGTGGATTTTCTTCACGAGGCACTTTAAGTGCCGATTTTGGCGCATTGATTTATATGGATATTTTGCGCGGTAGCTCTCTGCGAAAAGTGCGCTAACCCCTTGTTGTCATTAGGAAAAATCTGAAAAAAGACCTTGACCTGGTTATTTTTGTTGATTAAAGTGGAAAAAAGTGGGGAAAAGTGGGAATCCGCTCATCCGCACCCTGTTTAATTTTTGAAAAACGGTCATGTCCTTTCAAGGTGCCATCGCTCTAACGCTCGACGCTAAAGGTCGGCTCGCCATTCCGGCGCGCCACCGGGAGCCGTTGTCGTCTGTGCTGGCCGGGCGTGATGCAGCGTCGGAAAGCGGCGGTCTGATTCTGACCGCGCACCCGCATCGTTGTCTGTTGCTGTATCCGGAACCAGCCTGGACGCCGATTCGTGATCGCATTCTCAAGGCGCCAAGTTTTGATACGCGTTCGGCTGCACTGAAGCGTGTGCTGATTGGTAATGCACGTGAAGAAGCGATGGATTCGGCGGGTCGTTTGTTGATTGCCCCAGAGTTGCGTGACTTTGCCGGTCTGGAACGCAAGGTGTGGATGGTGGGTCTGGGCTCGCACTTCGAATTGTGGAGCGATGCCGGTTGGCAGGCGCAGAATGCGGCCGCCGTTGAAGTGTTGCAGTCCGCCGAACCGCCTGCCGGCTTTGAGGACTTCGCACTGTGATGAGCCGCGTCGAGGTGAGTAGCCCGCAGCCTCGCGCCCCCAGTGTCTCCGCCTCCCTCGCAGAATCGGCCAACCCGGTGTCCGAGTTTCATCAGACCGTATTGCTGGATGAGGCCGTTGAAGCGCTCGCGATTCGTCCGGATGGTTGCTATATCGATGCAACCTTCGGCCGTGGTGGCCACTCCCGAAAAATTCTGTCACAGCTCGGCCCGAATGGTCGACTGCTGTCGCTTGATCGTGACCCGCAGGCTATTGCCTCGGGTGCGTTGCTGAACGATCCGCGTTTCACCCTGGCGCATACCGCGTTTGCCGGTATGGCAGAGGCTGCGGCCAATGCCGGTATCTCGCAAGTGGATGGCGTGCTCTTTGATCTCGGATTGTCGTCGCCGCAACTGGATACGGCGTCACGTGGATTTTCTTTCCGGTTTGATGCGCCGCTGGATATGCGCATGGATACAACCCGTGGACAAACGGCTGCGGCCTGGTTGGCGGAAGTCGATGAAAAAACTTTGGCGGAGGTAATTAAGGACTATGGCGAAGAACGGTTTGCTGTCTCGATTGCAAAGAAGATTGTGGTTGCTCGGGCCGAGCGTCCTATCACCACAACAGGGGAGCTTGCAGCGCTCGTACGTTCGTGCGTGCGCACCCGTGAGCCCGGCCAGGATGCGGCGACGCGCACCTTCCAGGCTGTACGGATTTATCTCAATCAAGAGCTCGGCCAGCTGGCGCTAACCTTGCCGCAGGCGATGGATCTGCTCAAACCGGGCGGCCGCCTGGTAGTGATCAGCTTCCATTCTCTGGAAGATCGTGTGGTTAAGCGCTTTGTACAGGCGGGTGCCAATCCGGCAGAGCCGCCCAAGGGTGTGCCACTCACAGCGGCACAACTGCCAAAGCCAAAGTTGGCAGTGATTGGCAAGCCCGTTAAGGCGACCACCGCTGAAGTGTCTGCCAACCCGCGTGCGCGTAGTGCCATTATGCGTATCGCAGAAAAGCTGGCGGCCTAAGGATGCGCCGGCTTAATCTCCTTCTGATTGTGGTGGTGCTGGTTTCGGCCATTGGCGTAATCACTAGCCAGCATCAGGCACGCAAGCGTTTACAGGCGCTGGAGCAAGAGCGTGATCGCACCAATAATCTGGAAGTCGAGTTTGGCCAGTTGCAGCTGGAGATGTCTTCCTGGGCTGCGCATACGCGCATTGAAAAAATTGCCCGCGAAAAACTGGGCATGCAGCCGCCCGACATGAAAAAAGTTCAGAAGCTGGGAGGTGGGCAATGAGCCGTAAGGATCATCGCTTTACCGAAAGCCCGGTGCTAAAGGACCAGCTTGCGAGCTGGCGTATTCATTTTGTATCGGCGCTTATTTTTGGCGCGCTTCTGGCGCTGGTGGGCCGTGCGTTTTATCTGCAGCTGATTCACGAAGACTTTCTGCAAGAGCGCGGTGACGCGCGTTACCGTCGTGTGCTGGAGATTCCGGCATCGCGCGGCAAGATTCTGGATCGTCATGGCGACATGCTGGCGCAATCCACGCCAATGCGTGCCGTGTGGGCAACGGCCGATGCCAAGCTGGACAAAGAGCAGTTAAAGGCTCTGGGTGACCTGCTGGAAATGGATCCGCGTCAGATCGAAAAGAAGCTGAATGGCGACAAGAATTTCGTCTATCTGAAGCACCAGGTGTCGCCGGATGCCGCCGCGCGTATTGCGGCACTGAAGTTGCCCGGCATCCAGATGGATCGTGAGTACAGCCGCTTTTACCCGGCAGGCGATATGGTGGCTCACATGGTGGGCTTTACCGGTAAAGATGATCGTGGCCAGGAAGGTGTTGAGCTGGCGTTTGAATCGCGTCTGATTGGCACCAACGGCGAGCGTACGGTTATCAAGGATCGTCGCGGGCAGATCGTTGAAGAAGTTGGTTCGGAGCGGCCGCCGCAGGATGGTGAAGATATCCAGCTGGCGATTGATTCAAAGATCCAGTTCATCGCATTCAATGCGCTGCGTAACGCGGTCGACAAATTCAATGCCAAGGGCGGCAGCGTCATCGTGGCTGATATCAAGACGGGCGAGATCCTAGCCTTGGCAAACTGGCCCACGTACAACCCGAATAACCGTTCGCAGCTTTCTGGCGGGCAATTGCGCAACCGTGCGGTGACTGATAGTTTTGAACCGGGTTCGACCATGAAGCCCTTCATTGCAGCATTGGCACTGGATCGCGGCAAGTACAAGTTTGATTCCATCATTAATTGCGCACCAGGCAAAATGACCATCGGCACGGCCACTATTAGTGACGCGCATCCTCATGGCGCATTAACGCTGGCGCAGGTGATCCAGAAGTCATCCAACATCGGCGCCACGAAGATTGCGCTGGGCTTCCCTTCGGAAGATATGTGGACCATGTTCTCCAAGGTGGGCTTTGGTAAACCGGTGGGCCTGGGTTTTCCTGGCGAAGTCGGTGGTCGTCTGCGCCCCTGGCAGACCTGGAAACCGATTGAACAGGCCACCATGTCTTATGGACACGGCATTTCGGTCACCGTAGTGCAACTGGCGCATGCCTATACGGCGTTTGCGCGTGATGGCGATACGGTACCCCTCTCATTGCTCAAGACCAAAGGCCAGGTCGCGGGTCAGCCAGTATTTGCACCAGAAACCTCACGCCAGGTTCGCCTGATGCTGGAGATGGTGGTGAGCCCTGAAGGAACGGCTAATAAAGCCGCTGTGCCGGGTTATCGCGTTGGCGGCAAAACCGGTACGGCGCATAAGCTGGTGGGCGGGCGCTATGCGAATAAATATCTGGCTTCCTTCGTAGGCATTGGGCCGATCTCTGATCCACGTCTGGTTGTGGGTGTAGTCGTGGATGAGCCAGTTGGTGGTCACTATGGTGGTGACGTGGCAGGGCCAGTATTTTCGGAAGTGATGGGTGGTGCGTTGCGTACCCTGGGTGTGCCGCAGGATAAGGATTCCACGCCGGCTGCATTGAAGGTGGCATCAACGCCGGCAGCTGCGAGCGCGGCACAAGCCAATGTGCCGACTGGTGCCGCCAAGAAGAAAGGAGCGCATTGATGGCGCCACTTTCAACGCGTGAAAATGTGCTGAGCTGGCTTCAGGCGCATGGTGTGCGGCCAACGGGCGTTTGTGCCGACAGTCGCCGTGTGCGCGCTGGCGATCTGTTTGTGGCCGAAGGTGCCGAGCCCGCCGCACGGGCAGTGTATGCCCGTAATGCGCTGTCCAATGGGGCTTGCGCCGCGCTATGGTCTGCAGATATTCCTTTGTGCGAGGCCGAGTTTGGCGGCGCACCAGTTGTTGCCGTTAGTGGGTTGCATGCGCTAGTCGGGCCGATTGCCCATCAGGTCTATGGCAACCCCAGTGCACATCTGAGAGTGTTGGCAGTCACTGGTACCAATGGCAAAACAACAGTAACGCAGTGGCTGGCACAAACCATGCCTGGACGTTGCGCAGTGGTAGGTACGCTGGGCGCCGGATATCCCGACGCCATGGTTGAAACCGGATTTACAACACCAGATGCTGCGCAATATGCGCATCTGTTGGCAGATTTTGTTGCAGATGGTGCAACGGCGTGCGCCGTTGAAGCCAGCTCGATTGGTATCGAAGAAGCCCGTATGGCAGGTAGTTTGGTTGATTGCGCAGTCTTCACGAATCTAACGCGCGATCATCTGGACTATCACCAGACTATGGCGGCCTATGCCGCTGCTAAGGCCAAGTTGTTCGTCTGGGAAGGGCTGCGTGCGGCTGTCATTAATCATGACGACGCCTTTGGTCGTGAACTGTTGGCAGAGACAACGGCCCAACTGATTGTGGGCTACGGATTGACTGCGCAGCCGGCAATGCTGGCCGAGGGCATCGCCTGGGTGGGTGCAGAGTGCGTGCAAACGACAGCGCAGGGCATGAGCGCGACACTGGTTTTTGGCGATGAACGCCTGGCGTTTACAACGCAGATCCTGGGCCGTCATAACCTATCGAATCTGTTGGCCGTTGCTGCGGTGCTTGTGGCACAAGGCTTGTCTCCGGCTGAAATCTTGGTGGAGCTGGGCAAACTGCAACCACCGGCAGGGCGTATGGCCTGCCAGGGTGGTGATAATGCGCCGCTGGTGGTGGTCGATTACGCGCATACCCCAGATGCACTGGCCAATATTCTTGCGGCCTTGCGTGATGTCGCTCGCGCCCGGGGTGGCAAACTGGTTTGTCTCTTCGGTTGCGGTGGCGATCGGGATCCGGGTAAGCGCCCCGAGATGGGACGCGTTGCTGTGGCCGGTGCCGATCTAGTCTGTATTACCTCGGACAACCCGCGCTGGGAAACGCCGGCAGCTATTCTGCAGGCGATTGCAGCAGGCGCGCCTACAGCCCAAGTGATTGAAGATCGTGCGCAAGCCATTCAGCAGATGATTGCCCAAGCGGCTGCCAGTGATGTGGTGCTGCTTGCGGGCAAGGGTCACGAAACTGAACAGGAAATTCGTGGGCAGCGGTATCCCTTCGATGATGCGGCTCATGCCAAGGCGGCCTTAGCTTCCTGGTCAGCGCATCAGCTGGCTGGCGTGGAGGTCTGATATGGCGATGAAACCTCAGCGCTCCGTACGTCTGGCTGAAGCCGTGCCGCTGTCACTGGTAACGGACTGGTTGTCTGCTGCCTTGCCTGCTGCGTCGGCCAGTGTGATGGTGCAGGGTGTCTCGACAGATACGCGTACGTTACAAACTGGCGACCTCTTTATTGCTTTACGTGGCGAACAGTTTGATGCGCATGACTTCCTGGACGAAGTCCGCGAAGCCGGTGCCGTGGCCGCAGTAGTTGAAGCGGGCCATCCGATGCTGTCTTCGCCGGCGCTGGATGGTTGGCCGCTGATTGTTTGTGATGACACCCGTGATGCGCTGGGTACACTGGGGCAGGCATGGCGTCAACGCTATAGCTTGCCTGTCGTAGCGGTGACAGGTTCCAACGGCAAGACCACGACTAAAGAAATCGTCACGCATCTTTTTGCTGCAGCGGTCGGTGCCGATGCTGTGTTGAGTACGCTAGGCAACTTCAATAACGAGATCGGCTTGCCGCTCACGCTTTTGCGATTGGCCCCGCAGCATCGCTATGCCGTGATTGAGTTGGGCATGAGTCATCCGGGAGAAATCGCTGCATTAGCGCAACTAGCGCAGCCATCGGTTGCCATCGTGACCAACGCACAGCGTGCACACCTTGCTGGCATGGGTTCGCTGGGGGGTGTTGCAGAAGAAAAGGGTAGCTTGTTTGATGCGCTGCCTGAGACGGGTGCCGCGATTGTTAATCTCGATGACCCGCACGCAGATCAATGGCTGGCGCGAATCCAGCCTGGTCGCCGCACATTGGGCACACATGTGTTGTCTGCGACGCAATCTGTTGCGGCGTTACCGTCCTTTGTTGCAGCAATTGAGGAAACCTCCTTGCAGGGTCAGGTTGTGCATATGAGCACGCCACAAGGCGATGTCATCGTGAAATTGCCGCTGACAGGTGCGCATAACGCCAGCAATGCCGCACAGGCAATCGCTGCCGGCTATGCAGCAGGCCTCGATGTGCAAAGCATGGCCGCCGCACTGGCAAGCTTTGGTGGCGTTGCCGGTCGGCTACAACGCAAGCAGGCGCTGAGCGGTGCGCAAGTGATTGATGACACCTACAACGCCAATCCGGATTCCATGCGGGCCGCAATAGATGTATTGGCTTCGGGCTATTCAGCCTCGCGCGCCGTTCTGGTTATGGGCGATATGGGTGAGGTAGGCGCTGAGAGTGAAGCACTCCACGCAGAGGTGGGTGTTTACGCTGCAGAGCGCGGTGTGGGTGCCCTGTATGCCGTAGGAGCGCTTTCTGCTGGCGCTGTTAAAGCCTATCAGCAAAAAGGTGGCGGCGTAGCCCGTCACTTTGCTACGCAAGAAGATCTAGCGTTGGCATTAAAGAACAGCCTCGGTGCAGATGCCGTGGTTCTGGTTAAGGGTTCGCGTTCGTCACGGATGGAAAACGTGGTGAATGCATTGGTAGAACAAGGGTAGGGGCGACAAGATGCTACTTTGGCTTTTTGAATGGCTGGCACAGGACGTGCGTGCTTTCAATGTTTTTGGTTATCTGACATTGCGCACAGTATTGGCCTCTTTGACGGCACTGTTGATCTGCTGGATCGCAGGGCCGGCAGTCATTCGTTGGCTGGCCGCTAAAAAGATCGGTCAGGCAGTGCGTACCGATGGCCCGCAGACACATCTGGTGAAATCGGGTACGCCAACCATGGGTGGCGTGTTGATTCTGATCGCTACTGGGCTATCGACGTTGTTGTGGGGTGATCTGGAAAACCGTTACGTTTGGGTCGTGCTGTTGGTGACCTTGGGTACCGGTGCAGTCGGTTGGTATGACGATTGGCGCAAAGTGGTCTATCGCGATCCTAAAGGGCTGGCCAGTCGCTGGAAGTTCTTCTGGCAATCGGTGATCGGTCTAGCTGCTGCAGCATTTCTGGCGCTGACTGCCAATACGCCGATGCAGTTCCAGCTGATGCTGCCATTCTTCAAAGATGTAGCGATTCCGCTCGGCGTAGGTGGCTTCATCGTGCTGACGTATCTGGTGATTGTAGGTACATCAAATGCTGTGAATCTGACCGACGGTCTGGATGGTCTAGCCATCATGCCAGCTTGCATGGTTGCGGCAGCGCTGACGATTTTTGCTTACGTTGCCGGTAATGCGGTTTACGCCAAATATCTATTCATGCCTTATATGCCGGGCGCCGGCGAGATCTGCGTGCTGCTCGGTGCCTTGGTCGGCGCGGGTCTGGGGTTCCTCTGGTTCAACGCCTATCCGGCCGAAGTATTCATGGGTGATGTGGGTGCCCTGGCTATTGGTGCTGCACTGGGTACAACGGCCGTGATCGTACGTCAGGAAATCGTGCTCTTCATCATGGGTGGCGTCTTCGTTGCCGAAACCGTGTCGGTGATGATGCAGGTCGGGTACTTCAAGGCCACCAAAGGCAAGCGGATTTTCCGCATGGCGCCACTGCACCACCACTACGAACTGGGCGGTTGGAAAGAAACCCAGGTCGTTGTCCGTTTCTGGATCATCACGATCGTGCTGGTTCTGCTCGGTCTTTCTACCCTCAAGCTGCGTTAACCCATCAACGACGACATCATTGTGACCCGCTTCCTGAACGCCTCTCACGCCACCCCGGCAGACCTTAAAGGTCGTCGGGTGCTGGTCGTTGGGCTAGGCGAGTCGGGTCTGGCGATGGCGACATGGTTGGGTCAGCAACAGGCGCAGATTGCATTCGTCGATACACGTGCCGAACCCCCCGGTATTCAGGCATTGTTATCGGCGGTGCCGGATGCTGAATGGCGTTGCAAAGGTGTGGTTCTGGATGCTGCTGCGATTGATCGCTGTTTGAGCGATATCGACATGCTGGCGCTATCGCCGGGCGTTGCTTTTGACCATCCTTTGGTGCTTGCCGCCAAAGCACGTGATCTGGCTGTCTGGTCGGAAATTGATTGCTTTGCTGTAGCACGCGCAGCACGCTGCCCGCAAAGCAAGGTGATTGCGATTACCGGTGCAAATGGCAAAACCACGACCACCGCGCTTACGGCACATATGCTCAATGTGGCGGGTGTTGCAGCAGTAGCCTGCGGCAATATTTCACCCTCGGTGCTAGATGCCTTCATGGTATGTGAAGCACGGGGTCAGTGGCCGCAAGTCTGGGTCATTGAGCTGTCGAGCTTCCAGCTGGAAGCCACCAGCCACATGCAGAGTGACGCGGCGATTATTCTTAATCTGAGTGAAGATCATCTTGATCGGCATTACAGCATGGCCGGCTACGCAGCGGCCAAGGCACGTATTTATGCGGGTTGCGCACATCCGGTTTGGAATCGTGCAGATATCTGGGCCGATGCTTATGGACTGGATCAGAAAAATACACAAAGTATTGGTGACGATGCGCCAACCGCGGCCAATGACTTTGGTCTGGTAGATGGGCAGGTCATGCACGGCAAGTCGCCGGTTATGGCGCTCGACACACTGCAACTGCTAGGTCGTCACAATGCATTGAATGTGCAGGCTGCGTTGGCCTTGGCAATGCGAATGCTGCCGGCAGATAAATCACTGGCAGATCTGCTGCCGGGCGTGCTGTCCTTCAAGAGTCTGCCGCATCGCGTATCGCTGGTCGCGACCATTGACGATGTACGTTATGTCGATGATTCCAAAGCCACCAATGTGGGCGCCACGCTGGCCGCCATTGATGGTTTGTATGATGCCGCACACGGTAAGCTGCTCCTGCTATTGGGTGGTGAAGGTAAAGGCCAGGATTTTGCGCCACTGGTCGAACCGGTTGCACGTACCAGCCGTGCGGTGGCGCTGATTGGTAAGGATGCCGATGCAATCGGCAAGCTGATGCCCAAGACGATGCCGGTCAGCCGGTTTAATGACCTGCCATCGGCAACCCGCTGGCTGGCTGATCAGGCGCAACCGGGTGACACCGTATTGCTATCGCCTGCTTGCGCAAGTCTGGATATGTTCCGCAATTACGCCGAGCGTGCGCAGGTGTTTATCGACACCGTTAAGACGTTGACCTCTTGCACGCCAGTTAAAGACGGGAGGGCGGCATGAACCGTCTGATGCGTATTATCAATTCCCCCGAAGATCAATCGGAAGTGGATCCGCTCTTGGTATGGAGTGCGCTGGCACTGCTGTTGATCGGCATGGTGATGGTTTATTCCGCCTCAATCGCTTTTGCCGAAGGTAGCCGTATCTTCGGTCGTAACCCGAACTACTTCCTGATTCGCCATGCAATCTTTCTGCTGATCGGTTTGACTGCAGCGGGCGCAGCGTTCCAGATCCCGATTCAGACCTGGCAGCGTTGGTCACCCTGGTTGTTCGTGGGCGGTATTGTGTTGCTGGCTTTGGTGCTGGTGCCGGGGTTGGGGCGCGATGTAAACGGTGCACGTCGCTGGTTGCCGCTGTTCGTAGTGAATCTGCAGCCCTCGGAGCTGATGAAGCTCTTTGTGGTCTTGTACGCCGCTGACTTCACTGTGCGCAAGATGAATGTGATGCACAGTTTGAAAAAAGCCTTCCTGCCGATGTTTGTGGCGATGGTGTTGGTGGGTTCGCTGTTGTTGAAAGAGCCGGATTTCGGTGCCTTCGTGGTGATTATCTCCATCGCTTTTGGCATTCTGTTCCTGGGTGGCATGAAGACGCGGCTGTTCGCCATTCTGATTCTGTTGTTGCTCATGGCCTTCGCTGTGCTGATTATCGTTTCGCCGTATCGCCGCGATCGTATCTTCGGTTTCATGGATCCCTGGGCGGATGCCCTGGGCCGCGGTTACCAACTTTCTCATTCGCTGATCGCGTTTGGCCGTGGCGAGTTCTTCGGTGTCGGTCTGGGTGGTAGCGTCGAAAAACTGTTTTACCTGCCTGAAGCGCATACCGACTTCCTGCTCGCCGTGATTGCCGAAGAGCTAGGCTTTGTCGGTGTCATCGTTGTGATCGGCCTGTTCGGATTACTGATTCAACGCATCATCATGGTGAGTAAGCAGTGCATCAAACTGGATCGTTGCTTCGCGGCGCTAGTCGCGCAAGGCATTGCCATCTGGATTGGCGTACAGAGCTTCATCAACATGGGCGTTAACATGGGTCTGTTGCCCACAAAGGGTCTGACCCTGCCAATGATGAGCTTCGGTGGTTCGGGGATTTTCGTGAATTGCGTGGCCATTGCCATCCTGTTGCGTATCGACTGGGAAAACCGTCAGATGATGCGGGGGCGCCGGACATGAATAAGACGCTCCTCGTAATGGCCGGTGGTACCGGTGGGCATATTTTTCCGGCGCTCGCGGTTGCCGATGTGCTGCGTCAGCAGGGTTGGCGCATTGTCTGGCTGGGCAACCCGAACGGCATGGAAGCCAAGCTGGTGCCGGCGCAGGGCTATGAATGCGCCTGGGTGCAATTTGGTGCTGTACGCGGTAAGGGTGTGATGCGCAAGCTGCTGCTGCCCCTTACTTTGCTGCGTGCCTGCCTTGCTGCGTACCGCGTGATTAGAAAAGTACGTCCGGATGTCGTGCTGGGTATGGGTGGTTACATCACCTTCCCGGGTGGCGTCATGGCCCGTCTGGCTGGTGTGCCACTGGTTGTGCATGAGCAGAATGCAGTAGCCGGCCTGGCCAATAAAACGCTCAGCCGGATTGCAACACGTGTGCTGACGGGGTTCCCGGACACCTTGCCGGAAGGCCAGTGGGTGGGTAATCCAGTACGCGCAGAGATCGCTGGCTTGCCCGCGCCTGAAGCACGCTTTGCCAAACGCAGCGCTCATGAGCCACTGCATGTCTTGGTGGTAGGCGGTAGTCTGGGTGCGCAGGCCCTAAATCAGAATTTACCCCTGGCGATTGCTCAGCTGGCTGGCGCAGAGCGTCCGCTGATCCGTCATCAAACCGGACCGCGTGATCTGGTTGCAGTACGTGCGGCTTACGCGGCAATTGATGCGAATGCCGATGTGCAGCCCTTTATTGATGACATGGCCAGTGCATTTGAATGGGCGGATGTCGTGGTCTGCCGTTCTGGTGCGCTCACCGTGGCGGAATTGGCTGCGGCAGGTGTAGCCAGTGTGCTGGTGCCGTTCCCGCATGCGGTGGATGACCATCAGCGCGTTAATGCGGAATTCCTGGTGCGTGGCAATGCCGGGCATTGCATCGTTCAGCGTGAACTGACGACTGAAAATCTGGCGCAGTTGCTCCGTCAGCCGCGGGATCAATTGCTGCAACAGGCCAGCGCCGCACGCGCATTGGCCAGACCAGAAGCGGCACAAACCGTGGCGACCATTTGTGAGGAGCTTGCCGTATGAAACACAAGATCCATCATCTGCACTTCATCGGCATAGGCGGCTCGGGTATGAGCGGCATTGCGGAAGTGCTGCTGAACCTCGGTTATGGTGTGAGTGGTTCCGACTTGCAAGCCGGTGCCGCAACGCAGCGCTTGGGTGCGCTGGGTGCAAAGATTCTGCTGGGTCATCAGGCCGCGAATATTGTGGGTGCCGATGCGATTGTCGTTTCTACCGCCGTGCAGGCAGATAACCCCGAAGTTATCGCAGCACGTGAAGCGGGGATTCCCATTGTGCCGCGTGCACAGATGCTGGCTGAGCTGATGCGCCTTAAGCAGGGCATTGCTGTGGCCGGTACGCATGGCAAGACGACTACCACCAGCCTGATTGCTTCGATTCTGGGTGAGGGCGGGTTTGATCCCACCTTCGTGATCGGTGGTCGATTGAATGCCGCTGGCGCTAACGCGCGACTCGGCAAGGGTGACTTTCTGGTAGCGGAAGCCGATGAGTCGGATGCATCCTTCCTACGCCTCTCGCCAGTGATCTCGGTGGTGACCAACATCGATGCCGATCATATGGAAACCTATGGTCATGATTTCGGCAAACTGAAGCAGGCCTTTGTTGATTTCCTCGAACGCTTGCCGTTCTATGGTGTGGCTGTGTTGTGCACCGATGATCCGAATGTGAATGAAATCATCCCGCAGGTCACTAAACAGATCGTGCGTTATGGTTTGAATGAACAGGCAAACATCCGCGCCGAGGGTGTGCGTGCCGATAACGGCCGTATGCACTTTACTGCCGTGCGTAGAAATGGCTCAGTGTCGCGTCTGCCGATTACGCTGAATCTGCCGGGCGTGCATTACGTACAGAATGCTCTGGCGGCAATTGCAGTGGCTACCGAAGTAGGTGCATCGGATGATTCGATCATCAAGGCGCTGGGTGAATTCCGGGGTGTGGGCCGTCGCTTCCAGCGTTACGGCGAACTGCCTTTACCGAAAGGTGGTGCGGTCACCGTGATTGATGACTATGGTCACCATCCGGTCGAAATGGTCGCCACGCTGGCTGCTGCTCGTGGTGCTTTCCCGGGCCGTCGTCTGGTGCTGGCTTTCCAGCCGCATCGCTATTCGCGCACACGTGATTGCTTTGAAGATTTCGTTCAGGTGCTCGGTACCGTGGATGTGTTGTTGTTAACTGAAGTGTATGCCGCAGGCGAAGCGCCTGTCGTGGCAGCCGATGGTCGTGCTTTAACCCGCGCGCTGCGCGTGGGCGGCAAGATCGAACCCCTGTTTGTCGAGGCAGTCAGTGACTTACCAGCTGCATTGCTGGACACCTTGCAGGATGGTGATGTCTTGCTGACCATGGGCGCTGGTTCCATCGGTGGTACGGCCAGCAAGCTATTTGAAAACGTGGGTGCGGTCCCAGAACAATGATGATGAACGAACCACGCCAATTCACCCCATCTCTGCCTGCGTTGCGCGGACAGTGGGCTGAACACGTCTCCATGGCCAAGCATGTGTCATGGCGGGCGGGGGGTGTGGCGCGCCGTACTTATGTGCCGGCAGATCTGGGTGATCTGGCGGCAATGCTGGCCAGCCTGCCCTCTGATGAACCGGTGCTCTTTGTCGGCCTCGGTAGCAACCTGCTGGTACGTGATGGCGGATACAACGGCACGATTGTATTTTTGCATGCGGCCCTGAATGAATTACGCGTTGAATCGGATGACACGCAAGCGATGTCTCCGCTGATTTACGCCGAAGCCGGTGTGGCCAGCCCGAAAGTAGCGCGCTTCGCCGCTAACCTGGGTTGTGATGCGGCATTTCTCGCCGGCATTCCCGGCACCATCGGTGGTGCATTAGCCATGAACGCCGGTTGTTATGGTGCGGAGACTTGGTCCTTTGTGGAAAAGGTTTGCACGATTGATCGTGCAGGTGTGCGGCATGCCCACACGCCGCAGGCATACGAGATTGGTTATCGCCATGTAGCGCCGGTGAATGCAGCAGCTGTGAGCGACGTCTTTGCGGGCGCCTGGTTCCGCTTCCCCGTCATTGAAAAGTCCGTCGCACGGGACAACATCAAGGTCTTGCTGCAGAAACGTGTCGCCAGTCAGCCCCTGCGTTGGCCGAATGCCGGTTCGGTATTCCGTAATCCGACGGGTGATTTTGCTGCACGCCTGATTGAAGTAACCGGCCTTAAGGGCTTTGCGATCGGCGGTGCCGAAGTGAGCACACTACACGCCAACTTTATCGTTAACCAGTCAGGTACAGCGACTGCTGGCGATATCGAACAACTTATTGCCACCGTGCAGGCACGTGTTGCCACCGCCACGGGGGTGCACCTCATCAGGGAAGTGCGCATCGTTGGTGATGCACTCCTTTCCTTTATTTCTTCAGGGTCCTAAGCGTATGTCCGGCATGATCGATCCAAAGTCACTCGGTAAGGTTGCGGTGCTTTTCGGCGGTTCTTCGGCCGAACGCGAAGTGTCGCTTAATAGCGGTAGTCGTGTGCTGGCGGCATTGCAGCGCCAGGGTGTGGATGCGCATGCCTTTGATCCGGCGGCAACGCAGTTAACGGCCATTGAACATGCTGGCTTTGACCGCGCCTTTATTGCGCTGCACGGCGGTATTGGCGAGAACGGTACCTTGCAAGGTTTTCTGGAAATGATTGGTCTGCCCTATACCGGCAGCGGCGTACTCGCCTCGGCGCTGGCCATGGATAAGTGGCGATCCAAGTTGGTCTGGCAAGCCGCTGGTCTGCCGGCACCGGGTTATCGCCTGATTGATGCAGAAACTGATGCCCAGGCTGTGATTGATGCACTGGGCTTGCCGATGTTTGTGAAGCCGGTGCACGAAGGTTCCAGCGTCGGCGTGACCAAAGTGAAGACGCTAGCCGATCTGATGCCCGCCTGGAAAGATGCCAGCCAGCATGACTCGGCTGTGATCGCTGAAACAGCCTTGCTGGGCGGTGAATTCACTGTTGCTGTCTGGCAGACAGCGGATGGCCTGCAGGCACTGCCACCGGTGCGCATAGTGCCCGCGACAGAGTTCTACGATTACGAAGCCAAATACAACCGCGATGACACGCAGTACAACGTGCCTTGTGGTTTGCCGGAGGCCCAGGTGCAGCATATGCAGGATCTGGCCGTTGAAGCTTTTGAAGCGCTAGGTTGCCGAGGCTGGGGGCGCATCGACTTCCTCCTTGATAGTGCTGGTGCACCGTATGTGCTGGAAGCTAACACGGCTCCCGGTATGACCGATCACTCATTGGTGCCGATGGCCGCACGTGCCGCCGGTGTTGATTATGACCATCTGGTGTTGACCGTGGCGGCGATGGCCAGCCTCGATGCCAACCCGGCAGGCGCCTGAAGAGACTAACGATCATGATCTGGAACCGTCCTGACCTGATGAACCGGCTAGCCAACCTCCTGTGGGGCTTGGGGCTGTTGCTCATCCTCGTCTCGGGCGTGCTCATGGTGATTCGTATGCCATTCTTCCCGGTGCGTGATGTGGTCTTGGCCAAGCCGCTAGAGCGCGTGCAGCTAGAAGACATCCGTGCGGGTATTGCCCCCTATATCGGTGGCAATTTCTTTACGGTGGATCTCAAAGCCATTCGTCAGGGCGCCGAGCAGCAACCCTGGGTTTATCGCGCCGATGTGCGCCGTCAGGGCTTTGGCAGCCTTGCACTCGACATTAACGAACAGGTGCCCATGGCCCGCTGGGGCAATGAAGGCACACGCACTACCTCCGAGTGGCTTAACCGCGATGGCGATGTGTTTGAAGTGCCTGATAGCTCACTCGGTGATGCCGGCCAGGGCTTGCCCGTGTTGCACGGCCCACTGGATACCGGTAATGAATTGATGACGCGTTTCGTGCGTTACAACAACTTGCTGCAGCCAACGGGACGCAGCATCCGTCAGTTGGATTTGAGCCCGCGCCTCTCGTGGAGCATGCGTCTAGATAACGGTACCCGAGTCGAGCTGGGTCGTGAGCGCACGCTTAACAGTGCCGATGAGCAGGTCAATATTTTTGTGTCGTTGTATCCCCAATTGGTGAGCAATCGCCCGGTAGCGCCGGCAGTGGTTGATCTCCGTTATCCGGCCGGTGTGGCTGTGCGGTATCCAACCGCACCGGCAGCCGCTTCTATCCCTTCTGACCGTAAAGGCAAGTCATGAGCAGAGAGAACAAAGAACTGATTGTCGGCCTCGACATCGGTACATCCAAAATTGTTGCAGTTGTCGCTGAGGTGGCACAGGATGGCCGCCTGAATGTGCTGGGCGTTGGCGCTCAGGAAGCGCGGGGTTTGTCGCGTGGCGTGGTCGTTAACATCGAAGACACCGTTCAGGCTATTTCCAAAGTCATCCAGGAAGTCGAATTGATGGCGGACTGCAAGGTCAAGGATGTCTACACCGGCATCGCTGGCAGCCACATCCGCAGCTTCAACTCCAATGGCATGGTCGCTATCAAGGACAAGGAAGTTAGCCCAAGTGATATCGATCGCGTGATCGAAACGGCACGTGCCATGCCTATTCCGGCCGAGCAGGAAATCCTGCACATCCTGACGCAGGAATTCGTGATCGACGGGCAGGACGGTATTCGCGAACCGATCGGCATGAGCGGCATGCGTCTCGAAGTAAAGGTGCATATCGTCACCGGTGCCATTTCTGCTGCTCAGAATATTGTGAAGTGCGTTCGTCGTTGTGGCCTGGACGTCAATGATCTGGTGCTCCAGCCACTGGCCTCCAGCTATGCCGTGTTGTCTGAAGACGAAAAAGATCTGGGCGTCTGCCTGATCGATATTGGCGGTGGCACAACCGATATCGCCGTCTGGGCACAGGGCGCAATTCGTCACACGGCAGTAATTCCTATCGCCGGTAACCAGGTGACCAACGATATCGCCATGGCGCTACGTACACCAACACGCGATGCAGAAGACATCAAGCGTCGTTCGGGTTGTGCGCTGGCCGATCTGGCCAATCCGGAAGAAGTGATTGAGGTGGCGGGCGTGGATGATCGTCCTAGCCGCAAGCTCTCGCGCCGTGCGCTGGCGGATGTGATTCAGCCCCGCGTTGAAGAACTGTTTGAAATTGTGCAGGCCGAACTGCGCCGTTCCGGTTACGAGAACGTGCTGTCGTCCGGCATTGTCATCACCGGTGGTTCGGCTGCTATGCCCGGCATGATCGAGCTCGGTGAAGAGATTTTCCACATGCCGGTACGCCTGGGCGAACCCAAGTACAGCGGCCCGCTGGTCGATGTCATCAAGTCACCACGCTACGCCACGGCATTCGGTCTGATTCTCGAAGCCTATAACCAGCGCAAGCGTGGTCAGCAGGTTCGCGAGAAGCAGGGCGGTGTGAAAGACGTTTTCGGTGCCATGCGCGCCTGGTTTGAGAAGAATTTTTAATCCAAGAATTTCTGATTACGTATGCGCAGTACGTAATTGAGAAGTGGCAGCAAAGGCAGTACCTGTAGTTCTTACCCATCAGTATTTCTAGTTTTTAACGGAGGCAGTTATGTTTGAGATTATCGAGAAAGAAGAAAACGGCACAATCATTAAAGTGATCGGTGTTGGTGGTGCGGGTGGCAATGCCATCGACCACATGATTCGCGAGAATGTGCACGGCGTGCAGTTCATCGCAGCCAATACCGATGCACAAGCGCTGAACAACAGCCTGGCCGGTCACCGCATGCAACTGGGTGGTTCGGGTCTGGGTGCTGGCGCTAAGCCAGCCGCTGGTCGTGCTGCTGCTGAAGAGCAACGTGAACACATTAAAGAATGCCTGCGTGGCGCACACATGGTATTCATCACTGCCGGTATGGGTGGTGGTACAGGTACGGGCGCTGCACCGATCGTGGCCGAAGTGGCGCGCGAACTCGGCATCCTCAGCGTGGCCGTTGTCACCAAGCCATTCATGTTCGAAGGTAAGCGCATGAAGGCTGCTGAAGCCGGTATCGCCGAGCTGGAAGAGCACGTTGATTCGCTGATCGTCATTCTGAATGATCGACTGATGGACGTGCTGGGTGATGACGCAGAAATGGAAGCCTGCTTCAAGGCTGCTGATGATGTGCTGCGTAACGCCGTGGGTGGTATCGCCGAAATCATTACCCTGAAGGGTCTGGTCAACGTCGACTTCGAAGACGTCCGTACGGTTATGGGTGCGATGGGTCGCGCCATGATGGGTTCGGCGGCTGCCGAAGGCATGGATCGTGCCCGTCTGGCCGCAGAGCAAGCCGTTGCTTGCCCGCTGCTGGAAGGTGTTGAACTGTCGGGTGCCAAGGGTGTACTGGTTAACATCACTGCGTCGAAGTCGCTCAAGATGCGCGAAGTTAACGAAGTCATGGCTACGATTGGTGACCACGTTTCAGACGAAGCCGAAATCATCTTCGGCGCCGTGTTTGATGAAAGCATGGGCGACCAGATGCGTGTGACCGTCGTTGCTACCGGTTTGGAAGACATCAAGGCTCGCGGTGTGAAGACCACCCGTGAAACCCTCACGGTCATCGAGCCGCTGCGTGCGACGGGTACGGGTGATGCAACACCGTTTGGTGATTTCAGCCAGTACGATCTGCCACCGGGTATGCGTTCGGCACGTCAGGGCGCTGCAACGCCTGCGACTAGCAACCTGAAGGTAGAAGCATTTGTATCGCAGGGTGTTGATCATTACGACATCCCGGCCTTCCTGCGTAAGCAGGCAGACTGATCGTTCAGGTCTAACGCCAGATCAACTGATTCCGTTGTGGTGTCCTGCGCAGGCGCCGCAAAACCTCGGTTAACTGGTTGAAGTATAAGCAGTAATTGTTTTGCCTCCGTTGGGAATGGCCCCCGGCTGTGCTAGAATTAGCCAGCCAGGGGATCTGTCCCTCGTAAGAAACAGCCTTACTTAGTAAATTTGAACGATATGTCCCAGATGCTGTGTCAGCGAACTGTTAAATCCGTCATCCGCGCCAGTGGCGTGGGTCTGCACTCGGGTAAAAAAGTCACGTTGACGCTGCGTCCTGCCGCGCCTGATACCGGCATCATGTTTCGTCGTGTGGATCTGGAACCACCGGTTGATATCAAGGCAAGTGCGGTAACCGTAGGTGATACCCGCATGTGCTCCTGTCTGGATGTGGATGGTGTCCGCATCGGTACGGTTGAGCACCTCATGTCGGCCCTCTGTGGTCTGGGTATTGATAATGTCTGGATTGATCTGGATGCGGCCGAAGTGCCTATTCTCGATGGATCTTCATCGCCCTTCGTATTTCTGATCCAGTCAGCGGGTATTAGCGAACAGCAAGCGCCAAAGCGCTTTCTGCGCATCAAGAAACCTGTTGAGGTGCGTGAAGGCGATAAAGTCGCCAGTCTGACGCCTTACGATGGTTTCAAACTGAATTTCTCGATTGTGTTTAATCACCCAGCGATTGACCGTACTGGTCAGCAGGTGAGTTTTGATTTTGCCGATCAGGGCTACACACGCGATATCGCCCGTGCCCGTACCTTCGGCTTTACCCAGGAAGTAGAGTTCCTGCGTGAAAACGGCCTCGCCCTTGGCGGTGGCCTGGAAAATGCCGTCGTGCTTGATGAGTACCGCATTCTGAATGCCGATGGCCTGCGTTATAACGACGAGTTCGTGAAGCACAAAGTGCTGGATGCCATTGGCGATCTGTATCTGATTGGCCATCCGATTATTGGCGAGTTTACGGCGCACAAGTCGGGCCATGATCTGAACAATAAGCTGGCGCGTGCCGTTCTGGCCGATGCCGAGTCTTATGAGATCGTGACTTTTGTGCCGCCGAATGAAGCACCGGCTGGCGTTACCCGCTGGATGCAGCAGGCGTACGCTTTAACAACCTAATTGACTGGGTTAATCTGCGTTCGCCGATTGGCGTAAACGCGCCAGCGCGGCCTTCAGGCCTTCATCACTGATTTCGTTTTCCAGAGCGCTTAATGCCTCAGCGGCTGCGCTCGACAGCGGGTCGCGGTGAAATGGCACGACTTCTTTGTCTTCGGGTAACCCCGGCCGAATTCTTACTTCCAGCGCGCTACAGGCAAAGCCCGCCAGTCGCCAGGCGTTAATCAGGCTTGGGCCCATCTGGCGAAGTCGTGCACCCAGGCTGGGGTGATTGCACAGCACGCTGATCGTATCGCCGCTCAGATTCGCTACCCGGCAGCTTTTGCTCATGGCGGGCGGCAAAGTTTTGGCCAAAGCATCCTGCAGCGTTTGCAAGGTACGGGCATGCTGCATCAACCCGCCCAGCGTTGCATCGGCGGCTTCCTGTTTGCGTGCGCTTCCACCGTATTCCAGAACGTCCGATAGGGCGCGGAAATTGCGTTTGCGGGAGTTGCTGCGGGTTGGGTACATGCGAGTAGGTTAGCGGAGGGTGGGGTATGCGGCAAGTCGGGCTTGATTTGGGTGCTTGCGCCCCATGAAAGCAGGGCTTCCCGCAAACCTAATGCTGTCGGGCTTCATGGGCTAATAAAGCAGGTGCAGCATGGTAAAATCGCGAGGATAATTTTTGGAACCTTCTCATGATTTCTGGCCTGCTCAAATCGCTCATCGGTAGCCGTAACGACCGACTGCTCAAAACCTATCGTAAACAGGTGGAGAGTATTAACGCCCATGAGCCGGCGATGGAAGCGCTCTCTGACGAGGCGCTGCAAGCCAAGACCGCCGAATTCCGCACCCGTCTGGCTGGCGGCGAAACGCTCGATGCCCTGATGCCTGAGGCATTTGCCGTAGTGCGTGAGGCCAGCAAACGTGTGCTGGGTATGCGCCACTTCGACATGCAGTTGGTAGGCGGTATGGTGCTGCATTACGGCAAGATCGCCGAAATGCGCACCGGTGAAGGTAAAACCCTGGTGTCTACGCTACCGGCTTACCTCAATGCATTGGCCGGTAAAGGCGTGCACGTCGTTACGGTAAATGATTACCTGGCACGCCGCGATGCCGAATGGATGGGTCGCCTGCACCGCTGGCTAGGCCTGGAAGTGGGCTGCAACCTGTCGCAAATGTCGTCGGTAGAAAAGCGTGAAGCCTATGCCAGTGACATCACCTACGGCACCAACAACGAATTCGGGTTTGATTACCTGCGCGACAACATGGTCTACGATGTGCAGGATCGCGTACAGCGCAAGCTGCACTACGCCATCGTCGATGAGGTGGATTCGATCCTCATTGATGAAGCCCGTACACCGCTGATTATCTCTGGCCAGGCGGAAGACCATACCGAACTCTATGTGCGCATGAATGCGCTGGCGCCTCAGCTCACACGTTGCCAGGAAGAGACTGGCCCGGGCGATTTCTGGGTCGACGAAAAAGCCAATCAGATTCTGCTTACCGAAGAAGGGCACGAAAGCGCCGAGCGCATTCTGGTACAAGCCGGTTTGCTGGCCGAAGGCCACAGCCTTTACGAAGCCGGCAACATTTTGCTGATGCATCACCTGACAACCGCGCTGCGTGCCAACAATCTGTTCCATCGTGATCAGCATTATGTGGTGCAGAACGATGAAGTGGTCATCGTTGATGAATTCACCGGTCGCCTGATGAGTGGTCGTCGTTGGTCCGATGGTTTGCATCAGGCTGTAGAAGCCAAAGAAAGTGTCGCGATTCAGCACGAGAATCAGACGCTGGCTTCGATTACCTTCCAGAACTACTTCCGTATGTACGGCAAGCTCTCCGGCATGACGGGTACGGCTGATACGGAAGCCTACGAATTCCAGCAGATTTACGGGCTGGAAACTGTGGTCATTCCAACCCACCGCCCGGCAGTGCGTAAGGACCAGCAAGATCAGATCTATCGCACCGAACAGGAAAAGTTCAACGCCATCGTTCTGGATATCCGCAAACAGCACGAAGCGGGGCGTCCGATTCTGGTGGGTACGACATCGATTGAAAACTCCGAATTGCTATCGGCTTTGCTGACGCGTGAGAAGCTTGAGCATCAGGTGCTCAACGCCAAGCAACACGAACGCGAAGCCGAAATCGTGGCGCAGGCCGGTAAGCCAGGCGTCATTACCATCGCTACCAACATGGCGGGCCGTGGTACGGATATCGTGCTGGGCGGCAACATTGGTAAAGACGTCGATGCCATCAATGCCGATGAATCGCTATCGGGTGCTGACAAAGAGAAGAAGGTTGCTGCACTCCGTGCCGAATGGCAGAAGACGCATGACGCAGTGATTGCTGCAGGCGGTCTGCATATCATCGGTTCAGAGCGCCATGAATCACGTCGTATCGATAACCAGTTGCGTGGCCGTGCCGGTCGCCAGGGCGATGCCGGTAGCTCGCGCTTCTTCCTGTCGCTGGACGATTCCCTGCTGCGTATCTTTGCCGGTGACCGTATCAAGTCGATCATGGATCGCCTGAAGATGCCGGAAGGCGAACCGATTGAACACGCCATTGTGACGCGTTCACTCGAGTCAGCGCAGCGCAAGGTAGAAGGCCGTAACTTTGATATTCGTAAGCAGTTGCTCGAGTACGACAACGTTGCCAATGACCAGCGCCGCGTAATCTACACACAGCGTAATGAGCTGCTGGAAACGGCAGAAATCAGCGCTACGATGACAGCGCTGCGTCATGGCTTACTTGAGGAAGTGTTCCGCACCTACGTGCCGGAAGGTTCCATTGATGAGCAGTGGGATCTGCCTGCGCTGGAACATCTGCTTGAAGCCGAATATCAGCTCCGCGTACCACTGGCCGAAATGGCGCAAAGCGCTGATGCCCCGGATGACGAGGCTTTGCTGACACATCTGATTGCGGCTGCTGATGAAGTCTATGGTGCCAAAGTGTCGCTGGTGGGCGAAGAAAGCTTTAGCGGCTTCGAACGCAGCGTCATGTTGCAGAGTCTGGATTCGCACTGGCGTGAGCATCTGGCTGCGCTGGACCACCTGCGTCAGGGTATCCATCTGCGCGGTTATGCACAAAAAGATCCGAAGCAGGAATACAAACGCGAAGCCTTTGAACTATTCTACAATCTGCTCAGTGCGGTACGTCGTGAAGTGTCACGCGTGCTGATGACGGTACGGATTGGTTCGGCTGAAGAAATTGATGCAGCTGCTGCAGAAGCCAATGCGCCAGATAACCTCGAATATAACCATATTGAGCCGGGTGTTTTTGTCGATCAGGAAGGCAATCCTTACGATCCTGAAACCATCAATCGGAATGCGCCGTGCCCCTGTGGTTCGGGCTACAAGTTCAAGTTCTGCCATGGGAGAGCCGCGTAATGCCTGTCAATTACCAGACGCCAGCGCCTGAGGCATTGCATCCGGTTGCAGGTATCCGCTTAGGCGTTGCAGCGGCCGGTATTCGTAAGAAAGATCGTAACGATCTCACGGTGATTGAAGTTGATGCAGGTGCTAGCGTCGCAGGCGTGTTTACACAAAACCGTTTCTGCGCTGCACCGGTACAGGTTTGTCGCGCGCATTTAGCGTCGCATGGAAACGCCGATATCCGTGCTTTGGTCATCAATACCGGTATCGCCAATGCAGGCACGGGTGAACAAGGCCTGTCTGCATCGAACACGACTTGTAGCGAACTCGCCACGCTGTTAAATGTGAGCGCCAGTCAGATTCTACCGTTCTCCACCGGGGTGATTCTTGAGCCATTGCCTGTAGATAAGCTCGTCGCCGGTTTGCCAGCAGCTATCGCTAACTTGGCAGCCAATAACTGGCACGCGGCAGCGCATGCCATCATGACCACCGATACCGTGGCTAAGGCGGCGTCTCGTCAAGTCACCGTTGGCGGCGTAACCTTTACGCTGACAGGCATCTCCAAGGGTGCCGGCATGATCAAGCCGAATATGGCCACCATGCTGGGCTTTATGGGTACCGATGCGGGTATTGCTCCAGCGCTGCTGGCAGAAACGCTCAAGACGGTTGCCGACCAGTCTTTCAATGCCATTACGGTGGATGGTGATACATCAACCAATGATTCTTTCGTTGCTATTGCCACCGGCAAATCGGGCGTGCAATTTGTAACAGGGCAGGAAGCCGGTTGGACGGATTTTCTGGCGGCTTTCACATCACTAGCGCAGGAACTGGCGCAAGCCATTGTGCGCGATGGTGAAGGCGCCACCAAGCTGATTACCATCGATGTGCGTGGCGGAAAAACGCGGGATGAATGTCGTGCGGTCGCTTATGCCGTTGGTCATTCACCGCTGGTCAAAACGGCTTTCTTTGCCTCCGACCCTAATCTGGGCCGCATCTTGGCGGCCATTGGCTATGCCGGCATTACCGATCTGGATGTCGATAACATCCGCGTCTGGCTCGCGAGCCAGTCGGGTGAAACGCTGGTCGCCGAGCAGGGTGGCCGTGCCGCAGCCTATACTGAAAATCAGGGCGCAGCCATCATGGCTGATGCCGAAATTACCGTACGTATCGACCTGGCTCGAGGCAATGCCCAGGCCACCGTGTGGACCTGTGATCTGTCGTACGACTACGTCAAAATAAACGCCGACTACCGAAGCTAATTCACCACGTTTCATCGAAAGAGCCTGCCATGTACACGATCGCGCCCAGCATTCTTTCTGCCGACTTTGCCCGCCTGGGCGAAGAGGTGCGTAACGTTATTGCGGCGGGTGCTGACTGGATTCACTTCGATGTCATGGATAACCATTACGTGCCCAATCTCACGATTGGCCCGATGGTTTGTGAAGCCATTCGTCCGCACACCAACGCACCGATTGACGTGCACCTCATGGTGTCACCAGTCGATAGCCTGATTGAATCGTTTGCCAAAGCGGGTGCTGATTGGATCAGTTTCCATCCGGAAGCATCGGCGCATGTCGATCGCTCATTGGCGCTTATTCGTTCGGCAGGCTGTAAAGCGGGTTTGGTTTTAAACCCGGCAACGCAGATCGATTGCCTCGATTGGGTGATGGATCGTCTGGATCTGATCTTGCTCATGTCTGTGAATCCGGGCTTTGGTGGTCAGGCATTTATTCCGGCCACGCTGGATAAGCTCAAAGCCGTGCGCGCCAAGATTGACGCCTACACCGCTCGTACCGGTCGCCAGATCAAACTGGAAGTGGATGGGGGTATCAAGATCGACAACATCGCCGAAGTCGCCCGTGCCGGTGCCGATACGTTTGTCGCAGGCTCCGCTATTTTTAATACGCCGGATTACGCCGCCACCGTTGCTGCCATGCGTGAGCAGCTGGCGAAGGTCTAGCCATGGCATCGTCGCGCGACGTTTTTGGATCTGTTCGTAGCCTCACTATTGATCTGGATGGCACGCTTGTTGATACCGTGCTGGATTTACATCAGGCGTGTAATGCAATGCTGGCCGAACTGGAGCTACCCGATCGCTCGGTAGAAGAGATCAGCCGCTTTATTGGTCGTGGCACCAATACCCTGGTGCGTCGATGTCTGACGGATGAGGCAACAGGCGCAGCGCCTAGCGAAGAACTATTCGAACAAGGTTTGACCGCCTATCTTAAGCATTACACCCGTATTAATGGCAAACATGCCAAGGTGTATCCGGGCGTTAAAGAAGGCCTAGCTGCATTACAAGCAGCGGGTTACCCGATGGCGGTGGTGACCAATAAGCCGGTCAAGTTCACCTTGCCGCTGCTCGAAGCGACCGGTCTTGCCCCGTATTTCAAAGCCGTCATTGGCGGTGACTCCACGCCACATAAGAAGCCGGCGCCTGATCCCATTATCTGTGCCTGTGTCGAGATGGATGTGTCATTGATCCATAACGCACATGTCGGCGATTCCGGTAACGATATCCAGGCAGCGCAGGCTGCCGGTTGCGCTGCCGTCGGTGTCACCTATGGGTATGCCGAAGGTTATCCGATTCAGAAAGAAGACTGTGCGGCGCTGGTCAGCAGCCTGGACGAGCTTGCGCGCCTCTTGCCAAGCAAGGCAAACTAAGCGGGCACACTGAGACACTTATGAATACTTCGCACGCACACCATCCCCTCTGCGTTACCGATCCTGGCGCCCCCGCCGCTTTTCAGCGTCTGGCCGCTGCCGGATACAACCGCATTCCCGTTACGCTCGAAACCCTGGCCGATCTGGAAACGCCGCTGTCGCTCTATCTCAAGCTGGCTAACGCGCCGTATACCTTTTTGTTTGAATCGGTACAGGGTGGCGAGCGCTTTGGCCGCTATTCTTTTATCGGGCTGCCAGCCAATACCCGCCTGACGGTTCATGGGCACGAGCTGACCCGTGTGCATAACGGCCAGGTGGTTGAATCTAAAACATCGGCTAATCCGCTCGACGACATCGCCGCTTATCAGGCCAGTTTCAAGGTGCCGCATCAACCGCATCTGCCGCGATTCTGCGGTGGTCTGATGGGGGTGTTCGGTTACGACACCGTGCGCTACATCGAGCCGCGGCTGGCAAAAAATACCCATCCGGATCCGCTCGGCACACCCGACATCTTGTTGATGCTGGTTGAGACGCTGGCGATTGTCGACAACCTCTCGGGCAAGCTGACACTGGTGCATTATGCAGACCCGGCGCAGGCCAATGCATTTGAAAGCGCCCGTGAACTCCTGGAAGGCTTGCAGCAACGCCTGCATGCACCAGCGGTAGCGCCAGAAGTCGGCCCAGCCTTAGTGGCACCGCAAGAGCCCGTTTCTATGTTCGGTGAAGCAGCTTTCAAGGCCGCTGTGCTTAAGGCCAAGGATTACATTACCGAAGGCGATGTCATGCAGGTGGTGCTGTCGCAGCGCATGCAGAAGCCTTTTCATGCCCACCCGCTCTCGCTCTATCGCACGTTACGCGCGTTGAATCCATCGCCCTATATGTTCTATGTAGATGCCGGTGATTTCCATGTCGTCGGTTCGTCGCCGGAAATTCTGGTGCGGTTGGAAAACGAGGCCGAAGGCCAGTCACCTAAGATCACGCTACGTCCTATTGCCGGAACGCGCCCACGTGGTGCCACGCCAGAAGCGGATGCCGCGCTGGCCGCTGACCTGCTGGCGGATCAAAAGGAGTGTGCTGAGCACACACAATTGCTCGATCTGGGTCGTAATGACGTAGGCCGGGTCGCCAAAACCGGTAGCGTAAAGCTCACAGAGCGTATGGTCATCGAGCGCTATTCTCACGTCATGCACATTGTTTCTAATGTCGAAGGGGATCTGCAGCCGAATCTCAGCGCCATGGACGTGCTCAAAGCCACGTTCCCGGCGGGCACGGTTTCTGGTGCGCCTAAAGTGCGCGCTATGGAAATTATTGACGAGCTGGAGCCGGTCAAGCGTGGTGTTTATGCCGGTTCAGTCGGCTATCTGGGCTTCAGTGGTGATATGGATCTCGCAATTGCTATCCGCACAGCCGTGATTAAAGACGGCATTCTTAACGTGCAGGCGGGCGCCGGTATTGTGGCCGACTCTAATCCCGATGCCGAATGGCAGGAAACGCAGAACAAAGCACGGGCAGTCATTCGTGCCGCCGAGTTGGCAGAGGCTGGCCTGGTGCCGCACATTACCGTCGGCAGCTAAACGGCTTTCTAACCGCCTGAAAGCACAAAGGCCCGCATTTGCGGGCCTTTGTTATTGCAGAGAGCGCTTCTTATTACTTAGCAGCTTTCTTGCCTGCAGCCTTAACAGCCGCGTTGGTCACGGTGTTAACGCCAGCTTCGGTCATGTCCGTAGCTTGCTTGGCCATCTTGTTCAGATTGTCGAATGCCGAGTTGGCGGCAGCAACAGCTTGCTTAACAGCAGCCATGGCAACATCAGAGCCAAATGGCGCCGACGAAGCAGTCTTGTGGGCCAGATCTTGTGCAGCCTTGTTCAGTTCGCCGAACTTGCCTTGAAACAGCTTGTTCATTTCTTCAGCAGCGCCGGTCGAGATTTCGTAAACGCTACGCGAGTACGAAACAGCCTTTTCAACAGCAGGCTGAGCCAGCTTGGCTTGCAGGGCAGCGGCTTCTTGTGGTGTCTTGGCGCCGAGCAGGGTCTTTACGGTTGCAGCGTTGTCAGAAAACACTTCGCGGGCGGTGTGCAGGTTCAGCGCAGCCAGGCTTTCAGCAGTCGACAGGGCGGTTTGAGCAACCGACAGCAGCAGGTCGATGTTAGCTTTGTTTGAGGCAAAAACTTGGTCAAGGTTCAGATTCGGGGTCATGTGAGGCTCCTAATGGGTGGATATTCAAGTGGGTTTCAAAAGCGGGAAATTGCGAGCGGTGCAGGCCAAAAACACGTTTTGTGCACCGCAACAATTAACAGTATAGGGGCTAAATTGGTGAAGTCAAGGTTAAAAATCTAAAGTTCTGACAGAATCTCAACTATGGATAATCCAAAAATCGTGATCATTGCGGGGCCTAATGGTGCGGGTAAAACAACCTTCGCAAGGGAGTTTCTGCCCTACGAGGCAGATTGTCCGGTTTTTGTGAGGTCGCCTTGATTTTGCTGATGAGGCGGTGGCTCGAGTAGAGACAAGGGTCTTGCAGGGCGGACATAACATTCCCGAAGCGACAATAAGAAGGCGCTTTGCCAAAGGCTACGAGAATTTCAGGAATGTGTATCAATCGGGTGTAAATTTCTGGCAACTGTTTGATAATGGTGGTCTTGAACCAGAACTTGTTGAAGAAGGAGCCAATCCATGACGGTTGCGGCAATGACTAAATCGCACTTGCAAGATGCCGATATGCAGGCAGCGCCTGCTGCGCTCGTGCGCGCAGCAAAGAGGGCGCGCGAATTGGCAACAAAGACCGGAACGCCCTTGGTTGTAATCAAGGCGGGCAAGCTCAGCAAAGAAATCCCTAAGCAGGGCGCATGAGTTGAGCGTTATACATAGATAAGTTTTAGCGGTAGGCGCGGTTTCTAATTTGGGTCGTGTTGCCGGCAATAAGGAAGGATGGGCAGCATGCTCCTCATGATTGATAACTACGACAGTTTTACCTACAACCTGGTTCAGTACTTTGGTGAACTAGGGCAGGAGGTAAAAGTGATTCGTAACGATGCCATTACCGTCGAAGAGATCGGCCGCTTGAAGCCCGAGTATCTGGTCATCTCCCCGGGGCCGTGTGCACCTGCTCAGGCTGGCGTATCGCTCGCAGCTATTAAAGAATATGCGGGCAAGATTCCGTTGCTGGGTGTCTGCCTTGGCCATCAGGCCATTGGTGAAGCCTTTGGCGGCAAAGTCATTCATGCCAAACAGCTGATGCACGGTAAAACCTCGCCGGTCTTCCATAAAGACGTGGGTGTATTCCGTGGATTGCCTAACCCGATTGTCTGCACCCGTTATCACTCACTGGCTATCGAGCGTAGGAGCTTGCCGGAGTGTCTGGAAGTGACGGCCGAAACCGAAGACGGTGAAATTATGGGCATTCGCCATAAAACACTGCCGGTGGAGGGGGTGCAGTTCCATCCGGAGTCCATTCTTACCGAGCAGGGCCACCAGATGCTCGATAACTTCCTCAAAGAGTTTGCGGCATGACCAGCACTAAGGTTTTTACGCCCCAGGAGGCGGTTCAGCGTTTGATTGAGCATCGCGAGATCTTTCATGAAGAAATGACATCGCTCATGCGGCAGATCATGTCCGGGGAAGTGTCGCCCGTAATGATTGCCGCCATTCTGGTGGGGCTGCGCGTCAAAAAAGAAAGCATCGAAGAAATTGCCGCTGCTGCGGCAGTGATGCGCGAATTCGCCACTCAAGTGCCAGTTAACGATGCGGACAGTTTGCTCGACATCGTGGGCACCGGGGGTGATGGCGCACATACCTTTAATATTTCCACCACGGTGATGTTTGTAGCTGCCGCCGCGGGCGCCAAGGTGGCCAAGCATGGCGGACGTTCTGTTTCCAGCCAGTCCGGCAGTGCCGATGCGCTGGAAGCGCTAGGCGCCAAGCTGGATCTCAATCCGCAGCAAGTGGCGCACTGTATTGCGCAGAGCGGTATTGGCTTCATGTTTGCCCCCAATCATCACAGCGCCATGAAGCATGCCGCGCCAGTACGTAAAGAGCTGGGTGTGCGCACGCTCTTTAATATCCTGGGGCCGCTCACTAATCCTGCTAATGCGGGTACGCAGCTGCTGGGTGTATTCCACCCCGATCTGGTGGGCATTCTGGTGCGCGTACTGCAACGCTTGGGTAGCAAGCGGGCGCTGGTCGTGCATGGGGTTGATGGTCTGGATGAAGTATCGCTCTCTGGCTCCACCCTAATTGGTGAGCTCAAAGACGGTGAAATCCACGAGTACCAGATCAAGCCGGAAGACTTTGGGATCCAGCCAGCGCCAATCAGTGCACTCCAGGTGGCCAACCCGGCCGAATCCATTGCCCGTATGAAGGCTGTGCTGGCTAATGAGCCAGGCCCCTCGCAAGACATCGTACTACTCAATGCCGGCGCTGCCCTATACGCGGCTGGGCAGGTGAATAGCATTGCGGATGGTATTGCTGAGGCACGTGAAGCCATTGCTTCTGGCGCAGCCCTTAAAAAACTCAACGAATTCGTCGCATGCACGCAAGCGGCCTAAAGAAAAACGTATGAACCAGAAAAGCGACATCCTCGCCAGAATCATCGCCACTAAAGAAATAGAAGTTAAAGCGGGCTATGCCCAGCATTCCTTGGCCGCAATGGAAGCGCAGGCCAAGGCGCAACCACCAGCTAGGGATTTTGTGGGTGCGATCAAAGCAAAGCTAACCGCCAAGCAGCCCGCCGTCATTGCTGAAATCAAAAAAGCCAGCCCGTCCAAGGGCGTCATCCGCGCAGACTTTGATCCTGCCGCTATTGCACAGTCTTATGCGGCGCACGGCGCAGCTTGCCTATCGGTACTGACGGATGTTGATTACTTCCAGGGTGCTAACGCCTATTTGCAAGCAGCGCGTGCCGCCTGTGATCTGCCGGTGATTCGCAAAGACTTCATGATTGATCGTTGGCAGATTGCCGAAGCGCGTGCCATGGGCGCGGACGCCATTCTGCTGATTGTGTCGGCGCTTACCGACGAGCAGCTGCATGATCTAGAGGCCTATGCCTTTAGCCTGGGCTTGGCTGTGCTGGTTGAAGTGCACGATGGTGATGAGCTCACGCGGGCGCTATCGCTCAAAACACCGCTCATTGGCGTTAACAACCGTAACCTGCGTACCTTTGAAGTATCGCTGGATACCACGCTTAACCTCAAAGACCGCATTACAGGCGAACGTATAGTAGTGGCCGAGAGCGGTATCTTGTCCCCGGCTGATGTTAAAACGTTGCGTGACGCCAACGTCAATACCTTTCTGGTGGGTGAGGCCTTTATGCGGGCACCAGAGCCGGGTATCGAGCTGGCGCGTTTGTTTGCCTGAAGCAAGCCTTATTGCTAGACGATTTGCCAACGCTGTATAGCTTTGATTGGGTGGATTTGGCCAAAGCAAATCCCCGCTTCCGTGAAGAGGCTATAAAGTCGGCAAGAGTCATCTATGAAGGCTGTTCTATTCGCGGTTAAAGAAATCTGGTTGGAGATGCTCGAAGCCAGAAACCGTATGTCGCATACCTATGATGCTAAAGATGCGCTTAAGGTATATGAAAAGCTCAAGAGCTTTGTTGAACCGCTACAGGCTTTAGTATCAAGCTTGAAAGAAGTTGGCGTGGGGCACTAAACAGCCTCAGGCTGCGCGAAGCATTATGCGGGCACCAGAGCCTAGGGTTGAGCTGGCTCGGCTGTTTAAATAATCAGGCAGCCTCAGTTAACGCAAGCGTGTCATAAAGCTTCATCGGTGATAGCTCCAACCCATTAGGCCAGCATAGAGCACCTGCGTCTATAAAGACGCGCTTAAAGTAGCTCTCGTCACGAAGGGCGTCTAAGAGCGGGCCCTCGCGCTTTAATAGATGCTTGCCATCAAAGATGGCTTCATGCCCATCGGAAAAAGTCAGCAGTACTCTGAAGTCCTTTTCGTATTTGGCGTGCGTTAGTTTAATCATCTTGATCTGCTCCAGCGATACGTTCCATGGGCTCAAAGCGTTGGCCATGCTCCCAATTGGTAATCAATTCAGCCTGATGCTTCAAGCACCATTCTCTCACCAGTGATCTTGCCTTTGTTGGAAGATCTCCACGTGACACTTCACCGGTCATGATGTTAACTAAGGCTTCGAAGCCTTGATACTCGACATGAATGTGAGGAGGAGGGTGGTCATCGTGCCACATGCGTACGATGATCCCAAAGAAAACAGAGAGAATCGGCATTGAGTGATACCTCTTGGCGAGTACAGGTTTGATTTTATGGGGAAAAGAAGCTGCGCCGGCTAAAATGCAACGCGACTGCATTTTAGCCGAGGTAAATGAAAACCAAGAAAGTGTTGCATTGTTGCAACAAAACAACACCCCGAAGCCAAATCTGTTGTATTTAAGTTGCTTTGCCCTCTCGGGTGTACCACAATCCACTCAACCACTCATCCGATGAGAGGTTCCTGGTCCCGAAGCGAAAGCAGCGTGGCCATCAATCTTAAGGAGATCTCTAATGCAAAAGAAAATCATCGCTGTAGCAGTTGCTGGTCTGTCAACCGCTGCTTTCGCACAAACTAACGTAACCATTTACGGCGTTGCTGACGTTTCGGGTCAAGGCTACAACGTTTCTCAAACTAAGGCTACAACCAGCAAGCCTGCCGGTAATGTGTTTGCTCTTGAAAACAACTCGTCGCTGATCGGCTTCAAAGGTACGGAAGATCTGGGCAATGGCCTGAAGGCTCTGTTCCAAGCTGAAACTAACATCAATATTACCGGTACCCAGGGCAGCACGAGCGGTACAGGTGCTGTGTCTACTGGCGCTACAACTCTGTTTAGTGGCCTTCGTGATTCGTATGTTGGCTTGAGCAGCAAGTATGGCACAGGTATGGCAGGTTTCATGTCGACCCCACTCCGTGCTTCGTTGAACAGCTATGACGTAATGCCAGGCGCAACAGGCTCGGGTCGTATTGAGCACATGATGTCGACTATGAAGTTTAATAACGTTGCATCGTTTGCCTCGTCGGTTCGTGCTACTGCAGTAGCGTACGCAATGCCAACTCTGTATGGTTTTGACGCTTCGATCGCCTACACAGGTTCGAACAACAACGGTATTAACAACAGTGCCACGCCAGCAGCCGGCACTTGTGCTAATTCCCTGTCGACTTGTACAGCTCAGCCACAAAGCGTGTTTGGTCTTAACTTGGGTTGGACTGGCTATGGCGTAAACGTCAAGGGTGCATTCCAACAAGCTAACCAAAACTTTACTGGTACAAACCTTGGTGACTATACGTCTTACCTGGTTGGTGCTGGTTACACCGGCATCGCAGGCCTGAAGCTTAGCGGTGTATTCGTTCGCAATACATTGGGTACGACGGCTGCTATGGGTCTGACCCCAGACGGCGCCGGCAAAATCACTAACAATCAGTTCTATACCGGTGCATCGTACCGTATGGGCAACTGGGAGCCACGTGTTTCTGCTGTTTGGTCAAGCGATGTTAATGGTTCAAACATTCAGCAGCTGGGTTCGCGTCAGTGGACCGCCAACGTTGGCTATTACATGAGCAAGCGTACGCAAGTTTACGGCCTTGTTTCGAACGTCAGCAACTCGGCTAACCAGAACTTCTCAATGGCGCAGCAGTCGGCAAATCTTCGCCCGACTAATGGTCAGAACGAGTTCACCTATGGTATGGGTATGCGTACTTCGTTCTAATCTGACTTAGGTCAAATTAGTACTTAAAACGGGCACTTCGGTGCCCGTTTTTATTTGCCTTGACCCGTCCTAAATAGCGTTGACACATTTTGATCCTGAAGGAGAAGTGTCAATGGCAGTCTGGGTTAAGCGTACACAACGCGATTACACGATGTCTTTTAAATTGGCTGTTGTCGAGCAAA
>CAIQBG010000054.1 GCA_903870055.1 uncultured Pseudomonadota bacterium
CATCGGTAGGGATATAGGTGATGTCAGTCACCCAGGCTTTATTGGGTGCGCTGACGGTAAATTCACGGTTCAGCAGATTGGGCGCAATCGGTAACGAGTGCCTAGAATCTGTCGTTACCCTGAACTTGCGCTTTTGCTTGCATCGCAAGCCGAGCTTCTTACGTATCCGCTTGATGCGGCTGACCCCCACAGTAACGCCATGATCGGCCAAATCAGCTTGTAAACGTTCCGGGCCGTAGGTCTGCCGTGTGCGCTCATGGGCTGCCTTGACCTCGATCTCCAGTCGCGCATTTGCAATTGCACGGGGCGACGGTTCACGCTTTGACCAAGCGTGATAGCCGCCTTCTGACACGTCCAGTACGCGGCACATAGCCGCAATCGGATAGAGCTGTCGCAATTGATTGATTCGACCGTATCTCACCGCGACTCCTTCGCGAAATACGTCGCAAACTTTTTTAGAAGATCGCGCTCCATCTTGGTTTCAGCCAGTTCCTTACGGGTTCTGGCAAGCTCAACCTCTAGTTCGCTCGGTATGCGTTGCCCTTGGCCTACCGTTGATAAGTTGCCAGCGCGCGCTAAGGCTACCCATTTATGCAAACTGCTCTTGGGAACAGACAGCTGCTTTGCAGCCTGAACAATTGACCTCCCAGTTTCCTCAACCAGCTTGACGGCCTCGAGCCGAAATTCTGGCGTGTACAACCCTCTTGGTATGCGTTCCATCTCTATCCTCCGAATCGGTAATTTTACGATCCGTCGGACTCCACTTTTTACAGCCTACCTCACTTGGTAATGGGCTTGAAGTAATGCATCCACTAGATGCGTGCGGAAACTATTTCGATGGGTGGGCTGAGTGCGTTAAGACCTTTTCTGATAAGCAACTTTGTTCTAAGAGCCTTTTGGCGCAGGATACCGTTTTGCCTAAAAAATGGGCGGCGCGTGCTGGTCGGCATTGAAGAGGGGTTTGCTGGCTTATGCACCTGCATATCCACAGAATCAGTGGATAAGTCTGTCGTGAAAAAGCTACTGGGAAGCAGCTTGGCAGCTCAGCGCCATACTTTTCTATGGCAGCTTTTAGCAGATGTGCTATTGTGATACACATCTGAATTCTGATATTTTATGACTAAACATCCCAAAGAATCGCTACTTGAAAAGGAGCGGTTCGAACTCAAACCTAAATCTGGCGGCGGGTTGCTGATCTATGAGGTGTGGGGGTACAAAGATCGAAGTAAGGCTGTAGTTACGCGTTATAACTTGGCATACATTAATGCCGCCATATATAGCGGTGACAATGGACGGGTTCTTGGATTCGACAATGCGCATGGTTATAACCATCGGCATTTCATGGGCAAGGTAGAAGCGGTTGATTTTGAAAGTTATGAAGCGACGTTAGAGCGGTTCCAGATGGAATGGTCGGCGATTGTGCAGCAAACAGGAGCGAAGAAATTATGACTAAAGTGGTCATTCGTACAGATGATGTTGCGGGATTTTTTGCTCGAGCCAAGGACGCTGCTCGCCGTGCGGATCAGGGCAGGGTTTTTGAAGGTAAGGTCACACTTTCGTTTGAAGATCCGCAACGCATGTTTACGGTGCTTTCAGAGACACGTCGGCGCCTCATGCTGGAAGTTATGACAGAACCAAAATCAATCAATGAACTAACGCATCGTTTGCACCGTAACCGTTCGTCCGTTACCAAGGATGTCGGATTGCTGGAAAAAATGGGTTTGGTAGTGTCGCGCCGTGAAATCAATCCGGGGCATGGTATTCAGAAAGTGGTGCAGTCTGTTGCCCCGAAAATTGAAATGGTGGCGACGCTGGGTTAATGCGTATGACTGGATCTCTTTCCAGCGTAGTTTCGGACACCGTCGCACAACGCGTGCTGGTGCCATTCGAAACCGCCAGACGATAAAGAACAACAGAAATGAACTTGCAGACGGAACAAGAGCTAGTAGCCCTTTGCCTTGCGCTCATCGGAGGCCAGGGTGGCCTGTCTGCGGCAGAGCGTAAGCTCGTGAAGACCCCGCCAACGTCGGTTCTTAAGCCTCGGGAGATCGAGGCGATCCGAAAGGCAATCACACGCGGGACTGACCCACTTGGTGAAGTCTTCTCGTCGATCAGATCGGCGGCCGAACGTCGTGTGACTGGGGCTGTCTATACGCCTGCATCGATTGTCCGCTCGATGATGACCTGGCTGACCAGCCAAGGAATGCCGGCCCGCATCGTTGACCCTGGGGCGGGCTCTGGTCGCTTTATCCTAGCCGCCGGTGAAGCTTTCCCTGATGCACAGCTCGTTGCCGTGGAGATGGACCCCTTGGCAGCACTGATGCTGCGTGCGAACCTGAGCGCTCGTGGCTGGACCGATCGCACGACCGTGCTGGTCAAGGACTATCGGGTAATCAAGTTGCCGCGATGCGCCGGTAAGACGGCTTTTATCGGCAATCCACCTTACGTGCGACATCACGATATCGCCGAGGACTGGAAAGCCTGGTACGCGTCGAACTTCGCCGACTTCGGCATCAAGGCGAGTGCGCTGGCAGGCTTGCATCTGCATTTCTTCCTGCAGACGCGTTTGCTCGCAAAGGCAGGCGACGTGGGCGCATTCATTACCTCTGCCGAGTGGATGGATGTGAACTACGGATCGGCGTTGCGCCGACTGCTGCTCGACGAGTTGGGCGGAATCGTCCTACACGTGCTAGAGCCGACCGTCGAAGCATTCCCCGGCACAGCAACGACGGCGGCGATCACCTGCTTTCGCGTTGGGGAGACGGCCGAACCAGTTCGTGTGCGCGCCGTTGACGAGTTAGATCGACTTAATGGCTTGACCAAGGGAACGGACATCCCGCGCGAACAGCTTCATGCTGCGCCGCGCTGGTCGATCATCATCCGCCCGTCCGAGTCGGCCATGGCGGGTGACATCGAGCTTGGCGAGTTGTTTCGCGTGCATCGAGGCCAGGTTACGGGGGCGAACGACATTTGGATCGCAGGTGAGCATGCGAAGGGCTTGCCCGATCGCGTTAAGCTGCCAGCGGTGACTAAGGCCAAAGACTTGATACAGGCTGGCGCGCATCTGCACTCGGCCGAGGTCTTGCGCCGTGTCATCGACTTGCCAGCAGAGATGGACGACTTCACCAAGGAAGAGCGGCGACGCATCAACTCTTTCCTAGCCTGGGCGAAGATCAACGGCGCGGATCAGAGTTACACAGCACAGCACCGTAAAGCTTGGTGGTCCGTGGGCCTCAAGGCCCCGGCCCCTATCCTGTGCACCTACATGGCCCGCCGACCGCCTCAGTTCACGCTCAACGCGTGTGACGCGCGTCACATAAACATCGCGCACGGCCTCTACCCTCGCCAGTTGCTGGCTGATGACGTAATGGGCCGCTTGGTGACGTGGCTCAACAAGAACATCAACACGGGGAGCGGCAGAACCTATGCCGGTGGCTTAACCAAGTTCGAGCCCAAGGAGATTGAGCGCCTGCGCATCCCAAGTCTGGAATCATTACCTGTATGACAAGCGCACCGCCTAGATGGACAACCTCTGAACTTGCCGAAGACGCTGCGACTTCTGCTGCGCAGTTCCGGACCGAGCGTCTGGCCGTCACTGACTCTTGGGCAATCCACTACAACCAGGCGCGATAACAAATGACAGCCTCGCAGAAGCCTATGGTCTGGGGCTCGGTGAAGCGCTACGCTACTTGGCTGGACCTCCGATTTCCGACAATGATCTGCAAGTCATCGCCGACGTTGACTCAATTGCTCCCGGTGTCCTGAAGAAAGACCCAGAAGCCTTACGCAAAGTATTTGGCGTTATCGAGCGAGTCATTGACCCACATCGCTTTCCCTGGATGGAAGCAGGCGGCACTCCGACCGATCAGCAGCGTGAAGCCGCATTACTGGCTTCCTCTGTGCTCTTGGCTGCACAGCGCATTGCCACCGAGCGCCGCAATACGGGTAAGGAAAATCAAGAAACGACCGTCAAAGACTACCTGCGAGGCTTGGGGTTCGCCGAGATCCCGGCAATGGCAATCAATACGATCGTCAAAGGGCCCCAAGCCATGCAGTTCTGTGCGGAATGCCAGCTGGGAGAACGCAAGGCTGATGTCGTTGTACGTCTCCACGACACTCGCCTTATGGCAATTGAGGTAGGCTGTAAAAAGTGGAGTCCGACGGATCGTAAAATTACCGATTCGGAGGATAGAGATGGAACGCATACCAAGAGGGTTGGTAATCCCCCCATAAATTAGCAGTGGTTAAAAGTAGAATTTTCTCCAAAGCAACCTGAGGAATTTTTACATGAAGACATCACGGTTTACCGACAGCCAGATACTGTCGATTCTGAAGCA
>CAIQBG010000055.1 GCA_903870055.1 uncultured Pseudomonadota bacterium
ATGTTTGCGCTTGCGATATATGATGCACAGCAGCAACGTGTATTTTTGGCGCGTGATCGAGCGGGGGAAAAGCCACTGTTTTACCGCCTCGACGGTGGTGCATTATATTTTGCATCAGAGCTTAAAGCATTGCTGGCAAACCCTTCACTGCCTCGGCGTGTTGACCCTGATGCCTTGGATTGCTATCTGGCTATGGGTTTTGTGCCAGGCGATATGTGTATTCTGTCTGGCTACCATAAGCTGCCTCCAGCGCACGCAATGAGTTTTGATCTTACTAAAGGGACAGCAGAGATTTGGCGCTACTGGCAGCTGCCTGAGTTTGACGAAATAGAAGGGGAGACCGATGAAACTGCGCTGCTTGATGAGTTGGAAAGCCTGTTGGAGGAGGCGGTTGGTCAGCAGATGGTGGCAGATGTGCCGGTGGGTATTTTGCTCAGCGGCGGTGTTGATTCTAGTTTAGTCACCGCTTTAGCCGTGCGCCGATCTGATAAGGTGCGTACTTTTAGCATTGGTTTCCCTGGGCATGGTCGGCTAGATGAAACACCCCATGCCCGTTTAATTGCTCGTTATTTTGGAACCGAGCATACGGAATTGGTGGCTGAGGCCACCACTGCTGATCTGCTACCCACTTTGGCCCGTCAGTTCGATGAACCAATGGTTGATTCCTCTATGTTTCCAACTTGGTTGGTTAGCCACTTGGTGCGTCAACACTGTACGGTAGCATTGGGAGGTGATGGCGGCGATGAGTTGTTTGGAGGGTACGGGCATTACAGCCGTCTATTGTGGATGCAAAGCCGTTTTGCTTATGTTCCTAATTCTTTGCGGAGTAGCCTTGCTAAAACTGCCGGTCTGTTGCCGGTTGGTTTCAAAGGTCGGAATTACCTTCAAGGCATGGATGTAGATCTCAAACGTGGCCTTCCGTTAATTGCTAGCTATTTTGATCGTCCGACACGACGTAAGCTTTTGCATGGGCATGGAGGCACTCGGCTCGTTGCGGAGTCAATTCGCAAGAGTCGCATCCCGAAGGAAGATGATTTGTTGCAGCGCGCGACAAGAATGGATTTTAATGATTATTTAGCTGAAGATATTTTGGTTAAAGTGGATAGGGCGAGTATGCTCAACTCCTTAGAGATGCGCGCGCCGATGCTAGATCACCGGTTGATAGAGTTTGCTTTTAGCAAAGTGCCGACTAAGCTGAAAGCAACAGAGACAGATAAAAAAATCCTCCTCAAGCGCTTGGCTGCAAGATTGTTGCCGCCTGAATTTGATAAACAACGGAAACAAGGATTCTCAATCCCGATGGCCGATTGGTTGAAAGCTGGACCATTCAGGGAGTTGTTTTGGGATGCTTTGTCCAGTGCAGATTGCCTTTTTGATGCGGCAACTGTGAGAAGCCTGCAGCGAGGTCAAGATCAGGGTCGTAGCAATGGCGAACGTTTATTTGCTTTGGTGCAGTTTGAATTGTGGCGAAAGGCTTATGGAGTCGTTGTTTGATTAGACCCTTTCCAAATTGTTTGCTTCCGTTTATTCACTACATTTGTGGTGTGCTTAAGCCATGATTTTAGGTATTGATGCGTTCAATTTAAGTAGCGGTGGAGGAATTACTCATCTCGTAGAATTGTTGCGTGCTGCGAAGCCTCGAGCGCAGGGATTCGAGCGCGTTGTGCTATGGGCAAGCAAGAAAACATTGGACAAAATTGATGATCGGGAATGGCTTCACAAAGTGCATGAGCCTATGTTGGACAAAGGGTTGCTTTGGCGCATTTTTTGGCATAGATTCCTTTCAAAAAATCGTGCTGTAAGTAGTCGTTGTAATGTACTCTTTCTGCCGGGTGGGACTGTCGCTAACGGATTTGTGCCGAGTGTTACGATGAGCCGCAATATGCTGCCGTTTGAAGGGAGAGAGCTGAAGCGCTACGGGTGGTCGTTTAAAACAGCCAAGCTTATGTTGTTGCGGTTTTCTCAGACGCAATCTTTTTTACGGGCAAATGGGCTTGTTTTTCTCACGAATTATGCAAGAAAAGTTGTGGGAAGGACTGTTAAGCTTACGGATAATGGTACGGTAACGATTCCACATGGGATACATAATCGGTTTTTTATTGAACCACGCGTGGAGTGCTTGGCGGATTTCACCATTGATAACCCCTGCCGTATTCTTTATGTCTCAATCATAAGCCCATATAAGCACCAATGGCATGTAGTTGAAGCGGTTGCGCGGTTGCGTGCAGAGGGGGTGCCTGTTTTACTGGAATTGATTGGGCCTCCCGCAGAGGGCATGAAGCGTATGCAGACGACAATCAACCGCGTAGATCCGACTGGTGAGTTTGTTTTTTATCGGGGCAGCGTGCCCTATGAGGAGCTCCAGTTGCATTATGCAAAGGCAGATATTGGGCTTTTTGCATCAAGTTGCGAAAACATGCCTAACATTTTACTCGAAGGTATGGCTGCGGGTTTGCCCATGGCATGCTCCAACATGGGGCCTATGCCGGAGATTTTAGGAGATGCTGGTGTATATTTTAACCCATTGGATTCGGGTCAAATTGTTGATGCGCTAAGGGTATTGATTAATTCGCCACAGCGTCGATTGGCCTGTGCTCAATCGGCTTTTGATCGCGCTAAATGCTTTTCTTGGGATCGCTGTGCAAAAGATACGTTAGAATTTTTAGCCCAAGTGGCGTCAAATGATAAAGTGAAGGCAAAGTCGGATGTTTTCTGATCGTGTTTTGTTAATTACTGGCGGTACGGGTTCTTTTGGCAATGCTGTCCTGCGTCGTTTTCTCACCTCTGGGGTGCGGGAAGTTCGCATTCTCAGTCGAGACGAGAAGAAACAGGATGACATGCGCAAGAAATACAATAGCCCAAGGCTGAAGTTTTACATCGGGGATGTGCGCGATTACCAGTCAGTTTTGAATGCTGTTCGTGGCGCGGATTACGTCTTCCATGCGGCTGCGCTTAAACAGGTGCCATCCTGTGAGTTTCATCCGTTAGAGGCTGTAAAGACGAATGTGCTCGGGACCGAAAATGTCCTTGAAGCGGCAATTAACTCGGGCGTGAAGCGTGTGATTTGCTTGAGTACTGATAAGGCGGTGTATCCAATCAATGCCATGGGTATATCCAAGGCGATGATGGAAAAGGTGGCGGTTGCCAAATCACGCAGCAGCGTATCGACGGTGATTTGTGTTACACGCTACGGCAATGTGATGGCCTCGCGTGGTTCCGTGATTCCATTGTTTGTTGACCAGATCCAGTCGGGAAAACCGCTCTCGATTACTGATCCGAATATGACGCGCTTCATGATGACGCTTGATGACGCGGTAGACCTTGTCTTGTATGCATTTGAGCATGGAAAACCAGGCGAAATCTTTGTACAGAAAGCACCCGCGGCTACAATAGAAACATTGGCTATTGCTTTACGGGGATTGCTCCAGCAACCAAACCATAAGATTAATATCATTGGTACGCGCCATGGTGAAAAGCTCTACGAAGCCTTGCTCAGTCGAGAAGAAATGGTCGCGGCAGAAGATCTGGGGGGCTACTACCGCGTGCCCCCGGATTTGCGTGACCTTAATTACGGCAAGTTTGTCGAGCAGGGGGAGACCAAGATATCTGATTCCCAAGACTACAATTCCCATAACACGACACGATTAGATGTAGCTGGCATGCAGGCTCTTTTGATGAAACTGCGATTTATGCGGGCGATTGCCGATGGTGAACATGCGCAGCCAGAGGAATAGTCGGTGAGGTTTCTTGTCACGGGTGCCAATGGCTTTATAGGGCGTAACCTTACCTTGCATCTACAAGAGATGGGGCATGAAGTGCTCCACTTTTTGCGGGGTGATTTGGAGAGTAGACTGCAAGAAGCCGTAAATGAAGCAGATGGAATTTTTCACCTCGCAGGTGAGAATCGCCCTGTAGATCCGCGCGCATTTGAAGGGGTGAACGCGGAGCTGACAAAGAAAGTTTGTGGAGTAATTGCGGCGAGCGGAAAAAGAGTGCCGTTCCTTTTGGCATCGTCGACACAGGCAGCATTAGATAACCCATACGGCCAGAGTAAGCGAGCGGCTGAGGTTGCTGTTGAGGGGTTTGTTGAAAAAAGTGGCGGCGCTGCAGCCATTTGCCGTTTGCCAGGCGTCTTTGGCAAATGGTGTCGCCCCAATTACAACTCTGTAGTGGCTACTTTTTGCTACAACCTGGCTAACGATTTGCCAATTCAGATTAATGACCCAAAGGCTGCCGTAAATCTGGTCTACGTTGATGATGTCGTCAGGTTTTTTTCCACCACGATGCTGGATATGTGTAGTGGGATCCGATCAGGTTTGCTACAGCTTGCTGCGTCACCGGTGTATAGCATTTCGCTAGGCGATTTAGCCGAGCAGATCAGAGCTTTTCAGAATTGCAGAACAACCTTGGTGACTGAGCTTGTGGGTACGGGCTTGACGCGTTCACTATATGCCACATATGTGAGTTATTTGCCTAAAAACAAGTTTGTCTATGATGTTCCTGCTTACGGAGATGAGCGTGGTATGTTTGTCGAAATGCTCAAAACTTCAGACTCTGGTCAATTTTCATTTTTTACAGCGCATCCTGGTGTGACGCGTGGTGGACACTACCATCACACTAAAACCGAGAAGTTTTTGGTGATTAAAGGCATGGCACGGTTTGGCTTTCGACATATGCTAACTAATGAGACCTATGAAGTCATCACCGATGGAACAAAGCCTCAAATCGTAGAGACAGTGCCGGGTTGGACCCACGATGTCACTAATATCGGTGACGAAGAAATGATTGTGATGCTTTGGGCTAATGAGGTTTTTGATCGTCAAAAGCCGGATACCTATGCTTGTAAGGTCTAGTATGAAAAAACTCAAAGTCGTTACGGTTGTTGGTACACGTCCAGAGATCATTCGTCTTGCACGTGTATTGCCAGGTTTGGATGAGTATTGCGATCACGTGTTGGTGCACACTGGACAGAATTACGATTACGAACTCAATCAGATCTTCTTTGATGACCTAGACATTCGTAAACCAGACTATTTTTTGGACGCGGCTGGCCGCACTGGGGCAGAAACAATTGGCAAGGTCATCATCTCGGTTGATGAGGTGCTTGCAGAAGTAAAGCCGGATGCCGTGCTGGTGCTTGGCGATACGAACAGTTGTATGTCGGTCTTGCCCGCGAAACGGCGGAAAATTCCGACGTTTCATATGGAAGCTGGAAACCGCTGCTTTGATATGCGGGTCCCTGAAGAGATTAATCGCCGCATCGTTGACCATACGTCGGACATTAATCTGACCTATAGCTCGATAGCTCGGGATTATTTGCTTCGGGAAGGGCTGCCTCCGGATATGGTGATTAAGACCGGGAGCCCCATGAATGAGGTTCTGTCGTATTACCGGCCAAAGATTGAGGCTTCACAGGTCTTAGATAGTTTAGGACTTGAACCTGAGAGATATTTTGTGGTTAGCGCACATCGGGAAGAAAATATTGAGTCGGATAGAAACTTCCACAATCTTGTTAAGGTGCTGAATACGGTCGCAGAAACCTACGGATTGCCGGTGATTGTTTCAACACACCCACGGACGCAGAATCGTATTAATAGTACGGAAACGAAGTTTCATCCGTTGGTTCGATTGCTCAAGCCATTGGGCTTCTCTGATTACAACAAACTGCAACTATCTGCGCAAGCCGTGCTGTCTGATAGTGGCACTATTAACGAAGAGTCCTCAATCTTGAATTTCCCAGCGCTTAATTTGCGCGAGGTGCATGAGCGTCCTGAAGGCATGGAGGAAGCCGCTGTTATGATGGTAGGGCTTGATTCAGAGCGCGTTTTGCAATGCCTCGCAATGCTGGAACAGCAGGCACGTGGTGCTGAGAGGTCGTTACGCCAGGTGGCTGATTACAGCATGCCGAATGTGTCGGACAAAATCGTTCGGATTATCCACAGTTATACGGACTACGTGAATCGCGTTGTTTGGAAGAAGTATTGAGTTCTAAGTAATGCGAATTGCGTTGATCGCGGATACGTTTCCACCCCTGCGTACTTCTGGGGCTGTTCAATTGCGAGATTTGTCTCGTGAATTTGCACGGCAAGGGCATGCGATAACGGTATTGTTGCCGTCCGCAGGCCAGCGGCAAGCGTGGCTGTTGGAAGAAGCTGATGGTATTCAGATACTAAGATTGCGGGCGCCATGCACTAAAGACGTAGGATACATTCGGCGGACGGGCGCTGAATTTCTGATGCCATTTTTTATGCGTCACCACCTATTAAAAAGCCCTTTGGCTAATGAGCGCTGGGATGGAGTGGTGTGGTATGCGCCGTCAATTTTTCATGGCCCGCTCGCCAGTTCAATTAAGCGTGCTAGTGATTGCAAGGGTTACTTAATCATTCGCGACATCTTCCCTGAATGGGCAGTTGACATTGGTCTTATGGGACGCGGGTTGCCTTACCGTTTTTTTGATGCGATAGCACGTTACCAATACTCAGTGGCAGATGTTATCGGCGTTCAAGCGCCTGGCAATCAAGGCTACTTTAAAAGTTGGGGTAAAAAACCGGGTCGGAAGTTAGAAGTTCTTCAAAACTGGCTAGATAAATCGGTTCGGTCACGATGCTCGATTCGAATAGATGAAACGCTACTGGCTGGCCGTAAAGTTTTTGTGTACGCCGGCAATATGGGAGTGGCCCAAGGCATGGACATCTTGCTCGAGTTGGCAGCAAAACTGCGCAATCGATCAGATGTGGGTTTTTTGTTTGTGGGTCGCGGTAGTGATGCTACTCGTCTTGAGGAAACCGCAAAAGCGCGGCGGCTAGATAACGTTCTTTTCTTTAATGAGATAAGCCCTGACGAAATCCCCGATCTCTATGCCCAGTGCAATGCAGGCATTGTGGCACTAGACCCTCGCCATAAATCTCATAATATTCCCGGAAAGTTTTTGACCTATATGCAGAGTGGGTTGCCTGTTTTGGCTAATGTGAATCTTGGAAATGATTTGAGTGCACTGATTCGCGATGAAAGGGTCGGAGTTGTGTGCGAATCCAATCAGATTGACGAACTACATGCACTCGCTGAGAGATTGCTGGCACAACTCAATATTGATTATGGATTTTCAGAGCGTTGCCGTGGGCTTTTTGAAAGTAGGTTCTCTGCCGAGAATGCAGTTCGACAAATTGTGACGGCTCTTTCTGCTTGAAGCGGCTGCAGAAGAATGGTAAGTTGATGTGCCTTATTATCAGGACGAAGGATTGTCGTATCTGGGTAAGGACGATATTGTTAGGCTTAAAGATAAACACTGCCGCTAATGTCTGTTCTTGCTCTCAACGTATAATGTCCCAATGCCTAATGTTCTAGAGTTGCTTTACATGCTCAAGGGCTCCTATTCGGGAGCCTTTGTTCTTTTCTGGGGGTCCATGCTAATCGCCTGGGCTGGATTACGAGTTGTTGAGCACCGCAAAGATCAGCTGTCGATTCAACTGGAAAATGGGGTCTTTTGGGTTTTTGCTTTAGCGATGGTTGCGTTTGCAACACTGAGGCCGATTGGCATTGCCCGAGACGATCTGGCTTATCTGGATATTTACAACACAGTTTGCCCAACGCTTAGCTGTGGGCAGTGGGTGCAAGGTGCCCGCGACTGGGGTTGGTATTCGCTCGTAGGCATTCTGAAGTCTATTTTCGTTGAGTCGCGAGTGATGCTGGTTGTATCTGCAATAGCGCTGCTGATCAAGCTGTGGGTTATTTTTAAGCTTAGTCGGCGGCCGCTAGTTGGACTCCTTTTCTTTGCTGCAGTTTTTTATCAAGTCCAGGATTTAACGGCCTTCCGCGTATCGGTTTCGATGGCTGTTTTTATGGTATCAATTTACTTCTTGTCACTCCGGCTAAGGCTAATAGGGTCTTTGGGAACATTTTTAGCAGGTTTTTTTCACCAACAAGCGTTTTTGTCGCCGCTGATTCTCTTGTCGGGAATTTTAAAGAATCGTTACATTGTTTTTGTGATTTTGACTTTGACCCCAATCGGTTTGCTGTTAACTGGATTGACTTTTCAAGCCTACATGCAAATCGCGTCCAATCAAGATCTCCCATTGATCCAATTCTTGATAGTGAAGGGGCTCGGTTCATATGTTGACATCGGGAAATCTGGTGCCTATGAAAACATTCGGGTGATGCCCTACTCGTATTTGCCATTAATACTGGTGCTTGTTTATTTTTCTAAAGATGTCTTTTCAAGAAATAATGATTTATATCGCTACAGTGCCATGAGTTTAGTGATTGCTTGTTGGTTGGCATGGGTGTGTGCAGGATGGCAGGAACCCCAGGCACGTTTTTTTGAATACTTTGCACTGCCGACGGTTTTGCTTGTTGGTA
>CAIQBG010000056.1 GCA_903870055.1 uncultured Pseudomonadota bacterium
GACTGATCTTCCTATAGAAACTAGAATGTTGCCTCTTTGTTGTGCCCTGGGGGTCGGTAGCTCAGTCGGTAGAGCAGCGGACTTTTAATCCGTTGGTCGTGGGTTCGAATCCCACCCGACCCACCAAAAAAGGCACATTCAAGTGCCTCTGTTAGCGCTCGCCTAATTTTTTCCAAAGCCGTTATGCATCCTGTATGCGTAGCGGCTTTTTTGTTGCCTGCAAGATTTATTGTCAGCAGGGCAGGTAGCGCACGATGAACGCGCTTCTCCTTTTTGCCTCGACATTTGCACTGGTCCTGTTCCTTGGCCTGCAGTCACTCAACGTCAATGGTGTCCACCGACTGTTGTCCTTTGTGACCAGCTTCGGTATTGGCGCAGCAAATCTCACCGTTCTCAAGATCATGCCCGGTCCAACCAACGGACTGGAGGTCGCAGCCTATCTGCTTGGCGGCCCATTCGGAATCCTCGCATCCATTGCAATTCATCCATGCCTTGTCCGCTTGCTCGGCAAGGCTTCTACCCCAAAAGGAGTAATGCCATGACCGCCGACACTACTAGCGAATCCCTGCCGTTCGTGGATGCCGATGCCATCCGCAGCACCATTCTCGTAGGCGTGCGGACGGGGGTCATTACTGATCCAGTCTATATGACCAAGTCGTTGATTCATTGCTTAACACTACTTCACCAGTTAATCGATCAAACAGATTGAGCAGGTATGCGGCATCTGAATTCGCGCTGGCCACAGCTGTCGCGGGATTGATATCCGTGCCTGCCCACCTTAACGATAGCGCACCTGATTTTAAAGCCGCACAGACCAATTCAAACGCTTGTTCTTCAGACAGTTTCACGAGACCACTCCTATGAAATTAAAAGATATGCAGATTCTGAGCCTGCCAAGTCATTTTAAAGCAATGGGCAGTGGTCTCACCTCTATAGCAAACCGCAGGCTCGGGCGGCGCAAACCGAGCACTAACTAACTATCCCTGCCAAACCTGTAAGGAGCACACCTCATGAAAAAACTTCTTGTAACGATGATGAAAGGCGGCACCGGCAAGACCATGCTCGTTTGCCAACTGGCTCGCCATGCGCATGCTAAAGGCCTCCGTGTCTTAGTGGTAGATATTGACGATCAGATGAACACTAGCTCCTGCCTGCTGCGGGGTGAAGGCGTCCAGAAGCTACCATTTAGTACCACTCAGGTTTACCGCGATCGGATCGCAAATATTGATTTCGGAGATAGCGCGTTCACTGTGCTCTGCAGCGATTCCACTATCAAATCAACTATTACCGAGCAGATGATGGCCACCGATGCCAATGGTGAATATATCGGTGATAACGCTGTCCACAATCTAAGCCACTTTATGCAACAGGCAGATCAGCACTTTGATCTTTGTATTCTGGACACGCCTAGCGGCATGGATCACAGCATTGTCTGCGCCATGGCTTGTGCAGATTATGTGCTGGCACCAATTGAATTCACGCCTGAATGCATGGAAGGCATTACAACGCTGCTCTCTGGCCCCCGGAGCATCCCAACCATTCGTGAGTTCAATCCAGGTCTTAAATTTCTAGGCTTCCTGCCAAACAAGGTAGAAGCCACGGAAAAGCAGAAGGCGATCATGAACGACCTGATTGATTCAGGATCTATGGGGTCGTTTGTCTGCGACGATCAAGGTCGTCTATTAAGCATTCCAAAGCGCCAGGCATTGCTACAAGTGCAAGCCGAAGGGATTTCATTGGCCGAATTCGCAAAAAACAATAGCCAGGCACGTTCTGCGCTTCCTACAGTCCGTCGCGTGTTTGATAGTTTGCTTGGCAAGATGACGCTGGACGCAACTGGAGAAGATCATGAGTGAGAAAAAGCCATCATCGATTTTCTCTGTCGCAGCCCTGAACAAAATGATGGCTGAAAAGCAGGCGCAAATGGGAGGGTCTAAGGATCCTAACCAGGTTGGCGTTGTTCTGGCCATTGATCTGAAAAACGTCATTGAAGATACAGATCAACCCCGACAAGTCTTTGATGATGAAGCCATGCAGGCCCTTATCGATGATGTAAAGATTCGAGGTATACAAGCTCCTATAGCAGTTAGACCAGCAGTGGATGGTATCTACAAGATCATTCACGGTGCTCGTCGTTACAGAGCTGCACTGGCCGCAAGCTTACCCAAAGTTCCTGTGATTGTTCAAACCGATGCAGAAGTCTTTGACGATTATTCACAGGTCGCTGAGAACACCAAGCGCGCAGGCTTGCATCCGTTGGACATCGCACGCTTCATCCAGAAGCGCAAGGATCTCGGAGAAAAGAACAAGTACATAGCTGAGAGATTAGGCGAATCCTCAAATTACATCCTTTACCACCTTGCCTTGATTGAAGCTCCTGCCAAAATCCGGGCCGCTTTTGATGAAGGGCGTATACGTGGCGCAGAGAGTGTCTGGAGCCTAGTCAAGCTCCAAGAGAAGAATCCGGAAGCCGTTGAACATCTGCTCCATGGCGATGGCGAGATTACTCGACAGATGATCCGTAATGCAGGATCTGCAAAGCCTGTTACTAACGTAAGCGCGCCGTTAGATTCGTCCGAAAGCTTGCGGCAAGATCCGCCCAAAGACGATAACACCACGCTCGATGATGACGTGCCTGATCGATCCCCACGCGTTCAGGCATCAACAGAGCCGAAAACTCGTGGCCCGTCATTGCCGCCAAAAGATGCAGGCCATACAAACAGCAACCCAAATGCTGCAACACAGTCCGGTGCCACTGCCACCTTTAATGATGATTTGGATGAAGGCGGCGAATACCCGGAAGACGTCAGCGGCAAGCCGGTATTCATTGCCACCTGGGACAACCAAGAAGTTGTTTTAGTGCCAGATGAAATCCCAAGTCGTATAGGTTTGGTATGGATACAGAACACCGAAACAGAGGAACTGTTCGAAGTTGCCGCCCATGAGCTGACCTTGCTACGCCTTGATTATGAAGGAGACGAAAAATGAGTCTGAAAAAAACCGCTGCCATCCTGTTAGGGATTGTCTCTCTGTCTGCCTGTACACGTATTGAAACAGGTGAGGTTGGTGTACGCGTCAATGCGTCCAAGCAGATTGAAGGTGCCGAATTGATGCCAGGAAGCTGGAACCAGACAATTGTTGGCAGTGTCCTGACGTTTCCTACCAAAGACATCGTCGTCAACATTGAGAACAAAAATCCGATGACTTCGGATAACTCACCGTTGGCTGATTTCGATATCACAGTGGTCTACGCCATCAACCCGCAAGCTGTTGCAGAACTGTACTCGACGAAGAGTCGCAGCTTCAGCAAGGAAGAGCACGGCGACATTTACCTAATGTACAACTACGTCACCACCCTCGTAAACAACGCTTCCTACAAGGTGGTTCGACAATTCAAAGCGTTAGACGTTGCCGATAATCGCGCGAAGATTGAAGAACAAATCCGAGACATCGTAAACGAAACACTCAAGGATGAAAGTCTCGACAATGCCATTACTCTGACCGCCGTCCAGATCAAGAGCGTCGTTCCTAATGCCGAAATCCTCAAGTCAGCGACCGACTATGTCCGAGCACAGAACGAACTAAAGATTAAAGAAACGGAAGTGGCTATTGCCAAGAAGGAATCGGAGCGTATGGCAGCACTCGCTCAAAACTCCGGCCAGTCGATTGCGTACATGAATGCCCAAGCGCAAATGAAAATTGCTGAGGGCATTGCCAACGGAAAGGTTCAGGCAATTGTTGTTCCGGTTGATTTCCGTGGTTTGGTCAGCGTGGGGAAATAGCATGAGCAAGCATTCTCTCTCCATCTCAAGTCGCCTTAAAACGCAATGGCGCGAGTTTCGAACATCTGATCAATCGCTGAACATGATGATTGCAATGACGATTTTCGCCATAGCTTTCTTTTTATATACTTTTATAGCGTGTTTCGGCCTAACTAAAGTAATTGTGGCCGTATTGCAAACAATCACTCTAACTGCAAGTTTTGCCGTCGTTTTTGCATTGTTTGTTTTTTGCATTCATCTGATTCGAAAAAGCTTTTGCAAGGAGGCCAAGCAATGATCTCCACAAAAGCTTTCCTATGCGAATCCTATTTAAAAAGCATAGACACGAGAATAAAAGCAATTGGCACCGGTAAAAATCCAAGCACTACCGAGATGGTCAGCTCTGATCTTTTCTTAATCAAAAATTCTCGATCTGTGGCTGGCATATGGCACGCAAAGTCAATCAATTCTCTTCTTTGGGCATATGCAATCCACAAGAACGCCGCGACGCCAAAAACCATTGCGCCCAGCAATATCCTAAATGCCACTGCATTTTGTGGCTCTCCGGATAGCAGCGTATTTCCGAGATTGGAAAGCAGCAGAATCTGGCCAGCAGCAATAAACGTTACCGTTCTTTTGAAGCCATCCAGAATGTTAAATACAACATCGGGGTGCTTTAGTTCAAATGATTTCATGGGGGATTTCTCCGGTAAAAAGATTGTGGGAGCGAGTTTTGGTAGGCCCGCCCCGACATTCTCCGGAAAAACCCCCCGCCCAATTCCTGCATCACGTATTTACGGAGGTGCCGCATGAATCACGCGAAGTTATCAGCTAAAGAAAACGCAAATGCCGATACGTCGAACATCCGTAACGCATTGCGCTGCCTCAAGGTTGTGGGTGGGTTGCTGTATTTATCCATCAAATTTTATTTGCTCGCATGGTTCTATATTCCTAAATTATTTCTGACAAATTCAAAAGCACCAACGAATCTAGACGAACTTGAATATGGGGCAAAAAACCACCCTGTGTTTTTAATCGTCATCGCTTTATTTGCAATTAACTTAAGCTGCTTCGCGATTTACGTCTTATATGTTATTCCACTCGAAATGCTTGCAAAGCATTTCTAACGGATGGCAAGCATGAAAGACAAAACTATGAATATCAATCCGATCGTAAAAATAAACCACATGTATCTGCAGCATTCATACAACGTGAATTCTTTTATAAATAATTTAACACTCGGCAATTCGGCTTCGAATTCCATTCTCCTGGACATGGCTAGCGTTGCAAAAGCGAGATTGCTCAGAAAAACAATCAATCCTGAAATCGCCGCCCAAGTTATTTTGGCGACCGCTGGATTTTTGATGCACTCCATAAGGATGGTTGACATTAAAACAGCGCCGCCCGAGGACAGCACGATTATCTGCTTCAGGAAGTCAATTGCAAGATTTCTGGCGTCGTTTGATACAACCGGTTTATCTGTGTTTTTCATGGAGCGTTTTTCCTTTCAAAGGATGGTTAAAGGTATGCAACCGTCACGTTGCCTTGCCATTTTAGGGGAAA
>CAIQBG010000057.1 GCA_903870055.1 uncultured Pseudomonadota bacterium
GATCGTCTCAATACACGGCCAAGAAAGACTCTAGGGTGGCTAACGCCATTACAGGTCTTGGCAAAAGTTCTTGAAAACCCACACGAATCAGCCGTGATCCATTAAACTTTTAACCGTTGCTCTTCAGACTTGAAACCGCCCGGTTAAAGGAATAACAGCTTCAGGCCGATTAGGATGGTTGTGGCTTCAAAAGCACGTTTAACCAGGGCGTTGCCCTGACTTATGGCCATATGGCTGCCGAGATATCCACCGATTACCGAACCAATAATGAGGGCCGGTAGCCAGTCCCAGGCAATGTCACCCGCCAGACCGAGAACCAGCGCGCCCGTACCGTTCCAGGCAAAACCACAAAGCACCAGCGTATAGGCTATGGCGCGTTTGTAATCCATCCCGAAATGGCGAATAAGCCAGATGGTGAGGAATAGACCGCTGCCGGAGGTGATGGATCCGTTGAGAAAACCGACAATAAAGAGACCGCCTATGCCTTGCCAGAGGCCGGTGCCCGACCAGTTTTTAGGTGTGTAGTCGATACCCAGTTTTGGTTTGAAAATGGAATAAAGCCCCAGGCTGATGGTTAATACACCTAGGGTCATTAATGCCTCTTTTTCAGGGGCTTTAAGAATCAGTGACGCACCCAGGATTACCCCCGGAATGCCAGCGCCAAGAATGATCACGCAAGCACGCCGTTCCAGGTGGCTTTCTTTCATGTGGCGCAATATGGCACCTACGCCAAGGAAAACGCTGGCGACTTTGTGGGTGGCGAGTGCTGTGCCGAAGCTCAGGCCAAGAAAAATCAGGATCGGAAACTGGATCAAACCCACGCCGCCGCCTGACAAGGCTGAAAAGAAATTGGCGACAACGGCCGTGCCAAAAAGGATGGCCTGTCCGGCCAGATCGAGCGTCATGGGGTTAATGCCTGGGTGATAAGCCGTTATTATACGAAGCTAATCAAATCCACACTTGGATGCAGGTATGCGTATTCCTGAAATCATTGCTTTCGAACGACTGAGTGAACCCCTGGCAACCCGCCAGGTGTTTGCCGGTCGATTGGTTCGCTCCATTGTGATCGGATCACTGATTGTTGCTGCCGCACTCTTTGGCGGCATGGCGGGATACCACGTATTCGAGGGATTGAGCTGGATCGATTCTTTTGTGAATGCCGCAATGATTCTGTCGGGCATGGGGGTGCTGGCAGCGCCCGTTAGCATTGAGGGTAAGTTGTTTGCAGGGTTGTATGCCATTTTTTGCGGGCTGGTTCTGATCGCAGCAACCGCCATTATGTTTACCCCGGTCATTCACCGTTTTCTGCATCAGATGCATATGGATGATGAGGATGATGCGTAATGGCTTTGGGTGACATTGACTTCATGCAACAAGCCATTGAACTGGCGCGACATGGCGCAACACAGGGCGAAGTGCCGGTAGGTGCGTTAGTGGTGCTCGATGGCAAGATCATTGGGCGTGGTTTCAATCAGCCAATCACTCGCCATGATCCAACAGCCCATGCCGAAGTGATGGCCTTACGTGATGCATCTACCCATGTGGGTAATTACCGTTTGCCGGGCAGTACCTTGTATGTAACGGTTGAGCCCTGTGCCATGTGTGCTGGTGCGATACAGCATGCGCGTATCGCGCGTGTTGTGTATGGGACTGCCGAACCTAAAACAGGTGCCTGTGGCAGTGTTGTGGATCTCTTTGCAGAAGATCGTTTGAACCATCATACCGAGGTCGAAGGTGGTTTGCTGGCCGATGAATGTGCCGATGTGGTTTCCTCGTTTTTCAGACGCCGGCGTGAAGAAGCACGGCAGGCCAAAGAAGCGCGTGCAGACACGGTTATGAATGGGGTGAATGATGCGGATTGAGATTTCGGTTGCTGGGCAAACACTCCAGCTGCTGGATGATGCGGGGCAGTTATTGCATCAGTACCCGGTTTCGTCGGCTGCTAAAGGGGTGGGCGAGCAGATGGGCAGTTATCAGACCCCGCGCGGGCGGCATCGAATTCGTGCCCGGATTGGTGACGGCCTACCGTTAGGCGCCGTTTTACGAGGTCGCCGCCCTACGGGAGAGATTTGCACGCCTGAATTGATGGCCGCCCAACCGGATCGGGATTGGATCCTGACCCGAATCCTATGGTTGTGCGGTGAGGAACCGGGTAAAAACCGCGGTGGGCAGGTCGATACGATGCGTCGCTATGTGTATATCCACGGCACACCCGACAGCGCCGTATTGGGTGTGCCTGGGTCGCATGGCTGCATTCGTATGCGTAATGCCGACATGGTCGATCTATTTAACCGGGTGCCCGTAGGCACGCCAGTAATCATTTCCGAAAGCTAAGTTTTTCTTAGGCGGCTTCAGGCAAGACCAGATCAATCAGTGTAAGTGTCTGTTCGCCGGCTTCGGTTTGAATATAGAGTGCACCTTCGGTAGCGTCCTGTTGCAGTACTGCCAGAGCAAGCCAGATGCCATCAGGCTCTGGAGCCACCGTAACCAGACTGCCGCACGCTTGGCCGTTGAGCATGGCTGAACGAACTTCTGTGCCAGCAATCAAGGGCTGCGCGGAGGCTACACGGTATAGATGGCGCTTGATCTTGCCCAGATAATGGGTGCGCGCCACGATCTCCTGACCTGGATAGCAGCCTTTTTTGAAGCTGACACCACCCAGTTTATCCAGGTTGACCATTTGCGGCACGAAATGCTCACTGGTTGCCTGTGTCACCAACGGAAATCCCTGGGCGATGTCACTCAGCAGCCATGCTTCCGAAGAACCCTTGTTTATGGTTGATGCGACGGTCTGGAATGTGCTTTGCGGACCGGTGAGCAGGGCGCGTGTGGCGTCCAGTCGCACGCCGGTCAGATCGTTCTGGCGCGTTACCTGCCAATCGGCAGTGGGGAGCGTCAGGTTGTCCAGTTGTGCCGGGGGATTTAAGAGGCCATAAACCACTTCAGCGGCCTGTGTTACTTGAACTTTTAGGCGCATGACATACATTTTGAGGCGTTTGGCGATGGCATCACGGACATCGTTGGCCAATACCAGGCGGTAGCCGTTTTCTACGGGCCAGATAACAAAGGTCGTTAGCAGGCGTCCCTTGGCGGTACACCAACCGGAAATTTGGGCGCTTTCGGCGCTAAGTAAGCGAATATCGCTAGGCACCTGGGCGTGCAGAAAGGCCTCAGCATCTTCCCCGGTGACATCAAGGATGGCAAGGTGGGGAAGGGCGATTAATAGTGGGGTAGTCATCGTTCTGGATCCTGGGTCTGTGCCCGGTTAAAGCGGGTTAAGGTTGGTATCATAATGGGCTATGAAAAGTTTGGCCAAATTCTTGTTGGTGACCGCGTTGGGGCTGGTCCTTGCCGTGCTGCTGGTGGTGTTGTGGCCGGTGCCGTTGTCGGAGCCGAAATTGCTGGTCCGAGTCCCGCAGGGGGCTTCGTTGCGTACTGCCGCCCAATCCCTTAATGAGGGTGGCGTAGGCGTCCCTGCTTGGGTTATTAGCGGTGTAGGGCGTGTTTCTGGTCTATCTTCCTCTATCAAGGCAGGTAGTTACGAGTTTGATCAGGGTATAGCCTTGTGGGCCTTGCTGCGCAAATTAGCCAGCGGCGATACCAGCCAGGCTGAGGTGCTTTTTGTGGAAGGCTCGATATTCCGCGAAATCCGTGCCAAATTGAATGCTCAAACCGAACTGGTCCACACTACCCGTGATATGAACGAGGCCACCATCATGGCCAGATTGGGTATGTCCGGTCAGTCTGCCGAAGGCTGGTTCTTTCCAGATACCTATCGCTTTGATAAACGTTCAGAAGACCTGGAAGTTTTACAGCGTGCGCTATCGGCCATGCAGAAACAGTTAAATACAGTCTGGCAGTCGCGGGATGCCAACCTGCCTTTGAAGTCGCCCTACGAACTTCTCATTCTGGCCTCGATCGTGGAAAAGGAAACGGGAACAGCAGCAGATCGTACGCAGATTGCAGGTGTCTTCATTAACCGGCTGCGTAAAGGGATGCGTTTGCAGACAGATCCGACCGTGATTTACGGGCTAGGTGAGCGATTTGATGGCAACCTACGCAAAGCGGATCTGCAACGTGATACACCGCACAATACTTATACCCGCGCGGGCTTACCACCCACGCCAATCTGCATGCCTGGTTTAGCTGCACTCCAGGCTGCGGCACATCCGGCTAAAACAGATGCGCTTTATTTTGTGGCCAAGGGCGATGGCTCTAGTCAGTTCTCTGCCACACTGGAAGCGCATAACCAGGCCGTTAATCAGTATCAACGAGGCAAACCATAATCATGACTGCTGTGAATAGTGGCCGTTTTATTACGGTAGAAGGCATTGATGGTGCCGGTAAGAGTTCTCACATTGAATGGCTGCGTGAGTATCTAACAGCAGCTGGGCATGCCGTGGTTGTAACCCGCGAACCGGGTGGTACACCTCTCGGCGAGTCTTTGCGCACACTGTTGCTCAACGAACCGATGTCTCCCGAAACTGAAATGATGCTGATGTTTGCGGCGCGTGCCGAACATCTCTCCTCAGTTATCCGGCCAGCGCTGGAAATGGGTGCCTGGGTGATTTCTGACCGCTTTTCTGACGCGACCTATGCCTATCAGGTAGGTGGACGTGGTGTACCCGAGCAAAAATTTTCTGCATTGGAATCCTGGGTTCAGGAAGGCTTGCAACCAGATCGCACGCTTTTGTTCGATGTGTCGGTTGCCACAGCGCAGGCCCGGCTCCATGACACGCGGATTCTGGATCGTTTTGAACGAGAGGCGAGTGATTTTCACCAACGGGTGCGAGATGCCTATCATCAGCGGGCTACACAGTATCCGGAACGGATTCGTCTGGTTGCTTCCGATGTGCCTATGGATGATGTGCGTGCGCAGATTCTGATCGCACTATCGGATTTGCTGGGTTGAAATGATTAACTGGATTGAACTGCACCGCGCAGCCTGGGCTCAGATACAGTCGGCAAAGGCCGCCGAGCGTTTGGCGCATGCATTGTTGCTGACAGGTTCTGCCGGAATCGGTAAGCTCGCGTTCGCCGAAGCGGTCGCAGCCAGTCTGTTGTGTGATCAACCCGGAGCCGGCGGCCAAGCCTGTGGTACCTGTATTGCCTGTACCTGGCACGCATCGGGTAATCACCCCGATTTTCGTCGGCTTCGTCCTGAGGCCTATTCGGAAGAACAGCCCGAAGCAGAGGATGCTAAACCTTCTTCTACCAAGGCGGATAAGAAAAAAAGCGAACAGATTCGAATTGACCAGGTGCGTGCACTTGAGTCCTTTATTCAGGTCGGTAGTCACCGTGGTCGGCGTATCATCCTGATTGAACCGGCTGAGGCCATGAATGAAGCAACCGCTAATGCGTTGCTTAAATCCCTGGAGGAACCTCCCGCTGGCGTTCATTTTCTGCTGGTGAGCCATGCGGCGGAACTTTTGCTACCAACTGTTCGCAGTCGTACGCGCGCCGTTCCTATGGCGGTACCGTCACCAGCAACGGCCGCCCAGCAGATCGCAACCATTAAACCTGTGCTACGACAGGGCGATTTGTGGCTTAACCGTTGCGCGGGCGCATTGCGCTTTGCGGTGAATCTGGCTCAGGCAGCTGAGAAACATCCGGAGGCGACTGATGAAGCGACGGCCGAAGTCGCTATTCTGGAGGCCTTGCTGGCCCAGTTGCCATTGGGGGATCGTATGGATCCACTGGCATTGGCTAAAAGTTGTGAAGCCTTGATCAAAGGAGATCAATCAGGCTTGCGTTTGGCACTTCTGATTGACTGGCTACAACGCTGGACACTTGATTTGCAATTGGTACGACTTGGCTCCTCACCACTGGTTTTTCCAGAACAGTTAATCGCATTACAACGTCTGGCCGGCCAGCTTAATGATGATGTATTGCAATCCTTCCCCGACTTTCTGTTGGAGTCACGCAGACTCAGCAGTCATCCACTGAACATTAAATTGTTCCTGGAATCAATTTTTTCGCGCACGATGGCGCTTTACGAACTACAGGCTTAACGACCACGATGATTCGATTGATCGATTCTCACTGCCATCTCGATTTTGATGGGCTTTCCAATCGTCTGCCTGAGGTGCTGGCAGCTATGGCAGCCAATGATGTGGCTGGCTGTATGACCATTGGTGTCACCCTGGAAGAGGCGCCACAGGTTCTAGCAATTGCGGCTGCCCATGAACAAATCTTTGCCTCGGTTGGCGTTCACCCAGAATATGCGGACCACCAGGAGCCAGATGTTGAAACACTCTGTGCATTGGCGCAGCATCCGAAAGTTCTGGCAATTGGTGAAACCGGCCTGGATTATCACTGGCATAAAGATCGACCCGAATGGCAGCGTGAGCGATTTCGTGTACATATTCGTGCGGCGAAACAGCTCAATAAACCGCTAGTGATTCATACGCGGGAAGCCGCAGATGACACATTGGCAATTCTCAAGGAAGAGGGCGCCGGGGCTGTAGGTGGCATTTTGCACTGCTTTACAGAAAGCCTGGCTGTTGCCGAACAGGCCATCGATCTCGGGTTTTATATTTCAATATCAGGCATTGTGAGCTTTAAAAATGCAGCGCAGGTGCATGAGGTGGCCCGTGCTATTCCGCTTGAACGATTGCTGATTGAAACCGATTCACCGTATCTGGCGCCGGTGCCTTATCGCGGCAAGCCTAATGAGCCGGCTTATGTGCGCCACGTCGCGGAAGCGATTGCTGACTTGCGGCAAATATCCTATGCGGCGGTTGCAGAAGCCAGTAGCCGCAACTTTCTCAAACTATTCCCGGCAGCTGCCTCGGTGCTGGGACCAAGGGTTGGACTATGAAAAAGGCATTGTTTGCACTGTTATGGATGGCTTCAAGTGCCTTCGCATTAGCGGCACCCAGTGCCGATGACATGGTGATGGCTGCCAAAAAAGACGACGCGGCAACCATACAGGAAGGCTTGAAAGCCGGTTTTGATCCGAATTACAAAGATAGGCAGGGTAATAGCCTGCTGATACATGCTGCGGCCAACACCTCTGAATCAGCGGTTGATGCACTCCTCAAAGGTGGCGCAGATCCTAAAATGAAAAACCGATCGGGTGACGATGCGCTGAATTACGCTGCGATCAAAGGCAGCTTACCGATTGTAAAGAGTCTGATTGCCCGGGGTGTTCCTGCAACCCGTCCACAGGGCTGGCAACCCTTGAGCTATGCCGTTGTCGGTAAGCACCTGGAGATTTTCAATTATCTGATGGACAAAGGGGCCGACCCGAACGGGAATAATCCGACTCAAGTATCAGCGCTGATGTTTGCGGCACAGGAAGGCCAGGAAGAAATGGTTGATCGTTTGCTCGCAGCGGGTGCAGATCCTACCTGGACCAAGGGTGGTGAAAGTGCAGTTGACTGGGCGTTGAAGGCCCAGAACACAGATATTGCCGACAAGATCATGAAAGCGCAGCTAAAGATTGGCTTCGGACGTTCTGATGTTTTAAAGGAACAGGAAGCCACAGACGATACAGGTGCTGTTACGCAATGAGTTGGGTGCGCGTAGGACAGCGCTGTTTTCTTTCGGGTGTGTTGGCACTAGTCTGTGTGCAAGTGGCTCTGGCCCAGAATGCAGTAGCACAACCGGCTGCCGTATCTCTGGTGCCTCAGACCCATATCCGTGTGTATTTCACCCCCGGGGACTCGGCTGAATTGGCGATTGTCGAACAGTTGTTGGGGGCGAAAGACTCTATATTGGTCCAGGCATACTCATTTACCAATCCGGCGATTGCCTCGGCGCTGGCAGATGCCCATAGCCGTGGCGTTAACGTGGTTATGCTGCTGGATAAAAGTCATCGTACCCAGAAGTATTCTGCGGCTGACTTTACGGCTAATGCCGGTATAAACACCTTGATTGATGACCGCCATGCCATCGCCCATAACAAGATCATGATTATTGACGGGCAGGTGGTTATTACCGGTAGCTATAACTTCACCAAGGCTGCGGAGAAGAGTAATGCCGAGAATCTAGTGATTATTGAATCAGGTTCGGTTGCCGAGAAATACCTGAATAACTGGCAGAAACACCGTCGCCATTCGCAGCCATATCAACGGCATTAACTCGAATGATGGACAACAAAAAAGCGCCCGAAGGCGCTTTTTTGCTGGGATGCAACTGATCAGGCAACAACAGCAGCTATGGCGTCAGCCACAGCATCGATGTTCTTGTTGTTCAGCGCCGCCAGACAGATACGGCCCGTAGAGACAGCGTAAATGCCGTATTTATCACGCAGTACGTCGACCTGATCGGCGGTGAGGCCGGTGTAGGAGAACATGCCACGTTGCTGGATGACAAAGCTGAAATCCTGCTTGACACCCTTGGACTTGAGTTTTTCAACAAGTGCAATCCGCATGGCACGGATGCGTTCACGCATTTCTGCCAGTTCATGCTCCCACATCACACGGAGTTCCGGGCTGGTTAGCACGGCAGCCACGACTGCAGCACCGTGCGTCGGTGGGTTGGAATAGTTGGTGCGAATAACGCGCTTCAGTTGCGACATAACGCGAGCAGCTTCGTCCGACGATTCGGTAACGATCGACAATGCGCCAACGCGTTCGCCGTAAAGCGAAAACGACTTCGAGAATGACGAAGACACCAGGAACTGCAGACCCGAGTGCGCAAACTTATCAAGCACGATGGCATCAGGCTGAATACCTTCGGCGAAGCCCTGGTATGCCATGTCGAGGAAAGGAATCAAACCCTTGGCACGAATCGCGTCGATAACCTGATCCCACTGCTCGTTGCTCAGGTCAGCGCCAGTAGGATTGTGGCAGCAGGCATGCAGTAGAACGATGGAGTCCTTGGGCATGGCGTTCAGATCGGCCAGCATGCCGGCGAAGTTCACGCCACGAGTAGATGCATCGTAGTAGCTATAGGTCTTGACTGGGAAATCGGCGGCTTCGAAGAGCGCGCGATGGTTTTCCCAGGAGGGATCACTGATGTAAACGGTAGCGTTGGGAACCAAGCGCTTTAGGTAATCAGCACCGATTTTAAGGGCACCTGTACCACCAATAGCTTGTGCAGTAACAACCCGCTTGTCGCGTAGCAGCTGGGTGTCATGGCCGAAGAGCAGGGCTTGTACAGCCTGGTCGTAGGCAACAGAGCCTTCGATTGGCTGATAGCCGCGTGCCGGCGGATTTTTCATGCGGGCTTCTTCAGCAGCACGAACGGCCTTGAGTAGGGGCAATTTGCCCTCATCATCGTAGTACACGCCTACACCCAGGTTCACCTTGTTGGCGCGGGTATCTGCGTTAAAGGCTTCGGTCAGGCCGAGAATCGGGTCGCGCGGTGCGAGGGCGACATCAGCAAAAATCGAGGACATAAAAGCTCCGGTGGCCGCCGGGGTTGCCCGGCATGGAGGAAATAAGGAATGACGCGTTAAACTGTGCTCTACGGCACTGGATATCACCTGAAAATTTTAACATGGCATAGCGTTTCTATGCCGCCGAATGTGCTGCAACAGAGATCATGATTCATGACCACCCCATCCGCTTCCATTTCTGAACTGGCCTCCGAGACGCCATCCAAGGTCGTTACCTTTGATGGGAGCCCGTTTCGACTGCATCAGCCGTTTCCACCCGCTGGAGATCAGCCAGTAGCGATTGAGCAGCTAATTGCAGGTTTAGGCGACGGTTTATCGTTTCAGACCCTGTTGGGTGTGACCGGATCAGGCAAAACCTACACCATGGCCAATGTGATTGCCCGCAGTGGCCGTCCTGCATTGGTACTGGCGCCGAATAAGACTCTTGCCGCACAACTTTATGCCGAATTCAAGGAATTCTTTCCGGAGAATGCGGTCGAGTATTTTGTGTCTTATTACGATTACTACCAGCCAGAGGCCTATGTGCCCAGTCGCGATCTTTTCATCGAAAAAGATTCATCCATTAACGAACACATCGAGCAGATGCGGCTTTCGGCAACCAAGAGCCTGATTGAACGCTCGGACTGCATTATCGTGGCGACCGTTTCCTGTATTTACGGTATCGGTGATCGTGATGAGTATCACCAGATGATTATGCATGTGCGTGAAGGGGACAAAATTCATCAGAGAGATCTGCTCAAGCGCCTTGCTGAAATGCAATACAGCCGCAATGAAATGGACTTCCAGCGCGGCACTTTCCGAGTGCGGGGTGATGTGATCGATGTGTTTCCGGCCGAGCATGCCGAACATGCACTGCGGATCGAGCTATTCGATGATGAAGTTGAGCGCTTGCAGCTATTTGACCCGCTGACCGGAGAAATCCGTCAGCGCTTGTCGCGTTTTACGGTTTATCCATCCAGCCACTACGTGACGCCTCGTGCCACAGTACTGCGCGCACTAGAAGGCATTAAAGAAGAGCTTAATGTGCAGCGTGCGTTCTTTCTTTCAGAAGCCAAGCTTGTAGAGGCGCAGCGTCTTGAGCAACGAACGAAATTCGATATCGAAATGCTGAACGAAGTGGGGTTTTGCAAGGGCATTGAAAATTATTCGCGCCACCTCTCCGGTCGTAACCCGGGCGATCCACCGCCAACGCTCATTGATTACCTGCCGGACAATGCATTGATATTCATCGACGAATCGCACGTAGCGATCGGGCAGGTGGGTGCTATGTATAAGGGAGACCGTTCGCGCAAGGAAAACCTTGTAAATTATGGTTTCCGGCTGCCTTCGGCCCTGGATAACCGGCCACTCAAGTTTGATGAATTCGAGCAACGGATGCGTCAGGCCGTTTTTGTTTCGGCAACGCCTGCTGCCTATGAGAAAGAACATGCGGGGCAGGTGGTCGAACAAGTGGTGAGACCGACGGGTCTGGTTGATCCTATTGTTGAAGTACGTCCGGCGATCACCCAGGTTGATGATCTGCTCGGCGAGATCCGGAAGCGCGTCGCACTGGATGAACGAATTCTGGTGACGACATTAACGAAACGTATGTCAGAAGATCTGACCGACTACCTGACTGAAAACGGTATCAAGGTCCGTTATCTGCACTCGGACATCGATACCGTAGAGCGCGTCGAGATTATTCGTGATTTGCGTCTCGGGGTCTTTAACGTGGTTGTGGGGATTAACCTCTTACGGGAGGGGCTGGATATTCCCGAAGTATCACTTGTTGCCATTCTCGATGCGGACAAGGAGGGCTTTCTGCGTTCAGAAACATCGCTCATTCAGACCATTGGTCGGGCGGCACGACACCTGAACGGTACGGCGATTCTTTACGCAGATAGGATTACCGGATCGATGCGTAGAGCTATTGATGAAACCGAACGTCGTCGCAACAAACAACTTGCCTTTAATGCCGAGCACGGTATCGTGCCACGCGGTGTTAAGAAACGTATCAAGGACATTATTGATGGCGTTTACACAACTGGCTATTCGGATTCCGGTGATGCTCAGAACATGCGTAAAGCGGCGCAGACACGTAAGCGCTATGAGGCTATGACGGAGAAAGAAGTCGCTGCTGAAATTCGTAAATTGGAGCAGGCGATGCAACAGCATGCAAAGAACCTGGAGTTCGAGGCCGCTGCGCAGACCCGAGATCAGCTATTCCGGCTTAAAGAGCAGCTATTCGGAGCCGCCCCGAAGGGAGACTAGCGCTAGCGCTCCCTTAGAACTTTTTCATGATCGTGCACATGTCGGTAGCAATGCCGCTCACCAGATACTGAGTGACCGTTTTTGAGGCCTGAGCTACTTCTGCTGCTTGCTGGGTAGAGGCTTTGCTGTAATGGTTGAGGGTTACTGAGCCGGTGGTGCCACTGTTATAGCTATATCGGCCGATCTGTTTGAGAGTACCTGTTTCATAGACGCGAACATATGCAGCACCTTCCAGCGTATCGTCCTTAAGCCCGGATCGTAACTTGATTTTTGTAACGCCTGCTTGCAGGAAGAAACGGTAGGGGGCAACGTCTTCTTTGAAGCCACCGGGTAAGTTCAGATGAGATTCTCCCCAGTTCGTCTGTGTCGGTTCCAGTGTCTCCGGGTACACCACTGAATTAATGCCACAGGTCTTGAGCTGGTCGGCAAGCTTTTGGGCAAAATATACTGGCAGCTTTACAGGTGCTATGGCTTGGGCAACCTCTTTGCTGTCGACATTTTTTGATGCGGCTTCTTCGGCACTGGAGGCTGCAGCACTGCCAGCTGTAGAGCCCGCTAAGCCGCCAACGACACCTGCAACCGGGCCAACAACCATGCTGCCTAAAAAGCCGCCAATGGTCGATGTTTTATCCGAAATATAGCTGGTCTCAACGGCACCGCTGGGAATCACCAGTACCTGGTACGTTGCTTGCCTGACTGGGCGTTGTGGCCGGTCATCTGCAACCTCGGCTGGTTTGCCAGATTGGTTGATTTTGAATGGTCCTGAGACACACGCCGACACCAGACAACTAAAGGCGATGGTTTGAAAGAGGTTGCGCAAGATAGATTGGGTAAGCATTGTCGATATTGTGCACGTTTGCCATAATTATGGAACAATGTAAGAAAATACTATTATTGTGAACACAAAATATAAGAGTGCTGTTCACCGGAGATAAAACTCCGGGTAGCCGATAAGTTGTTCACCAAGGGGGACGAATGACACGAGTACTGTTCGTTTGCATGGGAAACATCTGCAGATCACCAACTGCCGAGGCGGTGTTTCGCCGTTTGGCGGCGCAGCGGGGTTTGCTGGGTGAACTTGAAATTGATTCGGCAGGTACCCATGGGTACCACGTTGGTGAAACGCCGGATGCGCGTACACAACGCGCAGCAGCCGAGCGCAAATACGATTTGTCCGAGATTCATTCTCGCAAGGTAGCGCCCGAAGATCTTGAGCACTTTGATCTGGTATTGGCAATGGATCGCAGCAATCTGGATGCCTTGCGCAAGCTCTGTCCAGCTAACCGTTTACATCGGCTCAAGCTCTTCATGAGCTATGCACGTCAGTTTGATGATGATGAAGTCCCTGATCCTTACTATGGCTTGGCGCACGATTTCGATCTGGTGCTCGATATGATTGAAGATGCCGCAGACGGGCTTTTGGATAGCATCTTGCGGGAGCGGGGTGAGCAGGAAGCGCCAAAGATAACTACCAAAGCGCCGGCTGCCAAAGCCAAAGCGAATTAAATCCGCTAGTTCTAAGACAATAAAAAATCGCGCCGGTGAACTGAGCGCGGTTTTTTATTAGCGACTTCCCGGAATTATTCTTTACGGGTTTCAACCATTTGTAGCGGTTCTTCTACAACAACTGGCTTTGCACGTGGCGCACGTGGTTTACGTACTGGCTTTTCAGCAGGTGTCGTTGCAACACTGGCACGTTTGACCGGGTCAGTTTCAACCATTTGCAGACCGACGGCCTCTAGTGAAACTGGTGTCGGAGCAACCGGTGCCGGCTTCGGTGCTGGTTGGGGCGCAGGTGCCGCCTCAACTACCGGTGCTGGAGCTTCCGCTGGCGCAGGCGCAGCGGTGGGGGCTGGTGCCACTGCCGGTGCTGATACCTGTACAACTGGTGTTGCAGCTGTTGCTACAGTCGGTGGGGCCTCTTTAACAACAGGTGCGCTGACCTGAGCCGTGGTTGGTGCTTCGGCTACGACTAGAGCAGATTCGCTGTATTGCTCAACCGCATTCTCATTCAGGTTTTCACCACTGCCAGGTTGACGCTCACCACGTTCGCGACGACCACCACGACGACCACGGCGACGGCTGTTACCGTTACCACTTTCGCTTGTTGGGGCATCGGTCGTGACTACACCTTCGGCATTGGTTAGGCCAGGGTTCTCGGTCTGAGTGGATGCTGTCTCATTTGTATTGTTAGGGCGAGCATCTCTGGCACCACGTCCGCCACGGCGGCGGTTATTGCCACCGTTGGTCTGACCGGTTTCTTCGGTGCTGGCACCTTCAACCGGTGCTGACGCGCGATCACCACGGTTATTGTTGCGACGACCATCCTGTCCTTCGCTACGTGGGCCACGTTCGCCACGTGCCTGACGGCCTTCGCCGCGGGGACCGCGTTCACCACGTGCCTGGCGGCCTTCGCCATCACCACCTTGGCGGCGACCATTGCCGCGTCCTTCGCGAGGTTCGCGTGGTGTGCGCGGGCGCGCAACTTCAACCGGTGGTTTCTTCTTGGTGTCGCCACTTAGCCAGCTGAAAAGCTTCGTGATGAAACCGGCCTTTTCTTCTGGGATTGGTTCCGGTGGCGTTGTCGATTCCATTGAAATCGGAGCCGGGGCAGCCGGAGCAATATTACGAATAGCTGCTGTCGGGCGATTCTGGTTCTTCTGTTGCTCGGTTGCGTAAGCGGGGAGTTCGGTTAGCGACTGATCAACCATCTTGTACGACGGTTCACGGACATCGTCCTGATTCAGTTCGTCATGGCGCAGACGCTGAATGTGGTGCGCCGGTGTCTCCAGGTTTTTGTTCGGCAGCAGCAGGATGGTGATCTTGTGACGCAGTTCAATCGCCTGGATATCGGCACGCTTTTCATTGAGCAGGAAGGTGGCGACGTCAACGGGTACCTGTGTATGAACAGCTGCCGTGTTTTCCTTCATAGCCTCTTCTTCGAGAATACGGAGAATATGCAGGGCTGCAGACTCGGTCGAGCGGATGTGGCCGGTACCGGTACAGCGTGGGCAGGTGATGTAAGAAGTTTCTGCCAGAGCAGGACGCAGACGTTGACGCGACAGTTCGAGCAGACCGAAACGGCTGATCTTGCTGGTTTGTACGCGGGCACGGTCATGATGGAGCGCATCACGCAGGCGGTTTTCAACTTCGCGCTGGTTGCGGGCGCTTTCCATATCGATAAAGTCGATAACGATCAGACCACCCAAGTCACGCAGACGCAGCTGACGGGCGATTTCATCGGCCGCTTCCAGGTTTGTCTTAAGTGCTGTTTCTTCGATGTCGCTACCCTTGGTCGAACGACCCGAGTTAACGTCAACAGAAACCAGTGCTTCGGTATGGTCGATAACGATCGCGCCACCGGCAGGCAGATTCACCTGACGGGCGTAGGCCGATTCGATCTGATGTTCGATCTGGAAGCGTGAAAAGAGGGGAACATCATCGCGGTAACGTTTGACGCGATTAACGTTGTTCGGCATAACCTGGCTCATGAACGCCAGTGCCTGCTCGTAGATATCATCCGTATCGATGAGGATTTCACCAATATCCGGCTGGAAGTAATCGCGGATGGCGCGGATAACCAGACTGCCTTCCTGGAAAATCAGCAGCGGTGCAACATTGTCCTTGGCTACCGAATCAATGGCTGTCCAAAGTTGCATCAGGTAGTTCATGTCCCACTGCAGTTCTTCCGCGGTGCGACCAATGGCTGCCGTACGGGCGATCAGGCTCATGCCTTCCGGTACGATCAGTTGAGCCATGGCGTCGCGCAGTTCCGAGCGATCATCACCTTCAACGCGACGCGAAACACCGCCGCCGCGTGGGTTGTTCGGCATCAGGACCAGATAACGGCCAGCTAGCGATACATAAGTGGTGAGGGCGGCGCCCTTGTTGCCGCGTTCGTCCTTGTCAACCTGAACGATGAGTTCCTGGCCTTCCTTCAAGGTTTCCTGCATTTTGGCGCGGCTACCTTCGCCATTCGGGGCGTAGTATTCGCGGGCAATTTCCTTGAAGGGCAGGAAGCCATGACGTTCGGCACCGTAGCTAACAAACACTGCTTCCAGTGAAGGTTCGATGCGGGTGATAACGCCTTTGTAAATATTGCTCTTGCGCTGCTCTTTAGCAGCGGATTCGATGTCGAGGTCGATGAGCTTCTGGCCCTCGACAATAGCAACGCGCAGTTCTTCAGCTTGCGTCGCGTTAAATAGCATGCGTTTCATACTTGGTGCTCCAAAAGCACCGGCACGGGCATTCCCGTAGGCAGGGTCACTGCGTGTAATCAAAGCCTTCCGGGCGGCGTGCTCTCAGGGCGAGGCAGGGGATATCCTGTGTGGATCCCAAGCCGGACGTTCGGATAAGGACAATCGATTACGACCGACAGGATAAATGCATTTTGAGATGCCATTACCTGCCGTTGCTGCATTCGGGACTGCATACGCCGGGCGTGTGTCAGTCGGTGACGGCCTCTTGTGTTCGTCTGGGCGGGTCGTCATAGCCCGGTCTGGCTGCGCCGGATGGTCACGAATCACGAACGCGTGGATCGACGATCTCGGGTCGGAATCCGGGCAGATCGCTCTGGTTTTACACCGGAGAGGCGACCTGCTGGCAGCACAAACGTGTAGAGTATAAGGCATGACACGCAGTAATAGAACGCCGACACGCCCTTTGAGCCAAAAAACTTCGCAAATGCGCGGTGCAGCACCTAGAAGCCCCATAAAAACAGCTGGTTACGCAGCAGAAGGTAGGCCGTCTTCCGAAAAAGAGGTGGCGCCTGCAGTACAGCGGCGGACCATTGATTCGGAGGAGGCTGGCCAACGCCTGGATAACTATCTATTGCGCCATTTGAAGGGCGTGCCCAAAAGCCGGATCTATCGAATTGTTCGTAGCGGCGAGGTACGCATCAACGGGGGGCGTTGCCAACCAGATCAGCGACTGAATGAGGGAGATGAGCTTCGTTTGCCGCCTGTGCGGTGTCAGGCTTTCTCGGAAGCGAAACCACCGGTGGCCCCCATAGTTGACTTACCCGTATTGTATGAAGATGAAGCGCTAATCGCCTTGAATAAGCCCTGTGGCATCGCTGTCCATGGGGGTAGTGGCCTAGCATGGGGTTTGATCGAAGCGCTGCGCGCGCAGCGTCCTGAGGCGCGTTTCCTGGAACTGGCTCATCGATTGGACCGGGAAACCTCTGGAGTACTGCTGGTCGCCAAGAAACGGGCTGCGCTGGTTAGTTTGCACGATATGTTCCGAGAGCAACGCGGGGATAAGCGCTATCTGGCCCTGGTGCCTGGCGTCTGGACTGAAAAATCGCTGCAGCTAACCTTGCCGCTTTATAAATACCTCACGCCAGAGGGTGAGCGCCGGGTGCGTGTTGCCAAAGGGCGTGATTTACAGTCGCCCGAAGTGAAACCTGCAGAAACGCATTTTCGTCTGAAAAAGCAGTACCCGGGCTATGCGCTGGTTGAAGCAAAGCTTAAAACCGGCCGCACGCACCAGATCCGCGTGCATTTAGCCGCGCTGGGTTATCCGATTGTCGGTGATGACAAGTACGGTGACTTTGCCCTCAATAAATCGTTGGCTAATAGCAAAGTGCTGGAGCGTATGTTTCTGCATGCAGCATTGATGCGTTGCAAACATCCGGTTACGGGTGAGCCGCTGAATGTTGAAGCGCCGCTACCACCCGAACTCGAACGTTTTCTGGCAACGCTTGATCGCCATAAATAATGACAATCAACATGAACAAACATCGCTATGATCTTGTTGTATTTGACTGGGATGGGACGTTGCTGGATTCAACGGGTGCCATCGTCAAAGCAATTCAGGCAGCTAGCCGAGACATCGGCGCAACGCCCCCTAGCGACGAAAATGCACGTTATGTGATTGGGATGGGTTTGCGCGAGGCGCTGATGTACGCGGTGCCTGATTTGCCCGAATCTCGCTATGACGAACTAGTCAATGCATATCGCAAGCACTATTTGTCAGGTGATCACGAACTAACCCTGTTCGCAGGTGTTGAGTGCCTTTTGCAGACGTTGCAGGCAGAAAACCGCTGGGTTGCTGTGGCTACCGGCAAAAGCCGCCTGGGGCTGGATCGGGCGCTTGGGCATAGCGGCCTAGGTCATTATTTCGACACGACACGCACAGCTGACGAAACCCGTAGCAAGCCACACCCGCAAATGCTTGAAGAGATTATGAGCCAGTTTGCCGTTGATCCAGAACGTACGCTGATGATTGGCGACACCACGCATGATTTGCTCATGGCGCAGAACGCGGGAGCCTGTGGTTTAGGTATTACTCATGGTGCGCATCCCGTATCTGCGCTGCGTGATTGTGCGCCGGTCGCTGTTGTTAACTCGATTCCAGACCTTGGAAACTGGCTTAAATATAACGGCTAACCAACTGTTAATGCTTGAATAAAAATACAGCAGGTCGTTTGTCGAGGATGGGTGAGCCGGCTTTTTTCCATGCCTGTATGGTTTTAGTCATGATCAGTTGGCTGGGCATGGTGAGGTCGGCTGCCACGCACATCTGCGTGTCTGGTTTGAGGCCGTTGATCAGGCTCTCGAAGAAAGCACGGTTACGGTAGGGTGTTTCGATCACGATCTGGGTTTGGTCCTGGCGGCGTGATTCGTCTTCCAGCCTGGATAAAGCCTGTTTCCGCCCCGGCTCATCTTGTGGCAGATAGCCATGAAAGGCAAAACGCTGGCCGCCTAAACCCGAGCCCATAAGGGCAAGCAACAAGGAAGATGGGCCGATGTGGGGCATGACCGGGATATTGCATTGGTGCGCGCGTTGTACAAGATCAGAACCCGGATCGGCTACAGCGGGGCAACCCGCCTCAGAGAGCAAGCCTATAGCGCATCCGGCCGCAATCGGACTTAATAGTTCGTCCCAATCACGCGACCTGCTCTCCGATTTACCCATTTTTCCACGCCCGGGCAGTTCTTTGATGCTTAATTCGGCTATTGGGACGGGCATTTGTACTGTTTTGAGGAACGCACGTGCACTTTTGGCGTTTTCAACGACGAAATGGCGTAATTCTCGCGTTAAATTCAATAGTTCCGGGGTGAGTGATTGCGCCGGATCGGCATCAGTAAGCTCACTAAGTGGCACCGGAATCAGGTGAAGTGCAGTCATAAGATGTCTTGGTGCTTAGGCGTGTAATGGATTGAGGCCAGCATGACGCAGCATCCGGCAAAGTGCAATCAACGGTAGGCCGACAAGCGCTGTTGGGTCATTGCCGCTCAGGCGATCGAGCAGGGCGATGCCGAGTGCTTCTGATTTGGCTGAGCCCGCACAGTCATAAGCCGGCTCGCGTTGCAGATAAGCCTCTATCTCATCCAGAGATAAGTCCCTGAATTCGACTTCTGTGCTGACCAGCTCTTCTTGTGCCTGCCCATTCAAGGCATCGTAGAGACAGAGCGCGGTCTCGAAAACCACAGTCTGACCACTCAGGCGTTGCAGTTGAGCAACCGCTTTTTCGTGGTTTCCAGGCTTGCCGTAGACCTGATCGCCTACAACAGCCACCTGGTCGCTGCCGATAATCAGTGTGTTCAACTGGTCGGCGGGTAGTTGGCTGGCAACTGCCTTGGCTTTTTCATGGGCAAGCCTGCGCGCAGTCGCCGCAGGGTGCTCGTTAGCTAGTGGCGTTTCATCGATATCGGGGCTGGTCACGCTGAAGGGAATGCCTAGCCGCTCGAGTAGGGCGCGTCGGTAGGCAGAGCTGGAACCGAGAATCAGTCTGCGTGCTGGGTTTTTTCCGGTTTCAGGCGTTGAAGTGGTATTCATGTTCGGTGCGCTTTCAATGGCTTGGCGATGAATATTGCAAGAAAACAGTCAACATTTCGTCCTGCCGATGGTATCATTCGCCGTTTTTCAACGGGACAGGTCTGGATGTTGTCTACCGATTTGCCGGAAAGTTTTGATCCGAACGTCATGGCGCGCGAAAGCTTCACTGCGTCTGTGGATGTGCCGGTGTCCGAGTTTCCGCGTCTGGTAGATCTGCTGACCAGTTCGAACGGTGTGGTGCGTGTCACGCTAAAAGCCTCGATGAGTGCTGATCAGCGACCCACTACGACCATCGGGCTGGCTGCAACACTGGAACAGTCCTGTCAGCGCTGCCTGCAGCCGGTGACGGTGGTTATAGACCATTTGCACACCGTGGAGTGGGTAGCGGATGAGGCAGAACTTGCCCGGCTGGATGCTTCCGAAGATGATTTGGATAATCCGGACTGGGAATTTCTACCGATGCCTGTGCCTCCCAAGGTGCGGACGCTGGAACTGGTGGAAGATGAATTGATTCTTTCGCTACCCATCGTCCCGCTGCATGAGGTCTGTGCGTTGCCAGAAGCAGCGCCTGAACCGGCTGAGGATCATCCGTTTGCTGCGCTGGCCCGTCTTAAGGGTTTGAACTAGGAATTCTTTCCGGAATCTTGTTCCGGGGGTCGATTAGCAGTAAAACAGGCAGTAACGATTTAACCAGGAGTAACAACATGGCTGTTCAACAAAACAAAAAATCCCCGTCGAAGCGTGGCATGCATCGTGCACATGACTCTCTGAGCAATCCACCGCTGGCTATCGAGCCAACAACTGGTGAAGTTCATCGTCGTCACCACATCTCGCCGTCGGGTGTTTACCGCGGTAAGAAAATCGTCAAGACGACTGAGGCCTGATAGAGGCTAGGTCAGGATCTCTAGCCTGACCAATGTTAAGCGTGAGCTTTGACCGGATATGACCGTCAAAATCGCGATTGACTGTATGGGTGGCGACCATGGCCCCAAGGTCACGGTCGCTGCTGCGCTGGCTTTTGCCGCGGAGTTTCCCACTGCCGAATTGAAACTGGTTGGTAATGCCAACCAGTTGGAGAGCCGTCTGCGTCGCGCGTCGCCTGACAAGGTTTTGCGTGACCGTTTGACTATCGTCCATGCCAGCGAAGTGGTTGCGATGGATGAGGCGCCAGCACTGGCGCTCCGTAATAAAAAAGATTCCTCAATGCGTGTGGCCATCAATCTGGTTAAAGCCGGAGAGGTGGCTGCTTGCGTTTCTGCCGGTAACACCGGTGCCCTGATGGCCATTTCACGCTTTGTCCTGAAAATGCTGCCGGGTATCGATCGTCCTGCCATCTGTACGGTGATTCCGACGATGACAGGCCAGACCCGTCTACTGGACTTGGGTGCCAATGTCGATTGCACAGCAGAGCATTTGCTGCAGTTTGCGGTGATGGGTTCTATCCTGACGAGCGCCGTTGAGCATATAGCCGAGCCACGTGTGGGTCTGCTGAATATCGGTGAAGAAGATATCAAGGGCAATGAAGTTGTTAAGCAGACTGCGGAACTGCTACGTGCTACCGACCTTAATTTCGTTGGTAACGTAGAAGGTGACGGCCTTTATAAAGGCGAAGCTGATGTTGTTGTCTGCGATGGCTTCGTCGGCAATGTGGCGCTTAAAGTATCTGAAGGTCTGGCTCAGTTGATGTCTCGCTTCCTGCGTGAAGAATTTGAGCGCAATCTGCTGACACGCCTGATTGCCTTGTTGGCGCTGCCCGTACTCGGACGTTTTAAAAAGCGACTGGACCATCGTCGTTACAATGGTGCCAGCCTGCTAGGCCTTAAAGGCACGGTGATCAAAAGCCATGGCTCGGCGGATGTATTTGCCTTCAGCCAGGCGATTAAGCGTGCTTATTTCGAAGCCGAGAACGGTGTGATCGACCAGATCGGCCATCGCGTTTCCAGCTACATTGGTTTACAAACTGCCTTGCTCGTGGAACCCGCAGCAACAGGAGAAGCCTGATGGCTCAAACTATTTACGCCCAGCTTGCCGGTATTGGTAGTTATTTGCCGGGCGCACCTATTTCCAACGAAGCGCTGATTCAGGCTAAAGGCCTGGAGTCTAGTGATGAATGGATTGTGACGCGCACCGGGATTGCTGCCCGACACCATGCGCCTGAAGGTGTTACCTCCAGTATGTTGGCTGAAGAAGCTAGTCGCCGTGCTTTGGCAGATGCTGGTATCGAAGCTGCAGATCTTGATTTGATCATTGTTGCTACATCAACACCCGACATGATTTTCCCGAGCACCGCCTGTTTGTTACAAGGCAAATTAGGCAACGTCGGCGCGACGGCATTTGACGTTCAAGCAGTTTGTTCGGGTTTTGTTTATGCGATGACCATCGCTGAAAAATTTATTCGCTCCGGCAGTCATAAAACTGCCCTAGTAGTTGGCGCTGAAGTTTTTTCGCGCATCATGGACTGGAAAGATCGCGGCACCTGTGTGCTGTTCGGTGATGGCGCGGGTGCTGTTGTACTTAAAGCGGCTGATCAGCCAGGTCTTTTGGCCACATCCTTGCATGCGGATGGTTCGCAAGCTGACATTCTCAATGTGCCGGGCCAGGTGCGTAATGGCGTGGTCACTGGTGACCCATTCCTGCGTATGGATGGTCAGGCTGTTTTCAAGTTTGCTGTTCGTGCACTGACGGATAGTGCGCTGGAATGCTGTGAAGCCGCCGGTGTGAGTGCAGAACAGATTGATTGGCTGATTCCGCATCAGGCCAACGTCCGTATTATCGAAGCTATTGGCAAACGTCTATCGCTGCCAGCTGAGCGTGTGATTGTTACTGTTGCCCATCACGGTAATACATCAGCGGCTTCGGTGCCTTTGGCTCTGGATGAAGCGGTGAAATCCGGACGCGTAAAACGTGGCCAGACCCTGATGCTTCAAGGTGTCGGCGGTGGTTTTACCTGGGGCAGTGTGCTGCTGAAGTATTAACTTTGGAGATTTAAATGTCATTCGCTTTTGTATTTCCAGGCCAAGGTTCGCAATCAGTTGCCATGATGGCCGCCTATGGCGACTCGCCAGTCGTTCGTGCCACCTTTGATGAAGCCTCTGCTGCGCTGGGTGAAGATCTGTGGACGATGGTTGCCGAAGGTCCGGCAGAACGTTTATCGCAAACAGTGAATACACAACCGATTATGCTGACTGCCGGTGTTGCCGTATGGCGCCTGTGGGGAAGCCTGGGTGGTAAAACGCCTGCTGTTGTTGCCGGTCATAGCCTGGGTGAGTATTCGGCACTGGTTGCTGCTGGTTCGCTGAAGTTGGCCGACGCTGTGCCCCTGGTGCGCTTGCGTGCTGCAGCCATGCAAGAAGCTGTGCCGGTTGGTACGGGTGCCATGGCCGCCATCCTGGGTCTGGACGATGAGGGTATCGTTGCAGCATGTGCAGAAGCTGCTCAAGGTGAAGTGGTTGAGCCGGTTAACTTCAATGCACCGGGTCAAACCGTTATTGCCGGCCACAAGGGCGCAGTAGAACGTGCCTGTGAAGCCTGTAAAGCACGCGGTGCCAAACGCGCTGTATTGCTGCCAGTTTCCGCACCATTCCATTCATCGTTGCTTAAACCAGCAGCTGACCGACTGGCAATCGCCCTGGCAGACATTACATTGAGCGCGCCGCTGATTCCGGTAGTCAATAACGTGGATGTTTCCATCGAAACTGATCCGGCGAAGATTAAAGACGCACTCGTGCGTCAGGCAGCCAAGCCAGTACGCTGGGTTGAAACCATCCAGAAAATCGCCGGTATGGGCGTTACTACGGCTGCCGAGTGCGGTCCGGGTAAGGTGCTGGCAGGCCTAACTAAACGTTGTGCCGATGGTATTACCGGTGTAGCACTAGCCGATGCCGAATCGGTTAACGCCAATCTGAATCTGAACTAAGGAATAGATATGACCGCAACTGTTGCGCTTGTTACGGGCGCTTCGCGTGGCATCGGCCGCGCGATTGCCATGGAACTGACCCGCCAGGGAATGACAGTCATTGGTACGGCCACTAGCGAATCTGGTGCTGACAGCATTACAGAAGCCATTAAGGCTGCCGGTGGTGCAGGGTGGGGCGCTGCCCTCGATGTGCGTGATGCGGCTGGTGTGGATGCGCTGATTGGCGATATCGAAACCAAAACCGGTTCGGCCATTACCGTTCTGGTGAATAACGCCGGTATTACCCGCGATACACTGGCTATGCGTATGAAAGATGACGATTGGGATGATGTGCTTGATACCAATCTCAAATCCGTATTCCGTATGTGTCGCGCTGTGATGCGCGGCATGATGAAGGCCCGTACAGGCCGCATCGTTAACATTACGTCGGTCGTCGGTCATGCGGGTAACGCTGGCCAGGCGAACTACTGCGCCGCCAAGGCGGGTGTCAGTGGCATGACCCGTTCGCTGGCCCGCGAGCTAGGTAGCCGCGGGATTACCGTAAATTGCGTTGCACCGGGTTTTATTGATACCGATATGACCAAGGCGCTCGACGAGAGCCAGAAGACCATGCTGCTGGGCAACATTCCGCTGGGGCGCCTCGGCACCCCTGAGGATATCGCTGCCGCAGTGGCTTTCCTGGTATCACCAGCGGCATCTTATGTCACTGGTAGTACCATTCACGTTAACGGCGGGATGTACCTGCCTTAACTTTTTTTGTTCTATTTTTCACGAAAACTTTGCGGTTGGCTGTGATTTGGTAGAATAGAGTCTGATTTCCACCACCTCTAATAGAAGGGTAATAGGAGCTTCAATGGATAACATCGAACAGCGCGTCAAAAAGATCGTAGCCGAACAACTCGGCGTGAATGAAGCTGACGTCAAGAATGAATCTTCTTTCGTTGATGATCTGGGCGCAGATTCGCTGGATACAGTTGAACTCGTGATGGCACTCGAAGAGGAATTCGAATGCGAAATTCCGGATGAAGATGCCGAGAAGATCACCACGGTTCAGCAAGCGATCGACTACGTCAAGTCACACCAGAAGTAAGTTTTCGCTTGTTGCGTCATTGCGGCCGACGCGCATTGTGTCGGCCGTATTTATATCAGCCCGGGGTTATAGGTCCGGGCCAGTCAAGGAGTTGGCATGCGTCGTCGCGTTGTCGTCACAGGATTGGGTGTTATTAGCCCCGTAGGTAACACCGTTACAGAAGCATGGGATAGCCTGCTTGCCGGTCGTAGTGGTATTACGGCAGTGACCCGTTTTGACGTCAGCACCTTTCCAACTCGTATTGCTGGTGAGGTTAAAGGCTTTAACGTGGCAGATTATCTGCCAGCTAAAGACGCTCGCCGCATGGACACATTTATTCATTACGGCATGGCGGCAGGCATTCAAGCCGTTCGCGATGCTGGTCTAGGTGAAAACCCGGCAGATGCCGAGCGTATCGGTGTATGCATTGGTTCCGGTATCGGTGGTTTGCCGCTGATTGAAGATACCAAAGCAACTTATGATGCTGCTGGTGTACGCAAGATTTCCCCGTTCTTCGTTCCCGGCTCGATCATCAATATGATCTCCGGCAATCTGTCGATCATGTACGGCTTCAAAGGTCCGAACATTGCTACGGTTACGGCCTGTACGACAGGTCTGCACGCCATTGGCATGGCCGGTCGCTTGATCGAGTACGGTGATGCCGATGTGATGATCGCAGGCGGCTCTGAATCAACGATTTCACCGCTGGGTCTTGGCGGCTTCTGTGCTGCTCGTGCGCTATCTGAGCGCAATGACGATCCGTCAACAGCCAGCCGTCCATGGGACAAAGACCGTGATGGTTTTGTGCTGGGTGAGGGCGCCGGTGTTCTGGTGCTAGAAGAATACGAACATGCTAAAGCCCGTGGCGCTAAGATTTATGCGGAACTGGGCGGTTTTGGTCTGAGCGGTGATGCCTATCACATGACTGCGCCAGATACTGATGGTCCTAAGCGCAGTATGGCTGCCGCCCTTAAAAATTCGGGCGTCAATACAGACAATGTGCAGTACCTCAATGCGCACGGTACATCGACGCCGCTCGGCGATAAGAACGAAACAGAAGCGATCAAGCTGCTGTTTGGTGCTGATGCCAAGAAGCTGGTGGTTAACTCCACCAAATCGATGACTGGTCACCTGCTGGGTGGCGCAGGTGGTCTGGAATCGGTATTTACGGTTCTGGCTGTACATCATCAGATTTCTCCACCGACCATCAACATCTTCAATCAGGATCCGGAATGTGATCTGGATTACTGCGCTAATACCGCGCGTGAAATGAAGATTGATGTTGCGCTGAAGAACAACTTCGGCTTCGGTGGTACCAACGGTTCTCTGATCTTCAAACGCTTCTGAAGACGATGATGCGCCGGCTTGCAATCCGGCCCGTTGTTTCGCGCCGCCTCCGGGCGGCGTTACTTTTGGTGTTGCTACTCGCAGGGCTAAGTCTCGGCCAAAGCAGTCTGACTAACTGGTTCCTGGTGGTAGTGATCATTGCGATGTTGGCTGTCTTTATACAGTCCTGGCGGGCTGCGACACGTTTAGCACCTGCACTGCTGTTAACATTCAGGCCGCTTAGTGCGGCGATGCTGGGTGACAATAACGCAGAAGTGCCTATCCGCTGTACACGTCTGAGTGTCTATCGTTGGCTGATTGTGCTGCACATCGAGTTTGCAGATGAAGGCCGTCAGGTCATTACGCTATTACCTGATAGCTTGCCAGAGCAATCATCGGATCAATGGCGACAGCTTTTGATATGGGCCAAGCTCATGCGTCGTCAGATCGCCATGAAGCAATAGCTCATCAACCTCTGCGGCGCAGAATGGTGTTTTTAGCCCGTTTGAGGGTGTCCGGGTAATCCCGCGAATAGTGCAAGCCACGGCTTTCTTTACGGCGTAGGGCAGAGCACACAATCAGATCAGCCGTTTGCACCAGGTTGCGTAACTCAAGCAGGTCATGGCTGATCCTGAAGTTGGCATAGAACTCGTCAATTTCTCGCGTTAGCAGACGGATCCGGTGTTGGGCACGGATGAGGCGCTTGGTGGTGCGCACGATGCCCACGTAGTCCCACATGAAGCGGCGTAGCTCATCCCAGTTATGTGAGATAACGATTTCTTCGTCGGCATCAGTGACCCGGCTTTCATCCCAGTGCGGCAAAGCTTTAGGCGCTGGTTGCGGGTTGGCAATGATCATATCTGTGGCGGCACGAGAATAGACCAGACATTCCAGCAACGAGTTCGAGGCAAGACGGTTGGCACCATGCAAGCCGCTACACGTCACTTCACCCGCCGCATAAAGTCCGGGTAAATCGGTGCGACCATGCTGATCGATCATTACGCCACCGCAGGTGTAGTGTGCGGCTGGCACAACCGGGATAGGTTCTTTGGTGATGTCGATGCCCAATTGCAGACAGCGTTCGTAGATCGTCGGAAAGTGGGTGCGGATAAACTCTGCCGGCTGGTGCGATATGTCCAGATAGACACAGTCCAGACCGTGACGTTTCATTTCGGCATCAATGGCGCGGGCGACGATATCGCGTGGTGCCAGTTCGGCACGGGGATCGTAGTCATCCATGAAGCGCGTGCCATCAGCGCGTTTAAGTAGTCCACCTTCACCGCGTACAGCCTCGCTAATCAGAAACGATTTCTCCTGAGGGTGGTACAGGCAGGTTGGGTGAAACTGTATGAACTCCATGTTGGCGATGCGGCAACCTGCGCGCCAGGCCATTGCAATGCCATCACCCGTTGAGGTATCCGGATTGGTTGTGTACAGATAGACTTTACCCGCACCGCCTGTAGCAAGGAGAGTCTGGCCCGCGGCAATGGTTTTGACTTCGCCCGACTGGCTATCCAGTACGTAGGCACCCAGACAACGATCCTGCTGTCCAAAGCCAAGTTGACCGCTTTTACTGGCAGTAATCAGATCCACCACGATGTGGTGTTCCATGATGCAGATGTTCTTATGGTTGCGTGCTTGCGGGGTGAGGGTGTCCTGTACCGCAGCGCCGGTGGCGTCATCCACATGAATCACCCGGCGGTGACTATGGCCACCTTCGCGGGTCAGGTGATAACGATCACCTTCCCGTGTAAAGGGAACACCACGGTCAATTAGCCACTGAATTGCTTCAGCCGCATGCCCGATGGCAAATCGCGTGGCAGCCGGATCGTTCAGATAAGCGCCAGCGGTAAGGGTGTCTGCAATGTGATTCTCAACCGAATCGGTGCTATCCAGCACCGCAGCGATCCCCCCTTGTGCCCAGCCGGAGGCGGAATCCACGAGCCGACGCTTGCTGGCCAGTCCCACTTTCAAACCGGCATCAGCGAGACACAATGCGGCGCTTTGGCCGGCCAGGCCGCTACCGATAATCAGGACATCAAAACGGTAAGCGCAGGAAGAAGGAGTCTGGTTCAACGCAGTGTTTGTTTGGGTGCAGGCAAAGCCAATATGGCGGAAAGGGCGATCACAACATAAACTAATGGGCATTCTACAAGGTTAGAACGGAAACAGAAATTAAACAGCCGATAGATTCGTTAAGAGATGACGCGTTACCCATCATGGGAAAAGAAGCAGCTACGGAAGCTAATCTCCTTGCTGCGGCTAAGGCGGGGGATCGAGCTGCCTTCGAATGTCTGGTCGTAGCCTGCCAATCCCGTATTTTGCGCTGGCTGACCCGGCTTACCCGGGATCGGGCTGTTGCCGAAGAACTCCTGCAGGAGTCTCTATTTAAAGCATTTGTCTCTTTGAGCAGCTTTAGAGGTGAGGCTAGCTTTGCTACCTGGCTGGCACGCATCGCTCACAACACCTTTTTGGCCTGGAACAAAGAACAACGGCGGCGACCGGATCAGGAATCCTTGGGAGATGACACAGTGCCCTCCGACGAGGGTCTGGTTGATTGGCCGAGTTACAACGAAAGCCCGGAGACCATACTCTGGCAGCAGGAATTAAGTGCAGGCCTAGCTCGTGCGATTGCTGATTTACCCGAGGCGCTTGGAAAGGCGTTAACGCTACGCGAACAGGAGGGCTTGAGTTATGAAGAAATCGCCCAAATTCAACAAGTACCAATTGGCACTGTGCGTTCACGGATTCATCGTGCCCGCGAAACCCTATCGCACACTCTTAAAGAACTGATGGAGCCGGCATGACACATTTGACGACAGCATGCTTTACCGAAGTCCTTTCCGAAGAGGAAACCCGGGTTTCAGCGTTGGTGGATGGAGAGTCCGATCTAACTGGCGAAGGGCTGGCAGGGGATGTGAATGTGATGCACCAGTATTACCACTATCAACTGATCCGACAGACTTTACGTGGGGTTGCCATGACATCGGGCACCCATGAAACGATTTCCTGGAATAAAAGCCAGTTCGTTCAGCTATGGGCTCGTGTTGACGCCCAGACAGAGGGTTAATTGCGCTGAATTAGCGTAGGATTCGCACTTATGGCAGAACGTGAAGCACAAGTCATCGAAGTAATACCCGCTACCCGACCAGAGGTGCCTGGACTGGCACGTTTGCAATTTGAAGTGTCGGGCGGTTGCGGGCGCTGTCACGAAACGGGTGGTTGTGGTGGGGTTAGCATTGCGCAACCCTTATGTAGCAAACCGAAGACTTTGCTGGTTGCAGACGAAATTGGTGTGCAATACGGTGACAAGGTACTGGTAGCCATACCGGATGCCTTACTGTCACAAGGTATCACTCGTGCTTACATGATCCCGCTCGTTTTATTGCTCGCCGGAAGTGCGCTCGGGGCTATATTGTTACCGGGTCTGGTGCCTGCGCAGTGGATGCTCACACCGGATATAGGCGCTATCGCTGGTGCAGGGCTCGGTTTGATCGCTGCCTGGTGGCAGTTGCAACGTAACCAGCAGAGCAGGGCCATGGTTGCTCCCCGTATTGTTCGCCGTCTAACCTAAAATATTTTTCTAAATAACAACATGAAGTTAGAAATGAGTCTTACGTACAAACGTTTCCTACAGATCTCACTGCTTTGCCTTACGCTATCCGTAGGGTCATTGACACATGCACAAAGCCGGGGTTTGCCTGATTTTGTTGAGCTGGCTGAAAAACAATCGCCCTCAGTAGTAAACATCAGTACGGTACAAAATAACCGGGGTAAAGCGACTAACGGTATGCCTATGGATCCTACCGATCCAGCCTATGAGATTTTTCGCCGTTTCTTCCCGCAAGCACCAGGTGGTATGCAGCCCCAGCAGCCGGAGAACCGCTCTCTGGGTTCCGGGTTCATTATTACGGCCGATGGCTATGTGATGACCAATGCGCACGTAATCGACGGTGCTGATGAAGTAACGGTAAAGCTTCTAGATAAGCGGGAGTTTCGTGCCAAGGTGATTGGTGCTGACAAACGCACAGATGTGGCACTCCTTAAAATCGACGCCAGTGGTCTGCCAACAGTCAGATTGGGCGATTCAGCCGCGCTGAAACCGGGTGAGTGGGTCGTAGCTATCGGCAGCCCCTTCGGTTTCGAACACTCTGTGACGGCAGGGATTGTCAGTGCCAAGGGACGTGCTTTGCCCCAGGAAAATTATGTACCTTTTATCCAGACTGATGTTGCTATTAATCCGGGTAATTCGGGAGGTCCGCTATTTAACTTGCGTGGCGAAGTCGTGGGTATCAACTCCCAGATTTTCAGTCGCTCTGGCGGTTTCATGGGCATCTCCTTTGCGATCCCGATTGATCTGGCTATGGATATCCAGCAACAGCTCCGTTCGCGTGGACGTGCTAGCCACGGCCGCATGGGTGTATCCATCCAGGAAGTCACCCGGGAAATGGCAGAAGCCTTTGGGTTGCCAAAAGCTGGTGGTGCTTTGGTTAATAGTGTCGAGCCGAACGGCCCGGCAGCCCGTGCCGGTATAGAACCGGGTGACGTCATTCTGAAGTTTGATGGTAAGCCGATAACGGCTTCCAGCGACCTGCCGCGCATGGTGGGTGCATTGAAGCCAGGCACCAAGTCTCAGGCCGAACTCTGGCGTAAGGGTCAGGTGCGTACCGTCTCCGTGACAATCGGTGAATTTCAGGATGACCGTGCCGCATCGAATAAACCAGCCGCTCGAGGTGTAGGCGAGGCAACCAATAGCCGCCTAGGCATTGCGGTTTCTGATTTAACTCCCGAACAAAAACAGCAGATGCGGCTTAATGCCGGCATTCTGGTGGTGGATATCCGCCCTGGCAGCCGTGTTGACCTGCGCCCGGGTGACATCATCCTGGCCTTAACCGCCAAAGGCGAAACACAGGATATCCGTTCGGTACAACAGTTCAACCAGTTAATTGCCCAGATGGATGGCAAGGCCCCGTCTACACTGCTGATTCGCCGATCCAATGTGCAGATTTTTGTCCCGATTCCCCAGGTACAACCGGCGCAACCGGCTCTAAAGTAAACGCTAACCAACCCGCTCTATACAAAATACCCTTCATGGAAAAATATTATTTAGGTTTTGAACTCATTAAAACCGGCATGTTCCCGGTTTTAATGTTCTTAGCCATTTTGGGTGTAGTTAAGTTCGGATCGATCATCGGCGATAGGACGCACCATAAAAGTGAGGGCAAACGCACCAAATCTGACGACACGCTCATTGGCGCAGTGCTCGGTTTGATGGGTCTGATTATTGCGTTTACATTTTCCGGTGCCGCAGGACGGTTGGATCAACGGGAGCGATTAATTGTTGCTGAAGCGAACGCCATTAGTTCGGCGTATGGCTCAATCAGCTATTTGAATCAAGAAGACCGACCACCGGTTGCTGATCTTTTCAAAAAGTATCTTGACTCGCGCATTACGCTTTATAACAACATTCTGGATACGACGCAGTTCAAGGAAAAACAAAGTAACGCTGAAGCGCTGCTCAGCGAAATCAAAAACACGTCACTTGCATCAGTGAGAAAGGTGAAGTCGCCAGATAGGGCTTTGGCCAACGACTTGGTTCGGCAGGTCAGTGCCATGTCCAGTGCTTATGACTCACAACGGCAGGCCATGTTCTTTCACCCGCCAAGAATCATATGGGTGAGCCTTATTTTCCTGGTGATTATCAGTTCGTTCCTGGCTGGCTACAAAATGGGTATCGAGCAACGTAAGGAGCGCTTTCTGCTGATTGTTTTTGCTTTGCTCATGTCAGCAGCCATCTATCTGATTTTCAGTCTCGAATTTCCGCTGCTGACTCATGTTAATTTGTCTGAATACAATCACGAGTTTATTAGGCTTCGTGATGCGATTCCTGATGTTCCAATCTCCCTACTCAATGACAGTAATCCTGACGTTGCGCCTAAATAATCAATAGGCATTGAGTCAGACGGGACAACCACCCGTGCACTAAACTGGGGATTCTGATCGTTAAGTAGGTCAGCCTTTGGCTGTGATCCGGTAGAATATCGGGTTGATCAGGCGTCATTAGGCGCACTCACTGCACTTGTTGCCAGCCACAGGCTGGAAAAATGGAATTCCGTGAAGCACATACGTAACTTTTCGATCATTGCCCACATTGACCATGGCAAATCTACCCTGGCTGACCGTTTGATTCAGCGGTGCGGTGGGTTGTCAGATCGGGAAATGGAAGCACAGGTTCTGGACTCGATGGATATCGAAAAGGAACGTGGCATTACCATTAAGGCACAAACTGCCGCGCTGGATTACAAAGCCAAGAACGGTCAGGTTTATCGTCTGAATTTGATCGATACCCCGGGACACGTCGACTTCTCCTATGAAGTCTCTCGGTCGCTATCTGCTTGTGAAGGTGCGCTGTTGGTTGTCGACGCCTCGCAGGGTGTAGAAGCGCAAACGGTTGCAAACTGCTACACGGCTCTGGATCTGGGTGTCGAAGTAGTTCCGGTGCTTAATAAGATCGATTTGCCATCCGCCAGCCCGGATACGGCTCGTGCCGAAATTGAAGACGTCATTGGCATTGATGCTACCGAAGCGGTGGAGGCCAGTGCTAAAACGGGCATTGGTATCGATGACATTCTCGAGCAGATAGTCCAGAAAGTGCCTGAACCCAAGGGTGATGAGAGTGCTCCCCTCAAAGCATTAATTGTCGACTCGTGGTTTGATAACTACGTGGGCGTAGTGATGCTGGTACGCGTTATTGATGGCGTGCTTAAACCCAAAGACCGCATGAAGTTAATGTCGACCGGTTCGACACACCTGTGTGAACAAGTGGGTATTTTTACCCCGAAATCCAAGCAGCAGCCGCAACTATCGGCAGGCGAAGTGGGGTTTATCATTTCCAATATCAAGGAACTGAAAGCCGCACGTGTGGGTGACACGATTACCCTGGCAGATCGTCCGGCCGAGCAAGCGCTCGAAGGCTTTAAGGAAATCAAACCTCAGGTATTTGCTGGTCTGTATCCGGTAGAGCCGAATGAATATGAACAGCTACGCGATTCTCTAGAAAAGCTTCAGTTGAATGACGCTGCTTTGCAGTTTGAGCCAGAAGTGTCACAGGCGCTAGGCTTTGGCTTTCGCTGTGGTTTCCTGGGTCTGTTACACATGGAAATCGTCCAGGAACGTCTGGAACGCGAATTCGACATGGATCTCATCACTACGGCACCCACCGTGGTGTATCAGGTGCGCCAGCGCAATGGTGAAGAGATCATTGTAGAGAATCCTGCGAAGTTACCTGATGTCGGCAAGATTGAAGAGATTCGCGAACCCATCATCACCGCCTTTATTTTCCTACCCCAAGAGTATGTGGGTTCCGTAATCACACTGTGTAACCAGAAACGTGGCTCGCAAATTGATATGCGTTATCACGGTCGTCAGGTTCAGATGATTTATGAGCTGCCGCTTTCGGAAGTCGTGTTCGATTTCTTTGACAAGCTCAAGTCAGTTTCGCGTGGCTATGCTTCGCTGGATTACGAGTTCAAGGAATATCGCACGGCCGATATGGTGAAACTCGATGTGCTGATCAATGGCGACAAAGTTGATGCCCTGTCACTCATCGTGCACCGTTCCACTTCGGTTTACCGGGGTCGTGAACTGGTCAGTAAGATGCGTGAACTCATTCCGCGCCAGATGTATGACGTGGCTATTCAGGCAGCACTGGGCGCGCAGATCATTGCACGAGAAACAGTGAAGGCCATGCGTAAGGACGTGTTGGCAAAGTGTTACGGCGGCGACATTTCCCGTAAGAAGAAACTGCTCGAGAAACAAAAGGCTGGTAAGAAGCGTATGAAGCAGATCGGCACGGTTGAAGTACCGCAGGAAGCATTCCTGGCAGTGCTACGAGTTGATGGTAAGTAATTAAGCGTACGGAACGATTGAATGAATTTTGCACTGATCCTTTTTCTGATCACCCTGGCCACAGGTATTCTCTGGCTGATTGATGTGCTCTATGCACGCAAACTGCGTAAGCCGGGCAGCAAAAACCCGATCTGGGTGGAGTGGGGCGCCAGTCTGTTCCCGGTTATTCTTGCTGTCTTTGCGCTGCGCTCTTTCGTGGTTGAACCCTTCAAGATTCCATCGGGTTCGATGATTCCTACGCTGCAGGTTGGTGACTATATTCTGGTCAATAAATTTACTTACGGTCTCCGTCTGCCGATCGTCGGTACTGAAATCGTCGGTGGTAGTGCAGTGGCTCGCGGTGATGTTGTTGTATTCCGTTACCCGCCAGAGCCGAATGTCGATTACATCAAGCGTGTGATTGGGCTGCCGGGCGATACCGTGAGCTATCAGAATAAACAACTCAGTATCAACGGGGTGCCTGTGCCACGCACAGCGGAAACCGATTACCTGCATCCGGACCGCATGTACTATTCGAAGCATTACCAGGAAAGTCTGAACGGCATCACCTACAACACACTGAATGATGCCGATGCGCCGGCCTTTGTGCCAGATGTAGCCCGTTTCCCTTATCGCGATCAGTGTCGTTACGATAGCGCTGGTTTTGTCTGCAAAGTACCGGCTGACAATTACTTTGTTATGGGGGATAACCGTGACAACAGTAAAGATAGTCGCGTCTGGGGTTTCGTACCGGATGCCAACATCGTCGGCAAAGCCTTCTTTATCTGGTTTCACTGGGGCGATCTGGGCCGTATTGGCTCATTTCGCTAAGTTGACTTCAGCATGACGCAAACCGTTCAGCGTCGCGCTACGGCACAGAGCCTGCTGGCATCGCTTGAGTCTGCTATTGCGTACCAGTTTTGCGATCAGTCACTGCTTGAACAGGCGCTAACCCATCGTAGTTATGGTCGAGACCATTATGAGCGCCTGGAGTTTCTGGGTGACTCCATTCTTAATGCCGTTGTGGCCGAAGCGCTGTTCCAGTCCTTTCCAGATCTGCCTGAGGGTGATCTTTCCCGTTTGCGGGCTAATCTGGTCTGTCAGGACCAGCTGGTCACTGTTGCCGGAGAGCTATCGATCAGTCACTATCTGCGCCTTGGCGAAGGGGAGCTAAAGAGTGGTGGACAGAATCGTCCGTCAATCATGGCTGATACTGTCGAAGCGCTTTATGGCGCCATCTGGCAGGACGCAGGATTTGAAACGGCACGCCGAGTCATACTAGGCAGTTTCAGCCCACGTATTGCTGCGATCGACCTCCAGCAATTGCCATCTGCTAAAGATGCCAAGACACGTTTGCAGGAATGGCTACAGGGCCGTCGCTTTCCGCTGCCCGTTTACGATGTGCCTAAAGCAAGTGGTGCGGCCCACGCCCAGACCTTTGAGGTGGTTTGTCATATCGCAGACCACCGGATAGAAACCCGTGGACAGGGTCCGACCCGTCGTGCTGCCGAACAGCAGGCGGCCGAACTTGCGCTTATGCAGTTAGAAGCTGTACAACAGGATAAAACACGATGACCGAACTTCCGATTGAACTGTCTGAGGATCTGAAGCCTGCGGGTCTAGTTGCCCTTGTTGGCCGCCCGAATGTGGGCAAATCGACATTACTGAACCGTCTGATTGGTGAAAAACTTAGCATTACGTCGCGTAAAGCGCAAACCACCCGTCATCGCATCATGGGTGTGCGTAGTGATGACGATGCGCAATATGTCTTTGTAGATACCCCGGGGTTTCAGACCAAACATAGCTCGGCACTTAACCGTACTATGAACCGTGGCGTGACTCAGGCGCTGCTTGATGTGGATGTCATTTGCTTCGTCATCGAGGCAGGGCGTTTTGGAGATCCTGACCGGAAGGTTATGGCACTGTTGCCCGATGATCGGCCGGTGATTCTGGTCCTCAACAAGATTGACGAGCTTAAAGACAAAGCAGCCATGCTTCCTTTTGTGGCGAAGTTGGCTGAATTACGTGACTGGGCTGCGATTGTTCCGGTAAGTGCTGAAAAGGGTACGCAAACAGATGCGCTACTAGGTGAGATCCGCAAGACTTTACCGAAACAGGGATTCCTATACGATCCCGATACGCTTACTGATCGTAGCGAACGTTTTATTGCCTCTGAATACATTCGTGAAAAACTGTTCCGCCTGCTGGGTGATGAACTTCCTTATGCAGCGACGGTTGAAATTGAAAAATTCGAAACCGAAGGTGAGCTGCGCCGCATCTTTGCGGCCATTGTCGTTGATCGTGAATCTCATAAGCCTATGATCATTGGCCGTAACGGTGAAACGCTGAAACGTATCGCCTCAGAGGCGCGTCAGGACATGACGCGTATGTTCGGTGGCACGGTCTACCTTGAGCTATGGGTCAAAGTAAAGTCGGGTTGGGCAGATGACGAACGCCTGCTGCGTACCCTAGGCTACGAATAATCGCCATCTCAACGCATAGCTGATTCCCATGCGGCCCGTTAAAGTTGAACGCCAAGCAGCCTTTGTGCTGCATAGCCGACCCTATCGGGAAACCAGTCTGGTGGTTGAAGCGATTACCCGGGATTACGGCCGGATGGCACTCGTTGCCAAAGGCGTACGACGTCCACGATCCGCCATGCGTGGTGTGCTCATGGGTTTCCAGCCGCTAGAGATAACCTGGAGCGGCAAGGGTGATGTGGTCACCCTACATAATGCCGAATGGCAGGGCGGCCAGCCGTTGTTGCAGGGGCGTGCCTTGCTGTGTGGCTATTACCTGAATGAACTGCTGATTAATCTGTTGCCGCGAGAAGATGCGCACGAGCAGCTTTTCGAGCATTACAGCACGACTTTGCAGACGCTATCAGCATCAGAAACGCATGATGCGGCATTTTTTTCCGCTGCATTACGTCGTTTTGAGAAACGCCTGCTAGGGGAACTTGGTTATGGCCTCATGCTGGCCCACGATACATCGGGTCAGCCCATTGCTGCTGATATCCGTTATTTATACGAAATGGAATCCGGGCCGCGGATCATTGCCGATTCCTCGGCCAGCGCCGGTACAATAAGCGGACAGACGCTGCTCGATATGGATGCAGAGTCCTTTGACAACCCCGTCACACTGATCGAGAGTAAACAACTCATGCGCAGTTTGATGGCCTTTTATCTGAATGGGCGGCAACTGCATAGTCGTCGCCTGTTTGAAGAGCTGGCTGACCTCTGAATCATTTACTGAATTTCTATCATGATTGAACTCGGCGTAAATATTGATCACGTGGCGACTCTCCGTCAGGCGCGGCGCACATATGAGCCGGATCCGGTGTGGGCGGCAGTTGAAGCGCATCTGGGTGGTGCGGATGGCATTACTGTTCATCTGCGTGAAGACCGTCGTCATATCCAGGATGCTGATGTTCGTAAGCTACGCGACCTGACTCAGATCAAACTCAACCTGGAAATGGCGGCTACCGAAGAAATGGTCGGTATTGCCTGCGCACTCAAACCGGAAATGGCCATGCTGGTGCCCGAAGGGCGTCAGGAAGTTACTACCGAAGGCGGTCTGGATATCGTCGGTCAGGAAGCTCGACTCGCAAAAATTGTAGGTAAGCTACGCGATGCCGGTATTGTTACCAGCACCTTTATCGATGCAGAGCCTGATCAGGTCGCTGCCGCTGCCCGAATTGGTGTGCAGGTTTGTGAAATTCATACCGGACCCTACGCGCATGCTTTTCACGCGGCAGGGCGTGATATCGAACGTCCGGCCGTTCAATCTGAACTACAGCGTGTTGCAGCCGCTGGCCAGCAAATCCGTACCCTCGGCATGCGTTTTAATGCGGGTCACGCATTGAATTACTATAACGTTCAACCGATTGCTGCCTTGCCGGGCATCCGTGAATTACATATCGGTCACGCCATCGTCAGCCGCTCTGTCTTTGTTGGGTTGCGGGAAGCTGTTGCCGAAATGAAGCGGCTCATGCGTGAAGCCGTCAGCCTCAATCGTTAAAAGCCATGATTCACGGCATCGGTACGGATATCGTTTCTGTTCAGCGTATTGGGCAGCTGTTATCTCGGCATCCCGAGCGTGCTACTGCACATCTGTTGCATCCGGCTGAGCAAGCTGAAGCGCAATTCATATCTGCCCAAGATCGCTTTGTTGCCAAACGCTTTGCGGCTAAAGAGGCACTGGCTAAAGCGTTAGGCACAGGCTTGCGCGCGCCTGTTTTATTGCCTTCGATCCGTGTAGAACACGATGTTCTGGGCAAACCGTTTTTTAGTTTTGAACCCGAGCTGGCAGAGTGGATCCGCCAGCGTTCCCTGCAGATTCATCTCTCCATCACGGATGAAGTGGATCATGCGGTCGCCTTTGTTGTTGTGGAGAAGCTATGAGCACGAATGTACCCTACGGTCCTTTAATGATCGACGTGGAAGGCCTGTCACTCACTGAAGCGGATAAGTATCGGCTTCTGCATCCGCTGGTGGGCGGTGTGATTCTTTTTTCTCGTAACTATAAAGATCCGTTACAGCTTTCGGCTTTGACACAGGAGATTGCCAGCCTGCGTCAGCCACCGCTGCCAATTACCGTCGATCACGAAGGGGGCAGGGTACAACGCTTCCGCGAAGGCTTCACACGACTGCCAGCGATGCGTTTACTGGGCGAGCTTTTTGCTAAAGATCCTATCGCTGCTGATGAGTCAGCTGAAGCTGTTGGCCTGGTTCTGGCTAGCGAATTACGTGCCCACGGGGTAGATTTCTCCTTTGCCCCGGTGCTGGATTTGGACTGGGGTCGCAGCGGCGTTATCGGCGACCGTAGCTTTTCCAAAGACCCGCAGATTGTATCGAGACTGGCAGCGGCATTGATTCGTGGGCTGGCTAAGGGTGGCATGGGTTCATGTGGCAAACATTTCCCGGGCCATGGCTGGGTAGAAGCAGATTCCCACGTCGCCATTCCTGTCGATGAGCGCAGCATGGCAGAAATTGAAATCGATATGCAGCCGTACCATGAGCTATCGCTCGATGCAGTCATGCCGGCGCATGTGATTTATCCGGTACTGGATGACCGTCCCGCAGGCTTTTCACCACGCTGGCTGGAAAAGCTCCGCCTGGAATGCCAATTTGAGGGCATTATTTTCAGCGATGACTTGTCTATGGAAGGTGCCAGCGTAGCCGGTAGCATTGTTGATCGTGCCAATGCCGCTTGGGATGCTGGTTGTGATGTATTGCTGGTGTGTAACAAGCCAGACTTTGTTGATACGCTGATTGAAGAATGGAAGCCCGAGGCACATCCTGTGCGTGCTGCCCGCATCCCTAATCTGTTGGGACAGCCTGGCCTAGGTAAAGCACAGCCACTATCGCGTGCCCAACTTGAAGCCAATCCTGACTATCAAGCCGCACTGAAACGCATTCAGGCGCTGTAATTCATGAGCCATCCCCTGCAAGATCAGGTGCGTACGCTGCCTGAGCGGCCGGGGGTGTATCGCTTTCTGGCCGAAGATGGCCAGGTGCTTTACGTGGGCAAGGCACGCAATCTCAAAAGCCGCGTCTCGTCATACTTTGCCAAGAACCTGAGTAGCCCACGGATTGCACTGATGGTGAGCAAAGTTGCCAGCCTGATGGTGACCCCAACGCCCTCTGAATCAGAAGCGCTGTTACTTGAAAACCACCTCATTAAAGAGTTGGCACCCAGGTACAACATACTGTTTCGCGATGACAAGTCGTACCCCTACATTCGTCTCACAAAAGAGACCTGGCCGTTAATTGGGCTACATCGGGGGTCGCTATCGAATAACGCAGAGTATTTTGGCCCGTACCCGAATGCCTATTCGGTGCGCGAAGCCGTGCACCTGCTACAGAAGATCTTCCGCCTACGCACCTGTGAAGATAGTGTTTTTAATAACCGCACGCGGCCCTGTTTGCTTTATCAGATCAAACGCTGCAGTGGCCCCTGTGTCGGGCGTATCAACGAAACGGATTATGCCGAAGACGTAAAAGCAGCAACCCTATTTCTACAGGGGCGTCATCAGGAAACGATGCAACGCCTGACGGGTCTGATGGAAAAGGCTGCAGAGAATCTGGCCTTCGAACAAGCGGCACAGCTCCGTGATCAGATCCAGGCGCTACATCACGCGCAAGATACCCAGATTATGGATAGTCACCAGGCAGAAGATGTCGACATCATCGTTGCCGTGGAACAGGGCGGTAGTCTCTGTGTGAATCTGGCCATGGTACGCGGCGGTCGTCATCTGGGCGATCGTGCGCACTTCCCGCAGGCAGGTAACCAATTAGATCAGGCATCGCTTAGCGAAGTGCTTTCTGCCTTTATTGAATCGCATTACGCTTTGCATCCACCCCCCGGCAAAGTGCTCGTCAATGTTGCGGTTGACGAAGCAGTCATTGAAACGCTGGTCGGCATTATCGGTAGGCCTTTACCGATGGATTTGCCGTATTACGCCCAACATAAATCCTGGGTGGAGCTGGCGGTGAATAATGCACAACTGGCACTTACACAGCGCCGGCGAATGCAGAGCCTGCAGGGTAAACGTCAGGAATCGCTGCTCGTGGCCTTGCAACAAGCCGGCTTGGCCCTTGAGCAATTGAATCGTATCGAGTGCTTTGATATCAGCCACACCCAAGGTGAAGCTGCTGTTGCATCCTGTGTGGTCTGGACGCATGACGAGAAAGAAGGTGGGGCGATGCGTCGCGCGGATTACCGTCGGTTCAACATCACCGACATCACACCAGGTGATGACTATGCTGCCATCCACCAGGCCGTGTTTCGACGCTATAAACCAAGCGATAAGGGCGTGGAAGGTATCCGCCCAGATCTGATACTCATTGACGGCGGCAAGGGGCAGGTAGCGAAAGCTGCAGAAGCCTTAGCCGAATTGGGTCGATCGGACATGCCTCTGGTGGGTGTGGCCAAGGGATTAGGCCGTAAGCCCGGTCTTGAATCACTGATCTTTAGCGACGAACGTGAGCCCTTGCATCTAGACCCGGATAATCCCGGGTTACACCTGGTACAGGAAATACGCGATGAGGCGCATCGCTTTGCGCTAACGGGCCACCGCGGCCGTCGACAAAAAGCCCGCTTTGGATCACGGCTGGACGAGATTGCAGGTATTGGTCCCAAACGCCGGAAAGCGCTCATGACATGCTTCGGCAACGTATCGGCCATGAAGGTGGCCAGCATAGATGCGATTGCCAATGTGCCTGGGATGAGTGCTGAATTAGCACAACGGGTTCACGAAGCACTACAAGATAGCTGATAATACGCACATGATGAATCTGCCACTCTTTCTGACCTGGGCGCGTATCGCCTGTATACCGCTGCTGATTGTTGCTTTTGTGCCGCAAGTATTGCCAATAGCAGAAGAGGGCAGAAACATTCTTTCGGCCATCATCTTCATCTTCGCCGCGCTAACGGACTGGCTCGATGGATATCTTGCGCGTAAGTGGAATCAGACATCCAACTTTGGGGCTTTTCTCGACCCGGTTGCCGATAAACTGATCGTCTCTACGGCCTTGATCCTTCTGGTGGCCGATGGCCGGGTTAGCGAACTGGTTACCATTATTATTATCGGACGAGAAATTACGATCTCTGCGTTGCGCGAATGGATGGCCAGCATGGGTAAACGCAAGAGCGTTGCCGTTAACATGATTGGCAAGTTCAAAACGGCAGCACAGCTGTCTGCCATACCGATGTTGTTATACGGGGCTGAGTTAGGCGGCTACGACATGCGCTTCTGGGGCACCTTGCTCATCTGGATCGCTGCAGCACTGACTTTATGGTCTATGGCTTATTATCTGTATGTTGCCTGGCCAGACCTCAAAGAATCCGATTAAGTAACTTTTGTTAAATTAGGCTTGACCCAGATTTCACATGTTCTGTATAATTTGGGCTCTCATGCGGCAGTAGCTCAGTTGGTAGAGCGATACCTTGCCAAGGTATAGGTCGAGAGTTCGAGACTCTTCTGCCGCTCCAGTTTTATAAGAAGGGAAAGCAAACCGCTTTCCCTTTTTAGTTCAGTTGTACGAAGGCGCGATAGCAAAGCGGTTATGCAC
>CAIQBG010000058.1 GCA_903870055.1 uncultured Pseudomonadota bacterium
ACAACTACCGCTGGATTCGTAGGCGAACTGATCTTGCTTCAGGTAAGCCATGCGTTCGTTAACGTCTTTGGTCACGTTACCGGCCGAAGATTCCAGTGCATTGCAGAGGATCTTCATAAAGGTCGATTTGCCGGCGCCGTTGGCACCAATCAGGCCGTAGCGATAGCCTTCGCCGAATTTGACCGAAACGTTTTCGAACAAGGGCTTAGCCCCGAATTGCATGGTGATGTTATTTGCGACGAGCATGGAAAATCCAAAAAAGCGTGGCGGTCGGCATAGCCGGCCGCTAAGGCAATGTTTTTAAAGACGTCATTCTACCAGCGGCGGCGCTGCAGTGCGGCACTGGCATGGTGCTCATGGGGTAAACTTGAGCCATGGTTCCTAATCTGACTACGGCCCTGGCTGGCCCCCTTCATGCGCTGGAACAGTGCTTTCTGGATCAAACGACCGCGATTGAGCGGTGGTTTCGCTGTGCCTGGCAGGATCACACGCCGCCTTTTTACGCCTCGGTCGATCTGCGCAACGCGGGTTACAAGCTGGCGCCAGTCGATACCAACCTGTTTCCCGGCGGCTTTAATAACCTGAATCCGGCGTTTTACCCGCTGTGCATCCAGGCGATCCAGACGGCCATCGAAAAATACTGTCCGGATGCGCGAAATATGCTGCTCATCCCGGAAAACCATACACGTAACCAGTTCTATCTGAAGAATGTGGCTACGCTGGCTGGCGTGCTGCGCCAGGCCGGGTTGACGGTGCGTCTAGGTTCGGTATCGCCAGAAATTACTGCGCCTGTAACGCTGGAACTGGATGATGGGCAGTCTCTGCATCTGGAACCGTTGCAACTGAATAACGGTCGCTGGGGCGTTGAAGGCTTCGACCCCTGCATGGTGCTGCTCAATAATGATCTGTCGGCCGGCGTGCCGGATATCCTGCAAGCACCCACGGGCCAGACGCTAATTCCACCGGTACATGCCGGTTGGCATGTGCGCCGCAAGAGCCAGCATTTTGCGGCCTACGATCGTGTGGCAACCGATTTTGCTGTGCTGGTCGGTATCGACTCGTGGCGTATTAACCCTTACTTTGCGACTTGCGAAGACATTAACTTCCACGAACGTGTAGGGGAAGATTGCCTAGCGGCGCGTGTGGATGAGCTGCTTAACCGCATCCGCGTGAAATATCGCGAGTACGACATCAAGGCCGACCCCTATGTGGTGGTGAAAGCCGATGCCGGCACTTACGGTATGGGCGTGATGACGGTGCGTGATGCCAGTGAAGTGATTGGCCTGAACCGTAAGCAACGCAACAAGATGAGTGTGATCAAGGAAGGCATGGAGGTATCGTCCGTGATTATTCAGGAAGGCGTGCCGACACTCGAAACGATTCGCGATGCGGTGGCCGAGCCGGTGGTCTATATGATCGATCGCTTTGTCGTTGGCGGTTTCTATCGCGTGCATGAAGCGCGTGGCCCGGAAGAAAACCTCAATGCGCCGGGCATGCACTTTGAACCACTGGCCTTTGAAACGGGTTGTAACTTGCCCGACTACAGCGCCAACCCGGATTCGCCACCGAACCGTTTTTATGCCTATGGCGTAATTGCCCGTCTGGCATTGATGGCCGCTTCATACGAGTTGGAAGCTACGGATCCATTCGGGGTCTGATGTGATGGGTGGGTTGCGTGCCTGCTTGCTGGTGACATTAATAGCACTCGGCCTGATGGCCTGCGGCGAGAAAAAACCAATCACCAGTGAGTCCTTCGTTTTTGGGACCCGCGTCGAAGTCCAGGTAGCTGAAGAGGTGCCCGAAGCGCAGGTGCGCGCCGCCGTGGCTCAGGTGCTGGCCGAGTTTGATCGCATGCACCGTACGTATCACGCCTGGCAACCGTCTGAGCTGACCCGGTTGAACGATGCCATTGCCGCTGGTCAGCGGATACACGTCTCTCAGGAAATGGCCAGCCTGCTGCTGGAAGCACAGCAGTTTTCGAAGTCGTCTGAGGGTCTCTTTGACCCGGGCATTGGGCAGTTGATCGCGCTCTGGGGGTTCCATGCCGATAGCTATGCAGCCCAACTACCTGAACCTTCGGCCATTAAAGCCTGGCTCAAAAACCACCCGTCGATTGCCCAAATCAAAATTGATGCTGATGACGCGGGCGCATGGGTAAGCAGCAGCAATACTCAGGTGGCATTGGATTTCGGGGGTTCGCTTAAGGGTACGGCATTGGATCGGGCCGCCGCCATTTTGCGGGCCGCCGGTTTGAATAATGCGCTGATTAATATTGGCGGCAATGTAATGGCACTGGGTACGCGCTATGGATCACCCTGGCGCGTTGCGATTCAGGCACCGCGTTATGCCGGACCCCTGGCCGTTCTGGAGCTCCGCGATGGCGAAGCTACCGGTACCTCAGGCGATTATCAGCGTTACTTTGAAGTGGAGGGGAAGCGTTATCCGCATCTGCTGGATCCGCGTACAGGTTACCCGGCGTCGGGTGTGCAAGCGGTGACTATCGTCGTGGATGGCCCGGATGCAGGTGTGCGTTCTGACGTGTTGACCAAACCGGTGTTTATCGCCGGTGACAGTGCTTGGAAGGCCATGGCGCAGCGCTTGGCACTGAAGTCGGTGCTGCACGTGTGGGACGATGGCACAGTGTCTGTGACAGCAAATCTGGCCGATCGGCTGAAATTTCAGCCACATGATGGCAAACTGCCGGATATCCGTCGTATTGAATGAGTTGAATGACTGAACAAAATAAAATCCCCGTTGGTATTTTGCTACTGACGCATGGCCGACTCGGAGAAGCCCTCCTTGAATGCGCGAGCCATGTGCTTGGTGGCGATTTGCCGGAGCATGTGGCCATTTTGTCTGCCGGTCAGGATGAACCGGTTGATGAGGTTGCAGCGAAAGCGCGCCAATTAGTAGCCACCCTGGATCAGGGTGGCGGTGTACTGGTGCTCACCGATCTGCTGGGCGCCACACCAGCGCGGGTAGCTGCACGCATGATTGAACCAGGCAAAATTGAAGCGCTTTCAGGTGTGAGCCTGCCGATGGTGCTGCGCGCGATCAATTACCGCCATCGTTTGCTGCCGGCTTTGGTTCAGAAAGCCCTGCTGGCTGGTACGGAATGCACGGTAGCGATGACGGCTGCGGATGCCGGTTGATTTGTCGACTCTCATGAAAGAATGCCCATGACCACAATTCGCAAAGATGTCGAAATTATCAATAAGTTGGGGCTTCATGCCCGGGCTTCAGCCAAGTTCACGCAACTGGCCGGTACCTTCCAGAGTGAAGTTTGGCTGGAACGGAATGGGCGGCGCGTTAACGGTAAAAGCATCATGGGCGTAATGATGCTGGCGGCAGGCAAAGGCACGTCGATAGCGATCGAGACCATCGGCGATGATGCCGAGGCGGCGATGAGCGCGTTAGAAGGTCTGATCAACGACTACTTCGGCGAAGGCGAGTAATCGGATGAGCTTTACCCTCCATGGTCTGGGCGTTTCCGGTGGCATTGCCATCGGTCAGGCGCAATTGTTGTCGCATGCGACGCTGGAGGTTGCTCACTTAACGCTGCCTGCGCGCCAGGTGGAAAAAGAAGTCCTGCGTTTTGAAACGGCCGTTGAGCGTGTGCGTACCGAGCTGGATGAGCTGCGCAACGAGATGGCCGAGTCGGCTGCAGAAATGCGCGCCTTCATTGATGTGCATGCCTTGATTCTGCAAGATCCAGAATTGGTTGATGTACCCAAGACGCTGATTCGTGAGCGCGGTTGCAATGCCGAATGGGCATTGGTGCAGCAGATGGATTATCTGGTGAAACAGTTTGATGCCATCGATGATCCGTATTTGCGCGAACGCAAGGCTGACGTGGTGCAGGTGGTCGAGCGCGTTATTAAAGAATTGATGGGGCGTGCCGGTAAGATCGGCAAGTCGAGCAAGAGCAGCAAGGGCGTTAAGGAAGAAGAACAGATTATCGTGGCGCACGATCTGCCGCCTTCAGATCTGATCAGTTTCAAGGAGCATCGTTTCGCTGCGTTTGTGACCGATGTGGGTGGCGCGACATCGCACACGGCCATTCTGGCGCGGAGTATGGCGATCCCGGCGGTAGTCGGTTTGCGTGGTGCGCGCGAAGTCATTCGTGATGGCGAGTTACTGATCGTTGATGGTTTCCGTGGCGTCATCATCATTAACCCGGACGAACGGGTACTGGAAGAATACCGGCTGCGCAAGAGCCAGATCGAACTGGAACGCAGCAAGCTCAAGCGATTGAAGAAGGCCGATCCGCTCACGCTGGATGATGTGCGCGTGGACCTGATGGCCAATATCGAATTGCCGGACGATGTGCAGGCAGTAAAAGATAATGGTGCGGATGGCGTGGGCCTGTTCCGTACCGAGTTTCTATTTCTGAATCGCCGTGAGATTCCGTCCGAAGACGAACAGTTTGAAGCCTATCGCAAAGTGGTGAAGGGTATGGCCGGCAAGCCGGTCGTGATCCGCACCTATGATCTGGGTGCCGATAAAGCACTGGATCAGGCGCGGAGCGCGATCAATCCGGCATTGGGGTTGCGCGGCATTCGCCTATCGCTCTCTGAACCCGCCATGTTTGGTGTACAGCTGCGCGCCATTTTGCGTGCGGCCCGTTTTGGTCCGGTTCGTATTCTGATCCCGATGATTTCCAATGCCCATGAAGTCGATGCAACCCGGGCTGCTTTAGACAAGGCGCGCGAGGATTTACGAGATCGTCGCGTAAGCTTTGGCGAAGATATCAAGCTGGGTGGCATGATCGAAATTCCAGCAGCCGCACTGGCGCTAAATATGTTCCTCAAGCGCCTGGACTTTCTGTCGATCGGCACCAACGATCTCACGCAGTACACGCTAGCGATTGACCGTGGCGACGAAGAGGTGGCCGGGCTGTACGATTCGTTGCATCCGGCAGTGCTGATGCTGATTGCCCATGTGCTGGCCGGTGGCGAAAAGGCCGGTGTACCGGTATCGATCTGCGGCGAACTCGCCGGCAACCCGAAGCTCACACGTCTGTTGCTCGGCATGGGTCTACGTCATTTCTCGATGCACCCCTCGCAGATTTTGGAAGTGAAACAACAGGTTCTGACCGCGGATGTAGGACAATTAGCCCCCATGGTGCGCAAACTGCTGCGCCTAGACGACTCTGCTCAAATCCGTGAACAGATTCGCCGCTTGAATTTACCGGCCGATCATTCGGTCCATTAACTGATTAGAATAATGAACGACGTCCTTCCCGGCTCGGTCGGCCTAGTCCGCCCGCAGACTTTTCACTGTGCAGTACCGCTGCCCTTGAAGAGCGGTGCCGTGCTGCCCGAATTTACGCTGGTGTACGAAACCTATGGCACGCTGAATGCCGATGCCAGTAATGCCGTGCTCGTTTGCCACGCGCTATCCGGTAACCACCATGTGGCGGGTTATACCGATGCGGCAGATCAAGAAGGCACGCTGGGCTGGTGGGACAATCTGGTGGGCCCGGGTAAGCCGCTGGATACGAACAAATTCTTTGTGGTTGGCGTGAACAACCTCGGCGGTTGTTATGGCTCGAGTGGGCCAAATACGGTTAACCAGAAAACCGGCAAACTCTACGGCGCTGATTTCCCCGTGGTAACGGTAGAAGATTGGGTCGATGCGCAGGCGCGCCTGGCCGATCATCTGGGTGTGGCAAGCTGGGCTGCTGTCGTGGGCGGTTCGTTGGGTGGCATGCAGGCCTTGCAGTGGACCTTGTCGTACCCGGCGCGCTTGCAGCACGCCGTGGTGATTGCATCGGCGCCGACGCTCACAGCACAGAATATTGCCTTTAATGAAGTGGCCCGCCAGGCCATTCTGACCGATCCGGAATTTTATGGCGGGCATTACTACGAGCAGGGTGTCGTACCCGCGCGCGGCCTGAAGCTGGCACGCATGCTCGGTCACATCACGTATCTGTCTGATGACCAGATGGCAGAGAAGTTTGGCCGCTCGCTCAAAGATGGCGCATTGAAGTACAGCTACGAAACGGATTTCCAGATCGAGTCCTATTTGCGTTATCAGGGCGAGAAGTTCTCTGGCTACTTTGACGCTAACACGTATCTGCTAACCACCAAGGCACTGGATTATTTTGATCCGGCCGTAAGCACCGGCGGCAATCTGGATGCGGCACTCGCCGGCGCCCAAGCCGATTTTCTGGTGGTGGCCTTTACGACGGACTGGCGTTTCTCGCCTGAGCGTAGTCGCGAAATCATGACGGCCCTAGTGCATAACGGTCGTCGTGTGAGCTATGCCGAAATTGATAGCGTGCATGGGCACGACTCTTTCCTGATGGATGATGCGCAGTACCACGCTGTGTTACGCACCTACTTCGAGGAGGTCGTGCTATGACGGCACGTAAGAGCGTACGTCTGGATCTGGCCGATTTGCGGGCAGATCTGGATGCGATTGCCGGTTGGATTCAACCTGGTGAGCGCGTGCTTGATCTGGGTTGCGGCGATGGCCTGTTGCTGCGCCGCCTGATGGATGAGAAACAGGTCATTGGCTATGGCATCGAAAAGGATCCGGCAGGTGTGCTGGCTTGTCTGAAGTCTGGTGTGAACGTGATTCAGGTGAATCTGGAACGTGGCCTTGCCGGTTTTGAAGATGGCGCTTTTGATCACGTGATCATGTCGCTCTCGCTGCAGATGATTCAGAACACCGTCGGCCTGCTCAAGGAATTGTTACGTGTTGGGCACGAAGCCGTCGTGTCGTTCCCGAACTTCGGTTACTACACGCACCGCCAGGCTATTCTTAAAGGGCGGATGCCTGTTTCGGAGAGTCTGCCTTACCAATGGTTCGATACGCCGAACGTGAGATTCTTTACGATCGCTGATTTTGAGTCGCTGTGTCAGGAGCAGGGCATTGCGATTCTGGAAACGATTGCGCTGGATAACGGTGCCCGAGTTACGGAAGACATTAACTTTCTGGCAGATACAGCCATTTACCGTTTAGGTCGTCCGTGACCGAAGCGGGTTCCGACAAAAAAACCAGTGTGTGGCGCGCCCTCTGGACGCGCCACATGGCTATTTGCGTTCTAATCGGGTTTGCTTCGGGGTTGCCGCTCTATCTGCTGCTGAATCTGGTGCCAGCCTGGCTGCGTTCCAGCGGCGTTAATCTCAAGACCATTGGTCTCTTTGCGCTCATTCAATTTCCCTACACCTGGAAATTTATCTGGGCACCGCTGCTTGATCGTTATGGCCTTAACTTTTTAAAGTTGGGTCGCCGCCGTGGCTGGATGCTGGTGACGCAGTTAGGCTTGGTCGGGGCTATTGGTACGTTGGGCGGTTTTGATCCGCATACCGAAATCAGCACGATTATGTTGATCGCTGCCCTGGTGGCCGTGTTCTCCGCGACGCAGGACATTGCACTGGATGCGTTTCGCCGTGAGCTGCTCTCTGATGAAGAGCTAGGTCTAGGCAACTCGGTTTTTGTAAATGCTTACCGCGTGGCCGGTCTGGTGCCGGGTTCCGTATCACTGATCCTGGCGGATCATTTGCCTTGGGGTGAGGTCTTCTGGATCACGGCGGCCTTCATGTTGCCGGGTGTGATCGCTACCTTCTGGGTGCGCGAACCGCAGGGCGATGCGCTGGCGCCGCGGACCTTGAAGCAGGCGATCGTTGAACCCTTTAACGAATTCATGGCACGTGCCGGCTGGAAGAGTGCACTCACCGTGCTCGCGTTTATCTTCTGCTACAAGCTGGGCGATTCACTCTGCACGGCTCTTGCCACCCCTTTCTATCTGGACATGGGTTACGCCAAGAGCGATATTGGACTGGTCGCTAAAAACGCTGGCCTATGGCCCGCCGTGATTGGTGGTCTGCTCGGTGGTTTGTGGATGGTGAAGCTGGGCATCAACCGCGCACTCTGGCTATTTGGCGTGGTGCAGGTGGTGTCCATTTTCGGGTTTGCCTGGTTGGCATCGGCCGGTACACAAAGCACGATTGGTCCTTCAGAATTGGCCAGCCTGGCGCTGGTGATTGGGTTTGAAGCCCTGGGTGTGGGTCTGGGTACTGCTGCCTTTGTGGCGTTCATTGCCCGATCAACGAACCGTGCCTATACGGCCACCCAGTTTGCCTTGTTCACTAGCCTGGCAGCTGTGCCGCGTACGCTGGTCAACGCCTCGGCGGGTTGGTTGGTGGAACAGATCGGCTGGTACGGGTTCTTCTGGTTATGCGCATTCCTGGCTATTCCAGGGATGTTGCTGCTGTTCAAAGTAGCGCCGTGGTCGGGTGATGATCGAGGAACCGCCAGCGAGGCACGTGCTGCATGAGTGCGCGGGCACTGATTGCCGCTGCTGAAACACTTTCTGCGCAGCTTGACGGGTTGTCGTTTTCTGCACCGGTAACGCATGTTTATAACCCGCTGGATTATGCGGGTGCGGCACACACACAATATCTGACACAGTGGGGCGGGCAACCGCAACCACGTCGCGTTATCTTCCTTGGTATGAATCCGGGGCCCTTCGGTATGGTGCAGATCGGTGTGCCTTTTGGCGAAGTGAGCATGGCGCATGACTGGTTGCGCATTGATGCACCGATTCGTCAGCCGCTGAATATGAACCCGAAGCGACCGATCGAAGGTTGGGCTTGTACGCGATCAGAAGTGAGTGGTCGCCGTTTATGGGGTTTGTTCCGCGAACGTTTTGGCACACCGGAAGCTTTTTTTGCCGAGCATTTCGTTGCTAACTATTGCCCTCTGGCTTTCTTCGATAACGCACGAAATCTCACACCGGATAAATTACCTGCAGGGGAAATGGCGCCGGTTGCGGCCGCCTGTGATGAACACTTGCGCACGCTGGTGCAGACAATGCAGCCGGAATGGGTGGTCGGTGTGGGTGCGTATGCCGAGGCTCAAGCCTTGCGGGCATTGGCCTCAAGCCAGCATCGGCCGCTTATTGGCCGTGTATTGCATCCTAGTCCGGCATCACCTGCTGCTAACCGCGGTTGGGCAGAGGCTGCAACACGGCAAATGATCGAACAGGGAATCTGGGGCGCGGCAGCTTAGGCTGGCAAGTTATGCCAGCAATGGGCCGAGCTTCTGACGTATAAAGCGGAGGGTTCGCCAACCCAGCAATCCCTTGCTGGCTAGCTTGAGCGCACCCTTGGGGCGCCACAGCACCAGTATAAAAAGCCCCACGCCAACGGCAACCGGGTTTTCGCCTATCCAGCGCCGCGTGCGTTCTGCGCCTTCAACCACATGGTCCGCTGTGTTGAGTAAGTCGGCGATGGGTGCGCAGCTCACGGCAAGAGCAACCCGTTGCTGGCTGATGCGTTCCAACAGTCGGCCGCGTTGAACAGCGCGTTCAGTCAGGGTTGACATGACTGTCTTGAGCTGGCGGCCTGAGTGCCGCCCGATCTGTTTGCAGCGCCTGCAAACTATCTGAAAAAATATCCGCACCAGCTTTTGCGTGGCAACTTGCACGCCAGATGGCCAAGATGGCTAGGAGTGCGAATAGTGCCGTAGCGCCGCCCAGAATGGCGAGGCGTTGTTCCCAGTAGGCAACAACCAGTAAGGCTAATAAGGTGACAACGGTGACGCCGGAAAAAAACACGGCCACTGCTGTAAATGCAAAGAGTGCGACCAGGTGGTCGCGTGCATCGGCGAGTTCCAGACCCAGTAACTCGAGGCGGGTTTGTACCACCCCGAGTAACTGGCGAATCTGATCGCGTGCTGCGTCGAGCAGTTTCATGGATTGGTTAACAGGCGATTAGCGACGGCCAATCAGAACGCCCAGTGCCAAACCTAACGCAGCGGCAATGCCGACAGCTTTCCAGGGTTCGGTCTGAACGAAGTCATCTGCAGCGTGCGCCGCTGCTTTGGCCTTTTCTGTGGCAAAAGCCTGGGCATCTGCCAGCGATACCTTGGCATCCTGCAGGCGCTTTTCCAAGCGACCGCGCAGTTCAGTGACTTTTTCGCCTGCTTGGCCGGCAGTAGCGCGCAGCAACTCTTCGGTATCTGCAACGACCAGCTTCAGGTCGGCAACGAGTTTTTCTTTAGAGGCGGTGGTGTTCGACATGTGAATCCTTTCAAAATGTGTCTTCACGAATGCTTATGATGCATCCGCAAACTTAGCCTACGCTTAACGCGAGGCGCTTGCAATTATTGCTTTGCTAAAGCGTTAAGTTGTAATCAATAACGAGCGGTGCGTGATCAGAGAACTTCTGGTCTTTGTAAACAGAAGCGCTATGTGCCAGCGCGGCAACGCCGGGGGTTGCGATCTGGTAATCGATACGCCACCCCACGTTTTTGGCATAGGCCTGCCCGCGATTGCTCCACCAGGTGTAGCAATCAGCGGTGGTATCGGGATGTATTGCGCGATAAACATCAACCCAGCCGAGTTCGTCGATCAGTTTGCTCATCCATGCGCGTTCTTCGGGTAAGAAGCCGGAGTTCTTCTGGTTCGACTTCCAGTTTTTAAGGTCTTGTTCTTTATGCGCAATATTCCAGTCGCCGCAAATAATCACTTCGCGGCCAGAGGCTTTAAGAGCGGCCATGCGTGGCAGGAACTCATCCATGAAGTGGAATTTGGCCATCTGGCGCTCGGGAGAGCTGGAGCCGGAAGGCAGATAGAGCGAAATTACGGTGACTTTGCCCAGATCCAGTTCCACATAGCGGCCTTCGGCATCGAAATCGGGATGGCCGATGCCCTGGGTGATTTGCTGCGGCGTATGCGGTGTCCAGATGCCGACACCGCTATAACCGGGGCGCTCAGCCAGGTGCCAGTAGCCGGTGAGGCCACTCGGGTTTTCCATGGTGCCGTCTTTGGCCATGTCTTTGAGCGTGGCCCGGACTTCCTGGGCGCAGATCGCATCGGCTTGCTGGGTGGCTAGCCATTCGGCGAAGCCTTTTTTCCAGGCGGAGCGGATGCCATTAAGGTTAGCGGAGATGATGCGCATGTTCGGTCGATCGCAGTCTGTGAGAAACTTAGGGGCATTATCCTTGAAGTTATCCCCTGGCAGGTATCGGGATCGCGAACAAGTTCACCAGACATGGCGCACTCCAAAGACGGGGTGCCCGATTCAGGAGTTGCTATGCGCGTTGGTTTTGTTGGTTTGGGCATCATGGGGCGCCCGATGGCACTCAATCTGCTTAAGGCCGGGCATGAAGTCACCGTTTGGGCGCGCCGCAAGGAATCGATAGCGCCGCTGATCGAGGCGGGTGCGCAAGGTGCAGCAAGTCCTGCCGCGGTGGCAGCCGTTGCCGATATCGTATTTTCCATGGTGGCTGATGCGCCGGATGTGCATGAAGTGATGCTCGGTAGCCAGGGTGTCGTGCAGAGCAAGCGCCCCGGTCTAATCGCTGTTGATATGAGTACGATTCCACCGGCCGCTGCGAAAAGTATTGGGGCCGATCTGTCGGCGCAGGGCGTTACGTTCCTGGATGCACCGGTATCTGGCGGTGAAGTAGGCGCCGTCGCCGGTACGCTATCGATCATGGTGGGTGGCGATAAAGCGGCTTTTGACAAAGTGGCACCGCTGTTCGCCTGTATGGGCAAGAATGTGGTGTACATCGGTGTCTCGGGTGCCGGCCAGGTTGCCAAAGCAGCTAATCAGATTCTGACCGGCGTTGGTGTGCTGGCCGTGGCGGAAGCAATGGCCTTTGCCAAAAAGAACGGCGCAGATCCCGCTAAAGTGCGCGAAGCGCTCATGGGTGGTTTTGCCGGCTCCAAGATTCTCGAGAACCACGGCCAGCGCATGATCGACCGGAATTTCAAACCGGGTTTCAAGAGCTGGATGCACGAAAAAGATATGAACATCGTGATGCAGACTGCGCACGATCTGGGACTTTATCTGCCGGCCTCTGCAGCAACGGCACAGATGTTCAAGGCGATGGTCGGGTCAGGTCTGGGCGAACAGGATTCGATTGCCGTGCTGAAATTGCTTGAGCAGTTGTCGGGCCAGGGCGAGTGAGCAACAGCGAGCGATGGCGATGATTCCAAGAGTTCCAAATATTCAGGGCTTGTTGGCGTTTGAAGCGCTGGCACGCCATCGCAATGTGACGCAGGTAGCGGATGAGTTGCATATCACGCCCAGCGCCATTAGCCATCGTATCCGGCAGATTGAGACGCAGCTCAAGTTCAAGCTGTTCGTGCGCAAGGATTTCAGCCTAACCCCGGAGGGAGAGGCTTATCTCAAGCGCGTTCGCGAAGCGCTGGCCATTCTGCAAGTGGCAGAACCCGTGGGGCCGCAGAGTGCCCGTACGCTATTGCGTATTGCGGTAACGCCGACGTTTTCCCGGCAGGTGCTGATGCCGCGTCTGCCTCTGTTTCGCTATGCCTATCCGGAAATTGATCTGGTGCTACAGGTATCGATCCCGCTATTCAACGTCGTTTCGCAAGAGACCGATCTGGAGGTGCGCTTCGGTATGGGGCCTTTTGCCGATCGGGAGTCCGTGCATTTGATGTCGGACTATGCGACACCGGCGTGTAGCCCCAATTACCTGAATGAAGTAGGTAGCCTTGGCGGCTTCGACAATGAAGAACAGGTAGCCCGAGCGCTGATGATCCATAGTGAACTTGAGCCATGGGAGACCTGGTTTGATAGCTGCAAGCTCGACAAAACACGATTGCAGACGATGGCTAAGTTTAATGATCTCGGCATGCTCTACGATGCATCGGCCGCAGGTTTGGGTGTCTGCCTCGCGCGCACCAATTTGGGCGCAGCCTGGTTGGATACGGGTCGCTTGGTGCGCCTATCGGAGCGTTCGGTTGCAGCACCCAATCACCACTATCTCTGCTGGAAGCCGGGTGTGTCGGAACGCTGGGAGTGTACGGCCTTTATCGAATGGCTCGTTGATTCGTTAGGCCAGACAGCTGAATAATCCTCACGCGCGCTGTTAAAAGTTTTCATACCCCAGATCTGCGTAGCCCCTATAATTTTCTTAAGCAAGCTCTTCAGAACTTCGGGGTAGACGAAAAATGGAAACGCGCCGCCATAAGCAGGATGCCGAAAAACCCTTAGTCGAGGATATTCGACTGCTCGGCCGTATTCTGGGTGACGTGATCCGGATCCATGAAGGCGAAGCAGTCTACGAACGCGTTGAAGCCATTCGCAAATTATCAGTGGCCTTCCGGCGCGATGCCAATGAGCTGGCGGGTCGCAATCTCAAGAAAGTATTGAGTGGACTCAGCGATGAGCTGTCGGTGAGTGTGATTCGTGCGTTTACTTATTTCAGTCATCTGGCAAACCTGGCAGAAGACCGTCATTACATTCGTCGACGTGCCGTGTATGAGCGTGCAGGACAATTACAGCCCGGCAGCATTGGTGCCGCTATGCAACGATTGCGTGCAGGAGGCAAGACGCCGCGTCAGATCGCTCAGGTTCTGGCAGACGCGTATGTATCACCCGTGCTCACGGCGCATCCTACTGAAGTGCAGCGTAAAAGCATTCTGGATGTAGAGCGCGACATCGCTCAGCTGCTCACTGAGCGCGATGCCATACGCGATGAATTTGGCAGTGCTAAAAGCCGTAAGGCTTTGCTTGACCGACGCTTGCATGAAAACGAACAACAGCTACGCGCGCGGGTGACGCTACTCTGGCAGACGCGCCTGCTGCGCTTTAGTAAGCTGACGGTTATCGATGAGATTGAGAACGCGCTCAGCTATTACGATGCCACGTTCCTGGAAGAGATCCCCAAGCTGTATGCCACGCTCGAGGATGATCTGCCCGGTTGGCAAGTGCCTAGCTTCTTCCGTATGGGGCACTGGATTGGCGGTGACCGTGACGGCAATCCGAATGTGACGGCGCAGACGCTGGATTACGCAACGCGTCGGCAAAGCGAGGTGGCCTTGCGTCACTATCTACAAGAAGTGCGTGCGATGGGTCGGGAGTTATCGCAATCATCGATGCTGTCGGAATTTACGCCAGAGTTAATTGCACTGGCAGAGGCCTCTGGAGATCAGAGCGAGCACCGGAGCGATGAGCTTTACCGCCGCGCACTCACGGGCGTGTACGCCCGACTAACGGCGACGATGCAAACACTGGGCGCTGGCGTGCTGGGTGCTGCTGCACCTGCTTCGGCGCTTTGTTATGAAAGCCCTGAGGCCTTCATTGACGATCTGCGTGTCATCGAGGCTTGCTTACATACGCAAGGGGCTGCCGGTCTCTGTGCGCAACGTCTGCAACCGCTCATTCGTGCGGCAGCCGTATTCGGTTTCCATTTGGCAACGGTTGATTTACGGCAGAGCTCGGATAAGCATGAAGCCGTGGTTGCCGAGCTGCTCGCCGCTGCAGGCATGTGCCGCGACTTCAGTGCGCTTGATGAAGCAGCGCGTCGGACGCTGTTGCTACAAGTGCTGAATGATGTGCGCCCGTTACGGGTGCCTGCTAACGATTATTCTGAACACACGCGTGACGAGTTGGCGATTTTTGAAACAGCTTATCGCGTGGTGCGGCAGTACGGGCCCATGGCAATTCGCCACTACATCATCAGCCATACAGAGAGCGTGAGCGATCTACTAGAAGTATTGGTGCTGCTCAAAGAAGCCGGCCTGATGCGCGGCGCCCTGGCCAATGAAGGTGTCAGCGATCTGATCGTTGTGCCATTATTTGAGACCATAGGCGACTTGCGTAATGCGGCACCGATCATGAGCGAGTTCTACGCGCTAGATGGTGTGGCGGCCTTGGTGGCCCGCTCGGGTGCCGAGCAGGACATCATGCTGGGTTATAGCGATAGCAATAAAGACGGCGGTATTTTTACCAGCAACTGGGAGCTCTACCGGGCTGAAATTGAACTGGCGCAATGTTTCGATCGCTTGGGCGCGTTATACGGCATCCGCTTGCGTATGTTCCACGGACGCGGCGGCACGGTGGGGCGTGGTGGCGGCCCAAGCTATGAAGCTATTCTGGCGCAGCCACCCGGCACGGTGCGTGGGCAGATCCGTCTGACTGAGCAGGGTGAGGTGATTGCCTCCAAGTACGCCAATCCGGAGATCGGGCGGCGCAATCTGGAGACGCTGGTCGCGGCAACGCTGGAAGCCACAATGCTGCAGCCGACCAAGCCGGCGCCCCAGTCCTTTCTGGATGTTGCGGCAGTGCTTTCAGAAGCAAGTACGCTGGCCTACCGCAAGCTGGTTTATGAAACACCGGGTTTTACGGATTATTTCTTTGCGGCAACACCGCTCAAGGAACTGGCTCAGCTCAACATCGGATCGCGCCCGGCTTCGCGGAAAGCTTTGCAGCAGATTGAGGATTTGCGGGCCATTCCCTGGAGCTTCAGTTGGGGGCAATGCCGCCTAACGTTACCGGGTTGGTATGGTTTTGGTTCGGCAGTGCGTGCGTTCCTTGAAGATCAGAGCGCTAACGAACGCAAAACTTGCTTGGCGATGCTGCAGCGCATGTACCGCGAATGGCCGTTTTTCCGCACCCTTTTATCTAATATGGATATGGTGCTGGCTAAGAGTGATCTGGCGTTGGGTTCACGTTATGCCGAGCTGGTGGCAGACCGCCGCCTGCGCAAGAAGATTTTTGGTGTGATCGAGTCCGAGTGGCATCTCACGGCAGAGGCCTTGCACCTGATTACCGGGGATAAGCTAAGGCTCACGGCCAACCCGGGCCTCGCGCGGTCGATGCGTCACCGTTTTCCGTATATTGATCCCTTGCATCACTTGCAGCTGGAATTGATCCGCCGTTATCGCCTCGGCCATGCCGGCGAGCGTGTACAGCGCGGGATTCATCTCAGCATTAATGGTATTTCTGCAGCGTTGAGAAATACCGGGTGAAAATTGATTGGTTCTCGATGGCGCCTTGCATAGCAGCATGAATATTCCTCACGCCGATCGAGAAAATTTTTCATATAAGAAGGCGGCAGACCTTCCTATAATAATCCGTGTAGCGTCTTGGTCAGGGCGCATATTCAGAAAATAAAGGGGGCGGCATGAGTGAAAAACGTCAGCGCCTGATCGAGGCGCTCAGTGGTTCTCTTCCTTCTGCCAACTTGCTTTGGCAGAAGGAAGACACCGCCCCCTACGAGTGTGATGGCCTCGCGGCCTACCGCACCCTGCCGCTGGCGGTGGCTTTGCCTGAGAACGAAGCACAAGTTCAGGCCGTGTTAAAAGTATGCAATGAGTTCGGTGTGCCGGTTGTGCCGCGTGGTGCGGGCACAGGCCTGTCTGGTGGCGCGATGCCTATGCAAGAGGGCATTGTGTTGTCGACCGCCAAGATGAATCAGATTCTGAATATTGATCCGTTGAGTCGCAGAGCGATCTTGCAGCCAGGCGTGCGCAACCTCGCCATCTCCGACGCGGCGGCACCCTATGGGCTTTATTACGCCCCTGATCCCTCTAGCCAGATCGCCTGCTCGATCGGCGGCAACGTTGCCGAAAACTCCGGTGGCGTGCATTGCCTGAAGTACGGGCTCACCGTAAACAATGTGATTCAGGTGCGTGCTGTACTTATGGATGGAGACGTTGTGGAGTTCGGTACCGAGGCGCTGGATGCGCCGGGGCTGGATCTCCTCGCCGTGATGATTGGCAGTGAAGGCATGCTGGCCGTTGTGACAGAAGTCACCGTGCGTCTAGTGCCACGCCCACCAGTGGCCCGCGTCATCATGGCCAGCTTTGACGACATGACCAAAGCCGGTAATGCCGTGGCCGATGTGATTGCCGCCGGGTTGATTCCCGCAGGGCTGGAAATGATGGATAAGGCAGCCACTCGCGCTGTAGAAGAATTTGTCCATGCCGGTTACGACCTCGATGCAGAAGCAATTTTGCTTTGTGAGTCGGACGGTACGGAAGAAGAAGTGACGGAAGAAATCGAGCGCATGAGCGCTGTATTGCGCGAGTCGGGTGCTATCCGCATTCAGGTGTCGCAGAGTGAAGCGGAACGCATGGTGTTCTGGAGCGGCCGCAAGAATGCCTTCCCGGCAGCAGGACGTATTTCGCCTGATTACTACTGCATGGATGGCACGATCCCCAAGAAAGCGATTGCGACGCTACTGAACCAGATCAAGGAAATGGAAGATCGTTACGGCCTACGCTGTATGAATGTTTTCCATGCGGGTGATGGCAATATGCACCCGCTGATTCTGTTTGATGGTTCTGATGAAGATCAGTGGCATCGCGCAGAAACATTCGGTAATGAGATTCTCGAAGCCTGTGTGGCTCTCGGTGGCACCATAACCGGTGAGCATGGTGTAGGGATCGAAAAGATCAACACAATGTGCGTGCAGTTTGATGAAAAAGAGCGGGATGCTTTTTTTGGTGTTAAAGCGGCTTTCGATCCGGCAAAGCTGTTGAACCCGGATAAAGCCATACCGACTCTGCATCGTTGTGCCGAGTATGGTCGAATGCATGTGCATCGCGGCCAATTGCCACATCCCGATCTGCCCCGTTTCTAGAGACTGACATGGCTGATTTAACAAACGAATTTGTTACGCAGATCAAAGAAGCCGTTGCGCAAAAGCGCCCGCTGATTATTGAAGGTTCTGGTAGCAAACGCTGGTACGGCAATGTCGTTGCTGGACATCGAACGTTGTCTACCGCAGGGCATACCGGCATACTGGATTACGATCCGGCCGAACTGGTTTTGACGGCACGCGCAGGCACGACTATTGCCGAACTTGAAAAGGGACTGGCTGATCGTGGGCAGATGTTGCCCTTCGAGCCACCGCGCTATTCATCGGAATCAACCCTGGGCGGTGTGATTGCCGCTGGCCTGTCAGGCCCGGCGCGTCCTTACGCCGGTGGTGTGCGTGATTTTGTGCTGGGTTTGCACATTGTCGACGGCAAGGGTGATGTGCTGAAGTTTGGCGGCCAGGTGATGAAGAACGTGGCCGGTTACGATGTATCGCGGCTGATGACGGGTTCGCTCGGTGTGCTGGGTTTGATCACGCAGGTATCGCTGAAGGTATTGCCAGTATCACTGGCGCAAAGCACATTGTGCTTTGCGCTGTCTGAGGCAGCAGCGATTCATCAAGTGAATGCATGGTCGGCTAAACCCTTGCCAATTACTGGTAGCGTCTGGCATCAAGGCGTGCTCAATGTGCGCCTGGCCGGTGCACGGGCAGCAGTGGCTTCCGCCGAGCAGCAATTAGGTGGCACCAAGTTGGCGCCGGAAGTTGCTGCAAAACTCTGGCTGGATCTGCAAGATCAGACACATGCGTTTTTCGGTAGCGCTAGCGCAATGGTTGGCCAACGTTCGCTCTGGCGTTTGTCACTCCCCGCTATTGCGCCGGCCATTGATGCAGCGCTGATTCCTGGTGCGCAGGATCAGCTGATCGAATGGGGCGGTGCGCAGCGCTGGTTGTGGAGCGATGCATCACCTGAAGCTATTCGCCAGCTTGCCCGCAGTCTGGGCGGTCACGCGGTACTGTTTAATAATCAGCATGCAGTTGGCGATGTGTTTGATAAATTGCCACCGCCACTGCTGGCAATCCATCAACGTCTGAAAAACACCTTTGATCCGCACGGGATATTTAACCCGGGTCGACTCTGTCAGGGCTTGTAAGATGCAGATCAACATAACGCCCGAGTTTCGTAACGATCCCGACATTGGCGCGGTTAAAGACATCGTTAATAAGTGTGTGCACTGTGGTTTTTGTACGGCCACTTGTCCGACGTATCAGGTGCTTGGCGATGAGCTAGATGGTCCACGTGGACGTATCTATCTGGTGAAGCAGATGGTTGAGGGCGCGCCGGTAACGGCCAAGACTCAAAGCCATCTGGATCGTTGCCTCACCTGTCGTAATTGCGAATCGACTTGCCCGTCTGGTGTGCGTTACGGCAGGTTGGTGGATATTGGTCGCCGCTATGTGGATGAGCGGGTTGTGCGACCGCTATCACAGCGTATTGAGCGCTGGTTGATGCGCGAAACGCTCAGTCGTCGTCAGGTTTTCTCGTTCCTGCTCGGTGTTGGACGCACGCTGCGTCCGCTGCTGCCCGCAACACTCAAGAAAAAAATCCAGAGCGCCCAGAGTGCAGGAAAATGGCCGTCAGTAAGGCATAAAACTAAAATGTTGCTGCATGTAGGTTGCGTGCAACCTGCCTTGATGCCGAATGTTGATGCAGCCACAGCGCGTGTGTTCGACAAGCTGGGCATCGAGCTGGTGATTGCCTCTGATGCTGAATGCTGTGGTGCAATTCGTCAGCACTTGAGTGATCACCATGGTGCCGAAGCACAGATGAAACGCAATATCGATGCCTGGTGGCCCCATGTTGAGAATGGTGTGGAAACCATCGTCATCAATGCTTCGGGTTGTGGCGTGATGATCAAGGACTATGCAGAAATTCTGGCGCATGATTCTGCGTATGCGGCCAAGGCAGAGCGCGTTGGCAAAATGGCCAAGGATGTCAGCGAAATTCTTCCGAGCTATCAGGCGGATCTGCTCTCGATGGCAACCAGCAAACGTGCTGGCGGCATCCCGGAGCGCGTGACCTATCACCCACCATGTACCTTGCAACATGGGCAGAAAATTCGCGGCCCAGTTGAAGACATGCTGGGTGCGCTAGGTGTGACCGTGCGCCTCTGCCAGGATAGCCACCTCTGCTGTGGTTCAGCCGGCACCTACTCGATTCTGCAACCGGAACTCTCGCAAGAGTTGCTGGGCCGCAAGTTGACGAATCTGCTGAAGACCGAGCCGCAGGAAATTGTTTCCGGCAACGTGGGCTGTATCAATCATCTGCAGTCAGGTACCGATGTGCCGGTACGTCACTGGATCGAACTAATCGACCGCATGATCTAGATGGTGATTTAGTCGTGTGATAACGGCCAAGTTCTTGAGATAATGTAATTGTTGACTCAAAAACTCCTGAAAGATTGCTATGTCGTCGTTAAGCCACGATTTCATCCGTTTCGCCCTTGATCAGGACGTCCTGCGTTTCGGGGAATTCAAAACCAAAGCGGGTCGGCTTTCACCGTACTTCTTTAATTCGGGTCTGTTTCAGGATGGCGCGGCGCTGGCCCAGCTTTCTGAGTTTTATGCAGAGCGTGCCATTAACGGTGGCGTGCAGTTCGACATGCTGTTCGGACCAGCTTATAAGGGCATCCCGCTGGTGGCTGCGATCTCTGTCATTCTGGCGCAGCAAGGTCATAACTATCCTTATGCCTTTAATCGCAAGGAAGTCAAAGATCATGGCGAAGGCGGCACCATCGTTGGCGCACCACTAAAGGGACGTGTACTCATCGTAGACGACGTGATCTCGGCTGGCACCTCGGTGCGTGAATCGGTTGAGCTCATTCGTGCGCAGGGCGCTACACCGGCGGGTGTACTGATTGCGCTGGACCGTATGGAGCGCGGCACGGGTAAACTGTCGGCCGTGCAGGAAGTGGCTGTTTCCTATGGCATCCCGGTGATCGCTATCGCCAATCTGGCCGATCTGCTGGACTTCCTGAAAGACAATGCCGAACTGGCGAGTCACCGTCCTGCAGTGGCGGCTTATCGCGAACAGTACGGCATCTGATTGTCTGTTGAGCGATAGCCTGTGACCATTGTCCGGCCAGCCACTGCGAGCGATGTCCAGGGCATTGCCCGGTTGCTGGATCGGTATTACGTAGGTCATCTTAGCGAAGCGCAAAAAGCCCGGGGCTTTATCTCCGTTGAATTTACCGTGGCCGAGCTGGAAGACATGGTGCGTGCGCCGGGCATAGTTGTTGCCGTAGAGGAAAACGGCACCGTAGTTGCCGTAGCAGGTTCATCGCCCGTACCCAGTTTAGGCGGCAGTGGCATCTTCCAGAAAATCGACAGCTTGGTTGATCAGCTTAGTTATAACGGCAGCGTGTTGTCGACATACCGACTTTGTTTGTATGGCCCTGTGTGCGTTGACGAAGCCTGTGCAGGCCAGGGGCTTGCCGCGAAGCTCTGGCAAGGATTCATGGAAATGATGCGCGGTCGCTATGACATTGGCCTGCCATTTGTGAGCCTGTCCAACCCAGCTTCGTTAAAAGCACATCGGGACAAACTGGGTATGACGCAAGTCTGTGAGTTTGAAGTCGAAAGCCGGCGCTATGCGTTGCTGGCCTTCGACATGCATGCCTGACATAAAGAAACAGCTCACTGGCCAAGCATAACCAGCTCGATGTTTTCCCTGTTGCAATAGTCAACAAAATCTTGGTCTAGCGATGCTTTCCGATCACAGATGACCGCGCCGATGTTTTTCGGATGATTCGCACGCTTAAGGCGAAGTAGTCCATCTACGCGTTCTTTCGAGTTTAAGCTATGCGTTTGATCAAAAAAGACGGGGGCGTCAATCAACCGATGAAATGTTTCGAGCATGCGCTTGATTTCTTGCTGGGTGAGGTTTCCTCCAAAAAGCTGATCAAGAGGCAGGGCAGAGAACATGGCAATAATATTGCCAGCATAGTGGAATGAAGTTTTGTTGAGTGCATAAAACACAATGCTGCGCTCCTCTAGAAAGATATGCTTTTGTATGGCCGCGAAGATTTTTGATCGATTTTGTGCAGTTAGCTCAGTTATGTGATCAGAAGTAATGCCTTGTAACTCTGTTTTATTTTTTCCGCTAATGAGATCAGACAGTTCGGTGAGTAGAGGGTTCATCTCTATGAAAGCAGAGGCTTTCTCTGGCGCCAAGTTTGTTAATGGCATAGTTTTGTATTTGCTCATTAGGCCATCGAGTTCTGCTTGTTTTAAAACATGATTGTTAAGCAGCTCCTGAGTGATCAAATCAAGCAATGGGCGATTGTTTAAAATGATCAGTTCGACTGCTTCATACTGTCGTTTCAACAGCAACCGTGTTTGGGTTTCGATGTGTGCGGCTTCTGAATCAGAAGGGTCTTCATCAATCACCGCCAGATTGTCGCGAATGGCATCAGGATTTTCTTGTTCGGCTGAGAACCCGCAAATGCCGACAAGTTCCTTCGCCCAGGTCGTCGCATTTCTCAAATCGCTCCGAGCGCCAAATGTGCCAACCTTCGTAGGACCAAAGACCACTGCTTCAGCAACTCGGCCGGCTAATTGAGTGCGAATCTTGTGGCGAGAGTCTTCATAGGTGTATTTACCCGTTAACGCGTGGCAATAAGCATATGAATCAGCAACAATGCCTTTGAAGTAGCTTCCCGGCAGAATGCTGCAGTAATCAGGTATATTCCGGCCGTTACTATCAATAATGCTCACCAGCGCGTGGCCAGCTTCATGTACCGCAATGCGGTAAAGCATTGCTGGGTCATCTTCCGGCACGTGTTCAACTTCAGAGCCACCATAAATCGCAAAATACACGAGGTCATCATAGGTGAGTAGGCGACGCTCCCGGTGTGCCAGTCTTTGCATATGAAGAGCAATCAACTCTTGCCGACGACGATCTTCAAACTCGTCGTTGACCAACTTTCCGACCCTGCCTTTGTCTGAGATGAGGCTAACATCACAAATAGCCAACCCGATCTGATTCAGAAACCATTCGCCAAGCTCCGTCAGTGTAGGCGGGGCAATGCCAAAGCGTCGATCAAAACAGCCTACAGTTCGTATGGCTGGATCAAGCGCTGTGTAGCTCTCGCCGGTAACAACAAAAATAACCCGTAAATCGGCAGGCAAAGCGGCAAGAAACTTCGGAAGATCATTCCTCTGAAAGTCTGCTAATTCTTCTGCAGCCTTCTTGTCATCTTCAATCTTGCCGCACCAGATACCTTGCTCAATATGAATAATCGTTGGGTTATTGCCGGGGAGCGGCTTCTGCTCATTCACTAGGTCGAAAAAGTTCTCACCGCTGAGCCAGTAGTATGCATACCCTGCTTCGTGTGCAATTTTCTGAACAAGCTGCTTTCGTAGTTCTTCAGTTGGGTGACATATCATGACTGCTCGCCCTGTAAGGCGCCAATCATTTGCTGCCGGTTCGGCATCTTTCATCTGCTTGAGTTCTTCGACCCAGCTTTGGATCTTAGCGATGCGACCAAATACCTCCCATGTGTCAGGGGATTCATTGGTTTGGGTTTTTTCGGTGTTGGGCATTCTGTCCTCCTTGTTATGGAAGTCAGGATAGCCATCAAGTGCGACAAAATGGGTCGCGATGAAGCCAGCTCGGAATTAACGCGACTTATTGTGTCGCACTAATTTTTAAGATTAGATCCATAAATAGCGTTTTAAACTCGTTGTTTGTTTGTATACAGCCGGCGGTTTCAAGTCTGAAGAGCAACGGTTAAAAGTTTAATGGATCACGGCTGATTCGTGTGGGTTTTCAAGAACTTTTGCCAAGACCTGTAATGGCGTTAGCCACCCTAGAGTCTTTCTTGGCCGTGTATTGAGACGAT
>CAIQBG010000059.1 GCA_903870055.1 uncultured Pseudomonadota bacterium
GACCGCATCTCTTTCGAGGCGCACAGTCTATCCAAACGCGCCAAAGACTACGGCAGCTCAGCCGTTTTTCTCTGCTTGATGCTGTGTGCTTACACATGGGTCGTTCTATTTCTTCCCTTTGTTAATTTCTAACGCAGTATAGGTATTATGAATCTGATTTTATGGCGTCATGCCGAAGCTATAGACCTGGGCACACCGGTAACACCCGGATGCAAAAGGGACATGGAACGAAAGCTCACAGACCGTGGCATGCAACAAGCGAGCACAACGGCATATTGGCTACAGCAAAATATCAAGCGTGATTTTAAAGTGATCTGTAGCCCTGCAGATCGGGCCATACAAACAGCGAAAGCCTTCTGCAACAAACCAGAGATCATTCAGGATCTCTGCCCGCTCGCCGATGCCAGCCATGTGCTGGGTGCGATCAATTGGCCCCAAGGGAAAGACGTCATCGTCGTTGGCCACCAGCCGTGGATTGGGCGTGTTGCTAGCCTACTACTCTCCGGGCAGGAACAAGATTGGTCGGTTAAGAAATCGGCCATATGGTGGCTTTCCCATCGCTTGCGCAAACAGGAAAACCAGGAAAAGGCACAAACGGTTTTGCGTCTGGTACTTCCACCAGATCTGATTGACTAAGCACTTCAAGTTTCATTGATTTGTCATCGAACCATAACGTTTTTGTCATGTGACAACATTAAAGTCATTCTCAGGTTAAGACCCATAGAGGATAAATATGACAGAGAAGAACGTACAGATCGTTGAGCCTATTAACGAACAACATCAAACTGAATTTCAGATTACAACAACAAAGGTAGCTCCTCACGCATTAAAAATTTCGTGGGCGCGCCATCAGGATGAGGTTGAAGAAGCACAACGTCTACGTTACAAAGTCTTTGCCGAGGAAATGGGCGCATCCTTGCCCAAGGCTAAAGATGGCCTTGATCAGGATCTATTTGATGCCTGGTGTGACCATCTAATTGTGCGTGACGAAGAAACGTTGCGTGTTGTTGGCACCTATCGCGTTCTCACACCCCATCAAGCCCGTAAATTGGGCAGCCTCTACTCAGAGTCTGAATTCGACTTAACGCGCCTAACGCATTTACGTCCTAAAATGATTGAACTTGGCCGCTCATGCGTCCATCAGGACTACCGCACCGGTAGCGTCATCATGGCCCTCTGGAGTGGCCTCGGTCGCTATATGGTTCAGGGGGGTTATGAATCGATGTTGGGCTGCGCCAGTGTTTCCATGGCAGACGGTGGCCACTTTGCCGCAAGTCTGCATCAGCAGTTTCGTGAAAAACATCAGGCACCCATTGAATACCGTGCATTTCCACGCCTTGCACTACCTGTTGAAAACCTGAACAAGACACTATCGGTAGAGCCGCCTCCCCTAGTCAAAGGCTACTTGCGCCTAGGGGCTAAAATTTGCGGGGCACCTGCTTGGGATCCTGATTTCAATACCGCTGATTTTCTGACATTGCTGCGGTTATCTGAAATGCATCCCCGCTATGCCCGCCACTTTCTGGGCGAGCACGCGGGTTAATCACAGCTACTTGCGCTTACTTGCCCGTGCAGCCCGAAGGAACATACTTCTGTTCCAGGGCTGTTGTGCAGGTCCAACCCGTTACCGTGGCGTTAGCTACAGCACCGGTGTAAACAATCGTTTTACCATCAACATTCTTATCAATACCCTTAAGGGCTACCGTGACTGTGGCATTGCTAGCATCGCCACCTGAGGTAACACTTTCTACGTACTGCGTACTTCCCGAACAAAGATTCGTTGGGATAGCTGTTGCACCGCTCTGAACGGCTTCAGTCACAGAGACCTTACAGGCAGAAGCAGCAAGTAAACCCTCAGATACCTTAGCCCGAACCGTGTAGTTCTGATAAGCCGGTAGTGCGACCGCAGCAAGAATACCAACAATGGCAATAACAACCATCAGTTCGATCAGGGTAAAGCCAGCTTGCAATGACTTGCGCATGTGTGTCTCCAGTTAAAACCGTAATAATTCTAGGGACATATTATCCCATTGATCATGGGCTGGCAAAGCAGCACGATCAGACTGTTGTCTCTTCGGCCGAATCCTGCGCAGGGGGATATAAGCGCTTGAGGACCCAATGTGACGGCAGGAAGACCAGAAAAACCAGCATGAGCTGTAACACCACAAACCATACCGCTTCAGGCATTAAGGTCTGAGGCCCCTGATCGCTAAAACCATAGACGTAATTAATGTTCACGGGTAACGCCGGCGCCTGCGCTGGTGCTGGCGGTGCCGGCATAAAGAAATAACAGATGTACAGGGAAGTAAACGCGATGGCCATCCACAGTGGCAATGCACGTCGGTCGTAGCCCATACGCCCCAGAAGCCATATCAACAGGAAGGGCAACCAGAAATGAAAGAAGGATAGAAAGCGCACATGCAGGGGAATCGTGTCCTGGAACATGTATTCCGTCATACCGGTGATCGGCATACCCACCAATGTCGAGAGAAAATCTAACGCCCATAAAAGCTGCGGCAAAAGAATCCCCACGGCCGCTGCCGAAACCAGCAATGCACTCCCTCGCCACATGGCCACCAGAGTGAGCAACAACGCCATGTCACAAAAAAAGAGAAAATTAGTCGGGCCGTACGTGGTCAGATATACCGGAACTAGGACAGCCACATAAAGCGTCAGGAACAGCTTAGTCGCCATAGGAATCTGTACCGCTGCAGTTTGCCCGATGTTCATCACTTCCCTTTAAGTAGATCCAACTCGGCATCACTATACAGGCGAGATCGCGTCAAGAAACGAAGCCCCGTCGGTCTTTCAAGCGAGAACATCCCTCCCGAGCCAGGTATTGCATCAATAATCAGTTGCGTATGTTCCCAATAGGTAAACTGGGATTGACTCATGTAGAAGGGGACGCCGCCGATTTCTCCGAGCTTTACATCAACATCACCCACAATGAATTCATTGGCCGGAAAGCACATGGGGGCACTACCGTCACAACAGCCTCCCGACTGGTGAAACAACAGCGCCCCATGTTTTGCTTTCAACTGGTCGATTAACACCAGTGCCGCCGGCGTTGCCGAAACGCGGCTGACGGCACTATTTTGTGGCGTTAAATCGGTAGCCATTAGAAGAAGCCGAGTGGCGACTCACTGTAACTGACCAGCAGATTCTTGGTCTGCTGATAATGATCCAGCATCATCTTATGGTTCTCTCGGCCGATGCCCGATTGCTTGTAGCCACCAAAGGCCGCATGGGCTGGATATGCGTGGTAACAATTGGTCCATACGCGACCTGCCTGAATGGCACGCCCAACACGGAACGCGCGATTACCGTTACGAGTCCACACACCAGCCCCCAAACCATAGAGCGTGTCATTGGCAATCTCGATAGCTTCGGCTTCATCTTTGAAGGTCGTCACTGAGACAACTGGTCCGAAGATTTCTTCCTGGAAAATGCGCATCTTGTTGTGCCCCTTGAATACGGTTGGCTGGATGTAATAACCACCGGCCAGATCGCCTTCCAGGTGGGACTGTGCACCACCAATTAGACACTGTGCACCCTCTTCCTTACCGAGCTTCAGATATGAGTTAATCTTTTCGAGTTGCTCGTTAGAGGCCTGTGCACCAATCATCGTGTTAGGGTCCAACGGGTTACCCTGCTTAATGGCCGCGACACGCTTCAGAATGCGTTCCATGAGCTTTTCATAGATGGATTCCTGAATCAGCGCCCGCGATGGACAGGTACATACCTCACCCTGGTTGAGCGCGAACAACGTAAAGCCCTCAAGCACCTTATCGAAGTAGCTATCGTCCTGTGCCATCACATCATCAAAGAAGATGTTGGGGCTCTTACCGCCCAGCTCCAGCGTTACCGGAATCAGGTTCTGGCTGGCGTACTGCATAATCAGACGACCTGTTGTCGTTTCACCGGTAAAGGCAATCTTGGCAATACGCGGGCTAGAGGCCAGCGGTTTACCCGCTTCCAGACCAAAACCATTCACGACATTGAGCACACCCGGCGGCAGTAGGTCACCGATGATTTCCAGTACCACCAGAATCGAAGCGGGTGTTTGCTCTGCCGGCTTTATTACCACACAGTTACCAGCACCCAGGGCTGGGGCCAGCTTCCACACAGCCATCAGGATCGGAAAATTCCACGGAATAATCTGACCGACCACACCCAGTGGTTCTTTGTAGTGATAGGCATAGGTATCGTGATCAATCTCGCTGATCCCACCTTCTTCGGCTCGCACACAGCCCGCAAAGTAGCGGAAGTGATCGATCGCCAACGGAATATCCGCTGCCATAGTTTCTCGGATCGGCTTACCGTTATCGAGTGTTTCAGCGGTTGCGATCAGTTTGAGATTCGCTTCCATGCGATCCGCTATTTTATTCAGAATATTTGCGCGATCGGCCTGTGATGTCTTACCCCATGCAGCTTTAGCTGCGTGTGCGGCATCCAGAGCCAGATTGATATCTTTGTCGTTGGAGCGCGGCACTTCGCACAGCACCTTCCCGGTAATCGGCGTGGTGTTTTCAAAATACTGGCCATCTACAGGCGCCACCCACTGGCCGTTGATGTAGTTAGCGTAACGCTGCTTAAATGGATTCTCTACGGTGATGCTGTTGATCGTGATGGTCATATCTGTCTCCGTGAAGGGGGTGCTTGCGCTGTTTTGCCTCAGTGGCAACGTACTACCCGTTCATCCTGCCAGACATCGTGATTAGTAACACCTTGTACTGCAGCATAAGTCAGATTCAGGCTTAACAACCTGACACTGCTGACCATTCTTCTCCCAGCGCATCGGCCTGCTGCAGCACCAAATCAACTGCTGCCTCCTGGAGATCCGGCGGGTATCTGTACTTCCGCAAAATGCGGCGAACCATTAACCGCAGTTTGGCGCGAACGCTCTCACGAACCGACCAATCAACTGTCAGGTTTTTACGCAAGTTCTCAGCCAGTTCATGGGCAATCTTCTTCAGCGTTTCATCGCTGAGTTCGCGCACGGCCGATTCGTTATCGGCTAGCGCATCATAGAAACGCACTTCGTCATCATTCAGCCCCAGCTCCGCCCCTCGGTTAGCGGTTTCCCGGAACTTCTTAGCCATGGCAATCAGTTCTTCAATCACCTGTGCCGTTTCAATGGCGCGGTTCTGATAACGCTTCACCACATTCGCCAGCAGTTCCGAGAACTTCTTCTGCTGGACGATATTGCTCGAGAACTTGGATTTAATCTCGCCTTCGAGCAAACGTTCCAGCAACTCAACCGCCAGGTTACGTTCCGGCAGGTTCTTCACCTCTGCGAGGAAAGCATCATCCAGGATGCCGATGTTGGGCTTATCTAAGCCAACAGCATCAAAAACATCCACAACTTCTTCAGACACCACGGCAGAATTAATAATCTGTCGAATCGCCACATCGCGCTGTTCGTCGGTACGTTTCTTCTGGCTGATATCCCGCTTAGTCAGAATCACCTTCACGGCTTGCAGGAAAGCGACTTCCTCCCGAACAGCCTTGGCCTCATCCAACGTACAGCACAGACTAAATGCCTTGCTCATCGCCAGCGCTGTATCGGCGAACCGCTTCTTGCCGTCTTTCTGGCCCAGCACAAAGTTGGCCGCACCAGCCAGACGCTTATGCCCTGATGTCAGAAAATCACTGTAATCGTAGCCATGCAACATGCCGCGCAAGATATCGAGCTTCTCAGCCAATACCGCATAGGCTTCAGCCGCATCCACCGTTGGACGACCTCGGCCCTTGCTGGCCGTATATTCCTTGAGCGCACTCTTCAGTTCGTTGGCGATACCGATGTAATCAACGACGAGCCCACCTTGTTTGTCTTTGAATACCCGATTCACGCGCGCAATCGCCTGCATCAGGTTATGCCCCTTCATGGGCTTATCCACATACAGGGTATGCACACACGGCGCATCAAAACCCGTGAGCCACATATCCCGCACGATTACCATCTTGAGCGGGTCAACCGGGTTCTTGAAGCGCTTCTCCAGGTCTTTCTTCACCTGGCCGCTATAGATATGAGGGCGCAGCAGCGCTTTATCGCTGGCCGAGCCCGTCATGATGATCTTGATCACGCCCTTCTTCGGGTCGGCATCATGCCATTCCGGCCGCAGCTTAATAATCTCGTTATAGAGGTGGACGCAAATCTCACGGCTCATGGCCACCACCATGGCTTTACCGTCCTGAGCCTTCTGCCGCTCATCAAAGTGGTTCGCCAAGTCGGCCGCAACACGCGCAATGCGAGGCTCGGCACCCACCACTTTTTCTAAAGCGGCCCACTTCGACTTCAGCTTGGCTTGATCGCCTTCTTCTTCGTCTTCAGCCAACTCATCGACATCTTCATCCAGTTGATCTAGCTCCGATTCGTTCAAACCCAGCTTAGCGAGCCGCGACTCAAAGTAAATGGCCACGGTGGCACCATCTTCTTTGGCCTGCTGCATGTCATACACATGGATGTAATCACCGAACACGGCACGTGTATCGCGGTCTTCACCGGATACCGGCGTACCGGTAAAAGCCACAAAGGTGGCATTCGGCAATGCATCGCGCAAATGCTGGGCATAACCCACCTGGTAGGCAAAGGCCTGTTCCGATGCACTATCCGCCGCTTGCAGTACCGTTGCATCATTTGCCGCGGAACCTGTCGAGTACTTCGTTGCACGAACCGGCTTCAGCTTCGCCTCAAAACCATATTGGGTGCGGTGCGCTTCATCGGCAATCACTACGATATTGTGTCGATCAGAGAGTACCGGGAACGTATCTTCATCCTCACCTGGCATAAACTTCTGAATCGTCGCAAAAACAATACCGCCCGACGGCCGGTTAGCCAGCAGTTCCCGCAGCGCCTGCCGTGTCTTGGCCTGTACCGGCTCTTCACGCAACAGGTCTTGTGCTAACGAGAACACGCCGAACAACTGCCCATCCAAATCATTGCGGTCGGTAATCACCACAATGGTCGGGTTTTCCATGGCAGGTTCCTGCATCACCCGTGCGGCAAAGCATGTCATGGTGATGCTCTTGCCACTACCCTGGGTATGCCAAACCACCCCACCCTTATGCGTGCCGCCCGGGCGTGATGAGGTAACCACCTGGTCAATCGCTGAACGCACCGCATGGTACTGGTGGTAGCCAGCAACCTTCTTCACCAGCGTGCCGTCATCTTCGAACAACACAAAAAAGCGGATGTAATCCAACAGCACCGCCGGCGCCAGCAAACCACGGATCAGGGTTTCCAGTTCATTAAACTCGCCCAACGGGTCGAGGTTCACCCCATCAATCGTGCGCCACTGCATAAAGCGCTCGGCATCTGCGGACAGCGAACCAAAGCGCGCATCCGAGCCATCAGAAATCACCAACAACTCGTTGTATTCAAAAACGTCAGGGATCTGTTCTTTGTAAGTCTGAATCTGGTCAAAGGCTTTCCAGATATCGGCTGTTTCATCCGCCGGATTCTTCAGCTCCAGCAATACTACCGGCAAGCCATTAAGAAACAGAATAATGTCCGGGCGGCGCGTGTGCGCATGGGCGTTGTGGTGACCCTTAATCGAATACTGGTTAATCGCCAGCCATTCGTTCGACCCCACATTACCAAAATCCGCCAAGCGTACGTAATCCCCGCGCGTCTCGCCCTCTTTTTGGTACTGCACCGGCACGCCATTCACCAGCAACTTATGAAACTGCTGGTTCGCCGCCAACTGAGCCGGTATCCCTAAATCCAGAACCTGTTTTAGCGCATCTTCCCGTGCCACATTCGGAATACCCGGGTTCAACCGCGCAACGGCCTCCCGTAATCGATCAACCAGCACCACCTGTCGGTAATCTGCCCGTTCCGGGGTAGCCCCATCGGGTGCAAGATCAGGGCCATACAAGACCTGATAGCCAGCTTCATTCAGCCAGCCCAGCGCTTCTTGTTCGAGTTGATCTTCGGTCATTCCGTAATTAGAACATGCTCAACTTATCTGTAGCCGATTTGGCTACAATCGAAGCAGAAATGGCTACAAATTCATTAACTATGAATAAGCAAATGATCAGAAAGCTACCTCTACCACAAGCCATAAAACTCGTAAGTTCAATATGTTACATAGCAGACAACAAACCCATGAATAGGTTTCTGAATAGTATTGTGAATAGAGTTCTGCATAGAGCCCAATGAGGAGGCGATAATCAAAAGCGGGAAGCGTCCTTAAGTTATTGCCCGAAGATTCGAAGCCCCTATTTAATCTAGATCATCGGCACTAGCCAAAAAAACCTAATTGACGTAGCATTGGCTCATGGGTTGCTCACTGCGTAGCGGGGTTCAGCCCTTTTTCATTTGGGAAGCACAACCAGACCATATCCATCAATGTGGCCTCTTGGGCTACGCCTAAATCGGCTCTCGATGATTTCATAGTCTTCTTTGATCGACTTGCCTAGGATCTTTCTCCCAATCGGCGTCGCCACCAAATCGGCTAATTGCAGCCCCGCAATATTTGCTAGTTTACTTTTCAGGTTGAGGCTCTGAACTCGACGTTCAACCTGCTTTGCTTTCATGAAGCGTGTACCTTGAATTTTTAGGTTCAACCAAGCAAGCTCAAGTTCGTGATCAAGAGTCGGCCCACGCCTTTCCGCAACAATAACTCCACCGTCTTCAACATCCCCAATATCCATACAGAAACGTTCTACCAAAATATCAAGGCTCATTAGGTAGGGATCTAGGGCTGCCATACCGTACCTAGCTAGATGCGCATCTTTGCGTATGACACAAGCCATAACGCTATATTCCACTTCGCGCATTAGAGCGTTAAGTTCGGAATAAAATTGGCAACGTATTGAGTCATCTTTTAGTAACTCAAATCCGTTTCTATTCCGTGTAATGTCTGCAGTATGCAAAATGATGTCGTCACGGCCGAAGAAGTTATTTTTGAATGCAGACAGCTTTGGTGTCAAAACCTCCACCGCGTAACGTTCTTCCATAATCACGCCGCCAAGTACAAATAGCGGATAACTTGGATCAATCACGGACAAGTTGTGATCACCAGACTCGTCCAAATAAAGAACTTTCATGACATCTCAACCTCGGGCAAACCAAGCTGACCGGAAATCAGGCGGGGCAATAGGGTGTCGCGCAGGCTGGCAAGGGTTTGAGCAAGCTCATGGTTTTCAAGCAACCTAGAGATCATCGGGCTTAACAACTCGTTAAATGTGTCATGAATCTCTGAAGGCGGCACAACTGTTTCATAACCTAATAAATCACTGCCACTAACATTTGCCTGTGCGCTCCCATGAGATTGCGCTTCTGCATGAGCCTTAAATGCTGGATTACGCGCCAAGCAAAAGACAAAACCAAGGTCTTCAATACCTTTTGGTGTAGAGATCCGCCCTACACGTTGATTCAAATAGGCAGCTGTTTCACATTCTGTGATTAGGCCTGTTTCGCCGACATAACCTGTCATTCCAACCAACAGGTCTCCTCGAGTCAATTGGAATCGATCCAACCCCGAGATAGCTTCTGAAGAAACATATGACGCACCGGTTAGGTCAATAAATCCCGGTTTTACGTTTCCAATTTTAACTACAGGATGCCCTGCCTCTTGCCAGTCCTTCGTTTTAAACGCATAACCGTTCTGGAATGTAGCTAAATCTGCCAGCGTACCAACTCTCCATCCTTTCGGCACCAACCCCAACTCCGTCTCTTCAAATGAATCGGGAAAAAGCGCAGCGGTTGCTTCATCCATACCTTCCGGCGCACGCCCTTCCATCTTGGCGCGAACGGGGTCGAAATCGACAAACCAAGATTTGAACAAGGCTTGGGCGATGGCTTCGAGAGTGGAATTGGTTTGACGCAGGAGGGTAATGCGGTCATCAAGGGCAGATAGAAACTCTACAATCCGTTCTTGTTCTTTTATTTGAGGAACAACAACTGGAAGATTGTTCAATATGGTCTTGGTCAGAAATTTAGTTGCAGACCCAACGGACAACTCTTTAAGGTTATTTATCTGATGACTAATGACATAAAACAGGTATCGAGAGCTGGTCTGTGCTTTGCTCAATGGCTCTATGACATAGGTTCGTTGGTAAGCGTTGAATTTTCCTGAATAGTGTTTACATGAAAAAACACCGTTTGCATTATTTCCAGCGAGAATCACTGCTTCCGTATCGAAAGCAAAACTATTGATAGCCAATGTATTTGGTGAGCATGTAAAAAAAGGGTAACAACCTTTTTCTTCTGCTGCATTTGAATCCAGCTTACCAGTTTTCAAACTCGCCATATTGCCCAGTTTAGTGATTCCCCACTCAGAACTCATACCCCAGCCCTTTCAGCTTTTGCCGGATTAGCTGGTCGAGTTCTGCACCCTTAGCCATTTGTTCTCCGAGCTTTTCGGTGAGTTTTTGCATCTTGTCGGCAAAGGCTTCGTCGTCGTCTTCAATTTCTTCGGCACCTACGTAGCGGCCCGGCGTAAGTACATGGCTGTGTTGACCAATTTCTTCAAGTTTAACGCTGCGGCAATAGCCGGGGATGTCTTCGTAGGTTCCCGCTTCTTTATCACCGCGCCAGGCGGCAACGGTGCTGCCAATGCGCTCGATCACCTCATCGGATAGCTCTGCCTGTACGCGGCTGATCATGCTGCCGAGTTTGCGGGCGTCAATGAATAGCACTTCGCCTTTGCGTTGGGTTTTCTCTTTGGTGAGGAACCAGAGGCAGGCCGGGATTTGTGTGTTAAAGAAAAGCTGGCCGGGTAAGGCGACCATGACTTCCACCACGTCGGCCTCAACCATGGCTTTGCGAATCTCGCCTTCGCTGTTTTGGCTAGAGCTCATGGAGCCATTGGCCAGCACAATGCCTGCCCGACCGCTGGCTTTGAGCTGATAAAGCATGTGCTGCAACCAGGCGTAGTTGGCGTTGCCTTGTGGCGGGGTGCCGTAGACCCAACGTGGATCGCCATCAAGGCTGCCATGCCACCAATCGCTGATGTTGAATGGTGGATTCGCCAAGATAAAGTCGGCCCGTAGATCGGGGTGCTGGTTTTTGGTGAAGGTGTCACCCGGTTCGCGGCCGAGATTGAAGTCGATGCCGCGAATGGCGAGGTTCATGGCGGCGAGGCGCCATGTGGTGGGATTGGATTCCTGCCCGTAAATGGAAACATCGCCCAGTTTGCCGCCGTGGGCTTCGATGAACTTCTCCGACTGCACGAACATGCCACCCGAGCCACAGCACGGGTCGTAAACTTTACCGTGATGCGGGGCCAGAACTGCCACGAGGGTTTTAACGATAGAGGCCGGGGTATAGAACTGCCCGCCCTTTTTACCTTCGGCACTGGCGAACTGACCGAGGAAGTATTCATAGACCTGGCCAAGTACGTCCCGTGCCTGATTGGCATCGTCACCAAAACCGATGGTGGAGACAAGATCGGTCAGCTCACCGAGTTTGCCATCCGGCAATTGGGCACGGGCATAACGCTTGTCGAGAATACCTTTGAGTTTGGGGTTCTCGGCTTCTATGAGGGTGAGCGCATCGTCAATGCGTTTGCCAATATCCGGTTGTTTGGCGGCGGCACGCAGTGCCTCCCAACGGGCGGCTTCGGGTACCCAGAAGACGTTGGCTTCTTTGTAGTAATCCCGCTCTTCGAGTTCGGCGGCGATTTCGTTTGCATCAGCCCCGTCAAGGAAGTATTCATCTTTAGGGTCGGCAAAGCGCTTGGCCAATTCAGAACGGCGAGCCGCAAAGGTATCGGAGATGTATTTCAGAAAGATGAGGCCGAGTACCAGGTGCTTGTATTCGGCGGCGTCCATATTGGCGCGTAATTTGTCGGCCGCAGCCCACAGGGTCTTTTTAATGTCGTCGAGCATGGAAAACCTTTTTTGCAATTCTGCCATTATGAACTGCACACACCGAATCCACCAATGAAAAACCCCGCCGAAGCGGGGTTTTCTAGGGATGTTGCAATCAACGAGTGATTACAGCAGACCCTTGAGCAGCTTGGCCATTTCAGATGGGTTACGAGTCACCGTGAAGCCACACTCTTCCATAACGGCGAGCTTGGCATCGGCGGTATCTGCACCACCCGAAATCAGGGCACCGGCGTGGCCCATGCGCTTGCCCGGAGGGGCAGTGACACCCGCGATGAAGCCAACGATCGGCTTCTTCATGTTGTCTTTGCACCAGCGAGCGGCTTCGGCTTCGTCCGGACCACCGATTTCACCAATCATGATGACGGCGTCGGTATCAGGATCGTCATTGAACATCTTCATGATGTCGATGTGCTTCAGGCCATTGATGGGGTCGCCA
>CAIQBG010000060.1 GCA_903870055.1 uncultured Pseudomonadota bacterium
ACCCTTCTCCAGTTACGGTCTGTTGACCTCAACACCAACAGACCACCCCCATCGCTTGGCGGCAATAGCCTTTCGTACCCACCCCGTCCCATCTCGAACAGGACCGTGAAACGAATGAGCGCCAATGATAGTGAGCACTTCGCTCGCGAAAGTAGGTCACCGCCAGGCACCCCATTCAAAAAACCCATCCCTCATATCAAGAGGGGTGGGTTTTTTACTTTGTAGGCGCTTATATTTAACGCCCACAACCGTTGTCGGTTGCCTTATTATCTTCAGTCTTCTTAACCTGTATGGCCTCTGTACGGAGCAGGATCATGATCGATTACAAGAATGGTATTTATGCAGTGGACTCGGACTATGTGCGCCCGATTCTTGATGCAATCCACATGATTGAAGACAGTGGTGAGCTAGCCATTATTGATACGGCGCATAACGGTGCCTGGCCACAGCTTGAAGCTGCGCTAGCGTCTATAAGTCGTAAGCCAGAGGATGTTCGGTGGTTGATCCTGACCCACGTCCATCTGGATCATGCTGGCGGCGCTGGTCTATTTATGTCGAAACTACCGAACGCCACCCTTGTCGTCCACGAACGTGGCGCACGTCACATGGCGGACCCGAGCAAGCTTTATGCGGGTGTCGAAGTGGTTTACGGCAAAAAGAATGCCAAGCGTCTGTATGGTGATCTGTTGCCGATTCCTGAAGGACGCATTCAAGTCGGCAAGCATGGTGATAAATTAGAACTCGGCAAACGTACGCTCGAAATTCTGGACACGCCGGGACATGCCCGCCACCACATCAGTATTGTGGATCATGCCGCTAAAGGTGTCTTCTCGGGGGATACCTTCGGTTTGTCGTACCGGGAACTGGATGTCGACGGTAAGGCGTTTATCTTCCCGACAACCACACCGGTTAATTTCGAGCCTGATGCGATGCACGCATCAATTGATCTGATGCGCTCATTCAAACCGCATGGCATTTATTTAACCCATTACAGCCAGGTGACTGAAGTTGATAAACTGGCTGATGATCTACACCGTCATATCGATGCGCTGGTAGATATCACGAACAAGGCACCTGGTCAGGGTGATACACGCAAATCAGCAATTGAAACTGCCATGACAGATTATCTGCTCAAGGAAGTGCATGCCCATGGTTGTATGTTGCCTGATGCAGACATTAAAGAGATCTTTGCAACGGATCTGGATTTGAATGCGCAGGGCCTTGAGTACTGGAAACAGCAAGAAGAGAAAAAGGTTGCCTAACTTTTATGTCTGCAGGGCTTGAACCTCATCCCTATGAGCGTCGCTTTGGCGGCATTAACCGTCTGTATGGGGCTAATGCGCTGAATCGCCTTTCAATGGCACGTGCCATTGTGATTGGCATTGGGGGTGTTGGCTCATGGGCGGCTGAAGCTCTAGCGCGTAGTGGCATAGGACAGCTGACGCTGATCGATCTGGACCATGTGGCGGAATCGAATTTTAATCGGCAACTTCATGCGCATGAACCGACTCTGGGCCAGGCCAAGGTTGAGGCCATGGCGCAACGCATTGCATTGATTAACCCCGCATGCGACGTGCGTTGTGTGGATGATTTTCTGACGCCTGAGAATGTGGGGGCGCTGATTGGCAACGACCCAAGGACCTTAGTACTTGATGCGATGGATCAGGTTGCCGCCAAGGTGGCTCTGATGGCCTGGTGCAAGCGTCATAAACAACAGGTCGTAACCTGTGGTGCGGCTGGCGGCAAACTGCGTGGCGAACTCGTCCAGGTGGGTGATCTGAGTGAAACCACTCAGGATCCCTTGCTGGCTAAAGTGCGTAGCTGTCTGCGTCGCGATCATGGTTTTCCGGCAGGACAGTTAAAACCAGCTAAGGCGTCAAGCAAGAAATCACGTTTTGGTGTGAGTGCAGTGTTCTCCACAGAGCCGGTGAAGCGCCCGGTCCAGGAGGGTGAGGCCTGTGCCCTATTTGATCCATCGGGTGGGGCACCCTTGGCCTGTGCAGGTTATGGCTCACTCGTTACCGTTACGGGAGTTTTCGGTATGGTGGCCGCAGGGTTGCTGATTGATGCGGCCTTGCAGCGGAATGAGGGATAATATCGACATGACAAGTACTGCAACAACGCCGGACCTAGCAACGGCCTCTAAACAGATTCCCTGGCAGGATGCGTGGACGCTGAATTATTCACAAATGGATGAGACGCACCACGAGTTTATTGCCGAAATTAATCACATGCTGGCTGTGCCGGATGAAGAAATGCTGGCCGCCGTCGATCAGTTTATCGAACATACCGTTGCGCACTTCGAGCAGGAGCGCGTGTGGATGGAAAGCACGAACTTTCCGCCTAAAGGTTGCCACATTGGTGAGCACGACCGCGTGTTGGCCATTGTGCAGCAAGTGCGACAGATGGTGGCTGGCGGTGATTACGCCATCGGTCGTCGGTTGGCGGAAGAGCTTGTGCCCTGGTTCAATCAGCATGCACAAACAATGGATGCCGCATTGGCCTATGTATTGATTGAAGGCCCCGATGCCGATGGCGCGCCAAAGTCTCACGATGGGTGTGCCTGCTGATGCAACGTCGACAATTTTTATCCCGTTTTTTATTATTGCCCGTGGCTGTCAGCCTGGGCGTTGCCATGAGCGCTTGCTCTGAAAGGAAGAAAATGACTTTGAAGATTGAAGATCTGGAAGTAGGTACTGGTGCCGAGGCACAAGCGGGTCAGATGGTCACGGTGCATTACACCGGCTGGCTGACCGATGGTCAGAAGTTTGATTCGAGCAAGGATCGTAACGATCCGTTCGTGTTCCCGCTGGGTCAGGGGATGGTCATTAAGGGTTGGGATCAGGGCGTGGTCGGCATGAAGGTGGGCGGTAAGCGCAAGCTGACGATTCCGCCAGAACTGGGCTATGGTGCACGTGGTGCTGGCGGTGTGATTCCGCCAAACGCGACGCTGGTTTTTGAAGTCGAACTCCTCGGCGTCAAGTAAGTTTCGTTAATGCAGGATCCTGTCCGTCTTTCGAAGCTGATGGCCGAGCGCGGGCTTTGCTCGCGCCGTGAGGCCGATAGCTATATCGAGCGCGGTTGGGTCCTGGTTGATGGTGCTGTGGTTGATACGCTGGGCACGAAGGTGTTGCCCGGCGTGTCCATTGAGCTGAAAAATTCGGCGCAGAATGCACAAGCCAAACGCGTGACGATTCTGCTGCATAAGCCGGTGGGCTATGTGTCCGGTCAGCCGGAGCCCGGTTGTACGCCTGCGGTCCAGTTGATTGGCGGCGCTTCGCGTTGGGTGGAGGATCCGACGATACGGCAGCAACCCTTTGCTCACGGCATGTTACGTAATCTCGCGCCAGCCGGTCGTTTGGATGTGGATTCCACCGGTCTATTGGTGATGACGCAGGATGGGCGCATTGCCCGGCAACTGATCGGCGATGACTCGGATGTCGATAAGGAATATCTGGTGCGCGTGACCGGGCAGCTATCAGCCGATGGCTTGAAGTTGCTCAATCACGGCCTGTCGCTGGATGGTAAAAAACTACGCCCGGCCAAAGTGAATTGGCAGAACGAAGACCAATTGCGCTTTGTGTTACGCGAAGGGCGTAAACGTCAGATCCGCCGGATGTGTGAGTTGGTCGGTCTGCGGGTTGTGGGTCTGAAGCGTATCCGCATCGGCAAGATTAAACTCGGCAATCTGCCGGTAGGTCAGTGGCGCTTACTGAATAGCGACGAAGGCTTTTAATTTACGGCGGTTTCAAGTCTGAAGAGCAACGGTTAAAAGGGCGGTTTCAAGTCTGAAGAGCAACGGTTAAAAGTTTAATGGATCACGGCTGATTCGTGTGGGTTTTCAAGAACTTTTGCCAAGACCTGTAATGGCGTTAGCCACCC
>CAIQBG010000061.1 GCA_903870055.1 uncultured Pseudomonadota bacterium
GGTGCGCGGACAATCGATCCCCTTGGTTGTCACCCTGATTCACATTGGATTTCTAGTGGCTGCAGTTGTATTTCATCATCATCCGGTGGTCTTTCTCGGCTTGTTTCTATTTTTCATGGGCTACACCACGGCCTACCCACAATATCAATCGCGATTACTGTTACGCGAAGCCTTACTCGTGGCCTTTTTTCTGGCTGGGTTGGTGGTACTGGGCGGGTTACAAGGCTGGTGGTTACAAGATCTACTGTCGGGCCTCTCTCCCACTGCGCTCTATCTCATCTCGATGAGCCTGACCGCCATTACCGACAATGCGGCAATTACCTACCTTGGCAGCCTTGTCGAGGGCACCGATGCGGCTTTCAGATACGCATTGGTTACAGGCGCGGTCACAGGTGGTGGCCTTACCGTCATTGCCAATGCACCTAATCCAGCCGGGTACGCCTTACTCAAAGGATGTTTTCCGGGAAAATCAATTAGCGCAGTCGGCCTATTGTTGGCTGCACTCTTGCCTACACTAATGGCTGTCATAGCCTTCTGGATTATTCCGTGAATCTTCCTGCACTCATCAAGGAAATCGGCCGGGGGGCCAAAGGGGCACGTTCGCTACCAACCGATGAAGCAGAAATGCTGTTTAGTGCCATGTTGCAAGGCACGGTGCCTGACCTAGAGCTCGGCGCTATTCTTTTAGCACTTCGGATCAAGAGTGAGTCAGATGATGAGCTGATTGGCTTCTGCCGTGCCATGCAGCAGCGCACACACTTACTCAAACTGAATACGAACACCCCTATCGTTGTACTACCCACCTACAACGGCGTGAGACGACAACCGAATCTGTTGCCCTTACTCGCCTTGCTACTAAAAGATGCCGGCCTTAAGGTCCTGATTCATGGCCGTCATGATTTTGATAACCGTGAAAATCCGTTTCCGCTTTTTAAAGCCATGGATATAAACCTGGCCACATCATGCGAACAAGCCGAAGTGCAGATCAACGAAAGCGGCATCACATTACTTGATATCGAGCAACTCAATCCGGGCTTAAACCGTCTGCTCAGCTTACGTGGCCGATTAGGCGTCCGCAATACGGCGCATACACTGTGCAAACTGCTCGATCCCTGCCCCGCACAATCTATTCGCGTAGTCAACGTGACTCACCCGGAATATCTGGTCCGTATGACAACGCTGCTCGCCGCCCAAGGTAATCGGGCTATGCTCTTACGTGGCACTGAAGGCGAACCTTTTGCCAACCCACGACGCCGCCCGGAATTGATGGGCTTTAGAAACGGTGTCGCCGAGCTTTTATTTGCAGCAGAAGAAGGTGGCACACCACCGATTGATGGCTGGCCAGAAACTGCCGACTTTGATGCCAATGTGCGATTGATTCAACAGCTACGCGCTGAACCGCAGCGCATTCCCCAACCCATTCTGGACCAGGTAACCGCTCTCAAATCACTTAGCAAGTAAGCTTTCAAGACTCGCGATGTGCTGCGCGACCTAAACGGTCACGCACAGCCAACCAGGCTAGTACATCTGGCAATTCCTGCACATAAATATGGTCGTAGCTTTTGTCATCCAACGTTCGTAACACGCGATAGAAGTCGTGCGCATAATCAGCCGGCTGATCGGCTAATACAAACACATTCGTATGCTGTCGCATTCCAGTGGGCAGGTCTGGGGTATCGCGCAGGATGGCAGCACAATTGTCTGATAACTGCTCTGCTGTAATCGCATTGAGCGGCAGCACGGTCAGCGGTGTTAGCGGTGCGTAGTGAGACGCTAAACTGCCAGACACTCTGGGCGCAGCATCAATGATGCTTTCCGAATCGCTCACAGGCGCTATAAGTGGTTGCCCCAGCACCAGCTCAATCTGTTCGGCCGTAATTGCTCCCGGGCGCAGGATCACAGGCTCGCCACGCGAAAGATCAACAATCGTTGATTCGATGCCAACCTGACAATCACCCCCATCCAGAACCAGGGAAACGGCATCCCCCAGTTCCATCGTCACATGTGCTGCTGCCGTGGGGCTAATCCGTCCAAATTTATTAGCTGACGGCGCCGCCAAGCCACCACCCGTTGGATTAGCTTGTGCAAAGGCCCGTAGCAAGGCTAGTGCGATTGGGTGACCGGGTATACGCACACCCACCGTATCCTGACCGCCAGTAACAAGATCTGGCACGCCGGGTGCTTTTTTCAGAATGAGCGTCAAAGGGCCTGGCCAGAAAGCTTCTGCCAGCGTCCATGCAGCTTCAGGTATTTCTCTGGCGTAATTCTTCAACAAATCATCCGCGCCTAGATGCACAATCAACGGATGATCCGCCGGGCGGCCCTTAGCTGCAAAAATCTTTGCCACCGCCTCGGGATTGTTCGCGTCAGCGGCTAAGCCATACACAGTTTCCGTAGGCAACCCAATCAGCTGACCGGCATTGAGTAGCGCAATGGCCTGATCAATTAACGCCGATATGTGATCCGGCAAAACAATCTCAGGCATCTGTCATGCCCAGAATCGTTCGAGCCTTTAAAGCATGCTCATACACCTGTTTTGAATCTGCCCCGATGATGGTGAAATGCCCCATCTTTCGTCCGATACGCGGTGACTGCTTCCCGTAAAGGTGCAAGCAAAGCCCCGGAATGGCTAACAGCGTATTCCAATCCGGCTCGCGCTCCTGGTTATTCTCAAACCACAGATCGCCCAGCAGGTTAATCATCACGGCTGATGAATGCGCATGGGCATCACCCAGCGGCAACCCGCAGAGTGCACGTACCTGTTGCTGGAATTGATTCGTCCCACAAGCATCCAGGGTGTAATGCCCACTATTGTGCGGACGCGGGGCCATTTCATTAACCACCAACTGGCCGCGACTCACAAAGAATTCGACGCCCAGCGTTCCTACATAATTGAGGCACCCGGCCAGTTTTTCAGCAACTTCGCAGGCCGTGTCTGCTAGGCATACAGAGCCCCAGGCCGGCACAATGCTCACATCAAGGATGCCATTGCGATGCCGATTCTCGGCCGAAGGGAAAGCACGAACCGCCCCATCCTGACCACGCGCCAGCACCACAGAGATTTCATAATCTAGCGGTAGCTTGGCTTCGAGAATGCATCGAACCGAGCCCAAAGAAACCCAGGCGTTTTCGGCCGCTGCGCGATCATCAACCACAGCCTGACCTTTACCGTCGTAGCCCAGACGCGCGGCTTTCAGAATGCCGGGAAAGATATAGCTCGGCGCATTACGGAGATCTTCCAAGGAGGCAATTTCAACAAACGGGCCATGTGGCAGACCATGCACCTTAAGAAAGGTTTTCTCGGCAATACGATCCTGGCACACGGATACCGCTGCTGCGGATGGGCGCACGGGAACGCTTTCAGCAAGAATCGCTAATGTTTCAGCAGGCACATTTTCAAATTCAGTGGTAACAGCAGCACAGCCCCTGGCTAATTCTGCCAAAGCAGCTTCATCACTGTAATCAGCACACAGATGCCGATCAGCGATCCGGCCCGCCGGGCTATCGGCATCCGGATCCAGTACCCATACCTGGTAACCCAGTTCATGTGCTGCCATAACGAAGTAGCGGCCAAGCTGGCCGCCACCGAGCATGCCCAGAATTGCGGGCGCTGGTATCACCATTGTCGGCATGCCACTCATACTTCAGGCAGTTGCATCGCCAGCACTTTGGCTGACTGCGCTTGCCGGAAAGCCTGCAAGCGCTCATTCAACTTCTTATCCAGATTGGCCAGCATAGCGACGGCAAACAACGCCGCATTCGCCGCACCGGCTTCGCCGATAGCAAAGGTTGCCACAGGAATACCCTTCGGCATTTGCACGATTGAATGGAGCGAATCTACGCCAGACAAAGCCTTGGATTGAACCGGTACGCCCAACACAGGCACGGTGGTCTTGGCCGCCAGCATACCCGGCAGATGCGCCGCGCCGCCAGCGCCAGCAATAATGGCCTGCAGACCACGAGCGCCCGCTGTTTCAGCATATTGGAATAGCAGATCCGGTGTACGGTGGGCGGAAACGACTCGGGCTTCAAATGGCACACCGAACTCTTTGAGCATAACGGCAGCTGCCTGCATGGTTGGCCAGTCAGAGTCCGACCCCATGACGATCCCAATCAAAGGGGCTTTATTATCCGTGCTCATTTCACAGTTCCTTCAGCAAAGCGCTCGGCGGATGTCAGCGTATTCGCTAGCAACATCGCAATCGTCATCGGACCGACACCACCCGGTACTGGCGTGATCGCACCAGCGATCGGTGCCACCGAAGCAAAATCTACGTCGCCACACAAACCGCCACCCGCTTCAGCAGGCAGGCGATTAATACCTACGTCAATCACCAGCGCCCCCGGCTTAACCATGTCGGCCGTTACAAACTTAGGCTTGCCAATCGCCGCCACCAGAATATCGGCACGACGGGTATGTGCATTCAGGTCTTTGGTACGGGAATGACAGACCGTTACCGTACAACCGGCATGTAGCAACAGCATTGCCATAGGCTTACCAACAATATTCGAGCGACCGATGACCACGGCTTCCTTACCGTTCAGGTCGACGCCCGTTTCTGCCAGTAACTTCATAACGCCATAAGGCGTACACGGGATAAATCGTGGATCACCTTGCATAAGTGCCCCAACGTTGGCGGCATGGAACCCATCGACATCTTTTTCCGGGCGAATGGCAGCAAGCACTTCCGCTTCATCAAACTGTGACGGCAATGGCAGTTGCACCAAGATACCATGTACCGCAGGATCGACATTCAGCTCGGCGATTTTCTGTAGCACGATCGCCGGAGTGACATCTGCCGGAAATGGAAAATCAAAAGAAACCATACCGGCTTCATGGCAGGCTTTGATCTTATTACGTACATAAACCTGCGATGCCGGATTTTCGCCAACCAGAATTACCGCCAGTCCGGGGCGGCTACCCTGCAGCGCCAATTCATCGGCACGCACTTTGAATTCGGCACGCAAACGTTTCGATAACGCGGCGCCATCAAGAATTTGAGCAGTCATAGGCTACTATTTTACTGCAAACCGCCAGCGCGCCGCTGAAATCCCCTGCGCAACAACATCTAAAGCCAAGCTTTTAACATCCGGACCAGAAACAAGCAGATCGGGACAACGGGCTGAAAAGTCTCGAATACGCCTTAAGGGCAATGGGCTGCTCCAGGCAAGCATCAATCCGTTGCCTTGTGCCATTTTCTCCTCGGGCAGCCAGCCCACCTGTAGCCAACCCGATTTTTCGCGAGAGCGCCGCACTTCCAGATTGAGCGCAGAAGACTCTATGGCACGGGTTAACGCCACTTGCCGGGCATTAAGCCAAGCCTGATCAGCTACTTCCTCACCCATGCCTGACACCACAAAAGAGGCCTTCGGACCCGCACCACCTAAAATAAAGACTGGCACAAGATATTCGGCAGAAATTTCCAGCGCTTGCGTACACCAACTTTCTGCCACATCGACAGGCGCGCCATTTAATTCAAGCACTGGCACGCCGGCGTGGCGCAAGTCCTGCCGTAACAGCGCTGCATCCCCATGGATTTCAGGCTGATATATGTGGCACTGGGCTGATTCGCAACGCAACCGGCCTAAGCATTCGGCAAGCGCGCCTTCTTTTGTACTCATGTATCGATCATGCCACGGTCTTCTTTAAAGATCACCGGAACTGCTTGACGCGCCTTTGATCTCATTTTAGTATTTTCACATAACAATACGTTATTTCACATTACAAAATATAAAAACCGAGACATAAAGCAGTTGTGCGGCGCGGAACTTCGCAACGTCACATACGGCTATAGTCATCACGGGTTGTCCAAACCGAGTCTTAATCGCTGGTCATTACGGGTCCCCCATGGAATCCGTCTCAAGGAGGCAGCATGTCGGCAGCAAATGAAATGAATTCCGTACCCGGTCAGTCAGTTGATTCAGATCCCCAGGAAACCCGTGAATGGCAAGATGCCCTAACCGGCGTCATCAGCAATGAAGGCGATGAGCGCGCACACTTCCTGATCGAAACACTCATTGATCAGGCACGTGAAAAAGGCATCGACCTGCCTTACTCGGCCAACACCGAGTACATCAATACCATTCCGACTGCGCTACAACCGAAATACCCCGGCAATCCGGATATGGAGATCAAGATTCACTCCTATATCCGCTGGAATGCCATGGCCATGGTCGTGCGCGCCAACAAACATACCAACGTGGGCGGTCACATTGCGTCATTTGCCTCAGCTGCAGCGCTCTACGATGTGGGCTTTTCGCATTTCTGGCACGCGCCTTCTGCCGAGCATGATGGTGATCTGATTTTCTTCCAGGGCCACTCGGTTCCCGGCGTTTATGCCCGTGCCTATATGCTGGGCCGCTTTACCGAAGATCAACTGGATCATTTCCGTCAGGAAACCACCGGCAAAGGTATCTCTTCTTACCCCCACCCATGGCTAATGCCAGATTTCTGGCAGTTCCCGACCGTTTCCATGGGTCTTGGCCCGATTCAGGCTATCTACCAGGCTCGGTTCATGAAGTACCTGGCCAGCCGTGGTCTGATTGATGCGGTGAAGGCAGAAAAACGTAAGGTCTGGGCTTTCCTAGGCGATGGCGAAACGGATGAGGTTGAATCACTGGGCGCCATCGGGATGGCGGGACGTGAAAAGCTCGACAACCTTATTTTCGTCATCAACTGTAACTTGCAACGACTGGATGGTCCGGTACGTGGCAACGGCAAAATTATTCAGGAACTGGAATCAGAATTCCGCGGCGCTGGATGGAATGTCATCAAACTCATCTGGGGCACCCATTGGGATAGCCTGTTCCAGCGCGATACCCAGGGCATTCTCAAGCAACGCATGATGAATCTGTGCGATGGTGAATACCAGACATTTAAGTCCAAAGATGGCGCTTACGTTCGTGAACATTTCTTCAATACGCCAGAACTTAAAGCGCTGGTTGCAGACTGGACGGATGATGAAGTCTGGCAATTGAATCGTGGTGGTCACGATATCTTCAAGATTTTCGCTGCTTATGACAGCGCGACGAAGCACAAGGGACAACCCACCCTGATTCTTGCCAAAACCATTAAGGGCTTTGGCATGGGTAAAGCCGGTGAAGCGATGAACACCTCGCACCAGCAGAAGAAAATGGACACGGAACAAATTGCGCGCTTTAGAGATCGATTCTCTCTACCGGTTAAAGACGAAGAAATCGAAGCTCTGCCTTATTTGAAGTTCGCTGAAGACTCGGCTGAATATCAATACATGCGTGAACGTCGCATGGCACTGGGCGGCTTCCTGCCACAACGTCGACGCAAAGCTGATCCGCTGCCGATCCCCCCTCTTGCAAGCTTTGATGCACTACTCAAAGCCTCCGGCGAAGGGCGTGAGCTTTCGACCACCATGGCCATCGTCCGCATTATGAATATGATGCTCAAGGACAAAGTGGTCGGCCGCAATGTCGTGCCGATCGTACCGGATGAATCACGCACCTTCGGTATGGAAGGCATGTTCCGCGCCGTCGGCATCTGGAATCAGCAAGGTCAGAACTACGTCCCTGAAGACCATGATCAACTCATGTTCTACAAGGAAACCAAGGACGGCCAGGTACTGCAGGAGGGTATTAACGAAGCTGGCGCCATGAGCGACTGGATTGCCGCTGCTACGGCTTATTCCGTACACGGTGTTCAAACCATCCCGTTCTACATCTGCTATTCGATGTTCGGCCTGCAACGTACGCTCGATCTTTGCTGGGCTGCCGGTGACCAACGCGCCCGCGGCTTCCTCATCGGTGGTACGGCTGGCCGGACCACCCTCAACGGCGAAGGTCTACAACACGAAGATGGCCATAGCCTGCTGCTAGCTAATTTAATCCCGAATTGCGTCTCTTATGACCCAACCTTCCAGTACGAGGTGGCTGTGGTCGTACAGGATGGTATGCGTCGCATGCATGAGGATCAGGAAGATATCTTCTACTACCTAACCGTGATGAACGAGAACTACGAGCACCCCGAGATGCCAGCCGGTGCTGCACCGGACATCATCAAAGGGATGTATGCCTTCAAGAAGGGCGCCGCCGGTAACGGTCCACGTGTCCAACTATTGGGCTCCGGCACGATCTTCCGTGAAGTCATCGCTGCTGCCGAACTTCTGCGTAAAGACTGGGGCGTGGAATCTGATATCTGGGGCTGCCCAAGCTTTAACGAGCTGGCTCGTGATGGTGAAGATGTTGCGCGCTGGAATATGCTGCACCCGACCGATCCACAACGCATTTCTCATGTGGAATCCAAGCTGGGCAACACGGTGGGGCCAGTCGTTGCCGCTACCGACTACATCAAGCTGTACGCTGAACAGATCCGCCCATTCATCAAGAAGACCTTCATTGCCCTGGGCACCAATGGATTTGGCCGTTCAGATACGCGCGAACATCTGCGTAACTTCTTCGAGGTTGACCGTCACTGGGTCGCCGTCGCCGCGCTTAAGGCATTGGCTGATGAAGGCACCATAGGTCGCGACAAAGTCGCCGCTGCGATCAGCAAGTATCAACTTGACCCGAACAAACCTAATCCAATGACGGTTTAAGCGAGACAACAACATGAGCCAACTGATTGATATCAAGGTCCCGGACATCGGCGATTTCACCGATGTACCTGTCATTGAAGTATTCGTTAAACCCGGCGACGTCATCAAAATTGACGATGCCCTCGTCACATTAGAGTCCGACAAGGCAACGATGGACGTACCTGCTTCCGCTGCAGGCGTCGTCAAAGAAGTCCTCGTCAAATTAGGGGACCGCATCGGTGAAGGCGCAGTGGTCGTTCGCGTCGAAGCGTCTGGCGCTGCTGCGGCCACCCCTGCTGCTTCAACAGCTGCAGCAGCAGCTCCGGTGGCAGCTCCGGTGGCAGCTCCGGTGGCAGCACCGCAAGCAGTCACCCCAGCTGTCGGTGGTGGTGTCATCGACGTAAAAGTTCCTGATATTGGGGACTTTGCTGAAGTACCCGTGATCGAGATCTTCGTAAAACCGGGCGATACCGTCAAAGTTGACGATGCCCTAGTAACCCTGGAATCGGATAAGGCCACGATGGATGTGCCCTCTTCCGCAGCCGGGGTTGTCAAAGAAGTACTGGTCAAACTAGGCGATAAGGTCGGAGAAGGCCGTGTCATTGTCCGCCTAGAGAACAGTAGCGCCTCATCAACCAACTCAACCACCCCTGAAGCTCCTGGAAGCGTCACGAGCGATGACAATGCGCGAAGCGCGAGCGCCGCTGTACAAACAAGTACTGCAAGCGAGCGCGACAAAGCAGTGTCGAGCGCAGTCGCTTCCTCGCTACCGAGTTTACCGCTGGGCGGTGCTGTTCACGCCAGTCCGGGTATTCGTGCGTATGCACGCGAACTCGGCGTCGATCTGACACAAGTCAAAGCAACTGGCCCCAAGGCCCGCATCCTGCGCGAAGACATTACATGCTTCGTGAAGGGTGCTATGAGCACCGGCATCGTCCCCGGCAAAACGCCAGCCAGTGCTGGGGGTAGCAATGGCGGCGGCCTGGATCTACTGCCTTGGCCAAAGGTCGATTTCGCTAAATTCGGCCCGGTCGAAGTACAGGCACTCTCTCGCATCAAGAAAATTTCCGGACAAAACCTCTCCCGTAACTGGGCAATGATTCCGGCGGTGACGTATCACGAAGATGCCGACATTACCGATCTGGAAGCTTTCCGCGTTCAATTGAACAAGGAAAACGAAAAGAGCGGTGAAACCAAACTCACCATGCTCGCCTTCCTGGTTAAAGCCTGCGTTAAAGCACTGCAAAAATATCCGGAATTCAACAGCTCTCTGGATGGCGACAATCTGGTGCTTAAGCAGTACTTCAATATTGCCTTCGCAGCGGATACGCCGAACGGTCTCGTTGTCCCGGTGATCAAGAATGCCGATAAAAAATCGGTCTTTGATATTGCCAAGGAATCTGGTGACCTAGCCAAACAGGCCCGTGATGGTAAATTGAAGCCAGCAGACATGCAGGGCGCCTGCTTCACTATCTCCTCTCTGGGTGGCATCGGTGGCACTTACTTTGCGCCGATCGTCAACGCACCTGAAGTCGCTATTCTGGGCATCAACAAGAGCGCCATGAAACCGGTATGGGATGGCAAACAGTTTGTACCGCGTCTCACTTTGCCACTTTCGCTCACTGCTGATCACCGCGTGATTGATGGGGCTCTGGCTACCCGCTTCAATGTCTATCTGGCCCAGTTGCTGGCAGACTTCCGCCGCGTTGCGCTGTAAGGAGATTGAACATGAGCCAACTCATTGAACTCAAGGTGCCCGACATTGGCGATTTTGCCGAAGTACCTGTCATCGAAGTTTTTATTAAGCCGGGTGACGTTATCAAGATTGACGATGCTCTCGTCACACTGGAATCTGACAAAGCCACCATGGATGTGCCCGCATCTGCCGCCGGAGTTGTGAAAGAGGTACTCGTTAAACTGGGCGACAAAATCGGCGAAGGCGCAGTCGTTGCCCGCATCGAAGCAACCGACACCGCAGGAGTCCCAGCGAATTCGTCGGCACCGGCGCCTTCACCTGCACCGGCAACCATTCAACCCCCTGTAGCAGCTCCAGCACCGAGCACAGCCGTCGCACCAACACCTGCAACCAGCTACACAGGTACTGTCGACGTTGACTGTGACCTACTGGTAGTGGGTGGGGGCCCCGGCGGTTACTCTGCCGCATTCCGTGCTGCTGATCTGGGTCTTAATACCGTTATCGTTGAACGTTATGGCACCCTAGGTGGCGTTTGCCTCAATGTAGGATGTATTCCTTCCAAGGCACTCCTCCACATTGCCGGTGTTATGGAAGAAGTGACTCACCTGCACGAGCTGGGCATTGTCGAAATGACTTCTGCCAAAGTTTCGGTAGAAAAACTCCGCGACCATAAGACGAAGGTGGTGACAAAACTCACTGGTGGATTAGCCGGCATGGCCAAGGGCCGGAAAGTTGTCCAAGTGAGAGGCCTTGGTACTTTTATCGATGCGCACCATATGAATGTCGAGGTCACTAGCGGTGAAGGACAGAAGACCACGGGTGAAAAAAAGGTAGTGCGCTTCAAACAGGCAATTATTGCGGCAGGCTCACAAGCCATTAAGCTGCCTTTCATGCCAGTAGACCCACGCGTAGTTGATTCTACGGGCGCATTGGAACTAAAGGATGTACCCAAACGCATGCTGGTCGTTGGCGGTGGGATTATCGGTCTGGAAATGGCCACCGTTTACGCCACACTAGGCACGCAAATAGATGTCGTCGAGCTCGGCCCAGGCCTGATGCCAGGCGCCGATCGCGATCTGGTTAAAGTCTGGGAAAAGATGAATCTATCGCGCTTTAACCGTGTCATGCTCAATACCAAGTGCATTGCCGCTAAAGCAGATAATGCGGGTATTACCGTTCAATTCGAAGGCGCTAATGGTGCCGAAACGCCGGCTGCAGGCAGCTATGATCGCGTCCTCGTTGCTGTAGGTCGGTCACCCAATGGTAATAAAGTGGGTGCAGATAAAGCGGGCGTTATCGTCGACGAACGTGGTTTCATCAAAGTCGATAACCAGATGCGCACCAATGTGCCGAATATTTTTGCGATTGGCGATCTTGTCGGCCAACCGATGCTTGCTCACAAGGCAGTCCATGAAGGCCATGTTGCTGCAGAAGTTGCTGCGGGGCATAAACGTGTCTTTGATCCACTACAGATCCCTTCTGTTGCCTACACAGATCCTGAAGTGGCATGGGCCGGCCTCACCGAAGAGCAATGCAAGGCCAGTGGCCGCAAGTTCACCAAGGCAATGTTCCCGTGGGCAGCGTCAGGTCGTGCCATTGCTAACGGCCGAGACGAAGGCTTCACCAAGCTCCTATTTGACGCAGAGACTCACCGTATTATTGGTGGCGGCATAGTCGGCACCAACGCGGGCGATCTGATTGGTGAAGTATGTCTTGCTATAGAGATGGGTTGTGACGCGGCAGATATGGGCCATACCATTCACCCGCATCCCACTTTGTGTGAGTCAATCGGTCTAGCCGCTGAAGTCGCTGAAGGCGCTTGTACCGACCTACCCCCCCAGAAAAAGAAGTAGTCTCGGGCGCTCTCGTTGTAATACGCGCCCAAAGAAAAACCCCACGTGAATCACGTGGGGTTTTTTACTACGTATTACTTAGAAAAAGACAGCTTACTTTTTCTTAGCTACCGGCTTCTTAGCAACAGCTTTTTTAGCTACTGGCTTTTTAGCGACGGCCTTCTTAGCTACTGGCTTCTTAGCAACTGCTTTCTGAGCTACTGGCTTTTTAGCGACGGCCTTCTTGGCTGCCGGCTTCTTAGCAACAGCTTTCTTAGCTACTGGCTTTTTAGCGACGGCCTTCTTGGCTACCGGCTTCTTAGCA
>CAIQBG010000062.1 GCA_903870055.1 uncultured Pseudomonadota bacterium
GTCATTTCTCCTCTTTCAATCTGCTCAACAACTGCTAGTTTAAAAGACATCGTGTAGTCGCGTTGTGTACGCTTAACCCAGACTGCCATTGACACTTCTCCTTCAGGTTCAAAATGTGTCAACGCTATTTAGGACGGGTCAAGGCGATAAAAAAAGACCTTCGTTATGAAGGTCTTTTCGGTAGCATCCAGCAGAATTGGCTGCTGAAAGTGACTACAGTCCGAGCCGTCTACATATCTCAAGAGTAAGCACAGACTGATTCATGGTGTAGAAATGTAACCCCGGCGCCCCACCCTCGACCAGTTGTTCGCAAAGGTCGGTAATGACATCCAGACCGAAAGCCTTAATGCTGTCTGTGTCATCGCCGTAGCTTTCCAGCGTGCGACGCATCCAGCGAGGTATCTCGGCGCCACAGGCATCGGAAAAACGGGCCAGCTTCGTAAAACCGCTGATTGGCATGATGCCCGGCACGATGGGTTGAGTCACGCCAGCGTTGCGGGCATCTTCAACGAAATTGAAATAAGCATCGGCGTTAAAGAAGTATTGAGTAATTGCCGAATCAGCGCCGGCTGCCATTTTGTGTACGAATGCACGTAAATCATCGGCGGGCGTACGCGCTTGAGGGTGCCATTCGGGATACGCAGCAACTTCAATATGGAAATGGTCACCCGTTGTTTCCCGGATGAATTCGACCAGTTCGTTGGCGTAACGGAACTCACCCGCTTCGGCCATGCCTGATGGTAAGTCACCGCGTAGGGCGACGATGCGGCGAATACCGAGATCCAGGTATTCGTCGAGAATTTCTCGAATGCTGTCACGGGTCGATCCGATGCACGATAGGTGGGGTGCAGCATCAATGCCTTCACTGACCATTTCGCGGATGACGTCGAAGGTGCGTTCGCGGGTTGAGCCGCCGGCACCATAGGTAACCGAGCAGAACGTAGGTTCTAATACAGACAGCTTTTCGCGGACAACGCGCAGCTTATCGAGGCCTTCCGGCGTTTGTGGCGGGAAGTATTCGACAGAAAGTTCTACGGCGGGTTGAGTCATGCGGATATCCAGCGAAAGATCAGGCGCGTTCGCCACGTGGTTGCTCAGTCAGCGATGAGAGGAACCAGCTAGCGATGCTGTAAACAATAGAGCCAAAGAGGGCAGCGAAGAAACCTTCCACCTTGAAACCACTGAGCAGATCACCCACCCACCAGAACATCATCGCGTTGATCACGAACAGGAATAGGCCCAATGTAAGCAGGGTCACCGGAAGCGTGAGCAGGATGAAGACGGGGCGAATGACTGCGTTGACCAGGCCCAGAATAACGACAGCGATAAGCGCAGAGCCGAAACTCTCGATGTGGATGCCCGGCACAATGTACGGGACCAGCAGTAGCGCGACGGCATTCAGTGCCTAGGTCAACAGCAGTTTCATGAAGAAAGGTTCCTTGGATTAGTAGCGGTAGTGTTCTGGCTTGTATGGGCCAGATTTTGCCACACCAATATAAGCAGCCTGTTGATCAGTGAGTTCGGACAGTTGAGCGTTCAGTGTTTTCAACTGCAGACGAGCCACTTTTTCATCGAGGTGCTTGGGCAGGGTGTAAACACCAACTGGGTACTTGTTGGTGTCGCGCTCTATCCACAGCTCGATTTGGGCAATCGTTTGGTTGGCGAAGGACGAGCTCATCACGTAAGACGGATGGCCTGTACCGCAACCCAGATTGACCAAGCGGCCCTTGGCCAGCAGGATGATGCGTTTACCGTCCGGGAAGATCACATGATCGACCTGTGGCTTGATCTCTTCCCACTGGTATTTTTCCAGCGATGCAACGTCGATTTCGTTGTCGAAGTGGCCGATGTTGCAGACGATGGCATTGTTCTTCATCTTGGCCATATGGTCATGGGTAATGACGTGGAAGTTGCCGGTCGTGGTGACGAAGATGTCAGCATGTTCAGCGGCGTATTCCATGGTGACTACGCGGTAGCCTTCCATTGCAGCTTGCAGGGCGCAGATCGGATCGATTTCGGTGACCCAGACTTGAGCCGACAGGGCACGCAGTGCCTGCGCAGAACCCTTGCCCACATCGCCGTAACCGGCAACAACCGCAACTTTGCCGGCAACCATGACGTCTGTCGCACGCTTGATGCCATCGACCAGTGATTCACGGCAGCCATAAAGGTTGTCGAACTTCGATTTGGTGACGGAGTCGTTGACGTTAATGGCCGGGAACTTGAGATCGCCACGGGCGTGCATCTGATACAGACGGTGTACACCGGTGGTGGTTTCTTCGGTGACGCCCTTCACTTTGTCCAGACGGGTCGAGTACCAGGTTGGATCAACAGCGACCTTGGCTTTGATGGCGGCAAACAGGATGCGCTCTTCTTCACTGCCCGGATTGTTTAATACGGCCAGATCTTTTTCTGCTTTGGCACCCAGATGCAGCAGCAGCGTGGCATCGCCACCGTCATCGAGGATCATGTTCGAGTAACCGCCGTCGGCCCACTCGAAAATGCGGTGGGTGTAATCCCAGTAGTCTTCCAGCGACTCGCCCTTAACGGCGAAGACTGGCGTGCCTTTGGCAGCAATGGCGGCAGCTGCGTGATCTTGCGTCGAGAAGATATTGCACGATGCCCAGCGCACTTCTGCGCCCAGCGCTTGCAGCGTTTCGATCAGCACAGCCGTTTGAATGGTCATGTGTAGCGAACCGGTCACACGAGCGCCGCGCAGTGGTTGTGTTGCAGCGAACTCTTCGCGTATCGCCATCAGGCCCGGCATTTCGGTTTCGGCAATAGCGATTTCGCGACGACCCCAATCGGCCAGCGATATATCGGCAATGACGTAGTCTTTAGTTACAGCGTTCATTTCAGCTTCCTTTTCCCTAAAAGCGAGGGGAGTGCATCAAGTAAGGAAACCGTTGAACATGTCTGCGGTCTTCACCTGATCCACCAACCCCACAGGTTGGTCAGGTGAGCGCAGTTAATCAGATCCGAGCCTGGCAGCAGAAGTTTCTGCGTCGCAGCGCTCCTCGGAATGAACTAATTTTACCAGAAACTGAGCAAAAAAATCCCGGATCACCCAAATAGGTGTCCGGGATCAATGAGTTACTGAGTATTACAGACCGGCGGCAGCACGCAGTGCGTCAGCCTTATCGGTCCATTCCCAGGTGAACTCAGGTTCTTCGCGACCGAAGTGGCCATAAGCGGCTGTCTTCGAGTAGATTGGGCGCAGTAGATCCAGCGCTTTGACAATGCCCTTAGGGCGCAGGTCAAAGTGCTCGGCCACCAGTGCGGCGATCTTTTCGTCGGAAATTTTGCCCGTGCCGAAGGTGTTCACCATCAGTGATACCGGCTTGGCAACACCAATCGCGTAGGCCACTTGAACTTCAGCCTTGTCGGCGAGGCCGGCAGCAACGATGTTCTTGGCGACATAACGACCGGCGTAGGCAGCCGAACGGTCAACCTTCGAAGGATCCTTGCCCGAGAAGGCGCCACCACCGTGGTGCGCGGCACCGCCGTAGGTGTCCACAATGATCTTGCGGCCAGTGAGGCCGCAGTCGCCGTGCGGGCCGCCAACTACAAAGCGGCCGGTTGGGTTGATCAGGTAACGGATCTTATCGTTGATGAATTCAGCAGGCAGTACCGGCTTGATGATCTCTTCGATCACAGCTTCTTCGATCTGCTTATGGGTCACATCGGCATCGTGCTGGGTCGAAACGACCACGGTGTCGATCGCGACAGGCTTGCCATCCACATATCGTACGGTCAGCTGGCTTTTAGCATCCGGACGCAACCAGGGCAGGCGGCCATCACGGCGCAGGTCGGCCTGACGCTGCATGATGCGGTGTGCGTAGAAAATCGGGAACGGCATCAGCGTTGGGGTTTCGCGGCAAGCGTAACCGAACATCAGGCCTTGGTCACCCGCGCCTTGATCCAGATCAATACCCTCGCCTTCGTTAACACCCTGGGCAATGTCCGGGCTCTGACGGTTAATGGCCGTCAGGATGGCGCACGACTTATAGTCAAAGCCAATATCCGAGTTGTCGTAACCGATACGACGCACGGTGTCCTGAGCTACTTCACGGTAGTTAATATGCGCCTTGGTAGTGATTTCGCCAGAAATAACGACGAGACCAGTGGATACCAGGGTTTCGCAGGCAACGCGTGCAGCAGGGTCTTCGGCCAGGATGGCATCCAGGATGGCGTCAGAGATCTGATCCGCAACTTTATCGGGATGGCCTTCCGAGACGGACTCGGATGAAAAGAGAAACTCACTCATTTAAATACTCCAGAAACAA
>CAIQBG010000063.1 GCA_903870055.1 uncultured Pseudomonadota bacterium
GCTTTGATTCCCGTAACTCTGGGAATACATCACTCAAGGCGTCGCGTGAACTAGGTGCAGCCGGTGACGGCGGTCAGGCGCCGTTTCCTCCGCCTCCAAAACTTCCCGATCCGGGACCGGTGCCCGCTATGCCGGTCTCGGCACATCCCATTTCAACGCAACCTGCAGGTGCAATGCCGCGCAATCGGTACGATGCGCCGTTATTGCCTAATGAAGGTTCAGGTAAGGATGGGCAGGGAAGTTATGGTGGTGGCTCGGCCACCATGGTGCAGCCGGTGGCAACCAACGTACCTGCTCAGCAGGGCGCGAATGCCGGAACCTTTGACGGGAATCTAAAGTCTGCTCCTACCCCCAAAGCACAGGCTGGATTGATTGGTAATCGGAATTTGCTTCTGGCAAAGGGCACGCTGCTTGATTGCGTGCTGAACACGGCCATCAATTCGAGCATTCCCGGCATGGTGTCGTGTACGTTGACGCGTAACGTCTACAGCGACAACGGCAAAGTTCTCTTGCTTGAACGTGGATCGACAGTGACTGGCGAATTCGGTGGACGGGTTAAAACCGGCCAGACACGGATCTACGTGCTCTGGAACCGGATAAAAACGCCGAAGGGCGTGGTGGTGAATCTCGATTCGCCAGGGTCCGATGCTCTTGGTCGCTCTGGTGTCGATGGAGAAGTCGACAGGCACTGGGGTGAGCGGATCGGCAATGCCTTCCTGTTATCACTCATCCAGGATGCCATCGGTTACGCGGCAACGCGCGGTAGCAACCAGAACGGCAGCCAGCAGATGTATTTCCAGAACACCCAGCAGACTGGCGACAACATGGCCAACACAATCCTCAAGGATTCCCTGCAGATACCGCCAACCATCACCAAGAAGCAGGGCGAGCGCGTTGCCATATTCGTAGCACGGGATCTGGACTTCTCAGCCGTCTATGACCTGATGCCGCAGGCCCCTGTTCAACAAACCAGCATTACTCAACCATGAAACACACCACTGCACTTCTCCTCCTGCTGCTGACGCAAAATGCCTATGCTGATGAATGGGGCTGTCAGGTCATGCTCTGCATGTCGAATCCGGCAGGTCCCATGGCCGTAGCCGAATGCGTGCCACCGATGCAGCGACTCTATGACGCCATGTCGAGGAAAGGATTCAAGTGGCCAACCTGTGACCTAGCAGGTAAACCTGATACCCAGAAGCCCTTTACGGTAGACCCTAATGCCAAACCATTCACGATGCCTGATGCATCGAATACGGGAGGCAACTAAATGACTGGCGCGCTAGATCTGATCGAGAATACGCTCCGTGGGGATGAGGCGTTGCGTGAATTCGTTAAGCCGCTAATGGCTCTGCTTTACCGGCCAGAGACCACGGAACTCATCATCAATGAACCCGGTGTTGTGTTTGCCGAGTCAGATTGCGGTTGGGAGCGCCACGAGTTCCCGCAACTTGATATGGACCATCTCATGCAGATGGCCAAGGCAATTGCTACCCATAGCAAGCAGGAGATCTCGGCGCAGCACCCCATTCTGTCAGCCATGCTGCCTACTCAGGAACGGGTTCAGATTGTTATGCCCCCCGCAGTGCCGGTGGGAACGATTTCTTTTTCTGTGCGCCGTCCCTCGGCGCGGATTCAAACACTGTCTGAATACGAGAGCCAAAAGGTGTTCGAGGAGACTCTGTGGCACCTGCCAGAGGCTGAGGTGGAAGGGGTCGACAAGATGACCGTCCCTGGTTCGGATCAGAAGTTACTTAAGTTACTCAGAGTAAGACGCTTCGCAGACTTTCTGGCGGCAGCTGTGGCGAACCGTCTGAATATCTGCGTGGTCGGCGATACCGGTTCCGGTAAAACCACCCTCATGAAAACCCTATGTCAGTCGATTCCCGGCTATGAGCGGATCATCACCATTGAAGACGTACGGGAACTGTTTATGCCCCATCACGAGAATCAGGTGAACCTGCTGTACTCAAAGGGTGGTCAGGGACAGGCCAAAGTGACTCCGGCTGATCTGATTGCCAGCTGCATGCGGATGAAGCCGGATCGGGTGCTTCTGGCGGAACTACGCGGAAGCGAGAGTTATGACTTCCTCAAGCTTCTGACCACGGGACATAGTGGCTCGATTACCAGCTTCCATGCCGAGAGTTGTAGCAGGGCTATTGCCAGGTTCGCTCTGATGGCCAAGGAGCATCACGAGGCGGCTGCGTATGACGATGTCGCCCTGAAACGTCTGCTTTTTATGACCATGGACGTGATCGCCCATCTCAAAGCAGAGCCAGTTTTTGATGCTGATGGCCAGCAGATCGGCAAACGCCGGGTTATGACGGAAATTTACTTCGACCCCTATAAACGGCTGGAGCTTGCGTATGCGACCTAAATGGTCTGCATGTTAACGGGAGGTGCAATGAAGAAAAGTTGTGAAATAGACCCAAATGGGTATAATCCATCAATGTCCGATACAATCAAAGACCTACGCTGGGTGAGCTCCTCTAAAAAGGATCTACTGGCGTTGCCTGATGATGTGGTTGACCTGTTTGGATTTGCCTTGCATTTAGCTCAAACAGGAAAGAAACACAGCCAGGCGAAGCCGCTCAAAGGCTTTGGTGGTGCCGGTGTTCTGGAGGTAGTTGAAGATCATCTCGGCGATACGTTTCGTGCGGTATATACCGTCAAGATTGCCGGAATAGTCTACGTACTTCACTGCTTCCAGAAAAAGTCGAAGCACGGTATTGAAACGCCAAAGCATGACATCGATCTGATCAAGGATCGGCTCAAAATTGCAGTGGCGGATGCCCAAGGAGAGTGACATGGGAATGGTTGAAAAAAGCAGCGGTAACGTTTACGAAGATCTGGGATTGCCCAATGCTGGCGAGATGCAGGTCAAGGCAACTCTTGCTGCCAAAATTGGCGAGATCATCAAACATCGCCATCTGACGCAAGTCGAAGCCTCGGAAATCCTTGGCATTGCCCAACCCAAGCTGTCATGCATGTTACGTGGCCAATTCCGTGGCATTAGTGAAGCCAAAATGCTTGAATGTCTTAACAAGCTTGGGCGTGATGTTGAGATTGTTATCCATAAGCCTGCACGTTCGAGAGCGGCTGGACTCACCCGTGTGGTGTTTGCGTAACTCAGCAGCATCTGAATGCTTATCTACCCATAAGGTCTGTGTGGCTTGACCACCTGAAGCATGGGAGAAGAGGCCGGCGTAAGCCGGTCTCTTCATTTCAGGTATCTACAGATGGGGGCTAAACAGATTTGAGGGTTAGATACCACCACAACACCTGCTGCACATAAGCCTGGGTTTCCCGATAGGGAGGAATTCCCTTGTGCTTTATAACAGCGCCCGGCCCGGCGTTATACGCGGCCAGTGCCATCCGCCAGTCCCCGAACCGCTGCATCATCTTCTGTAAATATCGTGTTCCCGTTTGAACATTCGCAGTGTCTGATAGGAGATAGGTCAGATCGTCGATGCCCAGTTCTCTGGCAGCGATGGGTGTAATCTGCATCGGGCCAATCCCACCGCGATCAGATAATTTCAGTGATGAGTATCCAGATTCGACTGCGATGACTGCGAGCACCATGTCTGGATCAATACCGGAGTTTCGAACCAACTGCGGCACATAAGCATACTGTGATTCAAATCGGACAATCTGGCTGGTACAGACGGGTGTCTGAATACGCTGCATCAGCAGACAATCGGATAAAGACGAGGTTTGCGTCCATCCGGGTGTTGCGACCAGGCATGCAATGAGACAAACCCAGATCCGATGCATGACTCTTCAGGCTGGGGTTGGTAAACGCCGCCGGGCACCGGTTTCCGGATTCACTAGCCAGCTAAAGCCAGTCGTACAGCGGATGATCAGATTGCCATCTTCAATGCTTGCCGATTCCGCACCGGGTACAGAGATTTGACGAATCACGCCCGAGCTTTCCTTCAATAGGTATACCGAGTTCTCTCGGGGGCAGGTGCGTTGAATAATCCAGGACATAGGTTGATTATCTCAGATGAGCGTCCGCATGAACTTAATTACGCGCGGCGCGATCAGCGGCATAGCCGGACGAAGGTCATGACCAACGCCGGGTATTACCCGCGTTAGGCTCCCATAGGGCGCTTTCGCCATAAGCCTACTCGCTTCGGTCACCGGGACATCCTCATCATCGGCTCCATGAATCAGCAGGACCGGGCATCGAAGTTTCTGGATTGTGTTTTCCGGGGCAATCTCGTCAAATCTTGCACCAATAACGGATTGCACCTGCTTCATGATCCAGGGCTGTATCCATTGTTTCGGAATGCGGTGCTCATCCATGAATCGCAGCATCATGTCTTTTGGGTGAGCGAAGGCGCTCAGGCTGATAACAGCTGCCCACGACGAACGGCTGGCACTTAGCAGGGCGGCACCAGCACCCACCGAGTGACCAATCGCAATAATTTTCAAAGGATCGACATCCTCTCGCGCCATAGCCCATGTTCTGGCAGATTCAAGATCCTCCGCAAACCGTGGCATGGACGTGAAATCAGCGTCAGAACTGCGCCCATGACATCTTGCGTCAATAAAGAGTCCGTTAAATCGTAGATCCTGAATCCAGGGCGCAATGTCCAGCATCATCCCCGCATTTGCCCCCCAACCGTGCAACACTATTGCCGTAGGCGCCCTGGATGAGTGGCTTTCTTGAAAGGCCGGAATCCACCACCCAAAAAGGAATCCACCATCAGCAGCCTCAATACGAACTGCCTCCGCTTTTATATTCAGAGAGTCCGGCGAACGCTTATGGGGGAGACGAGGTGCCCGGAACTTTCGAAGCATCCAACGCTTGAGTAGCTTCTGGATCATGAGACACCCGATAGGGGTAATGGTTGAAGTCGCCCTGAAGTAGCCAGAAGGATCCTGTAGGTGTCCTTGTCGAAACAAGCATCGCGCCCGTCCATAAGCTTCCATATGTCTGCTTCTGATCTGGCGCTACCGAGGTAGGCCCAGTTCTCGATCAACAGCATTTCTTCGCCTTCTTGAAGATAGGCAGGGCCATCGAAGGGCCAGGTTCTGATTTTGAGTTTAAATAGTCCAGTCAGCAGTCGAGCGTCATGGGCGAGCCTTGCTTCATCACCGATACACGCCCCGCGACACTTTTTTAACTGACGGCCAAAGCAGGGCGATCCCGCTTTCACCTTCTCAAGCCCGATGATGGCTTTGCAGAGGCTGTGCTCTTCCGCGATCTTGGTCAGTGCCTTTAAGGCTTCGCGCTTAGTCTTGAACAAACCATACAGGTTGGACGTTGTCGCAAAATCCAGTTCATTGGCGTAGGCAACATTGGCCTGTAAGCCTTCAGATGCTTCTTTGATTTGGATTGAGCACAGTTCGTTATTCCGGCGTAACTGGCGGTTGTGGGTCGGCTGAAGTTTCTTAACTAGTGCTGCCTCTTTGAGTAATGCGCCAATCTCGCCACCTGTCCTGATGTGCTCAATCCGGCGAACTTGCTGTGACAGACTCATTTCCTTGGCGGATGTGACATCGGCTGTGAAATGGGACATCACCCGTTGACGGATATTCACTGACTTTCCCACATACAAGGGCAGCTCGTTTTCCCCGTAAAAGAGATAAACGCCCGGTGACTCGGGTAAGCCATCAATCATTGTCAGATCAATGTGCGTGGGTGTGCTGGGTCGACCCAGCAAGGCTTTGACGGCTGACTGAATGGATTCCTGCGGGATCGTGGCCTGAATCTTCTCCCAGAACTGATGAATCAGCTGGGCATCCGCTAAGGCGCGGTGTCGCCCAGTTACCTTGAGGCCATGGCGTTCAATCAGGGTGTCCAGATTATGTTTCGGGTAACCGGGGTACAGTCGTCGGGAGAGCTTTACCGTACAAAGCGTCTTGGCACTGAAATCAATCCCTTCCCGCAGGAAAGACTGTTTCAGGAACGCATAGTCGAATCGGGCGTTGTGGGCCACAAAGATGCGACCCTCCAGCATCTTGTAGACCCGGCTGGCAAGATCACAGAAGCGGGGTGCCTCTGCCACCATCTCATTACTAATACCGGTCAGGCTTTCAATAAACCCCGAGATGCGTGTTTCCGGATTGACCAGAGAACTCCACTCCTCAACGCCGTGCTCATCAACCAGGATGATGCCAATTTCGGTGATGCTATCTAAAGACGCAGTAGCACCGGTAGTCTCTAAGTCTACAAACGCCAGTCGTTGCATGGATTACGCCACCAGTACCGTGTCGTCATGGGAGTAGGCTGGGCTACAACAACACAGCAGCACGAGCGCTTCTGAACCGATGTTTTCAATGGAATGCTCGGTTCCGGACTCAATGCAAACGGTATCGCCCACAAACACTTCAAAGTTCTGATCACCCAGATGCATGAGGCCATGGCCTTGAGTGATGTGATAAAGCTCTTCCGTCATCAGATGTTTGTGGCGAAGGGTTTTACTGCCAACGGGGATGGTCGCCTCGGCAAGGCTCTGGTTTTTATTGCCCTGAACGTTGGGATGCATCAGTTCGCGAATTTCCGAACCATCCTTCGTGATGTAGGGAGTTACGGTTGCGTAGGGTTGGCGCATATCAGATCTTGGTAGGTTCGTTCAAATGGATGGCCAGCCAGACCGTAGGCTGATTCTGATCTGTATGGGTAACACGATGCTTTTGCCCCGCCTTGATCAGCACATGATCGCCGGGAACCAGCTTCACCATTTGACCTTCGACATCCAGTTCTGCGCTGCCCTGGAGTACCAACACCCATTCATCCCAGTTCTGGTCGTACCAGAACTCTTCTGGACTACTCTGGCCATTCGATACGATTCGTTCAATACGACAGCCGGGGCGATGGAGCAGAGTTGTGAATATTTCGTCTTTGGCGTGTGCGGGTAAATCGGAAAAGAGGTTTGGCGGACTAGTCATGATGAACCATTCTAGGCTATTCTTGAAAAAGTACAAAACCAAAAGACGGTGTCATGGAACCCACAACCCCACCTAAACCACATGGCGGTAAACGCCCGGGATCAGGCCGTAAAGCCAAGTTCGGTGAGCCGACTAGCCTCATGCGGGTACCAGAGAGCGCCAAGCCCGTGGTGATCGATTTCCTGAACGAACTCGCCCAGAAGCGTCAGAAAGAACCTCAGTGGCCTAACCACCTGACCCCGGTTCAACTTGCCGAGAACCCGGCCTCTTTCAAGATACCGCTCTTTAGCCATACGATCCGTGCAGGCTTTCCTAGCCCAGCAGATGACTACGTAGCAGATACGCTAGATCTGAATGAACACCTCATGCCCCGTAAGGAAGCCAGCTTCTTGCTCAAAGCTAAGGGTGACAGCATGGTAGGGGTAGGTATCCATGATGGGGACATCTTGATTGTTGACCGGTCTATAACCGCCAGCAATGGTTGTGTGGTGATTGCCACCGTAGACGGCCAGTTCACGGTTAAGACCCTAGAGAAGAAGCGTGGACTGATCCGACTGCTGCCAGCCAACCCAGATTTCCAACCCATAGAGTTCAAAGATGAGCAGGAACTCCAGATCTGGGGTGTCGTTACTAACGTCGTTCATAGCCTTAAGCCGTGACATCTATTGCCCTCATCGACGGCAACAATTTCTACGTCTCCTGCGAACGGGTCTTCCAACCCGAGCTAGAAGGCAAGCCGGTTGTCGTTCTTTCTAATAACGATGGCTGTGTCGTTGCACGCAGTCAAGAGGTCAGGGCACTGGGGGTGGCTATGGGGGTGCCTTGGTTCAAGCTACGAGACTTAGCCAAACAGCACAGCATCATCGCGAGAAGTAGCAACTACACACTCTACGGGGACATGAGCCAACGGATGCATACAGTCATCGGCCAATTTGCCCCGGAGCAAGAGATCTACTCGATTGATGAGACCTTCCTCGACCTGACTGGCTTTAACTGTGACCTCATTGAATACGGACAGCAAATCCGCCAGAGGGTCAGGCAATGGACAGGCATACCTGTCTGTGTCGGCATTGGGAGTTCCAAGACCCTCGCCAAGCTTGCTAATCATTGCGCTAAGAAGGCCCACGTTTCATCCATGGCCGATGGTGTTACCGACTTGAACCAACTATCAGCTTCCGGACTGCGTGAGCTCTTCAGTCGGATTGAAGTCGGAGAAGTCTGGGGTGTAGGGCGGCGAATCAAAGAGCGCCTAAACGGCATGGGAATAGAAACCGTCCAACAGCTCAAAGACAGCTCAATCAGTAAGATCAAAAATGAGTTCAATGTAGTGCTTGCTAGAACAGTGGCTGAACTCAATGGTGATGCTTGTCTATCCATGGAGGAGGTCGCCCCACCCAAACAGCAGATCATGTCTTCTCGTTCATTCGGGCAACCGGTATTTCTTCTAGAAGACCTTAACGAGGCCGTACTCAGCTACACCAGCCGTGCTGCAGAGAAGCTTCGTAAACAGAACCATGTGGCGGGTTCCATCCAGGTCTATGTACGAACCAATCCATTCAAGCCCGATGAGCCCCAGTACAACAACGGCGTAACGGTAAAGCTTCTGAACTCCACAAATAACACCTTCAGGCTTGCTGAAGCGGCGCTCTATGGCCTCAAGAAGATCTACAAAATGGGGTATGCCTACAAGAAGGCCGGCATCATGCTCACAGACCTTTGCCCTGAACATCAGGTGCCTGTAGATCTCTTTAGTGGATTCGATCTGCCTGAAAGCCAAAGAGCCAAAACACTCATGGCCACCCTTGATGAGATCAACGCCAAGATGGGACGGGGTACAGTCCGCTCAGCAGGTGAGGGTGTTCAAAAGGCTTGGGCAATGCGGTCAAGCAATAAGAGCAGTGCATTTACGACGGATTGGGAGCAGTTGGCGGTGGTCAGTTGAGTAGTGGCGTCTGTTATTGTGTTTACAATGTGCATAAACAAATAGACAAAAGGAATGTGAACATGGCAAAGGTTCCGGCATACGCACGCTTCACTCAAATGATGACAGCGCTAAAGAAAGAACTGGCAGACTCTGATTTTGAAGGCTGTGACGAGATTCTTTCGTACATGGCGGTCAGGGAGTCCGAAGGTAAAACTGTCAAAATTACCGAGCTTGTACAGTCGCTCCAGTTCGGAACAGGCCCTACTGTTCACCGTAAGGTGACAACTCTGGCTGATCGTGGGTTTATCAGCATTCTAAAGAGCAATACCGATGCCCGTGCAAAGGATCTATCTCTGACTACAGTAGCGATGAATCATCTGAAAGAACGTTCACGCCTTCTGAAACAATGTCTGGAAGGTTAAGCGCGTAGAAGCGCAACGATAGACTGATAACGTAATACACTCCTATCAGGTGTTAGCGCACCGTCTGATAGGAGTCCGATATGCTGCAGAAAATCGCGGCCACCCAGTGGCGCGTGCTTTTTGTGGTGATGGCTTTATCCGTCACCATTCCTTTTATCCTGTGGTTCGCCGGCATGTTCTGGCTTGCGGCAATTCACAGGAACCCGCTGGGCGCCGATCTCTGGACCTGGCTAGATGTCTGGGGCAAGGTTGCGGCAGGCACTTACCCCCATACCGAACAGGATCGTCTGATCCGGTCTCTGTTCTACGCAAGCCTGCTGGTGTACTTTGTGCCGCTGTATGTTGTGTTGAACGGCATGCTCCAGAAGCATCGGCGCGCTCTGCATGGCAGTGCGCGATGGGCTAATGACAAGGAAATCCGTAACGCTCACCTTTTTCAAGATGACGGCATCGTGATCGGCAAGAACAAGGGAGAGATTCTGCGATTTCCCGGGCAGCAGTTTGTGCTGTTGGCGGCACCCACCCGATCAGGGAAAGGGGTCGGGGTCGTCATCCCCAATCTGCTGACCTATAGCGGTTCCGTGGTGGTGCTCGACATCAAGCAGGAAAACTACAACATCACTGCCGGATACCGGAGAGGCGTACTCCGGCAGGAGGCATGGCTTTTTAATCCATTTGCCGAAGATCGGGAGCAAGACACAGGTCGCCCCGCTCCAAGAACGCACCGGTACAACCCACTTTCAAGCATTACCGATGGTGTCTTCCGTGTGGGGGATATTCTCGCAATTGGTAATGCCATCTGGCCAACAGGCGGCAAGGATGCTTTCTGGAATGACAATGCCCGAAACCTGTTTCTGGCCATTGTGCTGTTTCTCTGTGAGGTTCGGGATCGAAGACTCAAGGACGAATCTCTGCCGGCTTATCCGGTGACCATGGGTGAAGTTTTGCGACAATCCTCCGGCCGTGGAACGGGGCAGACCGCCAAGAAATACCTGCAAACGCTGGTAGAGACCTACCCCTGGCTATCCTCGGAATGTCTGGATGCAATGGCAAACTTCCTGTCCGCATCTGACGATGTACTGGCATCGATTCTGAGTACTTTCAATGCGCCGCTAACGATCTGGCGGAATCCGATTGTCGATGCCGCTACCAGCCAGAACGACTTCGATCTGGCAGATGTCAGAACCAGGCCCATGTCGGTCTATATCGGAATAACGCCGGACCATCTGGAAGACGCCAAACTACTCGTCAATCTGGTGTTCAGCCAGCTTGTGAATCTCAATACCAAGCAACTGCCACAAGACAATCCGCAACGTTACCGCTATAGCTGCCTTTTGCTCATGGATGAATTTACGGCCATCGGCAAGGTCAATATCCTGGCAAAAGCCGTGAGCTACATCGCCGGTTACAACCTGCGATTGTTGCCGATCATCCAGTCCCTCTCCCAGCTGGAATCGGTCTACGGCCGAGAAGATGCGCGCACCTTTGTCACCAACCATGCCATGCAGATCCTGTTTGCACCCCGAGAGCAGAAAGATGCTAACGAATACTCCGAGATGCTTGGTACGTTTACCGAAAAGGGGATCAGCGAAAGCCGATCCAAACAGATACTGGATCCCAAAGGATCTAGCGAAAGTATCTCGGACCAGAAGCGGGCACTCATGCTGCCACAGGAACTCAAGGAACTGGGCCAGTGGAAAGAGATTGTCCTTCTGGAAAACACCAAGCCCATTCTTTGCGACAAGATCCGCTACTACGATGATCCGTCCTTTACCAGTCGGGTCATGCAACCACCGGTTGTGCCACCGCTAGATATTGATCTCTTCGTTGCCAAATCACAGAACCGGATACGACCATTGCAGGATAGTGAAGTGAAGAGTGAGGGATCTGATCTATCAGATGTGCCGCCGGAGCATCTGCTTCTGATGGAGGCTGATATTGATTTGCCGCCGCCGGACGATGAAGATGGAGCCTATGAATTCGTGACCCAGTGCTATCAGGAGCAACTGGGTGTGAGTGTTTCGGAAATGAACGTCCTGGTAGAAAAGACAGCACCAACCCCTAAGAGTTCAGTGCCGGAACTGAGTCAGTGGTTATTGAATGGTCTTGAGTTCATATCTGCCGTCGAGGAGTCAGGAGATTCTCCATCAGAAGTCAGGCCTGATATTCCTATGAACAGAAAGACAGTGGATGCTGCTTTCTCATCCATATAGTCATACCCAACGCATCAGAAATTCTGATACGATCATCACCGAGTGTTAGCGCACTCGACTTTCCCTGATAGGAGCCAGACATGAAGTATCTTTTTACCCTGCCGCCAGAAGGCAGTTGACCCCGTTTTAATTCAACCGCAAAGCTCGTTCGAGACTTTGTGGTTTACGTTCGTCTATACATTCATATCCTGAGTAAGACGGGAGCTGATACCCGACCAAACGGGGGCATTTAGCGGTGCCCATGATAGGAGCACACCCATGGACGAAATCCGTTCGGGGGAAAATCCCCCATCGGAGGCGGAGAATCCGTCACCACCGAAATCCGGAAGGGCAGACAAGCCCGACTACCGGACTGAACTTACCAACCGGATCATCGAACATCTGGAGAAGGGCACTGCCCCATGGCAGAAGCCGTGGGACGGCCGTGCACCACAGTTGCCGATCAATGCCGTTACAGGAAAACCCTATAACGGGTGCAACTCGATCTGGTTAACCATGCAGGGCTATAACGACCCACGCTGGGCAACCTATAAACAGGCAACCGAACTGGGCTGGCAAGTACGCAAAGGCCAGCACTCGTCCATGATCGAGTACTGGAAAACCCATGACGAACAGGTGAGAACCGATGACAAGGGTAAACCTGTGCTGGGTGCAGATGGCAAGCCACAGAAGGTACGTGTCAAACTGGATTGGCCGCGGGTCTATCGCGCGCTGGTTTTCAATGCGGCCCAGATGGATAATGTCCCGCCTCTGGAAACCACAGAACCGAAATATGAGTGGAATCCGGTAGAGAAGGCCGAAGAGATTATTCAGAAGTCTGGTGCCGTCATCTATCACGACGAGCTGGATCAGGCCTATTACGCGCCGCACTCCGACGATATCCATCTGCCGGATCGCTCCCAGTTCAAAAGTGAATCGCTCTATTACGGCACATTGCTGCATGAGCTCGGACACTGGACGGGTCATCCTTTACGCCTAAACCGTGATCTGTCCGGTTCATTCGGATCAGAGAGTTACGCCAAGGAAGAGCTGAGAGCCGAGCTGGCAAGTTACTTCATGTCCGCCCAGATCGGCATTGCGCATGATCCGGCGCGTCATGCCAGTTATGTGCAGAGCTGGATCCAGGCCCTCAAGAATGACCCTAATGAAATCTTCCGTGCATCCCGTGATGCCGAACGGATGACCCAGTTCGTCATGGAGATCGATCTCAACCGGGAGCGAACCATGGCAGAGGATCCAGCGTTCAAACCCAAACCCAACCCGCAAACCGTCCTTGAAGAAGGAGTCTTCGCAATGAATCAACAGCCACCAGCCAATACCAGCCCGGAAGCTACACCGTTACAACCACCGATGATCACAAAACCCGCCAGAACCGGCGAACCGATCTATGACCTGGCATCTGTTCCGGAGGGTGTGAAATTGCTCGCAAAAGAGCAGTTCGGCCAGCGGGTCGATCTCTATACCCCACGTGAAAACGGTGGCCCCTACAAGGGAGAGATTGTGAATACACCAACCCATCTGTTGCAGGAGGTCGGGCCGCGTGCCGTGGTCATTCACGACAAGGCTCATGTCCAACTGGCTTCTAAAACGCTTGCCCTGCGGGATCAGGAGCATCGCCTGAATAACACCGATGTCCAGATCCACTACAGCGGTAAAGAAGGCAAGGCCTACCCTCTGGATCGTCAGAAAGACATGATTGACCGGGCGCTCGGATCCCTAAAGAAATCGGCCAATGAACTCGGCTACAGCAAGGAATTTATGGCGCAGCTTGATGTCGCTCAGGGAAAAACCATTGAACGCCTGAAGGCACTCAGGCAGGCACCAGTAACCCCCAAAGTCATTACACCCGAATCAGATCATCCTACCAATCCAGCAAGGAGCCGCAAATGAGCACCCAAGATGAAACGTTGATCCATCAGGTCGAAGGGTCTGAATATGTGCCATTGCCTACTGACATCAGTCCGGACGAAGCAGCAACGGCATTCGAGGAAACAGCCATGAGTGAAGCCGATGTCCTGCAATCCATCGTCGATGCCATGAACCATTCTATCTGAGCCCGAGGAGTTGACTGTGCAGGATCATGAACCTGTTTCATCCCGGGCAGACGATTGCCAGATCGAGCCGAACACTCCAGTAAAACGTAATGCCCGGTTCATTCTGGATTCCGAAGCGTCACCCGATGTAATACAAAAACGTTATCTGGCAAGGGCAGGGCAATACTTTTTCCGGGATCGTAATAATTCGCTGGCATTTGAAGACAAGGGTGCACGTATTGCGACCCGGAATGAAGATCCTGTTGTTGCTGCATCAATGATTGAGCTAGCCATTGCCAAGGGCTGGACTGACATCAAGGTTAGCGGATCAGAATCGTTCCGACGAAGTGTCTGGCTCGAAGCAGCGAAGCGAGGGTTGCCACTCAGAGGTTATCAACCAAAGCCCCAGGATGAGCTTCATCTTCAGGAAATTCTAGCCAAAGATCCCATGAAAGTTAAAGCCAAAGATTTCGGTTTATCCAGATCCAGAGCTTTTACAGAACAGCCCCGTGAAGATGCGCTTAGGTTGTACCCTGAACTGGAAAAAGCTTATGAAGGTAAAGCTGCTGTTGACCGGTGGATAGACGCCAATATAGCCACACCACATAAGCAGACTGATCTCAAGATGGCGGTTGCACGGGGAATGGCTGAACGATTGGCTAAAGGAGAAATACCCACAGTGGTGGTTTTACCCAAGGATTCTTCTATCGACCCTGACCGGTCAAATGCCATCCGCAAACAGGCCATTGTCATGGGAGCAGTCGCCAGGGTAAAAGGCAACTCACCAGAGCAAGTACAGATCGTCATTGCCGCTGCCGAACGGATCGGTCGGCATCTCGCCGATAAAGGTGTATGGATACCGGAACCGATGGTCTATGACCGGAACGCGCCTCCCCGGATGCCCTCAGTTACGCATGATAATAATCCGGCCAAACCTGAAATCCGCCGTCAACCCAGAATACAGCCTCGTCGCTAACCTATGACGAAGGATCAAACTGGGTCAATTACCGTGCGTCTTGGAACAATGCGCGAACCGTTTGCCAGAGTTTGTGACGCCAGAGGGATGAGTGTTAGCAATGGCATCCGGCAATTGGTTGCCGAAACATTAGCTGAAAACAAGACATCAACAGGCGGCTTCACATTTGATGACGATGAATCACAGCGGGTTAGACTCAACCTGCGCTTGACCAGCCAGGAGTACTTGGCTATTCAGCAACGTGTCGAAGTGGATGGATTTGCTTCGGCAAATAGATGGATTGTTGCTTTAATTAGAGCCAACCTCCAGCGGGAGCCCGAATTCGGTGAAACTGGGCTAGATGCGCTTTATGAATCGAACCGCATTCTTTCACCCCTGGCCAGAAACCTGAATCAGCTGGCACGGGATATCCATCAGAAGGGTTCTCGTATCCCGGCCTATCGATTCCAGATCCTGGAAAATCTTCAGAAAATCATACCGGCACATATTAATGTTATAGCCCGTGTTATCTCCCGCAATGTAGGGCGCTGGCGCACTGAATAACATGGCCAGAGAGCACGATGATCAGGTTGCCTACTGGGCAGAAAAGCTCTTTTATCCGGTCTCACTGAAAGGTAAGGTTCCAAAAAAGGATCCTACAACCAAGAAACTTGGTGCCAGCACCGCCAAAAGTTTTACTTCCAGGGCAAGAATTCGGGCGCAGATTGCTCGTACAACGCAGCGCACCCCGGAAGTCATGGTCAAAATCACCAATCGTTTGGGGGCGGGTAAGGGTATGTCTGCTATCAGGGAGCACCTCAGCTACATCAGCCGCAACGGTAAATTAGAGCTTGAAACAGATACCGGTGAATTGATTTCAGACAAACTATCGATCATGGAATACAGCCATGAATGGAAGGCGCAAGTCAGGGGAAAGACGATCCCGGAGGTGAGCAAGCGTCGTGAAGCTTTCAACATTATCCTTTCCATGCCTGCAGGAACTCCGGAAAAAGCAGTCAAAGACGCGGCTAGAGCTTTTCTGGAAGAAGAGTTCGGGGGTAAACATAGATACTGTTTTACCCTGCACACCGATACTGACAAACCGCACGTTCATGCCTGCGTACTGGCTGCGCCGCTCAAAAAAGGTAAACGGCTTAATCCCAGAAAGCCAGATCTACAGCGCTGGCGAGAGGGATTTGCCGAACAGCTACGAGACATAGGTATTGATGCAAATGCCACCCCTCGTCGAACCCGAGGGGTAACGCAACCCCCTTTAAAACAAGCCGGGCATCATGTTAGAAAACGCCAGTCAATGTCATTCGGGCAAATGGATCGGAATGCTGCACGGTCCAAAGACTACAACGGTGCGATTGAGATATGGAAGCGGTTAGCTATTGCGCTCAGGGAAAGCCCGACTGAAAGCGACAAAAAGACAGCGGAATCAATTGAGAAATTTATCGCCAATCCTGCTCGGACATCACAAAGGAAGCGCTAGCTTAATCCTCGATAAAGCTTGGCATCCGCTTAACAACTGCCATAACCGAAAGATTTTGGTCCCGCCTATTATTTACGCCCTGTCTCACCTGGTGAGACTGTCGGGGTGTAAATTGTTCGTAATGTGTTTTGTGATGGAGTATGGCAATGCACGAACTAGCACTCGGGTTATCGATCATCAGTTCCATACTGGTGATCATCTATCTGGTTGGTCTTATATTTGGCAAACGCCAAAATAACGAAAATCAGACAATCACCATTACAGGCCGGATCATTACCACTACAGTAACAGCAGGGGATATTGCAGGAAATGCGAGGGATGACAGTATGGCCAGAGATAGACAAGGACCAAGAGTGGTCAATGGAGAGGTCGTCGATGCCAACCAGCTCCTATCACAGGTTCAGGACATACTTAAGAACGTAAAGTAACGGCAGTTCCATTGCAATGCTTATACCTGACTAAAAGTGAAGGTTTTGTATCAATACAAAAGATCGCTGAGCTTTAGTAGGGACGTAATCCACCTCAGCGGGTGAAGTATTGAGCAGGTCGGAGTGTCCAAGGACCAAAACTACATAGTTCGCATGTCCCGTTTTCGGCCGGAGCAGACATCAAGCTACCTCAGATAGAGTGACGGCTACCGGCCATAAGCGGGCACTCGACGAGGTCATTCGTCAACCTGCTGGCGTGCAAAGACTTACGCTCAGTTGCAGGACGAATTTTTAATTGCATCTGCGATAGAGGTTTTTTTAAACGCCATAACCTCACCGTTCTTCGAAGACTTCACCGGGAGCGGCTTGTTTTCGTTAGGTCCGGGGCTGAACGTGGATTTCACACCTTTCCTAACCGAGGCTACATCCGGAAACTGCTGTGCCATGAGGTCAGTAGCCTGTGCAACTACCTCTGAGCAAATTTCCAATGCTTGGAACATATAGGCTCTATCAGTATTGTTCTCAAGGCCTGTTCCGCGGCCGTTGGTCTCGATGCGGTAGAAGGACAACGGGAGAACGTGAATATGTTGCGACCAAAGGTCATATAGCGCATCGAACTGGCCTTTTTCGAATCCCACCTTGGCGAGCATCTCGTCTCGCGTGTCGATAGTGATGAATTTCCCGTTTTTGCAATTCTTCTGAACTGCCGGAGATAGATAATTGAAATACTCGTTTCCCATGAGCCTATCTTGTAATTCTGCTCGCTGCTTTTCGAAGCTTTCGATATCTTCAGTAACTCCAAGGTTCTTAAATAACTCTATGCGACGACTACAGTCGTTCAGATGCATCACGTTGATGCGCGCCTTCAATTCGGCCTCGGACTGTATGGGTGCCATCAAATAGTTAAAAAGCAGGAAGCCGTCGAGCAGTGATCTCGCATGGCCCGCAATCGCACCGAATCGCCAATCTTCTGTATCAGAGCGCACCCAGCGGGTCAACGGAGTCGCGCGAATCATTGACGTTGCCGATCCGCACATCTGAGTAAAGACGTATGAAGCGTACCCGACGTTCGCGTCCGAAAGACGGCCAGCTGAGGCTTGACTGACAGCAATAGCCTCGCACAGAGCGGCGTCAAACTTTTCGAGGGCTGCTTTGTACTCGGCACGATTAATGTAGAGCCCCGCTTCACTCATTTTCATCCTCCTAGTTAACCCTCTTGTTGTTGTAGCTCACGCGTTCACCTAAAAAGAAGCAGATCTACCGTTGCTTTCTCTTAGAATCAGTGCTCATTGACTGACAAGGCTACTTCGGCTTGTTCAATGATTTTCGCAGACCTGTCTGGTCGATAGTGGAGCGCAATGTACATCTAAACAAGGCTCGATGCCTACTTTGGCTCGACAATTGTCTTAAGACTAGGCTTTGTCAGAAAATTGACCTAAGCCGTCGTTAGTTCCGACTAGAGCAGACTTCCACTTCCGATCCTAAGCGGAAATTGGAGGTCTGAAAAAAGCAGTCTTTAAAATGCGAGGTAATACGCAGCCGGTTTGCCGGCTGCACGAAGGGAGCACCTTGACCGGGATTTTAGGCATTGGTACAGCCTAGCCGACAAGCTGCACATTGCTGAACCCGCTTGTAACTTTCTTGGTCTTGAGAAATTTTCTGACTTCGTGCAGAGAATGCATGTCTCGGATATGCAACCGTTCAATTTCCTCTCGGAAATTAGCGAGCTTCTCATAGTGCTTTTTCGCGAACGCCACGGCCCCATTTTCATGACCGGTGGCTCCGTACAAGAGGCGACACAAGTCTCTCGTTTGCAGAAAGAGGTCGTCACTCAGCCACAAGGCGTGAGACGAGATTTCGTGCAGCAGCTTGTATGCGTCCAGTGGGCCATCCTCGTGCGAAAGCAAGAGATGATAGGGCTGCCTATCATCGCCAACTACCGCCGTCTTCATACCAGTGACCAAGGTTTGAACTGACTCATAGGCGGCTATTCGTTTTGCAAGGACCAGCTTGTAGTACTCGTTTTCGTACTCACGATCCTTAACTCGAAGGTTGAACCGGCCGGTAATGAATGCGCCGATTAGGCCACCCAACACGGAGCTGGAAAGAAACGCGAGAACAAGTTGCTCAGTATTCATGGTAGCGGCTCACATGGGAGGCACCGGCGCTGCGGGGCTTTTGCGCGGGTCCGTTGGAATGATGGGTTAGTCTGAGGTTTTTCATGCACATTCAACGTTAGCGATATGCTATGAGGCTGACGGAAATCCACTGGCCGGCTTTGTGCTTAACTTAAGGAGTCGATTGAAGAGTTTCTCTTCTGCCTTCAACGGCGCTTGCATATCCTGCTGCCCAAAGAATGCTGCGAGATAACCGCAACCCGCGTGAAGTACACCGATCAATATTTCTTCAAGTTGACACACTGTCGCGGCCCTGAATCCGTCGGTAGTTTTCTCGCCAGTTTGATGAGCTGAAAGAAAGTAACTGACCCCGAAGGGCGAGCCATGAATAATTTCTGACGAAAGACTGTAGATAAGGAAATCAGCCGCGAGCAGGCGTGATGCTGCGCGACGTCCTACGATCTCTCCGACCTTTCTGATGCGGCTTGGAACATCAAGATTGGTCCAATTGCCTTTGCCCTTTTCGCTGAATTCAGGAAACTTCTCAGCAAGGGTCACATGCGGATTCGCGTCTGAACCAATCTCCAGAGAAAACTCACCACTTCCTCTTTTTCTATTGAAATGTTTCCAAGCCGCGTAGTCGATATACCGGATAGCCCTGGAAGCGACTTCATCTGACTCACCCAGAAGGTAGCTGGCGTTTAGAAAAGACTCGAATGCTGAACGGGCGACCGGATACGCATCTCGAACGGGTACGCCACGAAGCTTCGCCATGCGAAGCAATGTTTCGAGAGATTGGCCCGCTCCCATAGCTAGATGCGTGCTAATACGCCTCTGTCCCTCGCCGAGACTGCATACGAGCCTTTCACCTTCAAAAGTAGCAGATCCCTGAGATGCGACGTAGAGCGCAAGACGAAGGAACTCCTGCTGAAGCATTGCCAATCCTCGAAGAGCATCAATGAGCGGTAGTTCCTCTATATCCATGAAATGCTTGGCGGTGCTGCCTAACAGTGATTACACGGACGCAAGGGTCCGTACGATAATTGATGCTGTTGACGCCGGAATTGTTTACCTAACCACACGATATTCCATTAGATTGGAATATAGGCTACCAGTATAACAACTCAAATACGCTGGATAAGTGCCGTCGGGCAATGGCTGGTTTGGGGAGGGGAACCAAGTATCTGCTTATTGGCCGGAAACAGACTGTTTTTTGGGGTAGGCCAACGTCCGCTCAGGCCGAATAGCCGACTAAATTATCTGGTTTTGTATCAATACAAAAGATCAACCTCTCGCAACCGTCTGTAAGACAATTGGCGCCGCTAGGCCTATCCTGCCATAGCTGATTATTTGTCCGTATATCCGATCAAATTGGTAGGTTTTGTATCAATACAAAAGATCGGCTGTATTAAGTTTTTTCCAAAGCTCATCTAATTGTTCTATGAAAACCAACCCCAGACAGATTGATTTGTGGCGTCTAGGGTTGGTTTTTTGTAATCAATCTACATTCTGGGCTTGTAAGAAAAGTGACTTGCTCAGCGAGTTAAAGAAGTCCTGGTAGGGCTTAGGATCTTCCACCGGGGTGATATTGAACTGGGCATTGGCTCGCACCAGCATCTGTTCCTTACCCTTTGGGCGAACTGAAACAGTCATCTTCAACGAGTAGTTGTCTAGCTTTGTACCGCTAACCGTGCCCAGGGTGGCATCCGCCTTATCGATGACAAATCCCAGATCCTGAAGCGTAGCAATCACAGCACGCAGAACCTTCTGCTTATCGTTCGTATCGAATACACGGCTTTGGTAACTGCGCTTTTCAACCTGGCTTTGGTCACCCGTATCTAGAATTCGATCCTTCAAAGAAGCGCACCCAGTCAGAGCGAGCAGGGTAGCCATAATCAATGCGAGCTTTTTCATATTTTTTGGGCCTCAATAAAGACGGATTTAGACAACTTGTCGAAAAACTCCTGGTACAGCTCAGGGTCTTTGATCGTTTCGGCGTATGTGCTGTTATCTGTCCGGCGTACTATTCGCTGGAAGGTCACGCGCACGATATATGACTCGGGCGTTGCTGCAACGGAAACCGGCGCGGCTTTCTTACCCTTGGCTGGTTTGATCGCTGCCGGGTTTGGCGCATTGCTTGCACCGGAATACAGCGTGCCAATCATCGATTCGCTAGGCGCTGGCTTAATCACCAAGGCAACACGTATGGTCTGGTCTTTGCTGGTGGGCATTTGAACCCGGAATAAGGCCGCCATGATGATGGCCCCAGCAATTTCTCCCGCATTCGTGGCTTCACGCTGTTTGTTCGCTGTTAAAACCCCCAGTTTGACTTCGCTGTTCTCCAGATTGAAGCCCATGTCCTGCAGCACATTCGAGCTGGCAATCAGGATCTCTTCTTCAGAAATACCGGAGAACTTTCTTGATTCGATCTGGCGTTGCGCCATCATGTCTGGCGACACATCGAATGCACCATCCGGGATTTTGTGCACACAGCCGGTTAATCCAATCAGGCCAGCAAATGCTAGGGCAGAAGCACGCTTAAATAATCGATTCATGGCTGCTCCTTAAAAACTGGACCGATGGTAAGCAAAGTCACGGACCTTGCCGCCCTTGTCGAACTTGATGATAATTGTCAGGGTGCGCTGATTAGTCGAACGGGCGCCTGCTTTGTTGCCGCCACCAATTAAAATCAGCGTCGCGCCACCTTCGCTTTGTGAGTAGGCCTGTTCTGTTGATACCTTGTCGTAGATCCAGACTTCCTGACGGTTCTCGTCGGTACTGACGATATTCGGTGAACCTAGGATTTCGGCTACCTGGCCGCCGGTCATTCCGACCTTGATCTCCCGCTGGACCTTGCCGACGGAGAGGGTCTTTTCTGAATCCGGTGATCGTACATCCTCTAAATGCCAGCTTGCCGGTTGGCAACCGCTGATTGAAGCAGCTACCAGCGGAACTGCTATTAACCAATATTTGCTCATTTTTTGCCTCCTGACTAAATACAAAGTCAGTTTGCGCGCCCCGATGTATCATCAGATGACACACCCTACTGTGCATAATCATAAAACCATAAAAAATTAATGGATTTCCGGGGGGCTCCATGGACCGCACTGAACGCTTCTATAAAATCCAGGCGCTGCTTAAGCGAACCCGGGGTGTGACTATGCGAGAACTGCAGGGCACTCTTGACGTCTCTCGCTCCACGCTGTGCCGTGATCTGGATTACCTTCGAGACCGCCTTGGTGTGCCCATTGTTTGGAATCCGAAGCTACAGGTCTACCGGATCGATGGCGAAGCTTATGGCGAGCATCAGGAGCTCCCTGGCGTCTGGTTTTCCGAGCGGGAGATATACGCATTACTTGCCATGATGAGCCTGATTGACCAGTTAGAACCCGCCGGTCTACTCGCGCCAAGAATTGCACCACTCAAAGCAAGACTCAACCAACTGCTTGAAGACGGAACCGGCAGTGCCAAGGAAGCTGTCAGACGTATTCGCATCCTCCCTATCGGCCAGCGATCAGTAGACAGTGAGCTTTTCCAGACAATGGTGGATGCTCTAATTCACCGGAAGCGTCTTAACATCCGCCACCTAGGGCGGCGAACCAGCCAGGTCACGGAGCGAGATGTCTCACCCCAGCGCTTAGTCTATTACCGCGATAACTGGTATCTCGATGCCTTTTGCCACCTACGTGACAATCTGCGGAGCTTTGCGCTTGATGCCATTGAATTTGCAGTATCTAGCGACAAACCAGCGGTCTCAGTTGATGAACTTACCCTAAAAGCCTTCTTTGAAGACAGCTATGGCATATTTAACGGCAAGCCTGACAAAGTGGCTAAACTCAAATTCACTCCGTTCCGATCCCAATGGGTTTCACGGGAAATCTGGCACCCACAACAGACTGGCCAATACTTGGCCGACGGCAGCTACCAGTTGGAGCTACCGTACCGCATGGATACTGAGCTTCTGCGAGAAATCCTAAAAGAAGGGTCAGAAGTGGAAGTATTGGCGCCGGAATCGCTTCGCCAGCAAGTGGCGCGGTGTATCGTGCTGGCCGAAAAGCTTTACGGTGGTTGAACTCGATATGAACGAAATCCGCAAGTGCGAATCAAATAGGTGGCGTAGAAGGACTTGTTCTTCCCGGGTATATTCATTGGCAACGCCGTGCAATTCGCGTTGATATTGTCATAGAATTACATAATGAAATTAATTAAATTCGACAATTTTACCGCAAGCATTTTGTTAAGTTTGGTCGGTTGAACTTGGCTTGCAAGGTCGAGGTTGGCGTAGGTTGCATTCGTAATGACTTCATAGTGCCTTGAGAAAGCTAAACCCACTCTTCAAACTCGCGGCCATCTCAGGTGTTGAGGCTGCTATCAGGCTTCACATCCAAAGAGGTGACGATCTGGATGCCCAAGATAATTTGGGTGCGACGCCGCTTATCTTGGCTGCGAATGGAGGTAGGACGAGGGCGGTTCAGATTTTGCTTGATGCGGGTGCAAATCCAGCATTAATGGATCAACAAGGTATGGATGCCTTGGCTTGCGCCGAAAGAATCGGTTGCCCCGAGACAATTGCCCTACTGACCGAAGCCC
>CAIQBG010000064.1 GCA_903870055.1 uncultured Pseudomonadota bacterium
CACCTAATGCCGATCTTATTAAGCGCTGTGTCATTTTTGGAACAACTTTGCTGTCCTACACAAAAAATTCTTGACAGGGTGTTTGCAGGCTCTATAATTGATTATGTTGCACCGCAGCAAATCTATTATAGAGCCTGCCTGGTGCAAAGAATAAGAAATACCGAGACCCGCGTTTTTGTTTTTTTAGTTCTTAGCTTCACCCCTTTGATCATCTATTAGGAGTTCACCATGTCTGCACTGAATAACGAACAAGTACTGTCGGCCAACAAGGCTGCTATCGATACGCTGCTGTCTGTTGCTAACACCGCTCTGGCTACTGCCGAGAGCCTGGCTGCACTGAACCTGGGCACTGCCCGCGAAGCACTGCAAGACAGCGCCAAGAACGTTCAAGCCGCTATGGGTGTTAAGACCCCACAAGACGCTGCTGCGCTGAACACCAAGCTGGGTCAACCAGCTGTTGAGAAGGCTGTTGCTTACTCGCGTAGCGTTTACGAAATCTCGACCGGTGCTGCTAACGAGTTCACCAAGCTGATTCAAGCCCAGTTCGTAGAACTGAACAAGGCTGCTCAAGATCTGGCCGAAAAGACTGCCAAGGCTTCGCCATTCGGTTCTGATGTGGCTCTGGCTGCTGTTAAGCAAGCTGTGAATGCTGCTAACTCAGCATTTGACAACCTGAACAAGGCTGCCAAGCAAGCTGCAGAATTCACCGAAGCCGGTGTTTCAGCTGCCACTTCGGCTGCTGTTAAGGCTGCTGGCACCAAGGGTAAGAAGTAATCCTTCGGTACCTCGCTGGATAGCGGCTTAAGCCATAAGCTAACCGCTACCCACAGAACCCCGCCCGGATCTGATGATCTGCGCGGGGTTTTTTGTATCAACCGATGCGCCGACTCAGTGTGATCCCGAAGCGTTCAACATACCGATAGAAAAGGTCTGCCAACAGCATGCTGCCAAACCAGGCCATAGCTATAGCCATCACACCATCTTGTGGCGTCGTCCAGTCAAAACGGTCCTGCGTTGCATTGACTAGCATGCTCACCGGGAAATGAATCAGAAATAAGGCAAAGGATCTGCTGCCCAGATAATGCACTGCTTCACCCAGCAAAGGTTTCAAACCACCCACGCTATCAGGCGCAACACGTGCCAGCGGGAAGCTGGCAACCCATAGCAATAAGGCTACGGCAAGAATCACCGCCAATCGTCCATTCAGCGTATCCGCAAATTGCCATGCCAGAACCGCCAACACACTCAGCAATGCCACACGCACCCAGGGTAGTGCTTTATCAGCGCGGCGAGTAAGCCAGCCCACTAACAAACCCACACCATAGGCATTGTAGAAATACGGCGCCCAGTTATCCCAATCGCCCCAGGTTCTAATCCAGATCAAGGAAGCTACGGTTAGCACACCTATAAGCAACGGCGCCCAGCCCACCCAGCGTAACGCCTGACTTGTCCACAGCAATAGCACCGTTAAGGCGAATAGCTGGAAATCGATTGCCACATACCAGACACCCGTGCTCAGTGACTCATGACCGAGCACCCCATGTATTAGTAGCCAATGAGACAGGTACTGTATCCAGTTAGCCGATGCCGGCAAAATCGGATCATTTGTCCAGAAACGAGAAATCTCTGCAGCGACCACCGCCAAGGTAACGGCCACCCCGAATGGCCATACCAGACGTACGTAACGTTTACTTACCAGACTCCAGGGGCGACTTAAACCCGTCTCTCTTCCGCAGAGAGACTGCGCCGTCAGGTAACCAGCCAGCACAAGAAACACCTGAACGGCCCAGCGACCGTAATACGTGAACCACGCAACCACACCCGGCGCAACCAGCGTCGTTGCTTCAGCCATTGGGCCGTATGACACCAGATGGTGAATCACGATAATCTGAGCCGCAAGCGCCTTCAAACCATCGATCAATAATGATCGATCAACATTGGGTGGGTTTTTTGCGGATATAAGATGCAACGCCATGGAGTCAGAAAGGAAGGCAGGAACAAGGCCTGCATCCTACCTGATCCATGTACAAATCAGTGCGGTAGCGGGTGCTTCTGAGCCACGAAATTATAGGTTTCTGCAAACTTCAATGCAGCCTGTAAATCACCCTTATCCACGGCATGCTGAATATCTTCGGCAACAAACCGATGTAACGCACATACACCCTCAGGCGATGTGAGCAACACCTCACCAATGACAACCGCTACCGGCAACGGCACATGCTCGTGCTCGGCAATCGCTTCAACTTCGCATTCGTAAAGATTACTACACCCGATAAAGTCATTGATCGCTAACATGATCGTTTCCTTTCAACGCGCTAACAGAGAGCAGCGCAAAACATCGGAAACGGCCTTGTCGTTGTTATGGGTGGTCGTTTGTGCCGGTTACTTCCGGCTGAATAAAAACCTGATACGAACAATTTACGCTTTGTATTGAAAAAATCAAGCGGACTCGTAAACAGCTAAATTCACGATTTCAGCCGTAAACTGAAAGACATGTGCCTCTACGAGCCTTTAACGCCTTTGCTCGTTTGCTATATTTTGCTGAGATCAATACCCTGCTTTTCAGCCAACTCCTGGAAACCTGCAAATACTCTACGCTTACGCAGTTCGGCCTCATCGTCCTCTGCCTCACGGCGTCGAATTTCTTCGGGTAAGACACTGAGCAAGTGTTCAAGCTGCTCAAGGCTTAGTGCAGATAAATTCATTGCCATAGTTGATTACTGGCGAACGATCTCGCCGCGCTGAACAAACTGTTGCTGCCAGAAATTCAAACCAAGCGAAAACGTATTAACCCAGCCAAAGTAATAGAGCCGAAACAAATCAAGCTCATAAATACCAAGCTGGCAAACTGGCTCCGGAACCATATAGGCTCCGGAGGCTTGCTTTACAAGATCACGCATCAGTTAGCGCGCGTAAGTCTCGCCCTGGATGTAGGGCTGGCAACGCGCTTCTTCGTTATCCCCTAGAGAAAATAGCGGATCAGGCGTTACGACACTCCCGTTGACCTTCAAAGTCTTATCATCAAAGCTCACCGAGAAAACCTCTCGACCGTCATTGTCTGAACAATAGCCGTAATTCCAATCAATCTGATGAAGCGCGGAAAAATGATCTACCGATCGTTCCGGGCCCAGAATCTTATGGACTTGTTGCCCATCCATGCCTTTTTGGATCTTGGAAAAATTCTTGTCATTCATCACCTGGTCTACGCCAGTCACAACACCCTGATCATTGAAGTACACCATAAAGGTCGTAAAGCTTGCAGGCTGATCCGAGTAGGCTGCCTGAATGATTTTGCCCTGACTATTGCGCCAGGTCATATCAGGTTTACCCATAGACTTTTCGACCTGGTTCACATTCGAGAACCCCGGTTTGATATTCGCAGCAGGCACTACCGCACAACCACTCATCACAGAGATACCCGCCATAGCCAAACCGACACATACAACACGCTTCATTTGAATGACTGATCGTCTCATGAGTC
>CAIQBG010000065.1 GCA_903870055.1 uncultured Pseudomonadota bacterium
CCCCAAAACCCCAAAACCCCATGGGGAGATTGATTAATGGAAATTATTCAGTTAAAATAATGGAAGAACGGAGAGGAAGATGCTGTAACCTTATGAAGACGACGAAATCATCGGCTACTTGGACTGTCAATGATCTTTAGATTATTTGAGGAAGATCATATAGTCGTGTCTAGAACCAGCTGCTGACTATGATCACAAAGACACCAAGAGTGAGATTGTTGAAATTGGTGCTGGATGTACATTTGAATAAGGCAGAGAAGATGTCAGCGATTTTGTGCAGGTAAGCAATCATGCAGCCTTTGCCCATGTTTTTCGCCGTAGATCATGCAAAAATAAAGTGTGACCGTTGCGATGTGATGAAGAAACATCCGTGCAAGCAATACGAAAAAGAAACCGGCAGAGTCCCCTTTCTAGGCACAATGGCTTGTGAGTCTCAGCTACGCCAGCAAAAGTATCACAGGGAAGGGTGCAATGGTTTTGATGCTAAACGCCCGACCAGTACCCCCATGTCCTTCTGGGAAGATCAAGATGTTTGGCATTATATAAGCTCTCTCTCTCTATCGTATGCTTCGATCTATGACAAAGGTGAAGATAGAACAGGCTGTATGTTCTGTATGTTCGGATGTCACAAAGACGCAGAGAACCGCTTCCAGCGCATGTACCATAGCCACCCTAAGCAATGGAGCTACTGCATCAACCAGCTTGGATGCGGTAAGGTGCTGGATTATATCGGGGTTAAGTACGTTCCGGAGGATGAATTGTTTTAATCATGTGCAACAACTGCAAACGGGCTGGAGAGTTGGGGCGGTTGATTGTCAACCTAACTGCGGTTGATTGTCAAAACCACTTCCGTTAAAAGACTACGCCGTAAGTCGGCAGAAAGAAGGTGGGGAATGAACAAATGTAAATGGACTCCGTGGACTACGATATGCGGGGAAGAAAATAATGTTTGGAATACTTCGTGCGACAACGACTTCGTTTTAAACGACGGAACACTAAAAGAAAACAACTTCAAGTTCTGCCCATACTGCGGTAGAGAAATAGAGGAGCTCAAATGAGAACCCGCGAAAAACAACGCATCTTCAAGCGGTTTATGGGTGGGGAATCCATATCGTCAATAGGCCATGAGTTGTACTTTAATCAGAACCCACGCGGCAACGGTCAGTCAGGCTGGAGGCTTACAATGTGCGTTCAAGAAGTCGAGCAGGCCATACGTGACTGCGTGAATGATTTGATGGAGGGGGAGAGATGAAACACTCACCAATTAAATTCATCTGCACCGGAATGTGTGGCGAAGACCATCCCGTACATGCCCATTGCCATGATTGCCACCATGCCGAATTTAAGACCACGGTGACTCTGGATAGCGGCAAGAAGGTCAAGCTGTGGTTTAATATGCTTCATGGCCCAAACTTTGAGAAGTATGAACCAGACAGCGAAGACGACTCAATGTGGAAGGTTGTCGAAAAGGTTGCTGCTTTCGGTCAACGGAATTGCGCTAAGTGGAGAGGAAAAAAGAAATGAGCAGTCAATACACGCTAACGGGAGACGAGTCGGTTTGTAGCTGGTGCGATAAAATTTATGATCACGACGGCGTTGATTACGCTGATTTGAATTTCTGTTGCACAACCTGCGCTGACGAATACCGCTACGAGTTTGATTGACCATGTACAACAACTGTAAACTGGCTGGTGAGTGTGGGCGGTTGTCAACCTAACTGCGGTTGATTGTCAACATCACTCCGGCGCAATGATTAACCAGCCTGCGGGGATCGTAGAGCCGCCTTTAATACGGGTCAGCGTCTTACCTTCCCCGTACATCAAGCCGCCGTCCTCGATGGCAATGCCCTCTGGCGGGGAGGTGTAGACGGCTTTAGGGTTGAGCAGGTGGTTCTTTTCGAAGGTCTTGCACCCGCTTACGCAAACGAGCAAGCCGCTTAGAATCATCAGGCGCAGTTTCAATTTTGCGTTCATCTTCTTTCCTTTGGTCGGCACGTTTAGACAGCCATGAAAGCCAGACCCCGAAGGAACTGGCTATCACAGCGACCAGAATACCTGCCCATGTTGGCATTATTTTCCAGCGACGTTGAAGTCCTTGGCTAATACGCCGATACACGCCATAAAGATGGCGCTGATCCACGTCTTGGCATCCATCGTACCGGCAGTAAGCAACTGACCAGCAACCGTGGCAACAGCCGCGCCTACGCCGATCAGAGTTGTTTTCCAGTTTTTCATAATCACTTCTCCTTATACCCCGCTTCTGGCGGGAAATTATACGCCCAATCCAAAGACCTTAAATAGGTTGATATGCCCGGCACTCGCAAGATACAGAATCCCGCCAGCACCCATTATCAAAAGTACAACGATAAGAACCATTACCAGATTGCCAAGCGCGTTTCTGCACCGTGTCAGGAAGCCGGAAACCGTCTTGATAGCCAGAACGTCAGTCTCGCTCAGACGGCAGGTTGTATGGTGGTTTACAATGGCTTCTTCGATGATCGCCTTTATTTCTTCGTGGGTTATTTCTGGCATGGCTACCTTTCTCTATTTGACCCTTACGGGCTGGCTCATTGAGCCGTGGTTAAATAATGTTTGATAACTAAATTTGCTAACGACAAGCCGATAAGAAGCAAAGCCAAGAACGGCACACCAAACGCGATGTACCACGGCAATCCGTTTATCCGGTTCGTGTACTCGTAGTTGTCGGGCTCTTGGTTCATTCCGTAACCTCCGGAATGTTGCCGTCCTTGTCGCACCGAACCAGACCGAAAGTATCAAGAGCCGTTCGCATATCGGGTAGACCGTGAATTACAAGAGCCTTGCCACTTGTTAGAATCTCCACGGCCTGTTCCTTGGTGAAGGTTCCTGCGGTTACGTTTTGAACGGTGTCGCTATCCGGCACTTTGCTCAGGTCAGGATTTGTCCACCAATCGGCAACGTAAAC
>CAIQBG010000066.1 GCA_903870055.1 uncultured Pseudomonadota bacterium
GCAACATAATCAATTATAGAGCCTACCAGCACCCTGTCAAGAATTTTTTGTGCAGGACAGCAAAGCTGTTCCAAAAATGACACACCGCTTAAGAAGCTCAGCATTAGGTGGATTCAAACGAATGAATGCGGCATCATCCAGAAATGGCACTCGATACCATCAAATCTTTTCTGACTGCGCGTCCTTCGGTCAAAGACCGTTTAATCTCTGGGAAAGCGCTGCGCAAAAAAACACCTCGGTCTGCGCTTGGTGAATTTAAAGTCCGGCCTAACAGGCAAGATGCTGTCCGGATTATTGCCGCACAGGCCAAATCCAGAATTTCAGATCTTGTTCCGATACGGCATGCACGCATGGCAGAGAATCCGTTTGCCTTTTACCGTGGCGGCGCAGCGTTGATGGCACAGGATCTGTCGGTCCTTCCATCCGCACCGATCATGGTCCAACTCTGCGGTGACATGCACGTCAGCAACTTCGGCTTCTTTTCGACCACGGAACGGCAGCTGGTTTTCGGCATCAATGATTTTGACGAAACCCTTCCTGGTCATTTCGACTGGGATCTAAAGCGTCTTGCAGCCAGCGCCATGATTGCAGCCGAGTACCTTGGGCAGGACCAGGTTTACGGTGAAAACCTCATTCACCTAATGGCGCGGTCGTACTGCTTGAACATGATTCAATACGCCAACATGTCGTATGCCGAACTTGCCCGCACCTACATTGACCAGACTACCCTGGCCGCAAGAGCCAAACAGATTGATGCACTTTCCCAAGAATTTGTCGCCAAACAGATTGAGAAAGCACGTAAGAATACGAATCAGGGCGTCCTCGACAAACTGACACATAAAACACCGAATGGCCGAAAGATTATCGATAGCCCTCCATTGATCACTCACAGAGATACTACGGTTTATGGAAATAGCGTGATTGAGACGATCGATGAGGGTTTAAAGACTTATGCCCGATCCCTTGCATCCGATAGGCGCCATGTATTGATGCGCTACCGTATGGTTGACTGGGCTAGAAAAGTTGTCGGGGTCGGCAGCGTCGGTACTGCCTGCTGGATTCTTTACCTTGAAGGCATTGACGACAAGGACCCCCTCTTTCTGCAATCGAAAGAAGCTCAACGCTCAGTTTTAGCCCCCTATTTCTCTGATCGAGGATTTCGTACACAGGGAGAACGGATCGTACAAGGACAAAGGTTAATTCAAGGCGCACCGGACCTATTTCTGGGCTACGGCGCTACAAGAGAAAAAGAATTATATGTACGCCAGTTAAGAGACATGAAAGGTGGCGTTGCCATCGGTGATGGCGGAATTGGTGTCGATGAATTCCCTGATTACGCACGACTCTTTGGCTGGGCACTGGCCAACGCCCACGCACGCTCTGGTGACCCTGCCCTACTTGCAGGATATTGCGGTAAAGGCGATCAGCTCGGAGAAGCACTCGTAAGATTTTCTGTGGCTTACAACCAGCAGAACGCTGCGGATTACGATCAATTCTGCAAAGCCATCAAACAAGGCAAACTACCTTGTGCTACCGATAACTTCTAAATTATGACGACCTTACTGAACAGCCCCTGGCTGATCCTCATCCTGGCCGGTATCTGCGAAATCGGCTGGCCATTGGGCTACAAGTTTGCTCAGGCCAATGAAGGTGTCCGGCAAATCGCCTGGTTCGGCTTTTCCGGCGTATCGATTGTATTAAGTGCCTGGCTTTTATGGCTGGCCCAGAAGGAAATTCCGATCGGTACGGCTTACGCTGTCTGGACTGGCATTGGTGCCGCAGGTACCTTTCTACTGGGTGTCATGCTTTTTGGAGAGCAGTCGTCATTAGTACGCTGGATGGGCGCCGCCATGATTATCGGCGGCGTCATCGTCCTCAAGGCCGGTCAATAATCTACTTATCCAAGGCACCTATCGCACGCAGGTAGCCGTAGATCTGACGTGCCATCAATTGACGCTCACTCGCCGGACGCTCTGGTGCCAACGGCGGCATCGCTGTCAGTGGGTTTTTACCTGAAGGATCAAGCACCCAGGTCGCAAAACGGGCAAAGGACTGATTCGCCGTCCACTGCCCCAGATCGATCGGCATTTTGCGCCCACCCACGCCGTTGACCTGATGGCACGACAAACAATACTTTTCGGTCAATGCTGCACCATCACGGTAACGCTCGGGCAACATCGCTGGGAATAGCTTGGCTTTACTGGGTGCACTGACCAAACCGATTTTCTCAACCTGGTACGGCCAATAAGTCGCACCGTCTGCTTGCAGATTCGAATGCAGCACATTGTCCCAAACGAGATACCAGGGCCCCAGGGGGACTCGATTATTGAGCGGAGGCGTTTCCAAACTGAAATCATCACCATCCGCACGTGCATATACCAGGTAAGCTGGATAGCGTAGTAACTGCGCGGCAGGAATCATCGACAAGTAACCGTCTTTGGCTTCAAACCCTATCAATGCTTCTCCGCTACGCCATTGCGTGCCCAGCAGTGCGTCGAGCAGTGGAACTGCCGGGAAGCCTTTATAGGTGACTTCTACGGGCTTCAATGCCGTAGAACGGTGGGGCTCTATAACCGTCACCGGTGCCTCATGCAATCCAAACAGGACGGCATTTGGGGCTGGCAAGGACACCGATGTTTCGGCCGCCAGGGCCAGGCAGCTTAGGCCCGCCAGCAAAACAGCAAAGTAGGCTATCAAAGTGCGTCGCATACGCTTCATTCCGGGGTATATATGCCTGCGATTATACTGTCCGCATGAATGACACGCTCTTCGAACTGCCCAGTCCTTTTGAAATTGAACTTGGCACCGTCAAACTTCTGGAACCACCAGATTCTGATGCCGCAAAGCTCACCGACCAGCTCCTAAAAGGCAAGTACAGTAAGCCATTCCTCATTGAACACGAGGGGCTAATTACCCTCTATTTCACCTTGAGCCTGGTACAGAGCACCATGCAGATCGCCAGACCGGATCGCCTTGATCTGGCTTACACACGCAAGATGATGGCCTTTCTGCCCTTCTACCCACGCCCCAAAGCCATGCTTCTCCTCGGCATGGGCGGTGGTTCACTCGCCAAGTTCTGCTACCGGCATCTGCCTAGAGCCGATATTACTGTGGTAGAAATCGACCCTGATGTCATTGCCTTTCGCGACACATTCAAGGTGCCGCAGGACAGCGATCGATTCCGTATTCTCTGTGATGATGCCGCGGCTTATATCCGAACACACAATGCCCGCACCGACATCATCATGGTCGATGCATTTGATGGGCTGGGCATCGCCCCGGAATTATCGAATCCAGACTTCTATGGCGAAGCATGCCGGGTGCTATCGGCTAATGGCATCCTGGTTATGAACCTTGCGGGTGATAAAGCCGGCTTTGAAGATCCATTAGCACAGCTGGCTCATGTATTCGATGACCGGGTACTTTCACTCAAGGTCAGAGACGGCGGCAACCAGATTGCTTTTGCCTTCAAGAATCCTGATTTTCATCCGCAGTGGGATCGTTTGAAACCCGTCGCCATAGAGCTTGAGAAAAAGCTCGGGCTTGAATTTGGACGCTACTTACAGAACCTGGAAAAAAACGAACGCCGCTCGTTCAGTCTGCCACGCAAGTCTCGCGGCCGTTGATCGTTGCTTCCTTGCCTTTGACCCAGAATACATAGGACTCATCCGAGTTCACGTAACGGGCGCCGCTAGCACTCATACCCTGCTTCAGGTAGCGCGTGGTGTTACCCATCTCCAGGGTGGCTGTCTGTTGTGAATTATCGAAAACGACATAGACACGACCCGCATCCGGACAGGTATATCTCACCGCGAAAGGTTTGCGAGGCTTGGCTGCGTCAGACCGGTATTGCGCCGGAATATCACTTACCTTGGCACGTGAGATCTCCACCTGGCCTGTTGAAGGTGTTACACCCTCCTGCGCCTGAACAATGCCGGATGCAAACAGCAGCGGTAAGAACCATTTTGATTTAGAGATCATGCTAAAAATTCCGTCATCAGGGTGAAGTCAATAGCCCGCCGGCCACTTGCGGCCACGGATGCAGGACATTGTCACATGGACTAGATCGCGAAACGACGCCTGCCGCATTCTGCGCCAGCAACGAAATACCGCCAGTCACAATAGCAAGTCCAACGCCAGTAGCCTGTTTAACGACGCCGGCCTTGTTAATACCCATGCTCGGGTTAGAGAGTGTTCCCGTGATCTGTACAAGGCCAGCTGGATTAACGCCTGTTGTTAGACCGGACTTTTCTTTAGGTTGAATATTAATCAGCATCGTTTCAGGGCCCAGATTCACCTGACCATCCAGGGTGAGATCCAGGCGATCTGTCTGCATACCAACACTCTGGTTAATCTGGACAAGGCCATTCTTTACGGGCAAATAAGCCACCATGCATTGCAACTGCGTGGACTCGCTGCTCTTACGTAGCGGATTAATCACATTAGCAACGCTCAACAAAAAATCACCGCCGAGGTTTACAAGTGAGTTACTGACAGTCGCTTGTCCAACAGAAACCTGCAATGCACCGTTGGCGCTGGCAGCTAACGCACTGGGCGACCTACCTCGACTACTGATATTGAAAGCTGCTTGGGTAGGACCCCCGCTAAACAGGTTACCTTTGCCCAACTGAGTCATTACATGACCAAAATTGAAACCTGTTGCATAACCACGAACCCTCACCTCGGGTTTAGCGGAATGAATGGCATTAATACGACTGTCCCCTGATACCTGCCCTGAACCGATCTTGAAAGAAAGCGGCTTCAATATCAAAGCATCATCAGCTGTTGCAGTAATAGATGCGTTAAACGATTCCAACTTAATGCCATCTGGCAGCGTGAGCGTACCTAAATCAGCCTGCACTGCACCTTGCCATACGGGCAGCGCATCGAAAGGCAACGGTTCAGCTGAAAACACACGGTTGGAAGACCCCGACTTATCGGCAACAGCAGATTTCGTACCCTGAGATAGGGTTGCAGTGATCGCTTGCAAATCAAGAGCCGCGGCATTCACTTTCAGGTCAACCACGGGATTGCTTTTAGGGGAGAATTTGATGTATCCCTTCACCTGAGCCGTTTGCTTATTAATCCCTAGGTTTAGATCCAGAGCAAAATCAGTCGGTTTCTCTCCCCAGTTGTCTATAAGTGGCACCCATAAATCCGTACTACCTTTAAGCGTCAGCGGAAGGTTATTCCAATTCATCACCGCCTGAAGCTGAATCTGATTCCCCTCCCGTCTATTGTTAAAATCTTTGACCAAGAGTGTATCGACAACAGCACCGCCGGAATTCTTAAAGATCAGAGACGCTTGGTTCAAATGCATTCCAGAGAGGTCAAATCCGAAGCTTGACGATGCTTGATCATTACTTTCGGTATTTCCCGATGTTGAATCAAAGATCCAGTTGCCTGCAACTTTAGTTGTGGCCGGGGCTGCCTGCAAAACCAGTTGTACCTGATCTAGCGTAATGTTTTCAATTTCGATTCGCTTGCTAAACAGTGGCGCCCATTGCAAATCGAATGACACCTGCTTTGCTGTGATCATATTGGCATCAGAGGCCCATGAAGGATTACTCAGCGATACTTGCTCGGCCACCACCGCCAGATGCGGAATGAGCTTGATCGACACCGGCCCCCTAATTGCCAGATCACGCCCAGTATTTGCTTTAACCTGTTGGCTTACCACCTTGAGTATGCGGGTTGTATCAATCGTCGAAAGCGCATAAACCGCTACCAAAAGTAGTCCACCAACAAGTAATGCCAGGACTAGACCGATTCTCTGCTTAACATTTAAGTTCATCTGCAAAGCTTACCTGCTCTAAGAAGATAGCGTGCAACACACGCTCATATATGCAAAAAATATAAGCAACACCAAGTCACTGTCATTGAACTGTAAGCTTTGATCTGTACAGTACAAAACTCATCCACGGGAGAGGATGTATATGCCGGTAAAGCTGTATCCCGGATGAGGAGAGTCAGATCCTATCCCTATAAGAAGCGGATCTGACGGGAGCCCCGGCCTGAAGGCCGGGGTTTTCTTTGGCAATAAGAATTTTCATCCTGCCCTATGCGATATTGAATATTTTTCATGACAAGATTGCTCAATCCGTCATATATTCACTATCAATGAAACAAATCAGCTGGGTTCAGGCCTATTCAACAACCCAAGCACCTCAAACATAGCTGAGAGAGCATTACATGCAAGCACTTCTGTCCTTTTCACGCGCCATAGACAAAATAAACGAGAAAGTCGGTAAAGCAGCAGCCTGGCTGATTCTTTTGGCCGTACTCGTTAGCACCATCAATGCCCTTATCCGCTACGGCTTCAGCATGAGCTCCAATGCCTGGCTGGAACTCCAGTGGTACTTATTTGCCGGCACCTTCCTGCTTTGCGCACCCTGGACCCTCAAATGCAACGAACATATCCGGATTGACGTTGTAACGGGGCGTTACTCACCTCGTGTACACGCCTGGATTGATATTGTGGGTGGCTTGGTCTTCCTGATTCCAATGTGTCTCGTTGTTCTATGGGCGGCTATTCCATTTGCGCTGGACTCGATAGCGACTGGCGAAATGTCTTCCAATTCGGGCGGCCTGATCGTCTGGCCAGCCAAGCTGCTGATTCCTGTTGCCTTCTTCCTGCTTCTTCTGCAGGGCGTCTCGGAAATCATCAAACGCTTTGCCTTCCTTAATGGACTAATAGACGGTAAAGAGTTTGAAAAGGGTGGCGGCCATGGAGATATTCCAGAAGCTGTTGATATCGCAGAATCTCCCGCTGTCACTAAATAAGGAACCTACATCATGCCTTTAGAATTTCTGGTTCCGATCATCGGTGACTACATGGCGCCGATCATGTTTATCGGCCTCATCGTTTTTCTGCTCTCCGGCTACCCGGTCGCCTTCTCCCTTGCTGCCAACGGTTTGCTATTCGGCTTACTGGGCATTGGTATGGGATTGTTCACCACTGATTTCATGCAGGCCCTAACCAACCGTATCTTCGGCATCATGTCTAATGACACGCTGCTGGCGATTCCGTTCTTTACATTTATGGGGCTGATTCTTGAACGCTCCGGTATGGCTGAAGATCTACTCGACACAATTGGGCAGCTTTTTGGACCAATTCGGGGTGGCTTGGCCTTTGCTGTTATTTTCGTCGGCGCACTTCTTGCTGCTACTACAGGTGTGGTTGCTGCATCAGTCATTTCAATGGGCCTAATCTCCCTGCCGATCATGCTGCGCTATGGCTATGACCGAAAGCTCGCATCCGGCGTTATTGCTGCATCAGGTACCCTAGCGCAAATCATCCCTCCCTCGCTTGTTCTGATCATCATGGCCGACCAACTCGGTCGCTCAGTCGGTGATATGTATGCGGGCGCACTGGTTCCCGGTCTGGTACTGACAGGTCTCTATGTCGGTTACGTGGCATGCGTTGCCTTTTTCAAACCAGCTGCTGCACCGGCGCTACCGCTAAGCGCACGTACCGTTACCGGTACCAAGCTGCTTGTCCGTTCACTGGTCGTTCTGGTTCCGCCGCTGTTCCTGATTTTCCTGGTTCTGGGCACCATCTTCCTTGGCATCGCCACACCAACTGAAGGCGGCGCCATGGGTGCGGCCGGCGCCATGCTGTTGGCCCTTTCCAAGCGAAAACTGACCTTCAGCCTGACCCGTCAAGCCGTCGATTCCACTGCAAAACTATCGGCTTTTGTGCTCTTCATCCTGGTGGGCGCTACAGTCTTCGGCCTGGTCTTCCGTGGGGTTAACGGCGACCTCTGGGTAGAACATCTACTAACGTCCCTACCTGGCGGCCAGCTTGGCTTCCTGATTGTGGTCAACATCCTGTTCTTCTTCCTGGCCTTCTTCCTGGATTTCTTTGAACTGGCTTTCATTCTGGTACCACTGGTTGGCCCGGTAGCAGACAAAATGGGGATCGACCTCATCTGGTTTGGCGTGCTGCTCGGTGTCAACATGCAGACATCATTCATGCACCCTCCCTTCGGGTTTGCACTCTTCTATCTGCGCTCAGTTGCGCCCGGAAAGAAATATATCGACAAGATCACCGGCAAAACGATGGATCCGATCACGACCAAGCAGATCTACTGGGGTGCTATTCCCTTTGTGCTCATCCAGATCATCATGGTGGCCCTGATTATTGCCTTCCCGGATATTGTTTCTGTTGAAAAGAAAGAAGCATTCGATGACACCCAGGCAGAAATTGTCATCGATGCAGATCAGGATGCACCACAAGCTGCTGCTGGCGATAACGCCATCAGCCAGTTCAAGAACTCAACCGACGAGCCCGGTGAGAAAAAGTAGTATCGGCTCAATCAAGCAGAACAACCCCATAGGAGACAACCATGGATCGCCGTAAATTTCTGACGAATATCGGTATTGGCGCCGCAGCAGGTACTGCTTCGCTGATTACCGCAGCCCCCGCAATTGCAGCAACACCAAAGATCAAATGGCGCCTGGCGTCGAGTTTTCCTAAAACGCTCGACACCGTTTACGGTGGTGGCGAAGACTTCTGTAGGCGTGTGGGTGAACTGACTGAAGGCAACTTCGAAATCCGTTCCTTCGCGGGTGGTGAAATCGTACCTGCCCTACAAGTACTCGATGCAGTTAAAGACGGCACCGTTGAGTGCTGCCATACTGCCCCTTACTACTTCTTCGGTAAGAACGAAGCGTTTGCATTTGACTGCTCGGTACCTTTCGGTATGACAGCGCGCGCCCAGAATGCCTGGATGTACTATGGCGGCGGCCTGCAGCTCATGCGTGACCTGTACGCCAACTACAATATTGTTAACCTGGCCGCCGGTAACTCGGGTTGCCAGATGGGTGGCTGGTACCGCAAGCAGATCAAAACGGTAGCCGACCTCAAGGGTCTGAAAATGCGCGTCGGCGGCTTCGCTGGCCGTTGTATGGAAAAACTCGGCGTTGTGCCTCAGCAGATTGCTGCCGGTGACATTTACCCGTCGCTAGAAAAGGGCACCATCGACGCGGCCGAATGGATTGGCCCATATGATGATGAAAAGCTGGGTCTGAACAAGGTTGCGCCAAACTACTACTTCCCAGCCTGGTGGGAGCCTTCAACCCAGTTCTCGATCCTGATCAACAAGAAGGAATGGGACAAACTGCCGAAGAACTATCAACAGGTTCTGGAAACAGCCGCGGCCGAAACAAACGTCCGCATGTTGGCTGAGTATGATGCCAAGAACCCGGCTGCTCTTAGCCGCCTGATCAAGTCAGGTGCCAAGGTCAATGCCTTCTCGAACGAAATTATGGAAGCCGCATTCAAGGCAACTAATGAAGTGCTGGAAGAAACGGCTGCTAAAAACCCTGACTTCAAGAAGATCTACGAACCATGGCGTCAATTCCGCAACCTGGAATTCCAGTGGTTCGGCGTTGCAGAACAGTCTTACGCCAAGTTTGCATTTGCCAAGAAGCTCGGCAAGTAAATAAGCTTTGAGCGTATGATCGAAGGGTCGCTTTAGCGGCCCTTCTTTATGCACGAAATACTATGACAGAACTACTTTCTGATCCCCTATCCTTGCTGATTGTTGCTGCGGGTGCATTTATGGCTGGCGGTATGAACGCGCTTGCAGGCGGCGGGACTTTCTTCTCGTTTCCAGCACTCCTAGCTGCTGGTATTCCACCCGTTATGGCCAATGCAAGCAACACCGTTGCGCTCTGGCCAGCCAGCCTATCCAGCGCCTGGGTCTATCGCAAAGAACTTGAGAAACATAAATCCTGGGTAATTGCGCTGACCATCATTGCCGCCATCGGTGGCGTTGTCGGTGGGCTATTGCTATTGGCTGTTTCCAATGCAGCATTTATGAAAATGGTGCCCTGGCTGCTGTTGCTGGCCACCGCACTCTTTGCCTTCAGCAAACAGATCAGCGGGCTGGTCGTACGCTTTAAAGCACGAATGGGCATTGCCCATACCGATGACAAACCACACAGCCCCGGCGGCCTGCTTTTCCAGTTTCTGGTCACAATCTATGGCGGTTTTTTTGGCGCCGGCCAGGGCATTCTTACCCTAGCCGCCCTCTCCATCCAGGGCGTAGAAAATATCCAGGAACTCAATGCCCTAAAGAACTGGATTTCAGGTGTTACCTACACCGTATCAGCCCTCACCTTTATTGTTGCCGGTGCCATTAACTGGCCTTACACCATCCTCATGGTAATCACCGCCACTTTGGGCGGATTTGCCGGTGCACATATCGCTAAGTACCTACCCGGCATCTGGCTCAAGCGTCTGGTGATTGCAGTGGGAACCCTGCTAACAGTCATCTATTTCTTCAAGACCTAAAACCGGCGAACTACGGGCGATTCAACCGATCTCTGAAACGGCGTTTAGCGGGTTGCATGGCCACATGGTTTCGTGTCCAGCCGCCCTGCTTTCTGGGTGTTAGAAAACGCAGCCTCGACGCACACCAGGTAAACAACCGGTAGAGCGTCGGGTAACGATAAGTTGCTGCCCAGCCATGCCAGAGCGCCATGGCCACAGAAGAATAAGCGGAGCCCGCGCCACGCACGGCCTCACCCGCAGTGGCCGGATTCTTATACGCCTCTGTTCGTAAACGGATCAGCAAATCTGGAATCGGTATCCGTACCGGACAAACTTCGGCACAGGCACCGCACAGAGTCGAGGCGGTGGCTAAGGCATAAGTCGAATCCAGTCCCAGTAAATGTGGTGAAATAATTTTGCCAATTGGCCCCGGATACGTCGTGCCATACGCATGACCGCCAATACGGGTATAAACCGGACAGTGGTTCATACAGGCACCACAACGAATACACTGAAGCGTTGAACGTAACTGTGGGTCGGCGTAAGCCTGCGTTCTGCCGTTATCCAACAAGATCAGATGCACTTCGTCCGGTCCATCCAACTCACCCGGCTTACGGGGTGAAGAAATCATATTCACGTATGTCGTAATTGCCTGCCCTGTTGCGGACCGTGTTAGCAAGCTGAGCAATGGCGGCACATGAGTGAGCTTTTCGACAACTTTTTCAATCCCGGTAATAGCAACATGAATGCGTGGCACCGTGGTGCTCATGCGCCCATTGCCTTCATTTTCTACCAGGCATAAGGTACCCGTCTCCGCCACCATCAAGTTCACACCAGAAACACCAATATCGGCCGTTGCAAATTTATCGCGTAGTACCTTACGGCCGATCTGGATGAGTTCATCCACAGAGTCTGTGTAATCCACACCCGGAATCCGTTCAGCAAACAGTTCTGCAATCTCCACCTTGGTTTTATGAATGGCCGGCATGATGATGTGCGAAGGCTTTTCGTCAGCCAGCTGAACGATGTATTCGCCCATATCTGATTCAAGCGCTTCAATACCAGCCGCTTGTAGGGCGTGATTGAGCTCAACTTCTTCGCTCACCATCGACTTGCCCTTGATGACCGCACGGGCACCCTGGGCTTGAGCAATCTCTATAAATATGCGGTTCGCATCTTCAGGTGTTTCAGCCCAATGAACCTGAATACCGTTGGCCGTTAGCTTGGCTTCTAGTGTTTCAAGCAGATCTGGCAATTTGGATAGACTGTATTGGCGGATCGCTTCGCCCAGATCGCGCAATCGCTGTAATGCCACATCATCTGGAAATTGCGCCAGACGTTTGTTCTGCAGAAAATCCATTGCCCCGCGAAAGCTCTTCTGCAATGCCGGGTTCTCGACAACAGCCTGTGCTCGCTGACGGAATTCATCTGATGGCACAAAATGAAGTGGCTGGTTCATTTATCGATCCTCCACCAGCACAACCACCAGTTGTTTAGGACCATGCGCACCATAGGCAAGCGTCTGCTGGATATCGGCTGTTTTGGATGGGCTAGAAATCAAAACGACATTCGTTGGCAAACCCGTAGACCACTTTTCCCGAATCATCATATCCATAAGGCTTTCCACGACGCAGCTGGCATGCAGAATAGCAATATGAACAGGCGGCACGAGTGACAGCATTCTCGGTGACTCATCCCCACTCCATAGCACCAATGTACCTGTCTCGGCGATGCCGCCATGGGTTAACGTCAAGCCCGCATCAACCGTATTAAAAAGTGCCTCTTGATCAACATGGCATTGAGTGACCGGCAGCATTTGCAATTGCTGACTTAAGTGCTCACACAATGCACTATCAGATAGGAGTTCAGGCGCCACGGCAAGCAACTGCACCTGTTTATCACTACAAATTCGATTGAGACACGAACCCAAGTCAGCTGCCGAACTACGATGTACTTCAGCCATCGCATTTTTCATATGGAGCATTAACCGCTCAACTCGGGTTGGCTGGTCTTCCATCGATTCTTTGTAAAAGACTTCGGCATCAGGGCATGCCAATGGGGCTGCCTGTGCTGCGCGTAATTTTTCGAGAATACGCTGACGGATAGCTTGCTGGCTCATCAGAGCTTCCCCTCTGCGGCGGTCTTACCACCGGTACGTTCCAGTAAAAAAGTTGCCAGGTGCTTACCGTTCAATGGCCTGCCAATCTTGGCGGCATGACCAGTGATATTGAGCATGCAGCCACAATCGCCTGTAATCAACGCATCAGTTTCACAGGCTGCAATCGATGCCACTTTATCCCGCACAATGCCGCCGGAAATCTCGGGGTGACGCACGCTAAACATGCCACCAAAACCACAGCATTCAGATTCGTGCTCCTGAACTTTGAGCGACACGCCCTCCAGCCCCTGGATCAAACTGCGCGTTGCTGACAGTGCACCCGTCTCACGTCTTGCTGAGCAAGAGGTGTGCAAAGCAACGCTGCAGCTTTGACCGCAATCGGGTCGATTGAAATTCAAGGAACGAACGAGAAACTCACTTAACTCCCAGACCCGTCCAGCCACTGCTTCAGCCTTTGCTGCATCAGCAGTGCCTTTAAACATCGTCGGGTAATGATGCCGCATCATCCCCGCACAAGAACCCGAGGGCAGCACAATCGGCCAGGGCTCTGGAAAAAGATCTAGCTGCTGACGTGCTACAGCTAGGGCTTCTTCGGGTTGACCACTGGTATAAGCTGGCTGCCCACAACAAGTTTGATCTTCCGGGAAATGAACACGGACGCCTTCTCGTTCCAGCAAAGCGACCGCATCCAAGCCAGCCTCGGGAACAAAGAGATCAACCAGACAGGTACAAAAGAAATAAACATCCTGCGGTTTTTGGTTGCTCGCGTTAGCCATGACGTTGTCAACTCCATATTTTTTCATTACGGTCCAACCGATCACGCAGCAGTCTTAGACCGTTGAGCATCAGGTAATAGCGCTCATTGGCATTGGTCGGCACCCACATTCCCTTAACTTGTTCTTCCAGACTGTCGAAAGCGGCTTCCAATGCCAGCAGATCCGATTCTGAGTGTCCTTGATCGAGCATAGCTTCAATGCGACGCATTTCAATATAGCGGTCGTTCATCGCCGCATTGAAATGGAAGTTCCGATAACGAGGCACCATTTTCATTAATGGATAGGCGATGGCAAAAAGTGCTGCTACCAGTAGCCAGGCTCTATCAAGAAAGCTGGCAATCCAGAATGGGAAGGTGCGTTCCAGAATAGAGGTGCTGGATCTTAAATACTTAATCGCCACATCACTCTTTTCTGTATCGTTATCCAGAAACGCGGGAAAACCTCCAGGACGTTTGAAATACACATCCGTATTCCGGTAAAAATACGCACCCGCCATCATGAAAAGGTACTGAATCGCCGGATGCATGTCTTTATCGACAATAATCCGCGTATTGGTTGCCACCAAATCAATATCATTGGCCGGTCGCACTGGATTAAGCGACACGGCACCGCGAGGAAAAACCACAGGATCCGTATATCCGAGTTTGCTGGAAATGGCTTGAGCAGACTTAAAACTCATAATCCGCAAAGTAGGATCTTCAAGCAATGTCCATAGCTGCTTTGACGCCATGTCAGCCAGGATAAACAATCCATCAATCCTGCCCGCACGTAGAGCATCAGCACTGTCTATCGTTGTCATTACGTGCTGATTACCAGGGTTATCGATATGGATCTTATGTTCATTGAGCAAATCAAGCACCATGTATTTGGTGCCACTGCCCTCAGCACCCACCGACACCCGCTTCTGCGCCAGAAACTCTGGCAGATCATCGGCATCTAGATGTGCACCGCGATAGAAGAACCAGAGCGGTTCAAACTCGATACTACCCAGTGACATCACCTGATCCGGCTTAGGTATCGGCACACCAGATTGAGAAAATGCCGCATCAACTTTCTGTTCTGAAATAAGCC
>CAIQBG010000067.1 GCA_903870055.1 uncultured Pseudomonadota bacterium
ATCGCCGCTTCAATGCCGGAATTAATAAGCTCTACGATTAAAACCAATGCAATGGTGCCTATTAATAATATCCGTTCAAGCGAATTGAAATCAAATACCCATGCCCAGGGGAGCATGAGCAGGGCAAGGCAAAGTTCCTGACGAAAGGCACTTTCTTCCCGGATTGCAAAGCCAAAACCTTGGAGGGAATGTCCCGTAGCGAGCCAGACCCGCTTCAAACCCCTATGGGTTTTATGCGGGTTGGCTTTAGGGTCATAATGAATTCGTTCATTGGGCATATGAGCTAGACGCCGAACTGTTCCGCAAGCGCTGGTTCGTTAATCGGGTGCAGATGATTTACGAATTGGTTGGTAGCAGTAGCCCATGAGAACTTCTGAGCATGTTCGACTGCATCTTCACGCTTAAGTTCAAGTGCATCAAGACAAGCCTGGCGCAAATCATGATGCAATGCTCCGGCCGGCGAATCACCGATCACATCCAGTGGGCCGGTCACCGGATATGCAGCAACAGGTAAACCACAGGCCATGGCTTCTAAAAGCACCAGGCCGAAAGTGTCTGTTTTGCTGGGGAAGACAAAGACATCGGCTGAAGAATAAACCTCGGCAAGCTCATTCTGGTTAAGTACACCCATAAAGTTGGCTTTTGGGAATTTAGCTCGTAGTGCTGGCAAGGCAGGGCCTTCACCCGCTACCCATTTGGAACCGGGGAGATCAAGCTCCAGAAATGCTTCGATATTTTTTTCTACAGCAACGCGACCAACGTACAGAAAGATAGGCGGACGGGTGCCGAGCCTCTGTACTTTTCGCGGTGTGAAGATATCTAGTTCAACACCGCGGCTCCACAGAACGACATTGTCAAAGCCGACTAGTTCCAGATCGTGCTTAACGACATGGGTAGGTGCCATGATGGCCTTTGCCGGGCCATGAAACCATTTTAGGTACTGATAAGTCCAGCTTAACGGGATTCGAAGTCGGGCATGTACGTATTCAGGAAACCGTGTGTGATAGGCCGTTGTAAATGGGAAATTGTTTTGCAATGCCCAGGCACGAGCAGCAATACCTAGCGGTCCCTCGGTCGCAATGTGCATTGCATCAGGATTGAATGCTTTAATGCGCTTGATAACCTTGCTCTTGGGCAGGATAGACAGTCGAATATCTGGGTAGGTAGGGCAGGGGATGGTTTTAAATTCAAGCGGGGTCAGAATGTCCACCGCATGCCCCATCTTTTCAAGTTCGCGCCGTGTTGATTTGATTGTTCTTACAACACCATTTACCTGGGGTTCCCAGGCATCCGTTACGATGAGGATTCGCATGTGTTACTCCGTAGATGTGGAATTAATTTTCCAAGAAGCAGCACATACCTCTTGGTGCAGGCTAATAAGATTGAGCGGCGCCTCGATACGGCGATTCCAATGAATAATGCGTAGGTCACCATCGAAGTCTTCGACTAGAGCTGTTAGGCTTTCCACCCAGTCGCCATCGTTTGCATAGAGCATTCCGTTGATGTCACGGATTTCGGCCTTATGGATATGGCCGCACACAACGCCATCACAATCACGGCGCCGAGCTTCTTCGGTCATTACATGCTCAAATGCAGAGATGAAATTAACCGCGTTTTTTACCTGATGCTTGAGGTATTGCGATAACGACCAATAAGGAAGTCCCATGCGTACGCGAATTGCATTAAACCAGCGGTTGAGTTTGAGAATAAGCGTGTAGGCGCTGTCACCCACGTAAGCAAGCCAACGCGCATGTTGCATCACGCCATCAAACAGGTCGCCATGGGTTATCCACAGACGTTTGCCAGCTGCAGTTGTGTGAATGACGTCTTCAAGTACTTCTATTTCACCAAAAGTCAGTCCGATAAACTGACGTACGCTTTCATCGTGATTGCCCGGAATGTATACAACGCGCGTTCCTTTACGACCTTTGCGCAAAATCTTCTGCACGACATCGTTATGAGTTTGCGGCCAGTACCATCCCTTTTTTAGGTGCCACCCATCAAGAATGTCGCCTACAAGATAGAGTGTTTCTGATTCATGCGACTTCAGAAAGTCCAGGAGGTAGTTAGCCTGGCAGCCTGGTGTGCCCAGATGCACATCGGATATCCAGATTGTGCGAAAGTTCAGTTCATTTGTTTCCACAGCTGCCATTAGGCCAGCCGAATATGACGTAATCTTTAAGCTAACATGACAAATAGATTAAATAACGCGTTTGATCTTCAGTCCCGTATAAACTGCTAATCCGGCACCGCACATGATGAGCATCACAGCATAAAAAGAATGTTGCAGGCCTGGTAGGTCTTCCATGTTCATGCCCATAACCCCGGTAACTAAAGTCATCGGTAAAAATATTACGGTCATTACCGACAGGACTTGCAGGTTTTTTGCATTAAATTCTGCAACATGTGCAGAAAGTTCATCCTGTAAAACTTTTGCGCGTTCATAGAGGTTGTTAACTTCATCGACTAGGAAAGCGAGCAAATCAATCTGCTCGCGTAACTGATCTGTGTCATCCTCGCTAAACCACGTTGGTTTACGTCTCAGCAATCGCCTCAAAGCAGTTAATTCAGGCGCATAGTGCCGACGAAGTCGGCTACAGGTGATGCGCAATCTTCCTAATGTTTCATGTTCCGGAAGATTGTCGCCTTTGATCAAGACTTCTTCTAGCGTATCCATTTGGTCTGATAGTTGATCAGTACGGCGACGCAAGTGGCTGGCACGCTCTTCAATCAATTCGTGATAGAGCGCAACTACCGTATTGGGCGTAATGCGATTTTGTCGTAATAAATGGCGAAGCGTGTCTGTTGTCATCAAGGGGTGTGCCCGAAGCGACAAAAGCAAACGTGGGGTCATGATCGCCCAGAGCGTTCCCGTTTCTTCGTCATCTTCCGAGTGGTTCAATCCAATGCGAAAATCATTCATGACCATCATGAGCCCATCACCAAACTCTTCAATCGTCTCCATGCGGCTACGGTTGACTTGTTCCAGAATCGCTTCTTTGAGTGACTCAGGTATTTGTGGTGTTTGCTTTAGCCATCTTTGAACACGTGCATTCGATAGATTTAAATGCAGCCAGAGAGATTTGTTGCTGTCTGAGAGAGCTTGATCGATTTGATCAGGTTGGATTTCGTGAGAGTGATGTGCATCCATTTCCCAGGCAAACACTACACCGTCCGTTGGTATGAGCATGGGATCAATCAATGCATCGATTGGAATAAATGCCATTATGTTTAAGCCGTGTCTTTTGTCGATCACTCAATGTATTAAAGAATTGTTACGTAGATATGACTTTCCGGAATTTTGAAAATTTCATAATTAATCGGGTATCGCTGTGCCATAATCAGCGAATAGTTATCAACAAGGAGCTCATCTTGGCCACACGTCCAACAACAACTCGTAAGCCAGCGGTGCGGACAACCGTTGCACGCAAAACCGCACGTCCTGCTACCAAATCAGTTGCGAAGCCGGCAACGAGTGCTGCGAAAGCACCTGCCCGTCGCGTTGTACCAACAGCAGCTCGTAAACCGGTATCGACTATTGTTGCCAAGAATCTGAAGCCAGTCGTTGCTAAGTCTGTATCGACTGTAGCTAAGGCTAAGCCTGTGGCAGCGACTAAAACGATTGCAAAGCCGAAGAAGGTGAAGTTGGTACGTGACAACTTTTCTATCCCGGCCCATGAGCATGCGCTGCTTGCAGACCTTAAGAAGCGTGCCAAGAAACTCGGCAAGGAATTCAAGAAGTCCGAATTCGTACGTGCCGGCATTGCACATCTAGTTTCTTTGACGGACACCGTTCTTGTGAATACGCTTGCTAAGGTTGAACGCGTTAAAACGGGTCGACCGTCCAAAAAGAGCAAGAAGAAATAAAGTGATGTTGTGTTAATAAAAACCAGGCCTTGTGCCTGGTTTTTTTATGCTTACGCTCGTCCGGCTAGTTTTATTACTTGCAATGTGAGCGAAGTGTGATTTTCGAATTTTTAGAACCGCCAAGTAAACCCTACTTCAAAGCGGTCTGAACCATTTCTTTTTGATTTGCTGCTAGAAACGGTATCGCTGATATTGTCACCACTGATTAGATAGGCAAAACCAATATCAACGTTTGTCATTAGGGAATAAATCGAAGCGGCCATGGCGTATGTGTTGAGATAGGTCGGAGATGTGGTGGGTGTATTGGTGCCTGCCCCAACATCTATGGCAAGTTTTAACCTTGGATGCGCTTGCCACACGGGTGCGATAGAGATTGCGTAAACATTGACCCTCTGAGGATCCAGATCACCAGCAACAGAATAGTTGAGGTTGTATGGCTCTCTTTCATAGGACATGTTCATATGAATGGCTAGGGTTTGCCAGTTGTAAGAACTGATCATGTTTAAACCATAGTTGGTTGCCGCATTTCCCAATCCTGCAATTTGCTGGTTGTTTCCCGTTGGCAAAGTCAGCGTCGGCTTTGCGGCAAGGCTTAGGCCAGATTCACCGTCTCCAATAAATCGCCACTTGAGCCCCATTACGTAATTGGATAACGGAGAAAACTGACCGCTCGGCAACGTATAGTATGTGGTCGATAATGAAGCTTCTATCGTTTCGCTCAGGCCACGCGTGTATGTAAATGGAAATGCTTTAGCATTGCCGCTACCCACAAATTCTTCGCCGGGTGAAATATCGCTGAATTCTCCATTGGGCCCGCCTGCTGTAATTGAATAGAAATAGGCTTCAATCTGATTGTCGCCAACCCCTACCGTGCCAGCATCATCTGTATTAAGTGGCTCAAAGGCCAGAGACTTGCATGCATAAAGCATGAGGCACCACAGTAATAAATTTCTCAAAGGCGTAGTAAGGGTGGTCACTAAAAACGTGACATTACCTACGCCATATTTCGTTACGATGACGAACGTTTTGTAACGTCCACCGTCACAAAAAATTCATCTTGCTGAGATAGATCACTGTCTCGAAAGAAGATAGCCTCAGTGCATTCGTTAATGGAGCAACACAATGCCAAATCTATCTATGCAAGAAGCCCTTGAACAGCTTGAAAAAATATTTAAAGAAAAACCTAATTACAATAAGCTGCCAGGCGGGGCTGGTTATCGTAATGGCTATGCTGACGGGTTCAAGCTGGCCGTTAAACGTTTCAAAGCCTTTAGGGACGAACTAGTGAAGCATCCGCGAGCCTAGGTTAGGCCGTAGGGATAAAGTCTTTATCACCCTGGCATTTGCGTTCAAACTTTAGGAAGCCGTAGTAACCACATTTTTTACCTTCAGGAAACGCTCTACAGACAGCAGGTCGTGCTTCATAGATGGAGCAACGACGTTTATCCTGATCGAGAAACTGACAGGTAGTGGCGTAGATGTGGTCTTTCTTGTGCTTAAGAATGCGCTCATTAACGTGATCCTTCGGATGCCCTTCTTTGAACACATAGCTACGGGTGAACTTTGCTTTCGCTTGATCGGCAGTAAGCTCAAAATGTTCGGCCAGTCGAACGATATCTTTTTTGGTGACTTCAATACGCGGATAGCTGCAACAGTATCCGGGGCATTTGGCGCAGTCGTAGTTCACTTTAGGTGTTTTCATAGAGGCTTTCCGTTCTTGCCCGGGATCATTTTTCCCAGGGGGTATCCAGTTTAATCACCGGCTTGAGCGCCGATGGAAGCATTTCCAGGTAGGCGCTCATGCGCCCCTTGGCCCAGGCGAGTGGTACGTCGGTTTCAGAAGTATCTCGCTCTGCCATGAGGACTTCAGCTGTGGCCAGATCGTTCATGTGCCCCAGAAGCTCCTGTGTGCTGGCCAGCGCCCGGGAAAATGCTTGCACACGTTTCTTCGGATAAAGGCTTTCGAAGAAGTCGAGAGTGTAACGGAGTTTTTTTAGATCAATACGAACTTCATGGCGTTCTTCAGCGTTTAGCGTATGTGCCATCTTCGCGCCTTGTACAAAGCGCTTATGTCGGCGCCTGAGTGCTTTGGTCGCGTAGGTGCGTATCGTGTCTGTGCTGTCTTTCAGATTCATCAATGCTTCGCAGAAGCTGATGATATTGAGGCTATAGGCCTTGCTGGTAATACAGACTTTTGCTGCTTCGTGAGCAGCAAGTCGTTTCTGGTGGGCGAAGCCGCGCAAGGCTAATAAGTCGGGGTGCTCTCCAAGATCCTGATCGAGCAGGGGAAGTTGTTCGGTACAAAAGACATCCCAGTTTCTGGCGTTACCTAATTCTTGAGCGACGTCTCTCCAGGCATTGCTCCAACGTTCTGCAAAGCCTGTAGGTAGTGCATCAGCAAAAAGCCGTAGCGCAGTTCTTAGACGGCGTAAAGCAACACGTGCCTGGTGTACATACTCTTCATCCTGAGGTGAACGTATGCCGCTTTCATTGGCCTGCAATTGAGCGATACAGCTCCTGGTTATGTACTGGAAGACGGCAATCGTTGTTGCCCGGTGTTGGATGCTGAGTGATTCTGCTTTGCTTGGCACATGGCGCGTGTCCAGGAACAGGGCATACCCACGGGCAGCTTTGCTTTCATCGGCAGGGTGCAGGCGGACATGGCGGCTGAGCATTCGTGCTAGCGCAAAAAGGGTCGCGGGGTTGCCTTGCTTGAGCTCTAGCTCTAGTTCGCAGATGGGTTGCTCGCGCGTCAGCTCATCGCTTTGTACGGAGATAGTCCCCTGGTCTAGGGCAACTTCAATCGTTGCGCGCCTGAAACTTAAGGTCCACGCCCTGCGACTAAAATCGGTGGTAAATACCGGTACTAACTGCGCAGCTTTTAAACTGAGTGCTTCAGCCAGATTGGCATCGTCAATCAGGGTAGCAAAGTCGAAACGCCCGGGCAGCGTGGGGGCTTCCCACTCGGAGCGTTGGCTAATCCCGCCTTCGCTACGTTGTGCTGTTTTAACGGTAAGTAGTGTTTTACGTAATACCCGACGTTCCCGAACGGCTACTCGTTGTTTGGTCAGATCGAGATCTGGTGTGTCAAAGTAGGTGTTGTATAGCTTGAGCCGTTTGGGCGGTGTTGACAGTAACGGATGCTGGATGAGCAGAGGAATGTCTTCTGCCGCCAGTGATAGTTTGAGTTCGGTTTCAGTGCCCATATTACAGTTCTGTTAAATTTCCGTTAAAAAATAACGGGTTAAAGCTGTTTGATGGGCAAAGCTTACCTGTGGTATCCGTGAATGGCAAATAAAATCCACAGCCAATAAAAAACCCGCAGTTCCAGCCTACGGGTTCTTTGGGGGGGGCCAGAGACTTAAGTCTTTAGATCGCCCGCGATGTAGCCTGCCAGTTGTTGAATGGTTACTTCGTGGCCCGCAATGATGGATTTCACTACGTCACCAATCGATACCAAGCCAAGCACTTTATCGCCTTCCATAACTGGGAGGTGACGTATATGCTTGTTAGTCATCAGGGACATACAGTCTTCGATCGTCTGTTCCTGAGTCACGGTGAGCAGTTGGCTGGTCATGAGTTCACGCACCACGGTGTCACGCGAGTTGCGACCACGCAGAATCACTTTACGGGCGTAATCACGTTCGGTGAAGATGCCTTTGAGCGCCTCGCCTTCCATGACCAATACGGAACTGATATCTTCACGTGCCATCAACTCCAGCGCTTCAAGCACTGAGGCGTCCGGACGAATGGCATAGATACCCGATGTCTTATGGTTTAGCAGCTGGCGAACGGTGAGCGACATCCCTGTCTCCTGTTTTTATAAGCATGATGTTTGAACCGAAGTAGTAAGATATGCCCACAAGCCCTTTCTGGCAAGAGGAATGTGACACCCCTTGTTTTACAGCTTTTTTTGCATGCTATGTCTGATTCTATTTCTGAACATTTGAACGCCTGTATTTCTGCGCTGACTGCTCGCTCGAAGCCATTGGCGTCTGGTCAAGTGAGTCTTGTCGGTGCAGGTCCGGGAGATCCCGAGCTGTTGACACTACGCGCTGTGAAGCGGATTGTAGAAGCGGATGTCGTGCTTTACGACAATTTGGTGGGTCCCGATATCCTGAGCTTGGTATTGCCCGGCGTTGAGTGCCATTACGTGGGTAAAAAGGCTGCCCAGCATGCATTGCCCCAAGATGATGTGAATCAATGGCTAGTGCAGTTGGCTCAGGCAGGTAAGCGTGTTGTCCGGCTAAAGGGAGGGGATCCCTTTGTTTTCGGTCGTGGTGGTGAAGAAATGGATGCTTTGCTGGCCGCTGGGATAACGGTAGAAGTCGTGCCGGGCATTACGGCAGCTGTTGGTTGTGCCGCTTATGCCGGTATACCGCTGACGCATCGAGATTGGGCGCAATCCGTTACCTTTGCCACAGGGCATTTAAAGCAGGGACTTAACGAGCTGGATTGGGCCGGGTTATCGCGGCCCACGCAAACGGTTGTGTTTTATATGGGTATGACTGCCGCTGGCGGCATTGCCGAAGCGCTCATGACACATGGTCGTGCTGCGGAAACGCCTGTCGCTGTTATTTACCACGGTACCCGACCAGATCAAAAGGTGATTATCGCAACGCTGGAGACGCTGGCCAAACAAATCAGCGCCGAGGCAATCAAGCCACCGGCGCTATTGATTGTAGGTGAAGTAGTGCGTCTCTATCGGCCAAGCTAAGGACCCGACTGAGCGGGTCACAAAGAATCTTAAGCAGCCTGAGCTGGAATACCGTTGCCAATGCGGGCGATGCGGTTGTTAGCATCCGCATACACCAGTTTAGGCTCATAGTTGGTCAGTTCGACTTCGTTGTAGACCGCAAAGGTGGCGATGATCAATAGATCGCCAGGGGCTGCGCGACGCGCGGCCGAGCCATTAACGGAAATCATGCCCGATCCGCGTGCACCGCGAATGGCATAAGTCGTGAAGCGCTCACCATTGTTGATATTCCAAATGTCGATCTGCTCGTATTCGCGAATGTTCGCGGCGTCGAGCAAGTCTTCGTCAATGGCGCAAGAGCCCTCATAGTGCAATTCCGCATGCGTGGTGGTCACGCGGTGCAGTTTGGACTTGAGCATGGTTCGCTGCATAAATATCAACCTGAAGTCAGGAAAGGAAGCGCATTGTGAATCCTGAATTAGGCGCTGTCAATAACCCTGTAATAAAAAGTTTTATTCTGAAAAACACAACAAAAACAATGGGTTCTATATCTCTATATTGTCCAGCAGTCGCGGAGTGCCCAGTTTGGAGGCTGCAACTACGACCAAATCAGTATCAGAGGCACTAGCGGGGCCTAGATCTTGCTGGCGCCTTATGCTGATGTAATCAGTTTTCCAGCCATGAGAATCCAGGTTTTCAGAGGCCATCCGGCATAGTGCGTCATAGTCATGATTGCCTGATAGAACGGCCTGACGTATGTTTTTTAGGGTCTGTTGCAGACGGGGTGCCTCGGCACGTTCTTCAGGGCTGAGGTAACCATTGCGTGAAGATAACGCCAGACCATCATCGGCGCGAACGGTTTCTCCGCCCACAATTTTAATGGGCAACATGAATTGACTCACCATATTGCGCAGCACCATCAGCTGCTGGTAATCCTTTTTCCCGAAGAGGGCGACATCCGGCTGCACGATCTGGAACAGCTTCATGACCACGGTAGCAACACCGCGGAAATGGCCGGGTCGACATTCGCCTTCCAGTAGAAACTGAATTTCTGGTGGTTCGACTACATAGGTCTGTGGTTGCGGGTAGAGGTCTATTTCAGTTGGGGCAAACAGGAACTCAACGCCAGCGTCTCTCAGCTGGGTGCAATCGGCGTCAAAGGTACGTGGATATTTATCGAAGTCTTCGTTAGGACCAAACTGCAGACGGTTTACGAAGATGCTGGCGACCACGCAATCGGCATGTTCGCGTGCCTGGCGCATCAAACTGATATGACCCGCATGCAGATTGCCCATCGTTGGGGCGAAGGCAATCGTTCTGCCTTCCTGGCGCACCTTAGCCAGCGCCGAACGAAGTTCGGCGATATTTGAATAAATTTCCATGGTTATTCCGGGTAAACCTGTTCAGGCCCAGGAAACGTACCTGCGCGAACTTCTTCCACATAGGCTGCAATAGCAGCAGCCACTGAATCTTTGCCCGCCATGAAATTCTTAACAAAGCGTGGCTTCTTACCGGGCGCAATGTCCAGCATGTCATGCAGCACAAGCACCTGACCCGAACAGCCGGTGCTGGCACCAATACCAATCGTCGGAATGCGCAGGTGGCTCGTGATGTAATCGGCGACTTTGGCTGGCATCGCCTCTAACACCAGCAGGCTGGCGCCGGCTTCTTCCAGGCTCATGGCATCGGTCAACAGACGTTCACGATCGCCATCTGCGCGACCTTGAACGCGGTAGCCACCGAGTTGAAAGACTGATTGCGGTGTCAGGCCGATATGGCCACAAACCGGAATGCCACGGGCAGTGAGAAATGCCGTGGTGGGCGCCATCTCACGGCCGCCTTCAATTTTAACCATTTGCGCGCCGGCAGCCATCAGCTGGGCGGCATTGCGGAAAGCCAGTTCAGGGCTTTCCTGATACGTGCCAAATGGCATGTCAGCAATAATCAGTGGACGATCGCAACCGCGGGCGACACAGGCAACATGATAAGCCATATCGGCTTGGGTCACGGGCAGGGTTGAGTCATGGCCTTGTAGTACCATCCCTAGGGAGTCACCGACCAGGAGGGCGTCAACACCACTGGCTTCCGATACCCGAGCAAAGGTTGCGTCATAACAGGTAAGCATGACAATCTTTTCGCCGCGTTCGCGCTGGCGAGCAAGATCTAGTGGATGGAGACGGCGGACAGCGGTTTGGGCAGACATGCGTGTAATCGGCTCAACGTAAGTGGGTTAATTCGCTTAGGATACACAGCTATCCGCGTGCGGCAAACTGTTTAATTGATCCGTTCAATGGCCTGATCGGCGACCTGTGGCAGATACTGATTGAGCTGGCCCAGGCCGGGTGCACGACAGGCCGGTAGCACATCAAGCAACGGTCGCAGCACAAAGGCGCGTTCGTGCAGCCTTGGGTGTGGCAATACCAGTAGTGGGGTATCCATTGTGATCTCGTCGTAGAGCAAGAGATCTAGGTCCAGCGTGCGTGGTGAATTGCGTGCAACGTCGTGGCTGCGATCACGTCCGAAGTGACGTTCTGTTTCAAGTAACCATAGCATCAAGGCTTCGGGCGATAGGTCTGTTCTGAAGGTAGCAACCCCGTTGATGTAATCCGGTTGTGCTTCATCGGCACCAACGGGTGCTGTACGGTAAAGTGGAGACACCTGCCAGTTTGCAGTACTCGCATTGCTTTGTAATGCTTGCACTGCTTGCTGCAGTGTCTGACTCGCATCACCCAGATTGGCACCTAAGCCGATAACGGCCAGGTGCGATAACAGCGCCGGCATTATTCGCTCGGTGTGTCAGACGGTGAGTCGTTGCCGCCATCCGTAGTATGGCTGCGGCGACGATTGGGACTACGGCGCCGACGCTTCTTGACAGGCATGTTGTCCTTGGGTGCACCGGCAATGAGTGATTCCTGAATGGCATCATCGGATTCGTGGAATTTAGTCCACCAGTCGCCCAGTTCGATATCAATCTCACCGGTTTGAGCCCGTAGCAACATGAAGTCATATCCTGCACGGAAGCGGGGATGGCCAAGCAGGGCATAAGGACGCTTGCCGCTGCGCTGTTCGAAGCGCGGTTGCAATGACCAGATCTCTTTGATGTCGCCGACCAGACGCTTGGTGATTGCGAGCTTTTCAGCCTGGCGATCGAGGGCGTCATCCATGGCGGCAAACAGTGCAGGAATCGCAATCTCACCCTTAGCTTTACGTTTATTCCAGTACGCCAGCACTTCGTGCCAGAGCAGGGCAGCAAACAGGAAGCCCGGAGATATCGATTTACCATCACGGATGCGCTCATCCGTATTGGTGAGTGCCTGTTCCACAAAGCGTTCGCCCAGTGGTTGCTCAAGAATCACGTCGAGCAATGGCAAGACGCCATGATGAAGACCTTCGTCACGCAGACGGCGTAGGCAAGCTAGTGCATCACCGCAGGTGAGCAACTTGAGCATTTCATCAAACAAGCGGGCGGGTGGCACGTTGTCGAGTAAATCCGCCATTTCACGTATGGGGCGGCGGGTAGCCGGGGCAATATCCAGGCCCAGCTTGGCACCCAGGCGGACGGCGCGCAGCATACGTACCGGATCTTCACGGTAGCGCACCTGAGGGTCGCCAATCATGCGTAAGGTGCGTTGCTTCAGATCAGCGTAGCCATGGTGGTAGTCATGAATCGTTTCATCGTACGGATCGTAATAGAGTGCATTCACCGTAAAGTCGCGGCGTGCAGCGTCATCCGATTGTGAGCCGAAGGTGTTATCACGCAGTACACGGCCGTGCTCGTCAGTCGCAGACGCATCTTCGTGGAGGGCGCGGAAGGTGGTAACTTCGATGAGCTCCTGTCCCACCATCACATGCACAATCTGGAAGCGTCGTCCGATGATGCGGGAACGGCGGCAGCAACGTCGCACCTGTTCAGGTGTGGCATTGGTGGCGATATCAAAATCTTTAGGGTCACGATTCAGCAAGAGGTCGCGCACGGCACCGCCGACCACATACGCGCGGTAACCCGCACGTTCCAGATCCTCACAAACCCGTTCGGCGCCCCGGCTCAGCATGTCCCGGGTAATACCGTGTGTCTTAACCGGAATGATCGCGGGGTCTCGTTGAACCGCAGGGGCGGTTTGACGATTAAAAATCTTTTTGACGAAACGGCGGATCATTAAGCGAGACCAATCTTCTTGAAGAGCGCGGCAGGTGTTGTGCTGTCACGTAAGGTAATTGTAGGCCAGCCCTGAGCGGTTGCATGGGCTTTAAGCGTGTCATCCGCATCTACGGCAACTGGATGGGTTGACCATTCCAGCAGTGGCAAATCGTTATGGGAGTCACTGTAGAACCAGCGGTGCTCGAAACTCCCTTGCCATAGGCCGATTGACTCTAGCCAGGCATCCACACGTGTAATCTTTCCTTTCTGGAAAGAAGGGGTACCCACCGGTTTGCCGGTGAATTCGCCCTGCACAATACCGGGAATCGTTGCGATCAGATGCGGGATGCGGAATTCACGGGCGATATCACCCGTGACAAAAGAGTTGGTGGCGGTAACAACCGCGCACAGGTGGCCGAGCGCCAAATGTTGCGCCACTAGCGCACGTGCATTGTCTAGGATGATCGGCTGTATGTGCTTACGCATAAACTCGCCATGCCAGATATCAAGCTGAGTACGTTGATGCCGTGCCAGAGGCGCCAGTTGGAAATCCAGAAAGGCATGGATATCCAGGGTGCCGGCTTTGTAGTCAGCATAAAACTGGGCGTTTTTGGCTGCCTGAATCTCTGGGTCAACCACGCCTTTGCTGATCAGAAACTGCGCCCATTCAAAATCGGAGTCGCCGTTCAGCAGGGTGTTATCCAGATCAAATAAGGCAAGGTGACGTGGTTGATTCATCAGTCTTAATCCGTGGTGACGGCCGGTGTTACAAACGACTCAGCCAAAGCTGCACGCAACAGGGGAAGGGTAATACGGCGCTTCTGTTCGAGAGAGAGTTCATCGAGGCGCTGGATTAAACCGGCCAGGCTAGAGAGATCGCGTGGCGCGCGCTGATAAAGATAGTCCAGCACTTCAGGTGTTAGTTCCCAGCCACGATGTGCCGCGCGTTGTGCCAGAAGTTGCCGCTGTGCGGCCTCATCCAGCGGTTCCAGGCGGTAAATATGCCCCGCACCTAAACGCGTGCGGACATCTTCACGCAGCACTGTCTGAGCGTCGGGCGGTAGATCCATAGTGACCAGAAGTCGCTCGCCCGCATGGGCCAGGCGCACCAGATGCCGGAACAGATCCTGCTGGCCATTGGCGTTCAGCTTTTGGACATCTTCCAGCGCCCAACCCTTAGCGGGCGGGGATAAGAGCATTTCAGCCAGAGGTAAGGGGCTAAAGCCGGCACTGACCAAGCACTGACTCAGAAACGATTTGCCGCAGCCGGTAGGGCCCCAGATCACAAACAGATTGCCCGGGTACGCCTGAACCGGCTGATTCAGCCAGTTTTCAAGGGCGGCCAGCAATTCGACGTTATCGCCTGGTAAAAAATGGCTGAGGGCTGGCGTCTGGTCGGGCAAGAGATCGAGTATCAGTTGTTGCATGGTTACCTGCATCGTCAGGCAGGTTGTATCCTCATCGGTTACAATTCGCGGTGTAAATGCACGCGCGCAAGTAAGAAGGCGCTATTTTACACGGCATTCAGCCCCAAACATCGCTCTCTCGTAGCCATCTCGCATTAAGGATCGCCCATGTTTTGCCCGCTCAAGCCTATTCGCCAATTGTTTGCTGCCCATGACGCCAAAGCGGGTGGTGGTCTGTCTTACCGCGATGCGGGCGTTGATATGGAAGCCGGTGACGAACTGGTAGAACGCATCAAGCCCATGGCCAAGCGCACCATGCGCGAAGGCGTTATGGCAGGCATTGGTGGCTTTGGTGCCATGTTCGAGATTTCCAAGAAGTACAAAGAGCCCGTGCTGGTGTCCGGTACGGATGGCGTGGGTACCAAGCTGCGCCTGGCCTTTGCCTGGAACCGTCATGACACCATCGGCCAGGATCTGGTCGCCATGAGCGTTAATGACATTCTGGTGCAGGGCGCAGAGCCGCTCTTTTTTCTCGATTACTTTGCCTGTGGCAAGCTGGATGTAGATACAGCAGCTGCCGTAGTGGGTGGTATTGCCAAAGGCTGTGAATTAGCCGGCGCCGCATTGATTGGTGGCGAAACTGCCGAAATGCCGGACATGTATCCAGCCGGTGAATACGATCTGGCCGGTTTTGCTGTGGGTGCAGTTGAAAAGTCTCAGATCATTGACGGCAAGAGCATCAAGGCCGGTGACGTGGTTCTGGGTCTGGCTTCGAGCGGTGCCCATTCCAATGGTTATTCTTTGATCCGCAAGATCATCGAACGTAGTGGTGCCAAGCCGACGGATTTGCTTGATGACGTATCGCTGGGCGATCTGGTCATGGCGCCAACCCGTATTTATGTGAAGTCTGTTTTGGCCGCATTCCAGGCTTTGCCGGGTGCGCTTAAGGGTCTGGCGCACATTACCGGGGGCGGCATTACCGAGAACGTGCCACGCATTCTGCAAGCCGGCCTGACGGCCGAAATTCAGCGTAATAGCTGGGAGCGCCCAGCACTGTTTAACTGGCTGCAAGAAGCCGGTGGAGTTGCTGATGATGAAATGCACCGCGTGTTCAACTGCGGTATCGGCATGGTCATCGTCGTCGCCCCGGAAAACGCTGATGCCGTTGCTAAGGTTTTAGCCGAGCATGGTGAGCAGGTCAGCCGTATTGGCGTTATCCGCGCCAGCCAGCCGAGTGAAGCGCCAACAATTGTGGTCTAAATTCTGAAAGCTGCTTACAGCTATAGTTCGAAGTGAGCCCGAAGTCCGAAAACGCTTACGGGCCCTCGATCTGAGTTGTAAGCAGGGTTCTGGATGTATTGATAATCGGCGGACAGGTAAGCGCCCTTGAAAAGGTTAAAGCTGTAGTAGGTTTCCAGGATGCGCTCACCCTGATAAGCAATTTTCCCGTCGCCGATAAACATGGTGTAGCCACCCTGGTTCAGGTAATTGATTTGCGACGAAGCAATACCGTTTAAGGCAAAAGCCAAGCCATAGGTGTCATCGGCACGACCCCAGGAAGCGCCTTTAACAGAAGCACCGCCAGATAAAGAGCGGCTAATATCGGTAAAGGCTTCGGTTTCGGATTGACCGTTGTTCCAACTCCAACGCGCAAAAAGGCCGATATCGTCTAATACGGCTTGCTCAGCGTTAATCACATAGCCCCACTTTTTCTGATAGCCGAACCGCGAAGTCAGAATGCTGGGCGCTAATCCAGTTTGCTGTGCCTGTTGTATTGCATCGTTGTAAGTCGCTAGAACGCCACGGTTTTGATAACCCAGTAGACGAATCGCGCCCTCCTGACCTAAGAGCTTATGCTCACGCTCGATCTCGATCTGATCACCGTATTGCTGTGTTAACTGGTAATCAAGTTCTAGGCCATTCGGGTTCTTCGGCATGGCAAGACGCGCCAGGCGGACCGTCCAGCCTTCATCAAAATATTCAGCCAGCAACCCGTAGCTATAGCCGCGAGAGTTTGCTGCATAGTCGTAAGCGCCGGCAGCCATGATGGACCAGTTTAAAAACTGAGTGCGTGCATCGTGGCTATAGCTGTTGCCATCGAAATAATCGAGTGCAGAAAAGCCACCATAGGTTAAACGCAAGCGACGTTTATCAACATTGCCTGCTAATTGATTGGGGCCGCCTTCAATGTGCTCTACACCACCCCCGAAGCCGAAAGTTTGCTGGATAAAGTAGCGCGCATTGTAAAAAATCATGGGCACATTGGCGCCACGTTGCATTTCACCGTTAGTGAAGCCACCAAGGCCAAGAAGATTGGAAAATGGTACGCCCTGGCTGCCTTCCGGGTTGTAAAACGCTGCGGCACCTTCCCACAAGCGAACACCTAGGAATGGCGTTATGGTGACCGTGTAGCTTTTACCTTGATCGCCTGTGCTCAATAAGCTGTTGTCACCAGCGTAGGGTGAGTTGAACTTATTCTTGTACTGAAGAACGTAAGTGGCCTGCCCATGCAGGCTAAACCATTCCGTATCGTCAGGAATGGGTGTTTCACTATCTACGGTGGGATCACCTTCAACGGGCTCGGCATATACGGTTGTAGCAGAAAAGAGATAGCCGATGACCCACAAGGCAACCGCCAGCACTTTAAGAAATTTCTGCTTGAAAACGAACATGAGCCAACAACAACCATAACGAGAAGGTGAGCAGAGCCTACAACGCCATTGTTGCGGAGCTATTAAACCCAGTATTTTCCCATAAAATACAGAGAATTAGCAGGTTATTGTTGTCAATTTACCAGGGCGTCTACGCGGCTATGCACCTGCGTTAATAAGTCTGTGCTGAGGCAGTCAAATTTCTCACATTCAATCGTGTTGCTGAGCCAGGTGATCTGGCGCTTGGCTAGCTGACGTGTGGCGTAGATGCCGCGTTCTTCCAGTTCTTTGGCGGCTAATGTGTTTTCCAAAACATCCCAGGCTTGACGGTAACCGACACAGCGCATGGAAGGTAGATCGGCATTCAGTTGGTATTTAGCGCGTAGCGCCTCAACTTCATTCACAAAGCCTTGTTGCAGCATGAGCTTGAAGCGTCGTGCGATGCGTTCGTGAAGCCAGCTGCGCTCACTCGGTAGTAGTGCCAGCGAGAGGAAGCGATAGGGCGGCTTTTCTTGTTGTTGTTCTGCATAGAGTGCCGAGGCAGGCTTACCGCTCAGCAGGCAGATTTCCAGTGCACGCTGGATGCGCTGCGAGTCATTAGGGCCAAGACGTGCTGCCGTTTCCGGATCTAACTTGGCGAGCTCTTGATGTATGGCTGCCCAGCCATACTGTTTGGCGCGGGCATCAATATCTGCGCGCAGTTCCGGATTGGCTTGGGGCAGATCAGAGAGGCCTTCGAGCAGCGCTTTGATATAGAGCATGGTGCCGCCGACGAGGAGCGGAATGCGCCCTTGGGCAGTGCTGTTTGCCATTGCATCCAGTGCCTCGGTACGAAACCGCGCTGCTGAATAGCTTTCTTCGGGGGTAATGACATCAACCAATGCGTGTGGATAGCGTTGCAGGGTTGCGGCATCGGGCTTTGCCGTACCGATATTCATATCTTTGAAGACCAGCGCTGAATCCACGCTGATCAGGTCGATGGGATATTGATCTGCCAGATGCAGTGCCAGATCCGTTTTGCCACTGGCCGTAGGGCCGAGCAGCAATATGGCAGGAGGCAGCGATAGAGGTTTATCGACCATGCAGGAAGAGGGCGTCGATGGCGGGCATGTCCACCAGAATCCAGGTGGGGCGGCCATGATTGCACTGGTCGGCCCGTTCGGTGTCTTCCATCTGCCGTAGTAGGGCATTCATCTCCAGCAGACTCAGGCTGTGCTGGCCGCGAATGGCAGCATGACAGGCACAGGTGCCCATCAGGCGTTCCTGACGTGCCAGTAGAGTTGCCTGAGCAGGCGAGTCCTGTAGGGTTTGGAGCAGTTCTTTAATGAGGGTTTCTGCATCGACACGCCCCAGACCTGCGGGTACCTGACGAACCACCAGCGTGTTAGGGCCAGCTTCAGAGATCTCAAGCCCTAAGGCATCAAATTCGTTGTGATGCTCATGGTAAGTGGCGACTGCCAGGTCATCCAGCGTAACCGCTACGGGAATGAGGAGCGGCTGACGTGGCGGTTGACTGAGTCCGCAGACATTTTTGAGTTTCTCGTAGAGCACGCGTTCATGGGCGGCGTGCTGATCGATGAGGATCATGCCTTGTGCATTTTGCGCAACAATGTAGCGATCGTGCAGTTGGCCGATGGCATAGCCTAGAGGTGGAATCTCAGAGGATGGTGCGTTTTGTTCGAGATGAGGCGCAGGCGTATAGGCCTGCATGGCGGCCGCATGTTGTGCGGGTGAACTTTGGGTGCTCACGTAGTGACTACGCACTTCTGCCAGCCCTAGGCCCTGTTGATGGGTGTGCGTAGGGAAAGCGTTGCTTACTACGCGATCCAGCGTAATCGGTGGTGCAGACTCAGTGCTGGTGGCGAGTACCTGTTTGAGCGCGTGATAAATAAACTGATGCACGGCGCGACTGTCACGGAAACGCACTTCGGTTTTAGCAGGATGAACATTTACGTCTACCAGCGCAGGATCAATCGTCAGGAATAGGCAGCAGCCCGGTTGACGACTACCGTGTAGCTGATCTCGATAAGCCTCTCGTATGGCATGCTGGATGACTTTATCCCGCACGTAGCGGCCATTGACAAAGGTGTGCTGAGCTTCACGATCCGACAGAATGGCGGTGGGAATCATCGCCCAGCCGCGAAGTTGCAACAGATCGTTGCCCAGATCCACTGTCCGACAGGATTTAAGAAAAGCGTCACCTAGTACTTGCCGGAGTCTGACTTCGGCATCATCAGCTGGCCAATGGTGGCTTTCTTTGCCATCACGGCTGATTGTGAAGCTGATTTCCGGGTGAGCCAGCGCCTGACGGCGAATTGCTTCCAGACAATGAGCGTGTTCAGTGGGCGGACTTTTAAGAAATTTGCGGCGGGCGGGTGTATTGAAATACAGGTCACGCATTTCTACGACCGTACCGGCGGGCAGGGCATCTGGTGTTAACTCGCCCTCAGCGCTGATGCGCCAGGCATGTTCGGCTGTGCGGGTACAGCTGACCAACGAAAGGCGCGAAACGCTGGCAATTGCTGCCAAAGCTTCACCCCGAAAGCCCATGGTGGCAACCCGTTCTAGATCGTCCAGGGTCGTAATCTTGGAAGTGGCATGACGGGTGAGGGCCAGGCCCAGCTGGCTTTGATCGATGCCGCAACCATTGTCGCTAATGCGGATCAGGCGCATGCCGCCTTCTTCCAGATCGATGCGGATGCGAGTGCTGCCGGCATCAATGGCGTTTTCCAGGAGCTCTTTCAGCACCGATGAGGGGCGTTCCACAACCTCGCCTGCCGCTATCTGGCTAATCAGATGGTCGGGAAGCGCGCGAATGACGGGTTGTTGGTTATTAAAGCTCATCAACGGGATTATAGTGGGATCGGATAAAATAGCAGACTTAGTCCACGACCCACTGAAATGGCCCTGCTATGGAATGGCTTGCCTCGTTTACCGACCTTGTTCTGCACCTGGATAAACACCTGGTGTTTTTTGTCCAGCAATATGGCGACTGGGTCTATGCACTGCTGTTTGCAATTATCTTTACCGAAACAGGGATCGTTATTGCGCCTTTCCTGCCGGGCGACTCGCTGCTGTTTGTTGCCGGTGCACTTTGTGTCACAGAGGGCATGAGTCTACCGCTGTTGATGGTGCTGCTGGTAGCCGCTGCTATCCTAGGCGATGCGCTCAATTACTCCATTGGCCACTGGTTTGGGGATGCGCTGATTAAGCGCACACGATTGATTAGTGCAGAGAAGCTGCAGTACACAGAACAGTTTTTTGAAAAGCACGGGCCCAAGACGATTGTTATTGCCCGTTTTCTACCGATTGTACGTACCATGGCGCCGTTTGTAGCGGGCTTTGGCGGCATGAGGGCGAAGCACTTTTTTCTGTACAACGTCACCGGTGGTTTGCTCTGGGTGGTTTCGCTTACCCTAGCCGGTTATCTCTTCGGCAACATTCCGTTTATCAAGAATAATCTGACCGCCGTGATTCTGGTCATTATTTTTGTGTCGATTTTGCCGGGCATTATTGCTGTGCTGCGTGCGCGTGCGGCTGCCAAGCGTTCATGACCCTGAATCGCAAAACACGTTGTGTCGTTCTGATTTCGGGCCGCGGCACGAATCTTTCGGCAATTATTAAGGCAGCGGCGCAGGCAGACTATCCGGCGGAAATTGTTGCCGTGATCAGCAATAAGCCTGATGCAACGGGTTTGCAGTTGGCACAAGAGGCCGCGATACATACTGAGATTGTGCCTTCCAAGGGTGTAACCGATCGGGAAGCCTATGATCAGTCACTACTGGCTAGTATTGACCGCCATGCACCTGATCTGGTGATTCTGGCCGGCTTTATGCGAATTTTGACCCCGGGTTTTGTGGCGCATTACGCCGATCGTATGATCAATATCCATCCATCATTGCTGCCAGCATTCACTGGCATGCATACCCATCAGCGCGCACTGGATGCCGGGGTACATGTCCATGGTTGTACGGTACACTTCGTCACCGCTGAGCTAGACCATGGCCCGATGATTGCGCAAGCTGCCGTGCCTGTTTATGCCGATGATGATGCGTCCAAACTTGCTGCGCGTGTTCTGAAAGAAGAGCATCGTATTTACCCGGCGGCTGTACGCTGGTTCGCCGAAGGTCGGCTCACCGTCGTGGGGCAGCGTGTGCTGCTCTCGAATGAAGATTCGACCCCTAATGCACTGATCGCGCCCAGCCTGGGCTGAAAGAATCTATGAGTAAGAAAAAAGTGGCGCCTTCCCGTAAGCCTGCCCCAACAAAACAAGCTTCTGGTGAACCAAAATCACCAGCCGAACTGGCGTTGCCGCGTCCCTTTATCGCTCAGGCCATTAGCCTGATGGCGGAAGTACTCAAATTCGAGCGCCCCGCAGACAGCGTGCTTTCCTACCATTTTAAGAATCACCGTGAGATGGGCCATGCAGACCGTGGCCGTATCGCCGAGTTGGTTTATGCCATCCTGCGACATTTGCGTAGCTTGCGTGACGTGGTTGCGCGTTCCGAACCGCCTAGCCCCAGCGAAGCCCGTTACCTGGTGCTTGCCGCCCTGGTACGTTTGCAGGGGAAAAACCTGCGTGAGATCGAGCACCTGATCAAAGGCGAAGATACCGAATGGTTCGGCCGTTTGAAGGCAGCCGGACAAGAGAAGGGTACGTCGGCGATACGGCACGAGTTTCCGGATTGGCTGGAAACGGCTTTAGCGGCAATGCCTGCTGACGAACTGGATACGTTGTCGCGCTCGCTGCTGGTGCCGGCACCGCTCGATCTACGTATTAACCCTTTGCATGCACGTCGCCCTGAAATTCTGGCGCAGCTGGAAAAACATGGCATTGCTGCTAAAGAGACGCCGTTTTCACCTTGGGGCATGCGCCTGGAAGGTAAGCCGGCCATTCAGCGTCATCCTGCCTTTGTGAAGGGTGATATGGAAGTCCAGGACGAAGGTAGCCAGTTACTGGCAGCACTCGTGGCGCCAAAGCGTGGCGAGATGGTTCTGGATTTCTGCGCGGGCGCAGGTGGCAAAACATTGCTCTTGGGCGCGCTGATGAAAAACACCGGGCGTCTGTATGCGGCAGATATTTCCGAAAAGCGTCTGGCCAAACTGGGACCGCGGGTTGCACGCGCAGGGTTGTCGAATGTGCAGACCATCCGTCTGGCACATGAACGGGATGATCGCATTCAACGCCTGGCTGGTAAGTTCGACCGGGTATTGGTTGATGCGCCATGCTCGGGTACTGGCACTTTGCGTCGTAACCCCGATCTTAAATGGCGTCAGGGCGAAGCGCAGATTGTTGAGCTAACGGAGCTACAGGGCAAGATTCTCGAAGCCGCTGCACCATTGGTTCGTCCGGGTGGCGTACTGGTTTATGCAACCTGCAGTCTGTTGCCGCAGGAAAATACCCTGATTCAGCAGGCCTTCAGCGAAGCCCATCCGGAATTCGAAGTCGTTGATCCCGTCGCGCAGTTAGCCGCTGTGGGTATTGATCTACCTGCTGATGCGCTGGTTGTAGGTCCGACAGCCTTGCCGGGCCTACAGTTGCTGCCGCATCGTCATGGGACAGATGGTTTCTTTGCAGCGATCTGGCGCAAGAAAATCTAATTACTGGCCGCCGAATTCTTCGTAGGCACGCATAGTCTCTCCTGCATACATCAGCGATGGGCCGCCGCCCATCATGACGGCTACGCCCAGCATTTCTGCCAGTTCTTCCTTGGTGGTGCCGAGCTTGATCAGTGCCTGCGTGTGAAAACCGATGCAGCCGTCATAGCGAGCGGCAACCCCAATGGCCAGCGCGATGAGTTCCTTGGTTTTGGCATCAAGAGCACCATCTTTCATGGCAGCCTGGTGTAGGGCGCTAAAGCCAGCTTGGACTTCGGGTACCTGGGCGCGGAACTGGGCGAGGCCTTTACTCAGATCCTGGGTAACCGCTTTGAATGATTTTCCTGACATACGCTGCTCCTTGTTGAGAGGCCTGTTTGGCGAGTTGTAAATATATAACTTCATATAATATACGTTCGTGGTATAAATGTCACGTATGTTCATTAGGAGAAGCAAAATGACTCAAAACGTTGGTGGTCTAGATCGAATTCTTCGTGTGGTAGTTGGCCTAGTGCTGATCGGTTTGGCAGCAACAGAAACCATTCCAGCCTGGGGCTATATCGGTATTGTTCCTTTGCTGACGGGTTTGTTCCGTTATTGCCCGGCTTACAGCATCTTCGGTTGCAAAACCGGTGGTGGCAGCTGTGGTACCGGTTGCGGTACAGGTTGCAAGACCGACTGCAAGTAATCTGCTTTAGCGGGGCGCAGTTAGCTTCCGGCAAATTGCAGCAGGGCCCATTCGATGTGTGTTTTTACGAGCGCACTCGAGTGGGTTTTTTTATGCCTCAACGCATTGATCACGGCGTCACTCGGTGTGGCGTTGCCCAAGGCAATGCTGATGTTCCGTTGCCATTGCTCAAAACCGATGCGGCGAATGGCACTGCCGGCCATTTTGTTCAGAAATTCGTTTTCATCCCACGCGTAGAGCTCCAGCAAGGTGGCGCTATCAAGCTTGTGTCGTGGGTCAAACTCGGCATCACCTTCGCTCGTGAATCGGTTCCAGGGACAGACAAGCTGGCAATCATCACAGCCATAGATGCGGTTGCCGATCGCCTTGCGAAACTCCTCCGGTATCTCACCCTTGTGTTCGATGGTCAGGTAACTGATGCAGCGACGTGCATCGACCTTGTAGGCTTTTGTAATGGCCCCTGTGGGGCAGGCATCCATGCAGCGCGTGCAGTCCCCGCAATGCGACTCGATAGGCTGGTCAGGTGTGAGTGGCAGATCACAAATGAGTTCACCGAGGAAATACCAGGAGCCCGTTCTGTCTAGGGAAAGCGTGTGTTTGCCTTTCCATCCCAGCCCGGCCTGGGATGCCAAAGCGACTTCCATAACGGGTGCTGAGTCAGTAAAAGCCCGGTAATTAAATTCACCAAACTGCGTGCTCAGGGTGTCTGCCAGTTTCTGCAAGCGATTGCGAATCACCTTGTGATAATCGCGTCCGAGCGCATAACGGGAAACGTAGGCGGCATCGGGGTTTGCAAGTTGTGCATGCGCGTCCGAGGCTTTTGCAGGCCAGTAGGGTAGGCGAACACTAATGATGCTCAGTGCGCCGGGGAATAATTTATCTGGATCGTGGCGCAGGTCGGCATGGCGTGCCATGTAGCCCATGGTGCCATGGCAACCCTGTGCTAACCAATCGTTGAACGCAGTACGTGCTGCTTCAGGCACACTGGCCGGGCCAATGCGTACACCGCTAAAACCAAGATCGGCAGCAATTTGCTCGATCTGTTTGCGGCGCTCCAGCTGATTAGGCAAAGCGTGCCCGCCACGTGGACCAGAGTGCATCCGCTTCTGCGGTCCCCTCGGCAGGTGACCAAGCGGCGATTTCTTCAGTGCTCAGCGGGACAAACGGACCTGCCTTAGCTTCGAAGAAAACGCTGTTTGGCTCCAGGGCAAGAATCGTGTGCATAGTGCCGTGTGGAATGTCGATGCCGAAGACAGGGCCACCCGGTATGAGCTCAATGGCTTCTTCTATCTGGCCGTCTTCGTTGAAGCTGAGATAGCCAAAACGTCCTTGTAGAACGACGATCGTTTCATCCTTGGCGGCGTCCAGATGCCGGTGTGGCCGCACATAAGAGCCCGGCTGCATGGCGTTGATCAAGCGATGGGCAGGAAACTCATCGGTGGGATGAAAGTTCGCGTTGCGTCTCTGGCGTGGAGATTCCTTGGCCAGCTGAACGGTTTGGTTGAGCAGAGACTGATCAATGAGCGTGGTTTTGGGCATAAATAGGGTGGGTGAACGAAAACTGACTAAATTATCCGTCATGTTTGTAACAGATCAATGGCATATTCGGCGCAGATGCGGCAACATTCGGGCTTTGCACGATCAAATTTCAGCAGCTTATGCAGCAAGTATCCCAATTCCTTTCAGATGAAGCGGCTACCCTGGCGTTTGGGGAGGCGATTGGCCGCGTCCTTGCAGGGGTTCCGCCTGCGGATGTGTGTTTGCACGCTAACCTGATCGGTGATTTGGGCGCTGGGAAAACAACCCTGGTACGTGGGGTGCTGCGTGGACTCGGTTATGCCGGGCGAGTGAAAAGTCCGACTTATCCGTTGCTGGAAACTTATAAGGCCGATGATCTCACCCTGGCACACTTTGATCTATATCGGCTAGAAGCACCGGAAGCTTTTGTTGAAGCCGGTTTTCAAGAATACTTCGTCGGCCCTGGTATTCGATTCGTTGAATGGCCAGATCGAGGCGGTTCTTTTTTGCCAAGCCCGGATTGGTGCATTGCCTTGAGCGAACACACTGATGGCGGGCGCAATGTGCACATTGAGGCACAGACCGCTACAGGGGCGAATCTGTTGGGGCAGTTGTCCTCGTGAAGTCTAAAACATTGTCTTCAGTGAATCGGCGCAAGTTCCTGCGTTCTGCCGGCTCGCTATGGCTGCTTTCGGTAACGCCGGTAGGCGCACTGGCCGCTGCTACTGCTTCGTCCATTGTTGCGGTGCGTGTCTGGCCTGCCGAGGACTACACCCGGGTGACTATTGAACATAAAGGGATGGTGAAATTCACGCAGAGTGTGGTTCATAACCCTGAGCGCCTGGTAGTTGATATCGAGGGCATCGAGCTAAATAGCGTGCTCAAGAGCCTGGGGGATAAGGTAGGGCCGAATGATCCCTATATCCGCCAGTTGCGCGCGGCCAATTACAAGCCGGGCGTGGTCCGGTTGGTGATGGATCTGAAGGGCGAGGTAGCACCTCAAGTATTTAACTTGCCGCCGGTGGGGGATTACCAGAGCCGATTGGTGATGGATATTTATCCGACAGTACCAACGGACCCACTGATGCAGTTAGTGTCAGCTAAGCAACCGGCCACCACGCCGCCCAAGGACGTGGCCAAAGCTGAGATTTCGAAGCCTGAAGTCATTAAACCGGCACCAGAGAAACCAATGGTTGCCGAGAAGCCGGTGGTGTCTGAACCCGAGCCGGCGCCTAAGTTTGCCGAAAAAAGCCCGGAGCCTGCTTCGAAGCCTGGTAAAAAATCCGGACGGATGGTCACCATCATGCTCGATCCGGGGCATGGCGGTGAAGACCCCGGAGCCATTGGTGCCCGGGGCTCGATGGAAAAGAATGTGACGTTGTCGATTGCCCGTCGTTTAAGGGAGCGCATCGAGAGCGACCCCAATATGCGCGCTGCGCTAACCCGTGATGGGGATTTCTTTGTGCCGTTGGGTACGCGCGTTCAGAAAGCGCGTAAAGCCAAAGCGGATCTCTTTGTTTCGATTCATGCCGATGCCTGGATTAAGCCTGAGGCACGGGGTTCTTCGGTGTTCGTGCTTTCGGAGAAGGGGGCATCCAGCGCGGCAGCCCGTTATCTGGCTCAGAAGGAAAACGAGGCAGATAAAGTCGGTGGCGTTAATTTCACCGTATCTGACCCGCATCTGGCGCGAACACTCATGGATCTGACGCAAACAGCGACCCAGAACGACAGCATGAGGTTGGGTAAATCAGTGCTGGGCAACCTCGGCAGCGTTAACGCCCTGCATAAGTCTTCAGTGGAGCAGGCTGGGTTTGCTGTGCTCAAAGCGCCCGATATTCCTTCAGTGCTGATCGAAACAGCCTTTATCTCTAATCCTGAAGAAGAAAAGCGTCTGAACGACGAGGAGTATCAGGATAAGTTGGCCGAGGCGATCATGCGAGGCATTCGTCAGTATCTGGCACGAAATCCGGTACAAACGGGGTCGCGCAGCGGCTAAACCGCCCCGCTAAGCCTTATAATGCAGGGTTTTCTTATTAAACCCTGCGCCTTGATCCTATGCGCGTACTTCGCGGACTGAATTCACCGGCCCGGGCTCCCGCTGCTGTGACCATCGGTAATTTCGATGGCATGCATCGTGGGCATCAGGCATTGTTGCGTCAGCTTAAGGCTGAGGCAGGGTCGCGCGGTTTGCAACCATCGGTGCTGACGTTTGCGCCACATCCGCGGGAGTTCTTTGCGCGTAAGTTGGCTGGCCGCAATGCGCCCGTAGTGCCGGCAAGACTGCATACCCTCCGTGAAAAGCTCGAAGCACTGGCTGCCGCTGGCGTTGCGGAAACCCGTATTTGTGCCTTTAATGAGGCCTTCGCTGCGCTGAGCCCGGAAGATTTCGTTAAGCAGGTGCTGGTGGATGCCATGCAGGCGAAGCATGTATTGATCGGAGATGACTTCCGCTTTGGTGCCCGTCGTGCCGGTGATTTTGCATTGCTTAAATCCCTGGGCGAGAAGTATGGCTTCACCGTGTCAGCCCTGGATTCTCAATGTTTGGCTGATGAGCGGATCTCGAGTTCGCAGGTGCGCGCTGCGCTGTCGGTCGGCGATTTGCAGCAAGCCGAGGGATTGCTGGGCTACCCGTATGCCATGGAAGGGCGGGTAATTCAGGGTCGACAGCTTGGACGCACAATCGGTGTGCCAACGGCCAATGTGCAGATCCGCCATAACCCATTGCCGCTGCGGGGCGTCTTTGTCGTAGAAGTTGCGTTGGATGAAACCAAGCTGGCGGTTCCCCAGCAGACGCGCAGTTATCCCGGTGTAGCCAATCTAGGTTACCGGCCGACTTTGGGTGGGGATACGCGACCATTACTTGAAGTACACCTTTTCGATTTCACAGGCGACCTGTACGGCGCCCACCTTGATGTACGTTTTCTCGCCAAGTTGCGCGATGAAATGACCTTTGCCAATTTCGAAGCGCTGACCAGTCAGATCCGTGATGATCTGGCCAAGGCGCGATCTTTTTTTGAATCTCAGCCTGTTTAGTAAGCTCATGACCGAACAATCCAAGAACGCCCCCCAAAACGACCAGGCCAAAGAAGCGCGCGCAACGCTCAATCTGGCAGATACCGCTTTTCCAATGCGCGGTGATTTGCCCAAGCGCGAACCGGGCTGGATTGCTGATTGGCAAAAGAATGGGCTGTACCAGAAGATTCAGGCGCACACCAAAGGCCGGCCGCGTTTTGTGCTGCATGATGGCCCACCGTATGCCAATGGGGATATCCACATTGGCCATGCCGTGAACAAGATTCTTAAAGACATCATCGTACGTTCTAAGGTGTTGGCAGGCTTTGATGCGCAGTATGTGCCGGGCTGGGACTGCCATGGCTTACCCATTGAACACCAGATCGAAAAACTACACGGCCGTAGTTTGCCAGCAGATGAGGTGCGGAAGCTATGCCGTGTGTACGCGGCCGAACAAGTAGCGCGTCAGAAAAAAGACTTTATCCGGTTGGGCGTACTGGGTGATTGGGATAACCCTTACCTCACCATGAACTTCACTGCCGAAGCCAATGAAATCCGTGCCTTGGGCAAGATGCTGGTGGATGGCTATCTCTATATGGGTTTGAAGCCAGTGAACTGGTGTCTGGACTGTCGTTCAGCCCTGGCTGAAGCCGAAGTGGAATACGAAGACAAGAATTCGCCTGCAATTGATGTCGCTTTTGAAGTGCATTCAAGCCATGCCGCTCAAGTTGCCAAGGCTTTTGGTCTAGATCATCTGGAAGGCCCTGCGTTTGCCGTCATCTGGACGACAACTCCGTGGACCCTGCCGGCCAACGAAGCAGTGAGCGTACATCCCACGGTTGAATACGTCCTGGTCGCAACTGAAAAGGGCAACCTGATTCTGGGTGCTGATCTCTATGAAGACGCGCTCAAGCGGTACGCGCTAGAAGGCCAGGTGATCGGTCGCGGTACTGGTGCGGCACTAGAACACGTGCTGGTACGACATCCTTTCTATGAAAAGGATGTGCCCATCATCTGTGGTGAACACGTGACGACTGATGCCGGTACCGGCATGGTGCATACCGCGCCAGCACATGGTGTCGATGACTTTAATATTGGCAAAAAATACGGGCTACCCGTTGAGAACCCTGTGGGCGATGATGGCCGTTTCCTGCAAAAAACTTTGCCCTTGCCAGAAACGGCTTTGGCCGGGTTGAGTGTTTGGGAAGCCAATCCGAAAGTTCTGGAAACCTTACGTAATAAAGAGCGCCTTCTGGCTGAGATTAAGCTGAATCACAGCTACCCGCATTGCTGGCGTCATAAGACCCCGATTATTTTCCGGGCAACGACACAATGGTTTGTAGGTATGGACACGCCACCGAAGCCGGGTGCTTCAACGCTGCGTCACCTGGCTGAAATGGCTGTGGCTGACACTAACTTTTATCCGGCTTGGGGCCGTGCCCGTCTGGAAGCGATGATTCGTAATCGCCCGGATTGGTGTGTCTCGCGGCAGCGTAACTGGGGTGTGCCGATTCCATTTTTCCTGAATAAGGAAACCAACGAGCTGCATCCGCGTACACCCGCGTTGATTGAAGAAGTGGCACGTCGTGTAGAAGAACAGGGCATCGAAGCCTGGTTCCAGCTAGACCCGGTCGAATTGCTTGGTGAGGAAGCCAAGGATTACCGTAAGCTGTCCGATACGCTGGATGTCTGGTTTGACTCGGGAACGACGCACTGGCACGTAATGCGTGGTTCTCATGCGAATGAGCATGACTTCCCGGCTGATCTGTATCTGGAAGGCTCGGATCAACACCGCGGCTGGTTCCAATCTTCGTTGCTTACAGGTTGTGCATTAGATGGCAAAGCGCCTTATAAAGGCTTGCTCACGCATGGCTTTGTGGTTGATGGCAAAGGCCGCAAGATGTCCAAATCTGTCGGTAATGTGATTTACCCACAGGAAGTTGCCGACAAAATGGGCGCCGAAATTCTGCGTCTGTGGACTGCCAACACTGATTATTCCGGTGAGTTGACGATTTCCGATGAAATCCTCAAGCGCGTTGTCGAAGGCTATCGTCGTATTCGTAACACGATGCGTTTCCTGTTGGCGAATACAGATGACTTTAATCCGGCCAGCGATAGCGTGGCCGTCGAAGACATGCTGGAGATTGACCGTTACGCCATTGAAATGGTGCGGGCGCTTCAAACTACTATCCAGGCCGATTACGATCGTTACGACTTCCATCACATCGTGCAATCGCTGCAAACTTTCTGCTCTGAAGATCTGGGTGCATTCTATCTGGATGTGCTGAAAGACCGACTCTACACGACAGCACCTAATTCGCGCGCACGTCGTTCGGCACAAACGGCACTGTGGATGATCACGCAGACAATGCTGCGTCTGATGGCGCCGATTCTCTCGTTCACGACGGAAGAAATCTGGACCTTGCTGGCGAAGAAACAGGCAGGGCTTCCAGAGTCCATCATGCTCTCCGATGCAACGGTGCTTCCGGCGGTCGCCGGCGCTGATGCGCTCAGTGCCAAATGGGACCGCATTCGTGCCGTACGTGCTGAAGTGGCTAAGGCAATGGAAGCTGTGCGTACCGAAGGCGGTATCGGTTCTTCGCTACAGGCACAAGTTGCCATTGTGGCACCAGCCGAAGATGCGGCTGCACTGTCGAGCATTGGCGATGACTTGAAGTTTGTACTCATTAGTTCACAAGCTACGGTGACAGAAGGCGCTGCACTGCAAATTGCAGTGACGGCCAGTTCGCATGCTAAATGTGAGCGCTGTTGGCACCAGCGCGAAAGTGTCGGTCAGAATGCCGAAAACACGGGTTGGTGCGATCGTTGCGTAAGCAATGTGCACGGTACCGGTGAGGTCCGTCACTATGCGTAATCTGCAGAACGGCGCACTACGTTTTGGTGTGCTGCTGGCGCTGGTGGTAATCGTGCTGGATCAGCTAAGCAAGCTGTGGATATTCAACCATTTTGTTCCTGGCGAATCTGTAACGGTTACCCCATTCTTTAACCTGGTGCTGGTCTTTAACCCGGGCGCAGCTTTCAGCTTTCTGGCAGATCATGCCGGATGGCAGCGCTGGTTCTTCAGCGTGATTGCGTTAAGCATTAGTGGCTGGATCCTCTGGCAGTTGCGATCTGCCAGACCCGGAACCTGGTTCACTGTTTCACTTGCGCTCATTATGGGCGGGGCATTGGGTAACCTGATTGATCGCCTCTGGTTGGGTATGGTGATTGACTTTATGGATGTGCATGCGGGTGGCTGGCACTGGCCTGCTTTTAACATTGCAGATAGTGCTGTTTGTGTGGGTGCTGTCTTATATGTGCTGTGCCAGAACAAGTCTGATCAGAACTAATTGAGCATTAGGGAGCCGAGCATGCAAGAAACCAAACCCCAGATTCAGGCAGATAGCTTTCTCACATTGCATTACCGTTTGAGCACTCAGGACGGTGAAGATGTGGTGAGCACATTCGACATTGGGCCGGCAACCATCCAGATGGGTAACGGCGAGTTAAACGAAAACCTTGAAGCTTGCCTTGTAGGCCTGGTGCCTGGCGAACATGCTGTGTTTGAAGTGCCTGCTGAAGCAGGTTTTGGTCAACACAACCCAGGTCTTGTTCAACGCATTGCACGGAGTGCGTTGCCAGTTGATCAGGATCTGCTAGAAAACACGTTGATTGAGTTTACGTCTCCGGAAGGTGCTGAGTTCGCCGGCTTTGTTCGTGAGATTGATGCCACGCATGCGCTTATGGATTTTAACCATCCGCTTGCAGGTAAAAGCCTGCGCTTTGAAGTGCAGATCATTGGATTGCTATGAGCGGTACATCAAAGTCTATGCCAATTGTTCTGGCCAACCCACGTGGGTTTTGTGCCGGAGTTGAGCGCGCGATTTCGATTGTCGAGCGGGCGCTCGAACAATTCGGTGCGCCGATTTATGTGCGTCACGAAGTAGTCCATAACAAGTTTGTTGTAGAAGGACTGCGTGCGCGAGGGGCAATTTTTATTGAAGCTCTGGCAGATGTGCCCGAGGGGGCTACGTTGATCTTCAGTGCGCATGGTGTGCCAAAGGCAGTTCGTGAAGAAGCCGCGGCGCGTGGATTGCGTATCTTTGATGCAACGTGTCCTCTGGTGACCAAGGTACACGTTGAGGTTTCGCGTATGCGCGCTGAGCAACGCGAGATTATTATGATCGGGCACAAAGGCCATCCGGAAGTGGAAGGCACGATGGGCCAATCTCCCAATGGGATGCATCTGGTTGAAACCGTTGCCGATGTTGCATCGCTTGTGGTGCGTGACCCAAACTGTCTGGCCTATGTGACTCAGACGACGCTCTCAGTTGATGATGCGGCGGTGATTGTCTCGGCGCTGCGCGCACGTTTTCCAGAAATCGTCGGCCCAAAGAAAGATGACATTTGCTACGCTACCCAGAACCGTCAGGATGCCGTACGTGTCCTCGCAGAGAATTGCGATCTGGTTCTCGTAGTCGGTTCAGTCACCAGTTCTAATTCCAACCGCTTGCGCGAAGTCGCTGAGTTGTTAGGCCGTAAAGCCTATTTGATTGATCGGGCGGAGGATATCGATCCTGTCTGGTTGGTAGGTTCGCCAAGTATCGGCGTAACTGCAGGCGCTTCCGCACCGGAAGTGCTGGTCGAAGAAGTGATTGCCCGATTGCACGCGCTGGGGGCGGGGCAGGTCGAGAACCTGGATGGCGTCATTGAAGATGTGAAGTTTCCCCTGCCAAGCGGTTTACGTTAATTCGGTAGGTATGACGCATGCCTGAAACATCCCCTAAAGCATCCTGTTACCACTGCGGGTTGCCGATTCCGGATGGATTCAGGCTGGACGTCACTGTCAATGAACAGCCTCGCGCTATGTGTTGTGAAGGTTGTCGTGCTGTTGCCGAGGCGATTGTCGCCAATGGCCTTGAAGCGTACTACCTAAATCGTGATGCCATGCCAGAGTCTCCTCGTGAGGCGCGTCCGGAAATTCTGGATTCGCTGGCGCTTTATGATCAGGCTGAATTTCAGAAGACTTTTGTCCGCGCGTTGGATGAGCATGAGCAGGAGGCTTCGCTGGTTCTGGAAGGGATCACCTGCGCCGCCTGTGTCTGGTTGAATGAACAGCATGTCTCACAAGTGCCAGGTGTATTGGCGGTAGAAGTGAATTACACCACCCGGCGCGCACGTCTGCGTTGGGACAACCGTCGGGTTGCTTTATCGCAGATCCTGAAAGCCATTGCTGATATAGGGTATCGGGCGCACCCTTTTGATCCGGCACGCCAGGAGGCGGTAGCTCAGAAGGAGCGCCGAGCAATGCTCTGGCGTCTGGCCGTCTCTGGTTTAGGCATGATGCAGGTGATGATGTACGCCTACCCAACCTATGTGGCGAGCGATGGCGATCTAACCCCAGATATCGAATTACTGTTGCGCTGGTCTAGCCTCTTGCTGACGTTGCCAGTCATCTTGTATGCCTGTGGTCCATTTTTCCGCAATGCCTGGCGTGACATCAAGCTGCGTCGCGTGGGTATGGATACGCCGGTGGCCTTGGGTATCGGCGCGGCTTTTGTAGCGAGTGTGTGGGCTACGGTCATTAATCACGGTCATGTGTATTACGACTCCATCAACATGTTTGTGTTTTTTCTGTTGGGTGGACGTTATCTTGAATTGTTGGCACGTCAGAAAGCCTTGCGTGCCACGGAAGAATTGGGTCGACTGGCGCCTGCGTTTGCAGATCGTTTGCTGGTTGGTGAGCCGAATGACGCGACCGAACGTATTCTGGTAAGTGCACTTTGTGCCGGCGATCGTGTGCTCGTTAAGCCGGGCACGCAAGTGCCGGCTGATGGTCGCGTGCTCAGTGGACAGACCAGTATTGATGAATCTTTGCTGACGGGTGAAAGTCTACCCGTAGCTAAATCGGTAGGGTCGCTCGTTACTGGCGGCTCTATGAATATCGAGAGCCCCATTACTGTTTGTGTGGAGCAGGTAGGGGAGCAAACGCGCCTGTCTGCCATTCTTAAACTGATGGAGCGGGGCGCTCTTGAAAAACCGGTTGCGGTTACAACAGCAGATCGAGTTGCCTCATGGTTTTTGTGGGGGCTATTGTTGCTGGCTGCCATTACCGCGGCTGTCTGGTGGTGGTTAGATCCAACACGAGCGTTGCCGGTAACGGTGGCTGTACTCGTCGTCAGTTGTCCCTGTGCACTTTCACTGGCAACACCGGTCGCGCTAACCATTGCTACTGGACGTTTGGCGCGAGAGGGACTGCTGGTGACGCGCGGCCATGCGGTTGAAACGCTGGCGCAAGTGACTGATGTTGTGCTGGATAAAACCGGGACACTCACTACGGGTGTGATGAAACTGGAGCGTGTTCAAGTCTTAGCGTTAGAGGATGAGCGTTCTTGCCTGCAACTGGCTGCGAGCCTAGAGCAAACTTCTTCACACCCTTTGGCTATGGCACTGGTGCGAGCTGCACAAGATCTGCCACGACTTGCTGTTACTGATGAAAGCCACGAGACGGGTGGTGGCATCGAAGCAACCGTGGACGGTAGGCTTATGCGTATTGGCCATGCCGCCTATGTAGCAAAGCTTGTTGGTGATACCCCCGTTCCAATTAATCTGGTTGGGTCATCGGGGGCTACAACGCTTTATCTTGGTGAATCGGGTGGCTGGATAGCGCTTTTTGATATCTCTGATTCTTTACGTCCGGATGCGCTAGCAGCCATTAATGATCTCAAGGCATTGGGATGTAAGGTTTCCCTGCTATCTGGGGATGACCCAGATGTTGTTAAATCCATCGCCAGCCAATTAGGCATTGATGATGCGGCTGGACGAGAGTCGCCCCAGACGAAACTGTCACGCGTGGCGGCGTTGCAGGCTGCTGGACGTGTCGTGTGCATGGTGGGGGATGGTATTAATGATGCGCCGGTACTGGCGCACGCCCAGGTATCCGTGGCCATGGGGGAGGGAACCGAGCTTGCTCGCACGCAAGCAGACTGTGTGTTGTTGGGACAGCAACTGCAGGTTCTTCCCGCAGCCATACGACTATCACGATCGGCACGTAAGACGATTCGCGAGAATCTCTGGTGGGCGATTGCGTATAACGCCATCGCGCTGCCTGTGGCCATGTGCGGTTTTCTAACCCCTTGGCTGGCTGGTATTGGTATGTCTTTCAGTTCGCTCTGGGTTGTTTTAAACTCATTGCGACTTCAGCGGGTAAGAATTCGCGATTAAGCACTGATTGGGGGAGAATAGAACGCTATGGAATCCCTTTATCTGCTTATTCCCGTATCGGTCGTTTTGGTTTTTGTGATTGCCGGACTGTTCTGGTGGTCTGTGCGGTCTGGCCAGTTTGACGATCTTGAAGGGCCGGCCCACCGAATTATCATGGATCGCGACTCTCGTCAGGTGTCTGAAAGCAAAGACAAAACACCTCAGAATCAGTCAATGCCTGATTAACGATCGCGTTGCACTGCAACAAAATTTGATTTACATCAAAGAAGTGTGAAAAAAGTGCTTGGCAGGCTTAATTTGGGCTGCTCAACTCTTGTATTAGACATTTAATCCAAAGGATACTGCGAACTGCAGGGTTGTTCGGGCAGTTTTGCCCAGACCTTGCTTCTCTGTTGGGGTTGGGGTGCATTGTTTAGGCAGTGCACCTTTTTTTTGCCCCAAAAGGCGCTAGGTCTGGGAATCCTCAAGAATTTGATCTGGATCAATAAACTGTTATTAAGTTAGAATTAAGCCTTTGTTAAGGTGCGCTTTGCGTGCAAAATGACAGTGTTTGTTCAATTAAAGAGGTGCGTCCAATGTCTGTAATGTCGGATACGCAATCTGTATACAACTACAAGATTGTTCGGCAATTTGCCGTAATGACGGTGATCTGGGGGATCGTCGGCATGCTGGTGGGTGTTATTGTCGCCGCCCAGCTCGTCTGGCCTGAGCTTAATTTCGCTCCCTACCTGACCTTTGGTCGTCTGCGTCCATTGCACACTAACGCCGTGATTTTTGCGTTTGGCGGTTGCGCACTGTTCGCGACGTCTTACTACGTTGTTCAGCGCACCTGCTACACACGTATCTTCTGCGACAAGTTGGCTGCTTTCACATTCTGGGGCTGGCAAGCCATTATCGTTCTGGCTGCAGTGACTCTACCGCTGGGCATGACGTCCGGTAAAGAGTACGCTGAGCTGGAATGGCCAATCGATATCCTGATCGCCGTAGTGTGGGTTGCCTACGCGGTCGTGTTCTTCGGTACGATTGCCAAGCGTAAGGTTGGTCATATCTACGTTGCCAACTGGTTCTACGGTGCCTTCATTATTGCTGTGGCACTGCTGCACATTGTTAACAGCGCAGAAATGCCGGTTAACCTGTTCGGTATGAAGTCGTACTCGGCTTACTACGGTGCACAAGATGCGATGGTGCAGTGGTGGTATGGTCACAATGCTGTGGGCTTCTTCCTGACTGCCGGCTTCCTGGGCATGATGTATTACTTTGTGCCTAAGCAGGCTGGCCGCCCTGTTTACTCGTATCGTCTGTCAGTTGTGCACTTCTGGGCACTGATCTTTACGTACATGTGGGCGGGTCCTCACCATCTGCACTACACCGCGCTGCCAGACTGGACCCAATCGCTGGGTATGGTCTTCTCGCTGATTCTGCTCGCACCATCGTGGGGCGGCATGATCAACGGCATCATGACTCTCTCGGGTGCTTGGCATAAGCTGCGTGATGATCCAATCCTCAAGTTCCTGATCACTTCACTGTCTTTCTACGGCATGTCGACCTTCGAAGGTCCGATGATGGCCATCAAGACGGTTAATGCCCTGTCGCACTACACTGACTGGACTGTTGGTCACGTGCACTCGGGTGCCCTGGGCTGGGTTGCCATGGTATCGATTGGTTCGATCTACTTCCTGATTCCTAAGCTGGTTGGCAAAGAAGAGATGTGGAGCACCAAGCTGGTAACGGCTCACTTCTGGATCGCCACGATCGGTGTTGTTCTGTACATCGCATCGATGTGGATTTCGGGTGTCATGCAGGGTCTGATGTGGCGCGCTGTTAACGCCGATGGCACTCTGACCTACAGCTTTATCGAAAGCGTGAAGGCCAGCTATCCATTCTGGGCAATTCGTGTACTGGGTGGTGTGATGTTCCTGGGTGGCATGCTGTTGATGCTGTACAACGTGCTCAAGACGATGCAGGGCGCTCGTATGGTGAATGACGCTGCCGTTCCGGCACCGGCCCATCACTAAGCTCAACTGAATCGGAGAAAAACGATGAAAATTACGCAAGAACTCGTTGAGCGCAAAGTAGGGTTATTGATTGTTCTCACCTTCCTGACTGTTCTGACAGGCGGTGCAATCGAGATCATTCCTTTGTTCTGGCAAAAGTCGACGACGACACCTATCGAAGGCCTCAAGCCTTATGATGCGGTTCGTCTGGTTGGACGCGACATCTATATCCGTGAAGGCTGCTACAACTGCCATTCACAGATGATTCGTCCGTTCCGTGCTGAAACTGAGCGTTACGGTCACTACTCGGTAGGCGGTGAGTCAGTTTATGACCATCCATTCCAGTGGGGTTCGAAGCGTACTGGTCCGGATCTGGCACGTGTAGGCAACCGTTACTCGGATGTCTGGCACGTTACCCACCTGAACAATCCACGCGATGTGGTGCCTGAGTCGAATATGCCGGCTTACCCGCATCTCCTGGCCACAAAGGCTTCGGCTACCGTGGGCGCTGATGTGGATGCCAAGATGGTTGCTCTGCGCCGTGTGGGCGTACCTTACACTGACGAAGATATCGCCGGTGCCAAGGAAGCCATCGGTGACAAGACCGAAATGGATGTGCTGGTTGCATACCTGCAAGGTCTGGGTACGTTGTTGCCAAATACGGCAGCTGCTAACTCAGCCCCTGCTGCGGCTCAGTAAAAATGGATCAGAACGATCTTCGCATTGTGGTTACGGTGGTGTCTTTCATTGCCTTCGTGTCCATATTGATCTGGGCGTTTAGCCGGAAAGCAAAGCCTGATTTTGACGTGGCTTCACGCATTCCGTTTGAAACCCTGGAGCAGGCCAAGCAGGATGAGGCCCGCGAAGCATCTCTGAAGTAATCCAACCCGTTACGAACTTACGGAAGAATCATCATGTTAACTAGTGTAGCGTCGCTGATTGTCACTATCGTGGTGCTGGCAAGCATCCTCGGCTGTGGCTTTATTCTCTGGAACCAGAGCCGTGTCAAATTGCCAAAGGGCAAAGTTGAAACGACTGGCCATGCATGGGATGGTCTTGAGGAATACAACAATCCGCTGCCCAAGTGGTGGATGGGTCTGTTCTGGATCACGGTCATCTTTGCTTTGGCTTATGTGTTCCTTTATCCTGGCCTAGGCAATAACAAGGGTCTGCTGGACTGGTCGTCAACCGGTCAATGGCAGAAGGAAGTCAACAAGGCCGATGAGCAATATGGTCCGTTGTTTGCCAAGTATGCTCAGACACCTGTTCAAGACCTGGCGCAGGATCCTCAAGCCATTGAAGTGGGTAAGCGCCTATTCCTGACCTATTGCTATCAGTGCCATGGTTCTGATGCACGTGGTGCCAAGGGCTTCCCGAATCTGACGGATGGTGACTGGCTGTATGGCGGTTCGCCCGAAACGATTCTGCTAACTATTACCAATGGCCGCAACGGCATGATGCCGCCGCATGCACACCTGGGTGAAGAGTCAATCAAGGATCTGGCCAACTACGTACGTTCGTTGTCCGGTCTGGCTAACGATTCGCTGCGTGCTGCCAAGGGTAAAGAGCTGTTTGCATCGTCGGGTTGTGCCGGTTGTCACGGTCCTGACGGTAAGGGCAACCAAGCGATTGGTGCACCAAACCTGACTGATAATGTCTGGCTGTACGGTGGCTCTGAAAAGACGATCGTTGAAACGATCACTAACGGTCGTCAGAACATGATGCCTGCATTTGCTGATCGTTTGAACGAAGGCAAGTTGAAGCTGCTTTCTGCATACGTTTATAGCCTTTCGCTAAAGCAGGCCACTAAGTAACAAAGTCGCTTGTAAAAACGCCTCACGCGGGAGACCGGTGAGGCGTTTTTTATTGTGTGCTCATGTAAGGTGCACGCAAACATTATGTATCGGCGTAGAATGTTATTTTTGTTGAATGCCGTTAAGTCGTTACAGGATAAATGCAGAAATGACCGAAAAAACTGAGAAGCAATTGAACGAAGAACAGGTTGATGTGTCGCTTTACGCAAAGCATCGTAAGGTTTATGCGCGCGCTACTTCCGGCAAGTTCAATTCGCTCCGTTGGTTTTTCGTGTTTCTGACGCAAGCAATTTTTTATTTAGGGCCTTGGCTGCAATGGAATGGCCGTCAGGCGCTGCTGCTGAACCTGGATGAGCGTAAGTTCTATATCTTTGACCTCATTCTTTGGCCGCAGGATGTTATCTATCTATCGATTATCTTGCTCCTATCAGCGTTTGCCTTGTTCCTGTTTACCGCTGTAGCAGGGCGCTTGTTCTGCGGCTATGCCTGCCCGCAGACTGTCTACACACAAATTTTCATGTGGATCGAAAATAAGATCGAGGGTGAACGCAATGCGCGAATCAAGCTTGATCAGTCTCCCATGTCTGGTAGAAAGCTGAGAATCAAGGCGACCAAGTTTTTCCTGTGGGGCATTCTGTCTTTCTGGACGGGTGTGACATTTGTTGGCTACTTTATGCCAATGCATGAACTGATTGGGGACCTGGTAAACCTGACGATCAGCGGTTGGTCTGCTTTTTGGGTGTTCTTCTATAGCGCCTTCTGTTTCCTGCAAGCCGGATTCATGCGGGAGCAGGTCTGCAAATATATGTGTCCCTATGCCCGTTTCCAGGGTGTGATGTTTGATCCAGATACGCTCATCGTGACTTATGAAGAGGCTCGTGGTGAGCCGCGGGGTCCGCGCCGCAAGACGGATGATTTACAAGAAAAAGGTTTGGGAGATTGTGTCGACTGTAAAGTCTGTGTGCAGGTTTGCCCAACAGGTATCGATATCCGTAAGGGTCTGCAGTATGAGTGCATCGGTTGTGGCCTTTGTATTGATGCCTGTAATGACATCATGGCCAAAATGGACTACCAGCCAGGCCTGATTCGCTATGACACCGAGAACTCGATTAACAAGCATTACACATTTAAAGAGATGCTGCGTCACATTATGCGGCCGCGGATCATGCTCTATACAGGTATTTTGCTGGTGATTACGGCGATCTTTGCGTATTCCCTGAGTACACGTATACCTTTGCGTGTTGATGTATTGCGTGATCGTGGTGTGATGACACGAGAAGTGGGCGAGGGCCTCACAGAAAATGTTTATATTCTTCACATAATGAACATGCAGGATAGTGTTCGTACCTTTACCGTCAAACCAGAAGGCCTTGATGGCATTCAATTGGATGGGCAGGATGCATTCAAGGTTGAGGCTTTAGGTAATCTAACGCAGCCCATTAACGTACGTGTGCCTGTTGATATTGGTATTCCTGGTGCTAACCAGATCCGTTTTATTATTGTCGATAGTGAGAACCCCGCTATCCGTCTGGATGAGAAGTCCACTTTTATTCAGCCTAAGTAAGCACTAGAAACTATGACCGGTTTAACGACACCTTGGTATAAACACCGTTGGCCTTGGATTTTGATGGCGGGGCCTGCCATTGTTATTGTGGCTGGCTTTGTGACGGCATGGCTTGCGATCGTCAGCAACGATGGCCTGGTTGATGATAACTATTACAAGGTAGGACTTTCCGTTAACCAGGAGCTTAAGCAACGGCAACTCGCTGCGGAATTGAATCTAAAGGCGAGTTTGACTCTGGTAGATAATGGAAAAGATGTTGAGTTGGTGCTTTCTGGTTTGCCTAAAGAAGCCTTGCCGGATAGCCTCCAGCTGCGCCTTGTGCATCCAACTCGTAAGGGTGAAGATCAAACGATCAACCTTGTGCGTAATGGATCGGTATTCAAAGGCCCATTAACTGGAAACCCAGGCACCGGGCGTTGGCGTATCGTCATTGAAGATCATCTGGCCGGATGGCGTATGGATGGCGTATGGGACATCCAGAGTCGCTCAGGCGTTACAGTTTTTGCAAGACCTCAATAATTAGTCACTTTGAAATAAGGAGCACATATGGCCTGGAAAGAACTTTTAACGACGGACTACGGTCTGGGCAGCTTGGCTGTGATCGTTTTTGTGATTGGTATGTCGATCTTTTTTGGTCGCATGTTCAACAAGAAGATGAACGAAAAGCCGACTGACGAATAGATCATAATCGACATTCAATTAAAAAGCCCGGTCAGTTGTTAATACTGTTCCGGGCTTTTTAGTGGCAGAAAATCTGAGTTGTTAGCGATAGACCAGAACTGGAATTTTGGAGTGGGTTAGTACCTTTTGTGTTTCACTACCCAGTAGCAGGCTGGTGATGCCACGACGTCCGTGAGATGCCATGAAAATCAGGTCGCACTGTTTCTGTTCTGCTGTCTCGATGATGACTTCATAAGGCACATCGCTCGTTTCCGTATGAACGGTAAATGAAATACCAGCCGATGTGCATATGTCAGAAGCAGCCTTGAGATTGCGATCAGCAATGGTTTTGGTGAGTTTGCCGAATTCTTCAGGCGTGGTGGGGTCGATAAGTGCACCATCGCCGTAGTAGCTCACCGGATATTCGGGTTTAACGAATAGAAGGGTGATGGACGCCTTGATTTCACTGGCAA
>CAIQBG010000068.1 GCA_903870055.1 uncultured Pseudomonadota bacterium
GCCGGAGGAAGTTTGGGTCGCTGACATCACCTATTTGCCGACACGGGAGAAGTTTGCCTACCTGAGTTTGGTGACTGATGCCTACTCACGCAAGATTGTGGGTTACCACGTTCATCCGACACTTCAGACTGAAGAAGTAGCCATAGCCTTCAAGAAGGCGCTGAAACAACGCCAGAGCAAACTGCCGCTCATTCATCACTCGGATCGGGGCATTCAGTACTGCTCGTCGTTGTATCAGGACATCCACGTCAAGAATGGCATTACCTGCTCAATGACCGATGGCTACGACTGTTACCAGAACGCCTTGGCCGAACGGGTCAACGGCATTCTTAAAGGCGAGTTTCTACTCAACAAACCAGCCAATCTGGAGGAGGCCAAGAAGATGGTGGATGAGTCTGTCCAGATCTACAATCAGAAACGGCTGCATTTGAGCCTAAAATACAAAACGCCCGATGCGGTGCATCAGGCGTTCTTTGCTACTTAAACCGTCAACGTATTTCAGGACGGGTCACCTTAATTTCTCAAAAAGAATACTGCACCAGCTGCCCCGCTCACATTCCCACCATCCGTTGTACCTATAGTAGGTTCCGAATACGTACCACCTGGCTGAATCTTTCCATCACGTACTGTTGCGATTGTTTGGCCATATGTGCCATAACCCTCATGGACATTTTCTTTAGAGTCTACTGTACCAATAACCTTACCGTACCCTGTAGCACCTTCTCGAATCATGTTCTTGTCGATGGTGTACTGCACGGGGCCATAGGTAGACGAGCCTTTGTAAACCTTGCTGCCTTGGACGGTTAACACAGGTGGATTGTAAGTATTACCGCCCGGCCTAATCTGAGCAGTACCTGGTGGCGCTGCATACGCTATTCCTACAAAGATAGCCATGACGCTACTCAGAATCGTTTTCTGAACGATATAGTTGTTGCCGCTTTTGCTCATAACACTGGCCTCCCAAAAAGACCAGTGTTACTCGCTAGTGCGACAGGTCATGTCGCACAGGAAATAATTTACGACTCGGGTAGTTTCTTAGCCCTACTACCTGAGCGCTTAACTTTACTCTTGTCAGAGGTTTCTTCGTTTGCGGGCTTCTTTTTAACCGTTTGTTTTTTAGGGATGGGGGCATCAACTGTTGTTAGATGAACATTCGAGACAAATTTTTCCTTAATGGCGGTTGAGACTGATTCGGCAGAATCTGCTACCGCTTCATAGGCATGCCCAGCAATTTCTTTGGTTGCATCGTAAGCGTCTTCGGACTTTTTCTTGATAAACGTATATGTATCAAACACAGCATCAGAGAGCTTGTGTGTAATGCTGCTTAACGTTTTTCCGAATTGAGCAGCACACTTTCCAACCATTTTTTTCAGTTCATCTAGGTTTTCAGACGAGAAGACCTTTTTGCAGGCATCCATCATGAACTGAATAATTGAATTAATAAAGGCAACCCCTATCTCTAAACCTGCACTAAGCTTTTCAACAATCTCTGTTCGCTCTTCATCACTAAGTGCATTCCATCCGTAATACACAGCCCCCATAGCGGCGCAAGTTAGTGCAACTGGGTTTATAGGAGCGGTGGCTATCGTCCAAGTGGTGGCCAGTATATTGTTGCCAAGTATTAATTGGCCCGCTGCGATAATAGCAACCCCAGTACCCCACCCTACGCCAAATCCAAATTTGACCATTTCAAAAACTCTGCCGGTTCTTGAAATGGTTGGGTTGTCAGAATCTTTCATCGATCGTATGTGATCGTTGAGAAATGAATTAAGCGCCAACCCGCCTTCGATCAGGCCTGTGCCTACAGCTACGGCACCCTTAACCCCAACTGACGCGACACCGTATATCGTAGAAATTGCCATTGCTATGGGGGTGCTCATGCCTAAACTTGCTGCCGTACTCGCTGCTACTCCAATCATTGCTTTACCTCTCACTTTGAAGAGTTATAGTCTGTTTACACATTAACACTATTTTATTTGTTCAAGATCGTTTTCAGACCTTTCTATAAACGAGCACCAATACCATCAAAGCGATGATGAACAATGCACCCTGTAAGCCAACGGACAACAACGGTACAACAGCTGTCATCATTCCAAACTTTATAAAAAACAGCCCAAGAATGGCCAAACCCAAGAATTTCCAAAACATGTGCATCTCCTTTCTTCTATCTATTTGTAGTTAACCGATGACCCGACGTACTGCCCTGTGCTGTTGTAAAAGTAGGTGGTATTCGTCGGCCACGTCATCGCTGACGGTTTATTGTTGTAACGACCGATGCCGCATCCAGACAGCACCAGCACCAAAAGCGCCACAAGATACGCGGCGCGTCTGATAGCGCGTTTTTTTAATGTATTCACAACCCACCTCCCTGTTACAAGTACAGGGCAAAGATGCGCCAAGCTGGCGACAGGTGGCGTCGTTTTTTTAGAGTTTTGCGTGTTTTAGCAAATCGCTGGGTTCAACACCCAGTCTTTCGGCAATTTTGAGCAGATTCATCAGGGTCAGATTATGTTCGCCCCGCTCTATGCCACCGACGTAAGACCGATCTAGGCAGATCTCATGCGCCAAGCCTTCCTGAGATAACCCTTGCTCAGATCGTAGTTCGCGAATAGCTGTCCCCAGCGCCACTAAAGCGGGATGTCCATTATGCAGGGGTGAAGGCTTTGCCATGCCCCAATGCTCTGCGCTGGACGGATTAAGAACCACAGGATAGGATACCCTAAGACATTATTCTTAGTGTGGAGTACTATCGTTTTGTGTGGTTTATTTCACTAGCGACATGACCTGTCGTTCTCCTTTGGCAAATTGAACCAAACCACAGATAGGTATTCTCTATGACCGATAGCCATCACGAAACGCTTGTTTACCGCCTTTCCCAGATACTGGTGAAGCTTAATCAGGGCCTAAAGCTTGATCCCAAGGCTCTGGCTGATGAGTTCAAGGTCAATTTACGCACGATCCAGCGAGACTTGAACGAGCGCTTTGCCTACCTCCCCCTAGAAAAGCTAGATGGCCACTACCGGCTGAATCCGACATTCCTAGGCAAGCTTTCGACCAAAGACATTGAACGATTTGCGAGTCTGGCCGGTGTACGCGGTCTGTTTCCTTCTCTTTCAGATGATTTCCTTCGCGATATCTTCGATGACCGTATGCAGGGTCCGTTATTGGTCAAAGGCCACAACTACGAAGATCTTCGAGGCAAAGAAAAGTTGTTCGGCGCTTTGGAGAAAGCCATTTATGACCGGAAGCAGGTCACCTTTGACTATGCGAAGGAAGGCAGCCTCAAGGCCTATGCCGAGATTGCCCCATACAAACTGATCAATCATAAGGGGATCTGGTATCTCACCGCTCTGGATGCCGACAAACTGAAGTCTTTTAGTTTTAGCAAGATTCAGCATATGAAGGTTCTGGATACCTGCTTTGAATGGGACGCCAGCCTGGATAGCAAGATCTCCAATGATGATGGTATCTGGCATTCCGATACCCAGCGAGAGGTCGTTCTCAAGGCAAGCCCGGAAGTTGCTGGCTACTTCAAACGCCGGAAGCTGATCGGGAACCAGGTCATTGAGAAGGAACTGTCCGATGGCAGCTTGATCATTTCTGCCAAGGTGAGCCATGACAACCAAATCCTGCCAATTGTCAGGTATTGGATACCTAATCTGACCATCATCAGCCCGGATTCGCTGCAAGCCGAGATGGATAAGGGCCTAAAGGCTTATCTGGAGCGATAGACGACTATGACCGCTATTGATATTCAGATCATTATCTTTGGCCTCCTGGGACTAGCGCTGGTCTATTGGGCCAATAAACGACGCTTTGAGCGCACCACGATCTATGGCACGCAACATTTCACGTCGTATAAAGCCAAGATCAAGGCAAGACTGATTGATGCCCTGCAGTGGGGTTTTGGCATCGGCGGGTTACTGAGTGCCACTCTGCTAATTTTTATGGAGCACGCACCTGCTTGGGGATTTCTGATGCTTTTCCTGGCGGCAGCTTTTGCAATTGAGCGCGATTACTACACCACTCCTAAAAGACAATATGACAGAACGCACTAAAAACACCGGTCTCGTATGGAGGCTATTTTCGTTTGCTGGTATCAAATCGCTGATGGTGATTTTTAGCCTGGTCGGGATGCTCTTCAGTAATTTTGCGACGCTCATGAGTGACAGGTATTTTGACCTAATGCAAATGGGCCTGAGAAAAGCCCTACTGATCGGAGGTGAGGCATTCGCAGACCGTGCTCTAAAAAACAGTCCAAAAGCCGACATCGATCAAAAAATCAAAACAAAAACAGCGCAACTCGATGCTGACAACAAGGCGTTAACTGATTCCAACAAACGTCTAAAAGCTGACCTCGATACAACCGCATCAGAAAAGGTCAGCCTAGAAACCAAAAGCCAAAAGCTTACGACAGAGTTTGATGATCTATCAGCTAAAAACAGAAACCTAGCAAAGCAATCTGAAGAGCTGGTTCAAGCACAGGCAAAACAAGCAGCAAAGGCTAAAACGATTGCTACAGGAGTGAAAGCGAGGCTTACCAAAAGCCTTGCCAGAAGCACAGCTGCAATGCCTGCCGAAGCACTTCCTTACATTAGTGCGGTCACTGCCGTTAGTCTGTTTGCGCTTGATGTAAACGATGCTTGCGCAACAATGACTGACTTTAACAGTCTTCTCAAAATGATGAATGCTGGAGAAGAAAATCCAGACATGTGCGGGATGAAAACACCAACCCCTCAAGAAGTCATAGGTAGCTCCAAAACGCAGTGGCGAAGCAGTCTTGCATCCGTTGCTGATGCCGCTAGAGCTGCTGGAAATGTACCTGTGCCAGAGGTAAGGCTTCCTAACATGAAGGAAGTCTCCTACAGCGTGTGCCAGGCCATGTATGTGCCTGGATTATGCAATTAATGAAATAGAGAGATTCGTTCAACAAATCAATCAGACGAGAGGAACACAATGAGAGCCCTTTTACCAATTTTAATTTCAACTTTGCTATTTGGTTGCGCCAGCCAGACTCAAACCCCATTGCTTCAGTCGCGACAGGTTGAAACTGAAAAAATCACCCTAGGTGCAGTTCAGAGCCAATTGCATGAGGGGTCAAGCTCGGCTGAAGTTATAGCTGCATTGGGCACTCCTAACATTGTCGCCACGAACCCAGACAAAACGGAGACTTGGGTCTACGACAAGATGTTCACGGAAACCGAAATTAGTGCCAGCGGCATTAACTTGCCATTTAGTGGCTCTGTATCGGGTGCAAGAGCGAAGTCGTCCCGGACGCTCATTGTCACGATCAAGTTCAACAAAGCAAAAACTGTCGAATCCATCCAATACCGTCAAACATCCTACTAATCATGAAAAAACTACTGACTCTGGCTATAGCCACCGCCCTGCTCGTACCCACATACGCACTCGCTGATGATGAAGCGACCCCACTTCAACTCAAGGTGATGCAAACGCGCAAATTCATGAAACCTTCCGTCGAAGTAGCAAAGGCAGCTGCGGAAGATGGAGAAAGCATGGGCGCGATGAAGTGCATAAACCAGATTGCGATGTATCAAAACTATCGAAACACAACAAAGATGCCCCCGAAATCCGGTGAGGTTTCCTGCATGTTCACCCCGAAAATATCTATGTTTTCACATGGGACCGATTCAATTACCAGAATCACCTATGAAATCACCCCTAACCCGGATGACACAGAAACAACTGTCCGGATGAAGATTTTGACGAACTGGAAGGAGCCTAAGCCAGTAACTGACCCAGAGGTTTATGCCAAACGTTTCAAGAGCATTGGCGATCTGATCTTCATTGAAGCAATACCGCTTAGCCCAGCCATACAAAATTGATAAAGCAGACGATACTGACTCTGGAAATCTGCCGACGTCTTGGCCTCTGAGAGACTTACACCACCAGACTAAACCGGCACAAGTGTAATTCCTGAAAACCGACCTCACAGGGTCGGTTTTTTTATGTGAAAATGATAAAAATCTTTCGGAGCTTCCCATGACCCTATTTGCCCGTCACGCCCTTTCGCTCAGCGCCATTGCGCTTGCATCGCTCAGCCTCACTGCCTGCGGCAAAAAGGAGGTGCCACCGGTCGCTGGTAACGAAGTGATCATCACCATCGGACACGCTGCCCCGCTCACCGGCCCTCAGGCGCACCTGGGCAAAGACAATGAAAACGGCGCCGTGATGGCCATTGATGAGCTGAATAGCCGTGGCATCAGTATCGATGGCAAAAAGGCGAAGTTTGTACTGGTTTCCGAAGATGATCAGGCCGACCCGAAAGCAGGCACCACGGTCGCCCAGAAATTTGTTGATCGTAAGGTAAATGGCGTCATTGGCCACCTTAACTCAGGTACAACCATCCCCGCTTCGCGTATTTATTCAGAAGCCGGCATTCCGCAGATCTCCGGCTCTGCCACCAACCCGACTTACACCCAGCAAGGCTTCAAGACCACCTTCCGCGTGTTTGCCAATGATATTCACCAAGGTCAGGCACTGGCGCAATTTGCCACCCAAAGCCTGAAAGCCAAGACCATCGCCATTGTCGATGACCGTACTGCCTACGGCCAAGGCTTGGCTGACGAATTCAAGAAAGCCGCCGAAGCCGCTGGTGCCAAAGTGGTTGCCCAGGAATTCACGACCGATAAAGCGACCGACTTCAAGGCCATTCTGACCAAGATCAAAGCCTCCAATCCGGACATCCTTTTCTTCAGCGCCATGGACGCCCAGGGCGGACCGGCACTCAAGCACGCGCGCGAACTGGGACTGAAAGCGACCTTCCTGATTGGTGATGGCGGCTGCACACCGGAATTCATCAAACTAGCGGGCAACGCCGCAGATGGTCAGTACTGCTCGCTACCAGGGGTCCCTCTGGAAAAAATGCCGGGCGGTACCGTCTTTAAAGACAAATACCAGAAACGCTATAACCAGCAGATCCAGCTCTATGCGCCGTATGTTTACGATGCGGTGCTGGTCATGGCCGATGCCATGCAGCGTGCCAACTCGGCAGAGCCTGCCAAGTACTTGCCGGAAGTTGGCAAAAGCCAATATCAGGGCGTCACTGCCAAGGTAGTCTTTGATGCCAAGGGAGATCTGGCAGCACCTGCCGTATCGATTTACCAAGACAAGGGCGGCAACTGGTCCTACGTTGAAACCGTCGGCGCAGCAGCGGCCGCCAAATAACACAGCAACGCTACCGAATTGCCCGGCCAAACGGTCGGGCAATTTTTTGAGCCATGGACATATTTCTCCAGCAGATCATTAACGGCCTCGTGCTCGGCAGCATTTATGCGCTGGTCGCACTGGGCTATACGATGGTCTATGGCATTCTCGGGCTGATCAATTTTGCCCATGGCGAAGTCGTCATGATAGGCGCGCTCGTTAGCTACAGCGTCATGATGGTACTGGTACCGAGTGGTTTGCCGCCGGTGTTGCTGGCACTCATTTCTGTCCTGGTCGCAGCACCGGTTTGCATGGCCCTGGCCTGGGCCATCGAGCGTTACGCGTATCGACCGTTGCGCCACGCTCCAAAACTCACACCCCTGATCAGCGCCATCGGCGTATCGATCCTGCTACAGAATCTAGCAATGATGATCTGGGGGCGCGGTTACCACGCCTTTCCGGATATTCTGCCCGCGATTCATTTCGACATTGGTGGCGCACAGATTACGCTACTACAAACAGTCACAATCGGACTCGCCGCAGCCACTATGGGCATTCTGGCCTGGATGATTCAACGTACCTCTCTCGGCCAAGCCATGCGTGCCACGGCAGAAAACCCGGCCATTGCGGAATTGATGGGCATTCCGGTGAATCGCATCATCACCCTCACCTTTATTATTGGTGCAGCACTCGCCGCACTGGCTGGACTGATGGTGGGCGCTAACTATTCCGTTGCGCACTACTACATGGGCTTCATGCTAGGCCTCAAAGCCTTTACGGCCGCTGTGCTCGGTGGCATCGGCAACATCACAGGCGCCATGCTGGGCGGGCTGCTGCTCGGCCTGATCGAATCACTAGGTGCCGGTTATATCGAAGATCTCACTGGCGGCATTCTCGGTTCGCACTATCAGGATATTTTCGCTTTCCTCGTGCTGATCGGCGTGCTGGTGTTCAGACCCGGCGGCCTGATGGGCGAACGCGTCTCCGAGCGTGCCTGAGGCCAAACCAATGAAAATGACTGCCCGTTTTCTTGCGCGCCTTACTCGTCACCCGGCGGACAACCGCGTTCACTGGCTGGCCTGGCTGTTGCTTGGCCTATTACTCGCCATACTGCCTTGGTTAGTGAGCGCTGGTTTCGGTAACACCTGGTTGCGTATTCTTAACTTTGCTTTGCTCTATGTAATGCTGGCACTGGGCTTGAACATCGTGGTCGGCTTTGCCGGTCTGCTCGATATGGGCTACATCGCCTTCTATGCCGTAGGCGCTTATCTATGGGCTTTGCTGGCCAGCCCGCAATTCGGGCTGCACTGGCCCCTATGGGCCATCCTGCCGCTGGGTGCGGGTGTTGCTGGCCTATTCGGTGTATTGCTGGGTGCGCCCACCCTCAAGCTGCGTGGCGATTATCTCGCCATCGTAACGTTAGGCTTTGGCGAAATCATCCGTATCTTTTTAAACAACCTCAACGCCCCTATCAACATTACGAATGGGCCACAGGGCATTTCGGCGATTGATCCCGTACACATCGGTAGCCTGTCGCTGGCACGGCCGATCGATCTCGGGTTTGTTCAAGTGCCCTCACTAGTCTCATACTACTACCTGTTCCTGATTGCCGCCTTAGCCATCATTGGCATTGCCATACGGCTGGAACGCTCCCGTGTGGGCAGAGCCTGGGCGGCTATCCGAGAAGATGAAGTGGCAGCCAAGGCCTGCGGCATCAATACCCGTAACGTCAAACTACTCGCTTTTGCAATGGGTGCTACTTTCGGCGGCGTGGCTGGCGGTTTGTTTGCCGGCTTTCAGCAATTCGTTAGCCCCGAGTCCTTCGGCCTACTCGAATCCGTTATGGTGCTTTGTATGGTGGTGCTCGGCGGCATGGGGCACATCCCCGGCGTCATCTTCGGCGCACTCCTGCTCACCATCCTCCCGGAGTTTTTCCGACACATTGCTGGCCCCGTGCAGCAAAGTTTGTTCGGTACCGTGTTGATTGATCCGGAAAATCTACGCATGTTGCTATTCGGCCTGTCGCTAGTGCTGGTCATGCGCTATCGCCCCAGCGGCCTATGGCCATCGCCGCAGCGCCGTCGTGAAATTGAAGACGTACAGCGCGCCGACGCACCGGCCGATGTACCCGTGAGCCCCATGTGAGCAGCGCAATGAACTCTGTGCTTTTACGCGCTGACAACATTAGCAAATCTTTTGGCGGCGTCCAGGCGCTTAAAGATGTCTCGCTCACGCTCAATAAGGGTGAAGTCTATGGATTGATCGGCCCGAACGGCGCCGGCAAGACAACATTTTTTAATTGTCTTACCGGGCTCTACGTGCCGGACAGCGGACAATTCACCTTTGGTGACACACCGCTCATCAGCCATGCGCCAGACAAAACCGTGCGCCAGGGCATTGCCCGCACCTTCCAGAACATCCGCTTATTTGCCAACATGACGGCACTTGAAAATGTCATGGTTGGCCGTCATGCCCGCTTACGCAGCAACATCGTCAGCGATATTTTGCGTACGCCATTTAATCGCCGTGAAGAACAAGCGACAGAAGACATGGCGCTACAGCTACTTCACTATGTTGGCATCTCTGCTCGCGCCCACGATCTGGCTAAACATCTGTCTTATGGCGATCAACGGCGCCTGGAAATTGCCCGCGCCCTCGCGACGAACCCGCGGCTACTCTGCCTGGACGAGCCAGCTGCCGGCATGAACGCCAACGAAACGGCAGGACTTCGCCAGCTGATCGAAGCCATTCGCGCGGACGGCATCAGCATTCTGCTTATCGAACACGATGTACAGCTTGTTATGGGTTTGTGTGATCGCATCGCTGTGCTTGATTATGGTGAACTCATCTGTGAAGATGTGCCCGCTATTGTTCAGCAGCATCCGCGTGTCATTGAAGCCTACTTGGGGAGCGGCGCACATGCTTGATGTCCGTAACCTACGCCTCCAATACGGAGGCATCCAGGCCGTTAAAGGCATCAGCTTTGACGTGCAGTGCGGGGAGATGGTTGCTCTCATCGGCGCCAATGGCGCTGGCAAAACCAGCACGCTCAAAGCGCTCGCCCGCATGTTGCCGCAAGCAACAGGCCGTGTGCAACTAAACCCGCCAGGTGAAGCGGCTGTGGATCTCATGCGCTTACCTGCCCATGAGCTAGTTGCGGCTGGCGTGGCTTTGGTGCCTGAAGGTCGTGGCGTATTTGCACGTCAAACCGTTCTGGAAAATCTGAAGCTGGGTGCTTTCCGCGTCAAAGACCGCATGCTCGTCAATGAGCGTCTAGAAAACCTACTGGAACGTTTGCCACGACTCAAAGAGCGGGCAACACAACTGGCTGGGACGCTTTCCGGTGGCGAACAGCAAATGCTGGCCATTGCCCGTGCGCTCATGTCAGGACCCCGTTTGCTATTGCTCGACGAACCCTCCATGGGCTTGGCGCCGATCATGGTCGAACGCATCTTCGAACTCATTATCAGTGCCCGTGAAAGCGGCGTCAGCATACTGCTCGTAGAACAAAACGCCCGTTTGGCCCTCAAGGTGAGCAGTCGCGCCTACGTGCTGGAGTCGGGCCACATCACGCTCAGCGGTAACTCGGCCGAACTCCTACAAGATGATCGTGTGCGGGCCGCCTATCTGGGTGACGCGATTAGCTAAGCTATAGTGTCAGGAGTCCACCCACGGCCTCTTGCCTCTCGCAGTGCCTGAGCATATTGCCCATCAAAGCTTTATTTCTTTATGTCTGATTCCCTCAATAAAAAATCTCTAGCCGCCCTAGGGCTCGCTGCGTTAGGCGTTGTCTACGGTGACATCGGCACCAGCCCGCTTTACGCCTTTGAACAGGTATTCTCGAATGGTGCGCATTCGGTACTAATTAGCGAGGCAAACATACTCGGGGTGTTGTCGCTGTTTCTTTGGTCGCTCATGATGATTGTGAGCGTGAAGTACGTCTACTTCATTATGCGCGCTGACAACCAGGGCGAGGGCGGCATCATGGCGCTGATGGCTCTCTCGCTGAGCAAAATGCAGGAAAGCACAAAGTCGCGCATCTGGATGTTGGTGCTAGGCCTCTTGGGTGCCTCATTCTTTTATGGCGACGGCGTTATTACCCCCGCTATCTCGGTCTTGTCCGCAGTTGAAGGGCTAGAGCTGATATCACCCCAATTCAAAAGCCTGGTCATCCCCGTAGCAATCACAATTCTCTGCGTGCTCTTCTGGTCGCAGCGCAAAGGCACCGGCAAGATCGGACTATTTTTTGGCCCGGTGATGCTGATCTGGTTTGTCGTGATCGGTTTACTCGGCCTCTGGCATGTGGTTCAACAACCCGTTGTGCTTCTAGCCATCAACCCGCTCTATGCAATTGAATTTGTTGCCAGCCATGGTTTGCTCTCATTCTTTGCGCTTGGTGCCGTGGTGCTATGCCTTACGGGTGCAGAAGCGTTATACGCGGATATGGGGCATTTCGGTCGCAAACCGATTCGCATTGTCTGGGCCGGACTGGTTTTACCCACCCTGTTATTGAATTACTTCGGGCAAGGGGCGTTGCTATTAAACCAGCCAGAAGCGCTCAGCAATCTCTTCTATCTCATGGCGCCCACAGCACTACAAACGCCCATGGTCATTCTGGCGACTGTTGCCACGGTCATTGCTTCACAAGCAGTGATTTCCGGCGCGTTCTCGATGACCCGCCAGGCGATGCAGCTAGGCTTCTTGCCGCGGGTACGTATTTTGCAAACCTCCGTAGAAGAAATCGGCCAGATTTACGTACCCATTGTTAATGCGCTACTGGCCATCATGGTGGTTGCAGTCATTCTTGTTTTTCAATCATCCAACGCGCTGGGTTCTGCTTATGGCATCGCTGTAACAGGCACCATGCTCATTACCGATTTCCTGGCAATCTCTGTGGCAATTAGAGTCTGGCACTGGCAGCCGTGGCGAGCCCTGCTGGGTGCTTCAGCCTTCATCATGATTGACCTGGTGTTTTTTAGCGCAAATACGCTTAAGCTTCTAGAAGGTGGCTGGTTGCCGATTATTCTAAGCGGCATAATGTTGAGCATCATGACCACATGGCATCGTGGCCAATTGACAATTGCAACGCTGGCCCAGAACCTAGAGACGCCGCTTCTTGATTTCATTAAAGATGAAGTGACGGATGCGTTGCCACGTATCGAGGGAACGGCTATCTACCTGGTCTCTGATGCCCACCGAACACCGGTAGCCTTACGTAAAACTATCCGACATTTCGATTCGATTCATGAACAGGTGATCGCTTTGAGCATCCATTACGAGTTGGTGCCTGTCGTTCCCGAAGAATCGCGAATGAACATCGCCCTCTGCGACAAGGGGTTTGTACAGATTCAACTCAATTGCGGCTTTATGGAAAAACTTTCTATTCCTGATGCGCTTGCTGCGCACTGGCCGGATTCGATGAAACTGCATTTGAAACCCATTTCATACTTCCTGAACCGTATGATCTTTGTTCCAAGTCCTACAGGCGGTATGCGTCCGTGGCGAAAATCACTGTTCTTCTTTCTGTACAGAAATGCACTGCCCCCACAACAGTTTTATAGCCTACCAGCAGCCGATACCATGATGGTAAGTATTCCGGCAACGATCTAGTCTGGTCAACCTTACAATTAATGTCGCAAACAACAACGGCGCCCGCAGGCGCCGTTGTTGTTTAAATCGAAAGCTAATTATTTCTTAGGCGTTGCTACGAAGCCAACAGCCATATCCTGAACATACTCAACCAGGACATCGTCACCAACCTTGAAGTCTTGCAGGCCCAGAACAGCCTTATCAACCTTAACCTTGGTCGTCTTGCCATCCGGGGTGGTCAGCTCGGCAGTGCGCGCCTTGGCGTCAATGCTCTTGATAACGGCTGTTGCAGTAACGGTATCGATTTCTTCAGCAAACGGCTTTTTGTTGGCTTGATCCTGAACCTTCACAGTACGCGTAGCTGTTACGCCAGGCTGCGTACCCTTAGGTGCGGCAACCAGACCAACAGCCACTGCTTGTGCGTATTCGACAACGAAGGTGTCACCCTTCTTGATCTTGTTGAAATTGGCAACTGACTTACCGACAGTCATTGGGGCCAGCTGGCCTTGGTCATTCTTAAGCATCACTGTACGGGTCTTGGCGTTTACCGAATCAACCGTTGCAGTCATCACGGTGACTTCAGCAGCAACAGGAACAACCTGAGCAGCCGGTGCGGCAGCCGGGGCAGCCGTTTGAGCTTGAACATTCAGACCAGCAGTTGCCAGCAGAGCAGCCAGTAGCAGCGATTTTTTCATGTAGATCTCCAAGGGAAAATTAAGGTGCTTCGATTGCAGAATGCAAAATGACAAAGCGTTTTAGGATGATAGCAGGGCTTCCAGTAACTTGTTATGAATTCCCTGAAAGCCGCCATTACTCATCACCAGCACCTGATCACCGGCTTTGGCTTCAAGGGCAATGGCTTTCACCATGGCATCGAAATCCTGATGGACTTCTGCACGCGCGCCCATCGGGGCCAATGCTTCAGAAGCATCCCAGCCCAGATTGGCGCCGTAGCAATAAACATGATCGCAAGCCTCTAGGCTTTGCGGTAACTGATCTTTCATCACGCCCAGCTTCATGGTGTTCGAACGCGGTTCGATAACCGCCAGAATTCGGGCAGCGCCCACTTTACGACGCAGACCCGCTACCGTAGTGGTAATTGCAGTAGGGTGGTGCGCAAAGTCATCATAGACGGTGACGCCGCGCTCCACGCCGCGCACCTCCATACGTCGTTTGACGTTTTCAAAACGGGAGAGCGCATCCAGTCCCTTATCCAGCGGTACGCCCACATGGCGTGCGGCCAGCATTGCGGCCAGTGCATTCATGCGATTGTGTTCGCCAGTTAATGCCCAGGTGACTTCACCAATCTTTTTACTGCCTTCGTGAACGATCAGGCTGCCCGTAGCATCATCACCGTCTATGGTGTAACTGCTGCCTGCACCAAAGCTTTCAACCGGCGTCCAGCAACCGCGTTCTAATACGCGCGTGAGTGCCGGCTCGGTGGCATTCGAAACAATCAGGCCATTGCCTGGCATGGTGCGCACGAGATGGTGGAATTGGGTTTCGATCGCACCGAGATCGGCAAAGATGTCTGCGTGATCGAATTCCAGGTTGTTCAGAATAACGGTGCGCGGGTGGTAATGCACAAACTTGGAGCGCTTGTCGCAGAAGGCGGTGTCGTATTCATCGGCCTCGATAACGAAGAAGGGCGAATCTTCAAGCGCACCATGCAGACGTGCCGACACACCGAAGTTACAAGGAACACCGCCAATGAGAAAGCCCGGTGCTAGCCCGGCATCTTCCAGAATCCAGGCGAGCAATGAAGCCGTAGTCGTTTTGCCATGCGTGCCAGCAACGCCCAGCACCCAGCGCCCTTGAAGAATATGTTCTGCCAGCCATTGCGGGCCAGAAACATAGGGTAGCCCCTGATCCAGAATGGCTTCCAGCAAAGGGTTGCCGCGAGAGACGGCATTACCGATGACAAACACATCTGGCTTAAGCGATAGCTGAGATGGATCAAAGCCTTCGATCAGATCAATGCCCGCACCACGCAGCTGATCGCTCATGGGTGGATAAACACCCGCATCGCAGCCGGTGACCTTATGCCCAGCGGCCCGTGCCAGTTGAGCCAGGCCACCCATGAAGGTGCCGCAGACACCCAGTATATGCAAATGCATCGTCTTTCCCGTCTTTCGTCTTTGCATTGTCATGCCGGCGCAATGTCCGGCAGGTAGGTTTAGAATGGAAAACATTGTACCTGCCCCGGAGACTCAACATGCGCCACCGACGACGCCCTGCCGGCATGCAGAATAACGGCACAGCCCATATCGCCGCCGTGGCCGCCCGGCTTATGGCGGAAGATGGACTAGACGATGTGGAATTGGCTAAACGTAAAGCCGCCCACCAATTGAATCTACCGGAATGGACTGGCCTGCCGAGCAGCCAGGCAGTTTATGATGCACTACGCACACACCAGGCCATATTTCAGGACAGCGAGCAGCGGGAGCGCATAGTCATCATGCGAACGGAAGCGCTGTACTGGATGGAGTTGCTCGCCGAGTTCCACCCCTATCTCACCGGCTCCGTACTTGATGGCACCGCCAGCAGTTATTCGATGATCGATATTCTGCTCTATCCGGATAGCGACAAAGATGTAGAGATCTTCCTGCTAAATCAAGGTATCGAGTACGAATTTACCAAGCCACGTAACGATCGTGCTAGCGCCGTACTACAAATTGAACAAGATGATCTGATCACCAATTTAGTGATTTACCCTAGCCATGACGAGCGGGTCGTGTTCAGGAAGCATGATGGCACCGTGCGCGAACGTGCCCATGCTGAAAATCTACGGGCACGGATGACGATTGACGCTGCTTTCTGATCAGACGCGAATTTGCCGGTAAAATAAGCACAACAGTCGCTAAAACACTCACTCACGAAAGAATCTGCACATGCGTTTGAATCTGCTATCTCGCCGCGCCGCTCTCAGCACCGTTTTGCTCACCAGCCTTGCCGCCGTGGCGCTACTCTCTGGTTGCTCAAAGTTCGACAACAGCCAGAGCACGTTAAATGGGCCACAAGTCACGGCCAAGTTTTACGATGCGCAGTTCAAGGATGCTGCTGGTAAGCCAGTAAACCTGGCTTCATTACGGGGCAAAACCGTCGTGGTGAATTTCTGGTCAACCTGGTGCCCGCCCTGCGTAGAAGAGATGCCCATGTTTAACGAAGTGCAAACCGCTTACAAAGACAAAAATGTTGTTTTTGTTGGCATCGCCGCCGATCAGGCAGACAACGTTCAGGCATTTCTGCAAAAAACGCCCGTCAATTACCTAATCGCCGTTGGTGGCCAGCCCGCTTTTGAGCTCTCACAAGCGCTGGGCAACCGTCATGATGCCGTGCCGTTTACACTCATGATTAACACCAAGGAAGGCATCACCAGCCGCCACTTCGGCGTTTATACCCGCAAAGAGCTAGAATCGGATCTGGCTAAAGCACTAAAATAATTCAATCTGGTCGACATCTAGCTGACATCTGGTGGCTATTAGCCCCCCATTAGGCTAGCAACTGGCAATTTATCGTCAATTGGGAGACAATATAATTATGGACAAACGCACCAATACGCCTACGGGCGAATCACTGGGCAAGGTTCTGGTTCTCAACGGACCGAATCTCAATCTGCTTGGACAGCGCGAGCCGCATCTTTATGGCGCTACCACGTTAGCCGACATCGATCGTGCGCTTGCCGAACGAGCCGAACGTGCTGGCATCGTGCTAGAAACTTTCCAAAGCAATCACGAAGGTGCGCTCATCGAGCGACTGCACGCGGCCCGCAACCAAGGTTTTGACTTTCTCATTATCAACCCAGCCGCATTCACGCATACCAGCATCGCGCTGCGTGATGCCGTGCTGGCGTCGGATCTCTCTTTTATCGAAGTGCACCTCTCCAATGTGCACGCCCGTGAAGAGTTCCGTCACCAATCCTATTTCTCGGACAAGGCCATCGGCACAATCACCGGATTGGGCGCACAGGGTTACTTACTAGCTTTTGACTACATCATCGCTGCACTTTCCGACAATCTGGACCCAGGCCAAGCCTGAGCCCACCCGCTTTCACTTTTAATCATTCACTGACAAGACTTCAGGAGCACACAATGGATCTGCGCAAACTTAAAAAACTGATCGACCTGGTACAAGAATCCGGCATTTCCGAGCTGGAAGTTACTGAAGGTGAAGAGAAAGTCCGCATCGCCAAGCAGCTGACCGCTGCCCCGGTTGCTCACCAGGTTTATGCGCCAGCACCTATGGCGGCTGCGCCTGCTGCTGCTCCGGCCGCTCCCGCTGCACCTGCTCAACCCGCCGGTCACGAAGTTAAGAGTCCGATGGTTGGCACCTTCTATCGCGCATCGTCGCCAGAAGCCAAGTCTTTTGTCGAAGTGGGTGACAGCGTTAAAGCCGGTCAGACCCTGTGCATTATCGAAGCCATGAAGCTGCTGAACGAAATTGAATCCGATGCCACTGGCGTTGTTAAGGCGATCCTGGTTGAAAACGGCCAGCCGGTCGAATTTAGCGAACCGCTCTTCATCATCGCCTAATCGCTATGTTCGAAAAGATTCTTATCGCCAACCGGGGAGAAATTGCTCTCCGTATCCAGCGCGCCTGTCGCCTACTGGGTGTCAAGACTGTTGTCGTGCACTCTGAGGCCGACCGAGATGCCAAATACGTTAAATTGGCTGACGAGTCCGTTTGTATTGGCCCGGCCGCATCCAAAGACAGTTACCTAAACGTGCCGGCTATTATCTCGGCCGCTGAAGTCACCGATGCCCAAGCGATTCATCCAGGCTACGGCTTCCTATCGGAAAACGCCGACTTCTCCGAGCGCGTAGAACAATGTGGTTTTGTTTTCATTGGCCCTACTGCCCAAACCATCCGCCTGATGGGCGACAAGGTTTCGGCCAAAGACGCCATGAAAGCTGCCGGCGTACCCTGCGTCCCCGGCTCTGAAGGCGCGCTACCCGAAGACCACAAGGAAATCATCCGTATCGGTCGCAGCGTTGGCTACCCGGTCATTATTAAAGCTGCTGGCGGCGGCGGTGGCCGCGGGATGCGTGTGGTGCATACCGAAGCTGCGCTAATTAATGCCGTTCAGATGACGCGCCAGGAAGCTCAAACTGCTTTCGGCAATCCGGTCGTATACATGGAAAAGTTTCTGGAAAATCCACGTCACGTGGAAATCCAGATCCTGGCCGACACGCACGGCAACGCCGTATATCTGGGCGAGCGCGACTGCTCAATGCAACGTCGTCACCAGAAGGTGATTGAAGAAGCGCCAGCACCGGGCATTCCGGAAAAAACGATCGCCAAGATCGGTGAGCGCTGTGCAGAAGCTTGCCGCAAGATTGGCTACCGTGGCGCCGGTACCTTTGAATTCCTCTACGAAAACGGCGAGTTCTATTTCATCGAAATGAACACCCGCGTACAGGTCGAACACCCGGTGACTGAAATGATTACGGGCATCGATATCGTGCAGGAACAGATTCGCATCGCCGCTGGCGAAAAGCTGCGCTTCCGCCAGAAAGATATCGAGTTCCGTGGGCATGCTATCGAATGCCGTATCAATGCCGAAGACCCCTACACCTTCGTGCCTTCGCCCGGCACGATCAACGCATGGCACACGCCAGGCGGCCCGGGTATCCGTGTTGACTCTCATGTCTATGCCGGCTACAAAGTGCCGCCTTACTACGATTCCATGATCGGCAAGCTGATCGCCTATGGCGAAACGCGCGAGCAGGCCATTCGTAAAATGCGTATTGCCCTGTCGGAAATGCTGGTCGAAGGCATCAAAACCAACATTCCCCTGCATCACGAACTGATGCGCGACAAGGGCTTTATGAATGGTGGCGCCAGTATCCATTATCTGGAAGAAATGCTCGCCGCGAAAAAAGAAGTCGAGCGCAAGTAAGTGGCCTGGGTTAACGCGCGCATCATCGCGGATGCCCAGCAAGCCGATGCACTCGGCGATGCCTTGATGGAAGCCGGCGCATTGTCGGTGACCGTCGAGGACGCAGATGCCGGCACGCCGGATGAAACACCTCAATACGGCGAACCCGGCATGGAGACCCAGCTGGTCTGGGCCCGCTCCGTGCTGTCAGCCCTATTCGATGCCGAGCAACCCGTTGCCGACATCGTTGCCGATTGCGCGGCGGCACTCGGCCTTCAAGCCGAACTCAGCATTGAGGATGTGCCCGAGACCGATTGGGTGCGCGCCACCCAGGCGCAGTTTGAGCCCATCCCCATTGCCGGCCCTCTCTGGATTGTGCCTACCTGGCACACCCCGCCCCATGCAGATGCCATTAACCTGGTGCTTGACCCGGGTCTGGCGTTCGGCACCGGTAGCCACCCAACCACGCGGATGTGCCTGCAATGGTTGGTGGAAAAACGTCCGAACGGTACGGTCCTCGATTACGGTTGTGGCTCGGGCATTCTGGCGATTGCCGCTGACAAGCTCGGCGCCAGCGAAGTCGTTGGAGTCGATATCGATCCGCAGGCGGTACGTTCGGCGCATGACAATGCAGATGCCAACAATGTCCAAGGGATTTTCTTTGACGCCAGCCAGACGTTGCCTGCACCCTATGATGAACAGAAGTACGATGTGGTGTTGGCTAATATTCTAGCGAACCCACTACGTGTTCTGGCGCCCGCATTGACGGCACGCCTGAAGCCGGGTGCCTCATTGGTGCTGGCCGGTTTGCTCGCCGAGCAAGCAGAAGAACTCATTGGGATCTATAGCCCCTGGCTCAAACTTAGTGTGCACGACACCCAGGAAGGCTGGAGCCTCCTCGCCGGTGTTTTACCCCAATAACCTTTCTCGCAACACCAATCGATCATGAAAAAAACCCTGATCTGCGGATCGCTCGCTTACGACAACATCATGGTGTTCAACGGGCGTTTCCGTGAACAGATTCTGCCTGAGCAGATTCACATCCTGAATGTGGCATTTCTGGTGCCGGAAATGCGACGTGAGTTTGGCGGTTGCGCTGGCAACATCGCCTACGCGCTACATAGCCTGGGTGGCCACGCCGAGATTATGGCTACCGTGGGCGAAGACGGCATCCCCTATCTAGATCGCCTCGATGCACAAGGACTCTCCCGTCAGCATGTGCGTAAAGTACCGGGCATTTTTACTGCCCAGGCTTTCATTACCACCGACATGGATGACAACCAGATCACCGCCTTCCACCCGGGCGCCATGGGCCAGGCACACTTGAACGAAGTCGGTCACGCCGAAAACATTGGCCTGGGTATTGTGGCACCAGACGGTCGCGACGCCATGATCGAGCATGCGCGCCAATTCGCGGATGCGAATATCCCGTTCATCTTCGATCCGGGTCAGGGTCTACCGATGTTCGATGGTGACGACCTCAAGCAATTCCTGTCGCTAGCCACTTATGCTTGCGTCAATGACTACGAAGCGCAGTTGCTTTGCGATCGCACCGGCCAAACTTTAGAGCAGCTTGCAGAGCAGGTCGCGGCATTAATCGTTACACGCGGCGGTGAAGGCGCCTGGATCTTCACCGGTGGTCAGCGTATCGACATCGAATCGGTGCAACCAGAAGCCATCATCGACCCGACGGGTTGTGGGGATGCATTCCGCGGTGGCCTGCTCTACGGTATCGCTAACGGTTTCGACTGGCAGAAATCTGGCCGACTGGCTTCGCTGATGGGTTCGATCAAGATCGCGCAGGCCGGACCCCAGAATTACCGCGTTAATCTCGAGCAAGTCGCCCAGCGCTTCCAGGCCGCTTTCGGCGAAGCACTTTAATCAGCTGACGCCATGACAAGCACGCCGACACCGAAGCTGCTTCGCTTCGTGCGCGGTGTGCGCATTGTCTTCCACCTGCTCTGCGGTCTTTGCTGGGTCGGCATCGCCTTTCCCTTCTTTTCTCTGAAGCGTCGCCGCTGGGTGCGTTATCGCTTGTCGCGCGAACTGCTAGCGCTATTTGCCTTTGAAGTACGCATCTCGGGGACGCTACCTAGTGAAGCGGGACTCATCGCTGCCAACCATGTGAGCTGGATTGATATATTCGCCATGAATGCGCTTACGCCCGTGGCCTTTGTTTCTAAAGACGATGTGATTCACTGGCCGATCATCGGCACGCTGGCCCGTCATAACGAAACCATCTTTCTGCAACGCGGTAGCCGGGGTCATGCACATACCATTGGTCGCGAAATGGCCGAGCGCCTGCAGTCCGGTAACTGGCTCGCCGTGTTTCCGGAAGGCACCACCACAGATGGCTCGCATCTACATCCCTTTCATGGTGCGCTATTGCAGCCTGCAATTGATGCCAGCGTACCGGTTACACCCGTAGCGCTTAGTTATCAAGACATACAAGGGCAGCGCTCATTACTACCGGCCTACGCCGGCGAGACAACGCTCTGGCAATGTTTCTGCGCTATGCTGTCGGCACGCCAATTGGTTGTTCACCTGGAAATTGGTCAACCCGTCTTTGTTGAACCTGGGTCAGGCAACCGTGGTCGGAAGCAGCTGGCGCAGACCTTGCACGATCAGATCGAAAAGATGCTTTATTCCTGATCGTTTAGGCCAGCCTGTCGACGCAGTTCGCGTAGCTTTACGTACTTCATGAAACTGTTCTGGCAGCCAATCGCAATATGCACAAAACCCGGCAAACCATCCTGCCAACCGCCACGCACTAACCAGAACTTCAGGAAACGAGTCAGTGGCGACAAAAGCATCCGTGCCAGCGGTGCACCCTCGCCACGCGCCATGGCACGTTCTGCGGCCAAGCTAGTGTAACGGTTCTGTTTATCCAGATAGGCCTTCAGATCATCCGCACTGTAATGCAGTAAGTCGCCTTCCAGCGTACGTGGCGATAAATCACTCAACACATGCTCGTGAACAATGTCATCAGACCAGCGGGCGGCATCTTTACGGAACAGCCGCGTGTTGTAGTCCGGATAACCTTCACCGTGCTTCAGTGGCCGGCCCATAAAGACGTTGCAGCGGGCAAAGCGGTAGACCGGGTAACCCGGCAAACCTTTTCTGAACGCACTCTGAATATTTGCGGCTAGCTTCGGGGATAGCGCCTCATCTGCATCCAGACAAAGCACCCAATCATTGCTTGCCAGACTAACAGCGTGTGCCTTCTGTGGCCCGAAGCCCGCCCAGGGGTGATGCACTACCTGCGCCCCGAATTCCGCAGCAATAACGGCTGTTTCATCGGTGCTACCCGAATCCACCAGAATGATTTCAGACACAAAAGGCACCGATACCAGCACGTCACGCAGACGGGCAGCAGCGTTGCAAGTAATTAGAACTAGAGAGAGCGGTAGTTTCTCGGACATGGTCGGCAATACACACAGCTATAATGGGGCTATGTCGCGAGATTATCACTAATGCAGCCCAAGCTTTCGAACCCGCCACGTTTTCTGCTCATGAAAACCTCATCGCTGGGCGATGTGTTACACAATCTCGCCGTGGTGAGTGATCTGCAGCGCGTATTCCCCGGCGCTATCGTCGACTGGTGTGTTGAGTCACCTTTTGCGGAAATACCCGCCTGGCACCATGGCGTACGTCACATCATTCCGGTATCCATCCGGCGCTGGCGCAAACAACTGTTCAAACGTGAGACATGGGCTGAGATCAGCCTGGCACTGGGCGCCCTACGCTCCGAACACTACGATGCCATCATCGACACGCAGGGATTGGTGCGCAGCGTCCTACTCAGTCGGCTGGCCCACGGCCCGGTTTATGGCCAGAACTGGCGCGAAGCACGCGAGCCGCTTTCCGGTTTGCTGCTCAATCATCCGCTTGCTGTGCCGTACGCACTGCATGCCGTCGAGCGCTACCGCACCATAGCGGCAACAGCACTCGGTTATGCGGACCAGTTACCAGAACTGCCGCTCGACTTCGGACTCAACACCCGCTACCCATTACAGCCCGGTAACGAAGTCTTTCTCTTTACCAATACCAGCCGTGATAAAAAGCTCTGGCCTGAAGACCACTGGATTAGCGTAGGCCGCGCCCTGCGCGATGCCGGTCTGGTGCCCGTGTTTACTGCCGGTAACGAGATCGAGGCGGCTCGATCGCAACGCATTGCCGCCGGCATTGCCAAAGGCGGCCCACTGGGCGAGGTGTTATTTCGCCCTACGCTGACCCAACTGACGGAACGTATCGCCAAAGCCCGGCTATGCCTGGGTGTGGATACCGGTTTTACGCATATTGCCTGTGCGCTGACCGTGCCAACGATTGCGATCTTTACCGATACCGATCCTGAACTGGCGGGCGGCTTTGGTCTGGGGCTACGCCAAACCTTCGGTCATCTGGATAGCTGCCCACCGGTGAGCGATATCATGGGACAACTTAAAGCCTGGGGCTTTTTACCGGCATGACCATGCCATCGGCCGCCCCCTGGTTCTATCGGGCGCTCCTGACGCTGATCGTGCCGCTGGCGCTACTGCGCCTCTGGTGGCGCGGCCGTAAACAGCCCGGCTATCGCCAGCACATTGCAGAGCGATTCGGCTTTATCAAAATACCGCCCGGCGGTCCGATTATCTGGCTACACGCGGTTTCAGTCGGCGAAACCCGCGCTGCCGAACCGCTGGTCCATGCGCTCCTGGAAAACTATCCGGCCCATCGTGTACTACTCACCCACATGACGCCCACAGGCAGGGCCACGAGCACTGCGCTATACCAGGACCCGCGTGTACTCATCGGATATGTGCCGTATGACCTCACCGGTGCCGTTGATCGTTTTCTGGCCCGCGCACAGCCCCGAATGGGCCTGCTCATGGAAACCGAGATCTGGCCAAACCTGATTCTGCGTGCCCGTGCGCAGCAGGTACCCATGCTGCTGATTAACGCCCGCATGTCGGCAAGATCTGGTCGTCGCTACGCCCGCTTTGATCGGCTGATTCGCCCTGTGCTGAGTGCACTCACTGCAGTGGGCGCACAAACACCGGAAGATGCCGAGCGCTTGAGCGCGCTAGGCGCTAAGTCTGTCAGCGTCACCGGCAACCTCAAATTCGATGTACGTATTGATGCGGCACTTCAGACCCTGGGCAACACCTGGCGCAGGGAGATCATGACGCAGGAAACTCCGCGCCCTATCTGGCTTGCCGCCAGCACCCGAGACGGGGAGGAAGCTTTAATCATTGCGGCTCATCGCGCGCTTTGCGCGTTACTCCCCGACCAGCACCCACTGCTCGTTTTAGTGCCACGCCATCCACAACGTTTCAACGACATTGCCAACCTGGTCACGCGTGAAGGCTTAACGCTGACGCGCCGTAACGAAGCACTGCCCGATGGCGAAACAGATGTCTGGCTGGGCGACTCGATGGGTGAAATGGTGGCCTACTACAGCCTGGCAGACGTGGCCGTGATCGGCGGTACATTGCTGCCCTTTGGTGGTCAGAATCTTATCGAGGCCGCTGCCTGTGGCACACCGCTGATTATCGGGCCGCATACCTATAACTTCAGCGCCGCTGCGAGCGCTGCCGAACAAACCGGCGCCGCGTTACGCCTCGCCGAACCAAGCCCTGAGACACTGGCAGCTGCGTTGCACGCACTGATCCTTAATCCAACACAACATCAAGCCGCTAAAGTTGCCGCCGCGCGCTTTGTCAGCGCCGCAACCGGGGCCACCGATAAACTCCTGGCGCTCATTGCCCGTTACGGTCGCCCATAAAAAGACCCGCCGCAGCGGGTCTTTTAGCTTCTGATACTAGCGCATCAGAATTCGAAGTGGCTGCTACCCGTTACATTTTCCAGCGGAGGAACCCAGGTTTCGAAAAGCGTTTCACGGGAGTAGCTGCCCGGACCCGTGCAGTGGACACGCACCATTTCCATAACCGGGCCAGTGCCAACTACAGCCATCAAGCGACCGCCCAATGCCAGCTGATGCAGCAACACGTCCGGAATCACTGGCACAGAACCGGTGAGCACAATCGCGTCGTACGGTTCGCCGCTCTCATGACCCTTCAGGCCATCACCCAGTAACAAAGTAGCATTCTCGATGCCTGCTTCATCCAGATTGGCTTGCGCCTGATCTTTCAATGCCGGATCGATTTCCAGGCTAGTCACCTGCGCGCCTTGTGAAGCCAGCAACGCCGTCATGTAACCGGAACCGGTACCGATTTCCAGAATACGGGCATCTGGCGCAAGCTCCAGTTCCTGCAGCATGCGCGCTTCCATGCGCGGCGGCATCATCACAGCCTTAGGCGTCAGCGGAATTTCGATATCGGCAAAGGCCAACGAACGATAGTTCTGCGGCACGAATTCTTCGCGGCGGACTTCAAACAACAGGTCCAGAACGTCGGGATCCAGAACGTTCCACGGACGAATCTGCTGTTCGACCATGTTAAAGCGTGCTTTTTCAATGTTCATGTACAAGGTTCCGGCTTGAGTGTTGAAGGACACAACCACAATTTTTCGATTATACCCGTGCACGGCCCACCCGGAAAACCCGGGTGCCCAAGCTTATTTGGCGGCGCTTTCAGGCGCTTGGCTAGCGCCATCGCTTTCAGACGCCGGCGTTTCGGGCTCGGCAAGTGGCCGGCCACACCCCTGGCAGAGGCCAGAGGCCGGATCTGCCATACAGACGCCGATACAGAGGTAGGGATCTTCGTATTCCTGGTCGGACATGGTGGCACCGGTTAATAGGATCAATGGCGCTTAGTTTAATACCCCCGCCCGTTTCTCCCAAGCCTTCATACCCCTTGTGCGATCGGGTCTTTACAGGCAATCTATGGCTGACGCACCGCGCGCTTATTGAGGTTGCCGTACAAGGTCTCGATAGGCGCACATTTTTGGCATTCGTTTTGACGGAGATCTCCATGTCGCAGTCCCCTAATCCCGCCGAAGGCGCGGAAGGTAAAAACCCGGCCGAACTGGTTCATGTCTATGCTGAAGTAGCCCAGCGCGCATCGCGCGTACTGAGCGGCTTCCTTGAGCGCCAGTCCCAAAAGGGTGTCAATACCTCCGGCGAAGAAGTCGGCATTGCCAAAGCTTTCATGGATCTGTCAGCACGCCTGATGCAGAACCCGTATCAGCTGGCGCAGACCCAGATGAATATGGTGCACAACTATTTCTCCCTGTGGCAGAACTCGATGATCCGCATGATGGGTATGCAAGCCGAAGCCACGGTTGCGCCCGAGCGTTCGGACAAACGCTTCAAAGACGAAGGCTGGCAACAGGATTTCGTCTTCGACTTTATCAAGCAGTCTTACCTGATCGCTTCGAAGCACATTCTGGATACCGTCGGCACCGTCGAAGGTATGGATGACAAGCAACGCGACAAGGTCAATTTCTACACCCGCCAGTACATCGATGCGCTGTCGCCTTCCAACTTTGCGCTGACCAATCCGGAAGTATTCCGTGAGACGGTTCGCTCGCAGGGGCAGAACCTGGTGAAGGGCCTGAACAACCTGCTGCATGATGTTGAAGCCGGTGATGGCAAGCTGCGTATCCGCATGACGGACACCTCGGCTTTTGAATTGGGCAAGAACGTTGCCACAACCAAGGGCAAAGTGGTTTATCAGAACGAAATGTTCCAGCTGATTCACTACGAGCCAACGACCAAACAACAATTCAAGGTGCCACTGCTAATCGTGCCGCCCTGGATTAACAAGTTCTACATTCTTGACTTGCGCGAGAAGAACTCCTTCGTCAAATGGACTACTGATCAGGGTCACTCGACCTTCATCATCAGCTGGCTCAATCCGGATGAGAAGCACGCCAACCTGAACTTCGAAGACTATATGCTCGAAGGTTCGCTGGCCGCGATTAATGCCGTTGAACAAGCTACCGGATCGAAGAAGATCAACACCGCCGGCTACTGCCTGGGCGGAACGTTGCTGATGTCGACGCTGGCTTATATGGCGGCCAAGAAAGATACGCGCGTTAATTCCGCGACTTTCTTCACGACCATGCTGGACTTCACTGACCCGGGCGAACTGGGTGTGTTCATTGACGAAGCAAGCATCTCGACCATCGAGAAGAAGATGGAAAAGACCGGCTATCTGGACGGTTCGGAAATGGCCGGCACATTCAGTATGCTGCGCGCCAATGATCTGGTCTGGTCATTCGTAATCAACAACTACCTAATGGGCAAAGATCCGTTCCCGTTCGATCTGCTGTACTGGAACTCGGACTCGACGCGTATGCCACGCGCCATGCACAGCTTCTATCTGCGCAACATGTACCTGAAAAACATCCTGAAGGATGCAGGCGGCCTGACGCTAGGTGGTGTGCCTATCGATATCCGCAAGGTCAAAACGCCGTGTTACTTCATTTCGGCGATTGAAGATCATATTGCACCATGGATCAGCACCTATATGGGCGTGCATCTGCCATCGGGTCCGGTTAACTTTGTGCTGGGTGGCTCAGGTCACATCGCCGGCATCGTTAACCCACCGGCTGGTAACAAGTACTGCTACTGGACCAATGCCAAGCTGCCAGCAACGGCACAAGAATGGTTCGACGGTGCCAAGCAACATGAAGGCTCATGGTGGCCAAACTGGGAACAGTGGGTCGAAGCCATTAGCGATGAGAAGGTCGCGGCCCGTATTCCGGGTGACGGTCCGCTCAAGGCCATCGAAGATGCACCGGGTTCTTACGTCAAGATGCGTGCAGACGTTAAGAAGCCAGCTCCTAAAGCGAAAGCCGCTAAAGCCTAAAGCAATACCGCTACCAATGAAAAACACCCGCACTTGCGGGTGTTTTTCATTGTGCGTCTGTTCTTTATGCGAGTCTGATTATTTGGCGCTCTGCTTGGCAAGCTTGATCACGGCATCGGTATTGAGCAGCAGATCATTGAAGTTCATGCCACGCTGTTGCAACATCTTGTAGCGCCCGCCAACGATAATGGAAGGCACACCATCGATCTGATACGTCATCGCCAGCGCATCTGCCTTCTTCATGGCATTGGTGACTTCGCTGGAATAATAGACGTCCGAGAATTTCTTGGCATCAACACCGGGCTGACTTGCCGCCCACTGCAGGACTGCCTGATCGTCGTACAGCATCTTGCCCTGCTGGTGAATGGCTGCAAATGCCGCAGCATCCAACGCCGTAAGCTTCATGATCTGAATGGTATAGAACAAACGGCCGAGCACCACCCATTGTGGGCGGCCAAAGGTCACCGGCACACGACGTACAGCCGCATCCTTCTGCTTCTTCGACCAACGATCAAAGGGCTCGGAAAAATCGTGGCAATGCGGGCACCCGTAAGAGAAAAACTCCAATACTTCGATTCTGCCGCCAACAGTCTGCAGCGTAGGTGTGTTCAACGGCGCATAGGTCTGGCCGGCGATAGCGACACCGGTTGCGTTCGCGGCAGGGGCTACGGTGCCACCCAGTGCGCCTTGAGCCAGTAAAGCACCTGACGACGAAGCGGCGGTAATGCCGGCAATTAGAGTGGCGAGAAACTGACGACGTTGCATGATGACTCCGGATTAATTACGGGCAGGCACGGCATCAATACCGGCTTCCTTGAGTTCATTACGGGCACGGTTCGCGTCATCCTGGCGCTTGAACGGGCCAATCTTAACGCGGAACCACACCTTCTCTCCGACCACACCCTTCTGAATCGATGCATCAAAACCTTGCAACGCCAGATTGGCTTTCTGCGTTTCAGCATCTGACTGCTTCTGGAATGAGCCGGCCATCAGGTAGAACCCTGCTGGCGCTTCGGGTGCTGCGGCCGGCGCATTGGTAGCTGGCTTGGTCGCTGCACTATCAGCCGGCTTGGCGGGTGGTGTCGTGCCATCGGTTTTACCCGACAGAATATCGGGGAACTGGAAGCGCTTCTCGGGTGATGGGTCACCCGGTTTGCCCGGCAACGGGATAGGCTTACCATCTTCACTCTGCACATTCACCGCTGGTGCTGGGGCAGGTGCTGCCGGCGCGCCTGCAGATGCCGGGGCTTTGGCGTCGCCCTTGGCTGGCGCTGGTGCCGTTGCTGTCTTATCGATGAAGGGCGATGGCATGCGGTTAAACCACCACGCAACTGCAGCTGCAATCACCAGACCGAGCACCAAGCCATAAAGAATGCCCTTGAACGCACCGCCACCCGATGACGGCGCATGGTCACGCGAGGAATGGCGATTCGGTTTGTAGTCTCGGGACATAGCAGCCTTTGTGTAGATTCTCGGCAGATTACAGGGTTTCCAGCATGGACACTACATCGACTCCGGGCAGGATACGCCCAACAGGGTCATACCGTTGCGGATCACCTGGCGAACAGCTACTGACAACGCCAAACGGGCACAGGTCAGTTCGGCATCGTCCAGCAGCATCCGCTCGGCGTTGTAATAACCATGGAACTCCGCCGCCAGATCGCGCAAATAGAATGCCACCTGATGCGGCGCCAGATCACGCGCTGCCGAATCAATCACTTCCGGGAAGCGCCCCAGGAATGCCGTCAAGGCAGCTTCGCGCGGGTTGGTCAGCAAGGCCAGGTCGGCATCCTTCAGATCGGCTTCTGCCCCATTCCACTGCGCCATCAGCGAGCAGATACGGGCATGAGCGTACTGGATGTAATACACCGGGTTATCCGCGCTCTGGCTCTTGGCCAGATCTAGATCGAAGTCCAGATGCTGATCGGCCTTACGCAACACATAGAAGAAACGACAGGCGTCATCACCCACTTCGGCCCGCAACGAACGCAGCGTCACGTAATCGCCGGAACGGGTAGACATCGAGGCTTTTTCACCATTGCGATAAAGCACGGCAAACTGCACCAGCGCGATATCCAGCTTGGCCGGATCCAGCGCCAGTGCCTGCACGGCACCTTTCACGCGGGGGATATAGCCATGGTGATCGGCGCCCCAGATGTTGATCATGCGATCAAAGCCACGCTCGTACTTATTGAGGTGGTAGGCGATGTCAGAAGCAAAATAAGTGTAAAGCCCGTTGTCACGCTGAACAACGCGGTCTTTTTCGTCACCGAAATCGGTAGAACGGAACCAACGGGCGCCATTCTGCTCATAAATATGGCCAGCGGCATCGAGTTTCTCCAGGCAACGGGCTACCAGGCCGGTATCGAATAGCGAGTTTTCCGAGAACCAGTTCTGGAAATCTACGCCGAAACCATCCAGATCATCCCGACCATCGGCTAACTGTTCCGATAGCGCGTGCTGATGCACATAGGGCCAGTCTTCCGCCAACAGCTTCTTGCCGTTGGCGATCAGGGCGTCCAGGTGCAGCTCTCGCTGAATCTTGGCTTCGTCGTCGCCACGGCTGGCATCCGGTAAGCCCGGCGTGCCTTCCAGAACGGCAACGTGGCTGCGCACATATTTATCACCATGCGCATTAGTCAGCTGACGGGCCATATCGCGGACATAGTCACCCTGATAGCCATTAGGCGGGTAATCGATCGATACGCCATGCTGGTCCAGATAACGGATCCAGGTCGAAATCGCCAGAATATCCATCTGTCGGCCGGCATCATTTACATAGTATTCGCGGGTGACGTCCCAACCGGCAAAAGCCAGCAGATCGGACAAGCTGGCGCCATAGGCGGCACCACGGCCATGCCCTACGTGCAAGGGCCCGGTCGGATTGGCAGAAACAAACTCCACCAGCACCTTGGCATTCTGGCCGAGCGTACTGCGGCCAAAATCACCGGCCTGCGTCAGCACCGTATTGACCACACGGGTCTTGGCATCGGCCTGCAAGGCAAAGTTGATAAAGCCGGCACCGGCAATGCTAACCTCACTCACCAGGGGTGACGCCGGCAGGGCGCTGACGATGCGTTCGGCAATCGCCCGCGGCGCCTGTTTTAGCGCCCGCGCCAGTTGCATAGGCAAATTAGTGGCAAAATCCCCATGGCTCGCCTGCTTTGGACGCTCCAGATGGATGGGAGTTTCAGTATGTTCCGGCGCTACGCTGGCAAGGGCAACTTGCAGCAAGCCGGTGATGTGTTCGCGGCTATCAAAAGTCATGCGTAAAATTATACCTTCTGGCTCGCTATCCCGTGGGCCTCACCTATGAAAGCCGACCGCTCATGCGTCTGCAACGTCTTGCCCGTATTCTTTATGTCAGCTGGAAGAACGGGCTGCTCAGCATGCTCGTTGAAGCCGAGCCGGATGGTCGTATGGCCTTCTGGCTGGGTTTTTACGCCCGCCGCCGGCACTTCACCAAACCCCGCGCGGTCAGACTGCGTGAAGCGCTCGAGTCGCTGGGGCCGATTTTCGTTAAATTCGGCCAGATGCTCTCCACCCGCCGCGACTTGCTGGCCTCAGACTTTGCTGATGAGTTGGCCAAACTGCAGGATCGGGTACCACCCTTCGATTCTGCACTGGCCATGGCTGAAATCGAGCGTGGTCTCGGCATGCCCATTAGCGAAGCCTATAGTGAATTTGACCCAAAGCCGATCGCCTCTGCTTCCGTAGCCCAGGTGCACTTCGCCCGACTGCACGATGGCCGCAATGTTGCCGTCAAGGTGCTGCGCCCGGGCATGCACCGGGTGGTGGATCACGATATCGATCTGCTCGACACCTTTGCCCAGCTCATCGAACGCTTTTCGGAAGATGGCCGCCGCCTGAAGCCCCGTGAAGTAGTCGCCGAGTTTGCCAAGCACCTGCACGACGAATTCGATCTGGTCCGTGAAGCCGCCAACGCCTCGCAACTGCGTCGCAATTTTGCCGACGGTCATCTGTTGCTGGTACCGGAAGTCTATTGGGACTTTTGCGCCACCAATGTCATGACGATGGAACGCATGCATGGCATCCCCGTCGGTCGCATCGATGAGCTACGTGGCGCAGGCATTGATCTGAATCGTCTATCTAGTGCAGGCGTAGAGATTTTCTTTACGCAGGTGTTCCGCGACGGCTTCTTCCATGCCGATATGCACCCGGGCAACATCCTGGTGGCACACGATGGCCGCTACGTTGCGCTTGACTTCGGCATTGTCGGCACGCTCAATGATGTCGACAAGAGCTATCTGGCGCAGAATTTTCTGGCCTTCTTCCAGCGCGACTACCGTCGTGTTGCCGAAGTACACGTCATCTCAGGCTGGGCCCCCAAAGACACCCGTATCGACGAATTCGAAGCCGCCATTCGTACCGTCTGCGAACCTATCTTCGATAAACCACTCAAAGATATTTCGTTCGGCAAGATTTTATTGCGCCTGTTCCAGACTTCGCGTCGCTTTAACGTTGAAGTCCAACCGCAACTCGTCATGCTGCAGAAGACCCTGCTCAACATCGAAGGTCTGGGTCGCCAGCTCAACCCGGATCTGGATCTATGGAAAACCGCCAAGCCCTTCCTCGAACGCTGGATGAGCGAACAGGTCGGCGTGCGTGGCTTCATCGACGGCATGAAGCGCGAAGGCCCGAACTGGGCCAAGATTCTGCCGCAACTACCGCGCCTGCTGCATGACTATCTGGCGCCGGATGAAGAACAGATCAAGGCCGATGAAAAGTCGCTCCGTGAATTGCGCAAAACGGTACGTCATCAAAGTCGTCTGCTCTGGGCAAGCGTCGCCATTTCCTTACTGGCCGTAGCCGCGGCCGCAACACCGTTTGTTCTCAACGCCCTGCCATGACACCGCTGCTCGGGTTTATTACGCTCTACCTGCTGGCCTCGATTGGTATCGGCCTGCTGGCGGCAACCCGGGTAAAAAATGCACGTGACTTTGCAGTAGCTGGGCGTTCGCTCCCTTTGCCGGTAGTCACCGCCACGGTTTTCGCCACCTGGTTTGGGGCGGAAGCCGTACTCGGCGTATCGGCCACCTTTGTTAAAGACGGCCTGCGCGGCGTTGTGGCCGATCCTTTCGGTGCTTCCCTCTGCCTAATCTTGGCCGGCTTCTTCTTTGCCAGCAAACTGTACCGGCTTAACCTACTGACGATTGGTGACTACTACCGCCTGCGCTACAACCACACGGTGGAGTGGTTGAGCACCCTCGCCATTGTGGTCTCTTACCTGGGCTGGGTGTCGGCGCAAATCAAAGCGCTCGGGCTTGTTTTTTTCACGGTGACCAATGGCCTCATTCCCCAGGACAAAGGGATGATTCTCGGTGCCGCGATCGTGCTTACTTACACCGTGCTCGGTGGCATGCTGTCGGTGGCCATTCTCGATTTTGTGCAAATCACCGTCATCATGGGTGGTCTGATTTACATTGCTACCATCATCAGTGATCTGGCCGGTGGCGCCAGCAATGTGGTGGCACATGCCAGCGCCGCCGGAAAACTCGAATTCTTCCCTAGTGGCGGCCTAGAGGTATGGGTGCCGTTTGTAGGCGCCTGGATGACTATGATGCTGGGTTCGATCCCACAACAGGATGTGTTCCAACGTATCTCGTCCGCCAAGAGCGCGCGCATCGCGATGGCCGGTTCGGTTCTCGGTGGTTCGCTCTACTTCTTTTTCGCCTTTATACCGATGTTCCTGGCCTATGCAGCCACACTCATTGATCCGGCCATGTTCTCGTCGCTGCTCGATACCGATTCCCAGCTTGTCCTCCCCACATTGATCTTGCAACACACACCGGTTTTTGCGCAGGTGATCTTTTTCGGTGCCTTACTGTCGGCCATCATGAGCTGTTCCTCGGCAACATTGCTGGCCCCTTCGGTGTCATTTACAGAAAACATACTGCGGCCGATGCTGCCTCATATCTCGGACCGGATTTTTCTCTGGCTAATGCGCATCGTTATCGTTGCCTTCGCCGGCATGGTGCTGGCCATGGCACTAACCAGTAGCACCTCCATTTTTAAGATGGTGGAACACGCCTACAAAATCACACTGGTGGTTGCCTTTGTGCCTTTAGTCGCAGGGTTTTACTGGCAACGGGGCAACACCCAAGGCGCGCTTTTTGCCATCTTTGCCGGATTCTTTACATGGATCCTGTGTGAGGCTTTCTCGACGGACGACACCATCTGGCCGCCACAGATTCTTGGCCTGATTGCCGCCATCGTCGGCATGATCATCGGCTCGCTGTTGCCACAACGCATTGGCCAGCCCACACCAACACCTTCGCATCACCATGCCGCCGAAGGCACTTATCATGTGCCGCCAACCGGTCACGAATCGGGCACGCACCATGATCATGGCCAACACTACCGCTGAGCACCTATCCCTCTCGCAGGCCTGGCTCGCTCGTGCCCGCCGCAAGCCGCTGGTGCTATCGCTGGTCTATGCCTGCATCATCATTTATGCCAGCCTTTATGCCGCAACGGCGTGGCAAGACCGTGGACTGGATCTCTTCTACTTTCTGGAAGGGCGCTGGCCACGTTACTGGACCTGGCAGGATGCCTGGTTCAACGTGCTGGCTTATATGCCGTTAGGGTTTCTGCTCACGCTATCCCCATCGCACCGCGCCTGGCCATGGGCTCGTGTACTACTCCCCATAGCACTCGGTTTTTTGCTCTCCGCGAGCCTGGAAGCATTGCAGACTTTCATACCGGGGCGCGTCTCTTCAGGGCTGGATCTAGCACTAAATACTGCGGGCACCTTATTAGGTAGCGCTCTCGCGCTTTTTTCCGGGCCACGCTTGCTTATGCTCGCGGGTGACTTGCGGAGAAAGCTGGGCGTGCAACGCCTCAGCGCTGAAACCGGCCTCATCCTGCTATGGCTCTGGCTGTTTGCACAGATCTCGCCGGAAACCGTCTTCTTTGGTCTGGGCGATCTGCGCGGCTTATTAGCGTTACCGACTGCCCTGGCCTTTTCACCGTCGTTGTACAGCCAGCTCGAAACCGTCGTTGTCGCTATGCAGACGCTGGTAGTGACCTTTCTGATACAGGCTGTCTTGCAGCGCGTTGGTCTGCGCTGGTTTACCGTATTCCTTGCCGCCTTAAGCATCCTCGCGCTCGGCGTGTTGATTCGGTTGGCCACCAGCTGGTTGCTCATCGGGCAGGCCATTGGCGCACCGGATGTCGCACGCTGGGTGGCACTCACACCGGGCGGCATCGATGGCCTACTCATTGGTCTCGCGCTGGCGCTACCCGCGCTGTTTTTATCAGGCCACTGGCAACCCCCGGTTGCGGCTATGTTGCTGATGGCGGCAACCGTCCTCGTCAATGTGATGCCCACCAACCCCTATTCCATATCCGCACTCGCGGTCTGGCAGCAAGGACACTTCCTCAACTTTAACGGTCTGACCCGTCTGATTGCAGCGCTCTGGCCCTATCTCACCCTGATCTTTCTAGTCTGGGTCGACCGCCGACGCAACATCCCTGATGATTCGGGTTCGGTTCTATAATCCGTGCATCACTCTTTACGGATCGCTTCATGAGCTATTTCAAACATCACGTCTTTATCTGTTGCAATCAACGTACCAATGGAGACGTCTCGTGCAACGATCATGGCGCCTCCGAAATTCTGGATTACGCCAAAGAACGTGTAGCGGCGTTAAAGCTCAATCAGCCGGGCATGGTCCGGATCAATAAAGCGGGTTGTCTGGGTCGTTGCCTGGACGGCCCTGTGATGGTGGTTTATCCCGAAGCCGTCTGGTACCAGTTTGTGGACAAGGATGATGTTGAAGAAATCATCACATCGCATCTGGTTAAAGGCGTACCGGTTGATCGTCTACGTATCTGACAGGAACAACTATGAGCCTGGTTCGCGAAGAGAAAGTGCTGATTGATGGCCCGGTAGGGCAAATCGAAATCCTGATTGATAATCCGGGCGCCCCGCGCGGTATTGCGCTGGTCGCCCACCCCCACCCCATCGGTGGCGGTGCCGCGACCAACAAAGTTGCCCATACCCTCGCGCGCACGTTTGCCAGCCTGGGCTACGCATCTTTTCGTCCCAACTTCCGCAGCGTCGGCGAAACCGAAGGCACACACGATGAAGGTATCGGCGAGACCGATGATCTGCTCTGCGTCCTTGAGTACGCCCGAGAACGCTGCGGCCACCTGCCCATCGTGCTTGCCGGTTTTTCTTTCGGCGCATTCGTTCAGACACGTGTTGCCAAACGCATGGCTGAAACAGGCCACCCGGCACAACGGCTGGTCCTCGTAGGCACCGCTTCCGGTTTCGTGGAAGGAACGCGCAACTACGATACGGAATCCGTACCCAAAGACTCGATTGTCATTCACGGCTCGGCAGATGAAACCGTGCCGCTGGATAACGTCTTCGCCTGGGCCGAGCCACAAGATCTGCCGGTGATTGTTGTGCCGGCTGCAGATCACTTTTTCCATCGACGCCTGCACATACTGCGTGAAATCATCACGCACAACTGGCGGCATTAAGCCCATGGCTATCCAGTTAATACTGACAACGGCACCCGATGCCGATATTGCCGCAAGTCTGGCACACCAACTGGTTGAATCGGGTCTGGCAGCCTGTGTTAAACAATTGGCCCCCTGCCAATCGACCTACCGCTGGCAAGGGCAGATCGAAAGCACCACCGAGATTCCGCTCATGATCATCAGTGATGCGTCCCGCTATGCGGCGCTCGAAGCCTGGCTGAAAGTGGCGCACCCCTACGATCTACCAGAAATTATCGCGCTGCCCTGCACGAACGGCCTCCCCGAATATCTGTCTTGGGTCAACGAATCTACCCGAGCCTCTGCATGAATCTACCTAGCCTGACCCAACGCTTATGTCGCACGCTCGCTTGGTGTAGTGTCCTGCTCAGCACAACGCTAGCGATAGCGGCACCAGATAATTTCAGCAATGCTTTCCTGCCACCTTCCCAGGCTTTTCGCCCATCGGCAGAAGTCGTGGCTAGCGATCAGATTCAGATCCGCTTTGATGTACAGCCGGGTTACTACCTGTATCGCAGCAAACTTGGCGTTGATGTCACGGGCCTGGTGCCTGCGGATGTACAACTAATCCCTGGCACGTTGCCCAAAGGCATCCAGAAGGATGATCCGAACTTCGGGCCTACGGAGATTTATTCGGAACCGCTAGATTGGCCCGTCCAGGTCAATGGTGGACAACGCCCCTTTAATCTCACCGTGTCCGTGCGCTATCAGGGCTGTGCCAGCCAGGGCATCTGCTATCCCCCTGAAATTGCCCTATTCACAGTCACGCTACCGGCACCCACAGCGGTGCCCCAGGAAGTTGTACCCCCCAACCTGAAAACACAGCCTACTCAACCCGCCAACGGCATTACAGAAATTGCCCGTTCACTTGATGAAGGCATGCTCTGGCTAAACCTGCTGCTTTTCTTCGGCGCCGGTATTGGTCTGGCATTCACCCCCTGCATGCTGCCGATGATGCCGATCGTTGTCACAGTGATTCTCGGTCGTCACGATGCAGCACACCCCATATCGCACACGCGCGGCTTCCTGCTTGCCCTGTTTTACGTGCTGGGCATGGCCATAACCTACAGCGTGGCAGGGGTATTTGCTGGCTTAAGCGGCACCTTGGTTTCCGGGATTCTGCAAAACCCGTGGGTGCTCAGCGGCTTTGCACTTGTTTATGTTTTGCTGGCGGGCGGCATGCTCGGGTTTTATACGCTACAACTACCCAACGCATTGCAAGGCAAGCTTGCTGAAGAAAGCCAACGTCTACATGGTGGCTCGTTACCAACCGTCTTTGGTCTCGGTGCGCTTTCCGCTCTGATAATCGGACCTTGTGTTGCTGCGCCCCTGGCCGGCGCATTGCTGTATATCGGCCAGACCGGTAATGCATTTCTAGGCGGCCTACTGCTTTTCTGCCTGGCCCTGGGCATGGGCGTACCGCTGCTCGCGATGGGCGCATCTGCCGGCACCCTGGTTCCTAAAACCGGACCCTGGATGGAATCCATCAAGAAGGCTTTCGGCTTTATTCTACTGGGCACCGCCTGGTGGATCGTATCGCCTGTATTGCCTGGCCCGGTAACGCTGGGCGGGTTCGGTGTGCTAGCCGTTCTTGCGGCAATCTTGTTACGTGCCATTGATCGCCTGCCACCCAGAGCCCCACTGTCGGAACGCTTGGGTAAAGCCCTGGGGGTTGTCTCGCTGATCGTCGGTCTGGTCTGGATCGTAGGGGCTTTTGCGGGTGGCACCCGTCTAGAGCAACCCCTGAGCCCGCTCACAGGCAGCGCACAGGAAACACGGGCTCAGGTGACGCCGCTCGCTATGACCACCATCACCACACCAGACATGCTGGATAACGTGCTGCGCGATAGTCAGAAACCCGTGTTTATCGACGTCTACGCCGACTGGTGCGTGAGCTGTAAGGAATTCGAGCGCGATACGCTGAGCGACCCTGCCGTGCGCCAGGCGCTGGACGCTTTTACGCTCATCCGGGTAGACGTTACCGCCAGCGACGAGGCTGCCCGTAGCCTACTCAAGCGCTTTGGGCTTTATGGCCCCCCCGGCATGGTTTTCTACGCGCCGGGAGGCCGTTTGCTACACGATGCCACCCTGGCCGGCTACGTCGGGCCGGAGGCCTTTCTCGAACAACTGAATCACGTCCGGACACTGGCCAGCAAAGCAACCCCCTAAGGGTATAAAACCCCAGGCCGGCGCGGTTCCGGGCAGGTGGCGCATGTTAGAATTGCCCCCTTGTCCACCGCCTGCCTCTGCCATGTTTTCAGGAATTATTGCCGCTGTCGGAAAAGTCCATAATGTTGCTCCGCGCACTAGCGGTGTGCGACTAACTATTGGCGCCGGCGGTCTGGATCTCAGTGATGTCATTCTGGGTGATTCTATTGCCTGCAATGGCGTCTGCCTGACGGTGGTTGATCTGGTGCCCCACGAACAGCCCACCGCATTCATCGTGGATGTATCGGATGAGACCCTCCGTTGCACGACCGGACTCACTGCCAATGGCACGCTCAATCTGGAAAAAGCACTGCGCCTGGCAGATCGACTGGGAGGCCATCTGGTCACCGGTCATGTGGACGGCATCGGTTCGGTGCGGCACTTTGCGCCAACGACTGCCGACACACAGGGCGACTGGTTACTGACCATCGAAGCACCGGAAGCACTGGCACCTTTTATCGCCCGCAAAGGCTCAATCACTGTTAACGGCACCAGTCTCACCGTTAACAGTGTTGATGATCGACTTTTTTCGATCAATCTGATTCCACACACGCTACAGAACACCATGTTGCATACCCTGACCGTAAGCGCCCCGGTTAACCTTGAAATCGATGTCATCGCCCGTTACTGCGAACGTCTACTGAGCTACACCCAATCATGACCGCTGAAGATACCCTGCCGCGCATTTCACCGACTCAGGAAATTGTTGCCGAGCTGCGTGCAGGCCGTATGGTGGTTCTGGTCGACGAAGAAGATCGTGAAAATGAAGGCGATCTGGTACTGGCCGCCGACCATGTCACGCCTGAAACCATTAACTTCATGGCCCGCTACGGCCGTGGACTTATCTGCCTGACCCTAACCGAACAGCGTTGCCGCCAACTTGGTCTGAATCAGATGGCGCGCGACAACAAAGCCCAGTTCGGCACGGCCTTCACGGTTTCTATTGAAGCGGCCGAAGGCGTAACAACTGGCATCTCCGCCCATGACCGCGCCCGCACCATTCAGGCAGCAGTTGCTGCCGATGCCAAACCGTCGGATATCGTGCAGCCAGGGCACATCTTTCCGATCATGGCGCGGCCAGGCGGCGTTCTGGTACGTGCAGGACATACCGAAGCTGGTTGCGACCTGGCCACACTGGCTGGGCTCAGCCCCGCTTCGGTGATTTGCGAAATTATGAGTGAAGACGGCTCCATGGCACGCCTACCGGAGCTACGTGAATTTGCAGCCCAACACGGACTGAAGATCGGCACCATTGCCGATCTGATCCATTACCGAAGCCAGCACGAAACACTGGTGGCCCGCGCCGGATCGCGCGAGCTTAAAACACGTCACGGCACGTTTACGCTTCACACCTACGCCGACAAGACATCAGACGAAGTGCATCTGGCCCTCGTTAAAGGGACGCCTACGCCACAAAGCGAAGCCCTGGTGCGCGTTCATGTACCAGTGTCTATTCTGGATTTTCTGGCGCCGGAAGGCACCGGCCATACCATCATGCTCGACGATGCCATGGCAGCGATCGGGGCAGCCGATAAAGGCGTTCTGGTAATGCTGCACAAGCCGCTCAGTGGCCAGGAACTCCTGCAAGGTCTGACACGCAGCACAGAACAGGCGCCACCGCGCAAATGGGATCCGCTGCTGCATGGTATCGGCGCACAGATTCTGCGCGATCTGGGCGTACACAAAATGCGCTTGCTCTCGAGCCCACAGCGCATTCCAGCGATGACTGGCTTCGATCTCGAAATCACCGGTTTCCAGTTGCCCGACGGCAGCCGGACCGGTCTGTAATAACTAATAGGATCCGTAATGACCCGCTATCAGGAATATCCCAGCAATGAAAACGGCGCAGGCCTGCGGATTGGCGTTGTCGTTGCGCGCTTTAATCAAGACATCTGTGATGGTCTGCTCTCTGGCGCCATCAATGAACTTCACCAGCTAGGCGTGAGCGCTGAAGACATCACCGTCTGCAGCGTGCCTGGTGCGCTTGAAATTCCTCTCGTGCTGCAAAGCCTGGCCGATGAAGAAGAGTCGCCTTACGATGCCCTGATTGCACTGGGCGCCGTTGTTCGCGGTGAAACGTATCACTTCGAAGTCGTCAGTAATGATAGTTGCCGTGCCGTCATGGAAGTGCAATTAGCCACCGGTGTTCCTATCGCTAACGGTATTCTCACCACCGAAAATGACGACCAAGCCCTCGTGCGCATGCATGACAAGGGTGCGGACTGCGCACGCTGTGCCGTGGAAATGGCACGCCTGCACGCAGCTATTCGCACGGGCGAAAAACCCCAACCTGCACGAGGCTGAGCATGACACAACAGAACGCCAAACCCGCCAACGGACCTAAACCAGCGCGACGCCGCGCACGTGAAGCCGCATTACAGGCGCTGTACGGCTGGCAGGTGGGCGGCCAGGATCTGGCGGCTTGTGAAACGGCGCTGCATGAAGTCGAAGGCTTTAACACCTTGCGTGATCTGGAGCAAAAGTTCGCGATCAGTCTGCTCCGTGGCAGTATCGCGCAACATGACACCCTACGCGAACAACTCACGCCTTTACTAGATCGTCCTTTCGAAGAGCTCTCCCCGGTAGAAGCCTGCATCTTGTTAATTGGCGCGCATGAAATGGCCAATAGTCCGGAAACGCCCCTGCGTGTTGTGCTTAACGAAGCCATCGAGCTGGCCAAGACTTTTGGCGGCACGGATGGTCACAAGTTCGTTAACGGTGTTCTAGACCGGCTGGCGCCAACGCTGCGTCCGTTGGAAAGTAACCGGCCTAACCGCTGAGCCCATTATGGCAGGCGAGTTCGCCCTGATCGAACGCCTGCTCAAACAGGCAACGCCTGCCAGTGCACACCAGGTAGGTGGCTTGATACTCGGTCCCGGCGACGACTGCGCACTAATAGCGCCACCGGAAACCGGTGAAGTCTGGGCCATTACCACCGATATGCTGGTGGAAGGCACTCACTTTCTAGGCACCGATAACCCCGAAGACTTGGGCTGGAAAACACTGGCAGTTAATTTATCGGACCTGGCTGCTATGGGTGCCCAGCCGCGTTACGTCACACTCGCTGCCTCATTATTAGCAACCGATGAAAGCAGCGGCTGGATAGATCAATTCTTCAGAGGCTTTACCGCCTGCGCCAATGAATATGGTGTCTCGCTGATAGGTGGCGACACCACGCGTGGGCCACGGTCTTTTAACGTTACCGCCATGGGCGTTTTAAAAGCAGATCAGGCATTACGTCGTAGCAATGCCTGCGACCTTGATGACATCTGGATCTCGGGTACACCCGGATTGGCCGCACTAGGGCTCGCCCACAAACTGGGTTCAACTATTTTGCCCGCAGCGCTAATAGCGTCTGCCAGTGCGGCCTTGCACCGCCCGCAGCCCCGTATTGCTTTAGGCCTGGCGCTGGCCGGGTTGGCACATGCCTGTCTGGACGTCTCCGATGGGCTACTACAAGATCTTGAACATATCGCCAAGGCTTCCGGCCTAACTGCATCGCTACAACACGCCGTCTTTCCCGCTACACCGAGTGGTATTAGTGAAACACTCTGGCAACAGTGCCTGCTCGGTGGCGGCGATGATTACGAGCTTTTGTTCACCGCAGCCCCGGACGATCGCTGCAAAATCGAATCACTATCAACACGACTGGCACTCCCGCTGCACCGAATTGGTCAGATGCATACAGCCGGCAATGTGGGCACAATCCTCTTGTTAGATAATCATCAGAAACCCGTTGACCTCTCCGGTCTCCGTAAGGGTTTTGACCACTTTGCCTGAGCAGCCCATCCATGAACGAATTGAAACCATCGACACCCACCGATGCCGCAACGGTTCAACGACCAACGCTACGCTTCTTGCTGGCACACCCACTGCACCTAATTGCTCTGGGGTTCGGTAGTGGCTTATCACCTATTGCACCAGGCACTTTCGGCACCCTTTTCGCCTGGGCGACATTTCGCGCGCTCGACATTGCGTTGCCGGCTGACGCTTTTCTATTGCTCATCCTCCTGTCTTTTGTGCTGGGCATTGTGGCTATCGAAAAAACCGGCACTGCTCTCGGCGAAATCGATCATGGCGGCATTGTATGGGATGAAATCGTGCCCTTCTGGGGCGTGCTCTGGGCACTCTCACAAGTGATGGGCGACAACCTCTTATGGCAAGGCATTGCCTTCGCACTGTTCCGTCTCTACGACATTAAAAAGCCCTGGCCTGCCAGCTACTATGATCGCAAGATCAAGAATGGTTACGGTGTGATGATGGATGACGTCATTGCAGCTTTGTATACCGTACTCACACTCGCCGTGCTGCTGATCGTTGTTTACCTGAACGCCCACCAGTAATGCCTGCGCAGATGGAAACCGAACAACTAGTCACCGTAGTGGCGGAGCACCTTGCGCAAAGAGGCCAGCGTTTAGCTACTGCCGAATCCTGCACAGGCGGACTGGTCGCTGCGGCTATTACATCGCGTTCTGGCAGCTCGGCCTGGTTCGAACGCGGCTGGGTCACTTATTCCAACGCAGCAAAGATTGAAGAGCTTGGTGTTGGTGTAACCCTCATTGAACAACATGGCGCCGTCAGCGAAGCAGTTGCTGCGGCCATGGCGCAAGGCGCATGCACACATAGCCACAGCGATTACGCTATCGCCGTTACCGGCATTGCCGGCCCCGATGGTGGCTCACCTGAAAAGCCCGTGGGCACCGTCTGCTTTGGCTGGGCTCATCGTAACGCCTGCCAAACAGAGACCATCTGCTTTACTGGCGATCGCCAATCTATTCGTCAACAAGCTGTGTCTCACGCGCTGGCTGGCTTACTTTCGTTTTTAAACGCCACACACTCAACACACATTTCTTCCTGAGGGCTTTGTCATGTTTCGATTCGGCACACCTAACTCTTCCAGCGCACTGCGCGTCATGATGCTCGGCTGCGGCGAGCTCGGCAAAGAAGTAGTCATCTCACTGCAACGTCTGGGGTGTGAAGTGATTGCCGTCGATCGTTATGCTGGCGCGCCCGCCATGCAAGTCGCGCACCGCGCTCACGTTATCAACATGACCGATGGCGAAGCTTTGCGCGAACTGGTGCTTCGCGAAAAGCCGGATCTGGTTGTACCGGAAATCGAAGCCATCGCTACCGACATGCTGGTTGAAATTGAGCGTGACGGCCTGGCAGAAGTAATTCCGACGGCACGTGCCACGCAGCTGACCATGAACCGCGAAGGTATCCGACGTCTGGCAGCAGAAACGCTGAACTTACCCACCTCGGCCTATCGCTTTGCTGACTCGCTTGAAGAAATGCAGGCCGCAATCGATGCCATCGGATACCCCTGTTTCATCAAGCCAGTGATGTCTTCATCGGGCAAGGGCCAATCCCTGGTGCACACGCCTGAGGAAGTGAAACCCGCCTGGGATTATGCTGCTGCGGGTGGGCGCGTTAATCAGGGTCGGGTCATTGTTGAAGGCCTGGTTGATTTTGATTATGAAATCACCCAACTCACCGTGCGTGCTGTTGGCGCTTCGGGCAATGTAGAAACTTTCTTCTGTGATCCAATCGGTCATGTGCAAGTCAAGGGCGATTATGTCGAATCGTGGCAACCAATGCCCATGTCGCAACGCGCTATCGAACGCTCCCGTGAAATCGCACAGGCCGTTACAGAAAACCTCGGTGGCCGCGGCATCTTCGGCGTCGAACTTTTTGTGAAGGGAGATGATGTCTGGTTCTCCGAGGTCAGCCCGCGCCCACATGACACGGGTCTCGTCACCTTGTGCACGCAACGCCAATCAGAGTTTGAACTTCATGCACGCGCTATTCTTGGCCTACCGGTCAACACCACGTGTAGCCAACCAGGCGCTTCTGCTGTGATCTATGGCGGCCTTGAGGAGCAAGGCATTGCTTTCGAAGGCGTTGCTCATGCGCTGCAAGTACCGGATAGCGATCTGCGTCTCTTTGGCAAACCGGAAAGCTTCGAACGTCGTCGCATGGGTGTTGCCCTAGCAACCGCCAAAGATACCGATGAAGCACGGGCTAAGGCCAAACAATGCGCCTCACGCGTTAAACCGGTCAGTGGTCAATAAAGAGGATCATGCGCGCACAATTCAAATCCCTTCTGCTGATTCTGTTTTGCTGCGCGCTGAGCGCTTGTGCAACGAGACCAGTTAATCCGCCCGTAGATAACATTCCGGCGGAAAAAGTTTATAGCTTTGAACGCAAAGGCGATCACACGAAGCAAAAATCTACGCTAGTAGCGCTTGCATTTTCTGGCGGCGGCACACGCGCTGCAGCCTTCTCTTACGGTGTACTTGAAACCCTGCGCAAAACCGAGTTTGTGAATGCACAAGGTCAGCGATCGCGCCTGATAGACCATGTAGATGTCATCACCGGTGTATCGGGCGGTAGTTTCACTGCTTTAGCCTATGGCCTTTATGGCGACAAGCTCTTTGATGAATATGAAAGCCGGTTCCTCAAACGCAACGTACAGGGCGAACTTATTGCCCGCGGCTTTAATCCGCTCAACTGGGGCAGCCTCTCCTCTACAGGTTGGGGACGGTCCGAAATGGCAGCGGACCTGTATGACGAAATCCTATTTGATGGTGCCACCTTTGCCGATCTTGATCGCAAAGACGGGCCCGTTATTGCAGTTTCCTCGACAGACTTGGCAACGGGTTACCGTATATTATTCACGCCCTCTAATTTCGATGCGCTCTGCTCAGATCTTGGTTCGTTCCGTTTATCGCGCGCTGCAGCTGCCTCATCAGCCGTGCCCGTTGTGCTCTCTCCCCTGACGATTAACAGCTACGGTGGTCGCTGCGGCAAACATATGCCAAGCTGGTTCGCCCCTTTCGTTGGAATTACCAACCCACCACGACCGGCCGCAAGGGCACTTGAACGTATTCGGGAGCTTCAAGGCTTCATGAACGATGGGGACCCGTATCTACATCTGGTGGATGGTGGCATTTCAGATAACCTCGGTCTACGCGGCGGCCTAGATGTCTTCAATACCCTGGAAGCATTGCGAGAAGCCGGTTACAAAACCCCCCTGGATCACGTAAAAAAAATTATCGTGGTTGTCGTCAACTCGGTATCCGCGCCTAAAACCAACTGGAACAAATCCGAAGACCCGCCAGGTACACTATCGATTCTGGTTAAAGCCGCTGGCGTACCGATTGATCGGTATTCCAACGAGCAGATAGAAGGTTTGCGTGATATTGAAGCACGTTGGCAACAAATGCGCGACGTCCGTGATTTGCCCACCATTAAAGGTATCAGCAAAAAGAATTCAAATGCCGCGCTTGAAGCCGTACGACGGGTACCCGATGCAAAAATCTATACGATTAATGTCTCATTTGCCGGCGTACCGGATCCAGAGGAACGCGCGTATCTGAACGAACTACCCACATCCTTTGTGCTCCCCGATGAGGCAGTGGACAGACTGCGTGCCGCTGCTGCCACAGCTCTCCTCAACTCACCTGATTTCACGCGCCTCGTTACCGATGCTAACGCTAAGATTGTTGAGCCGCCAGTAGCACCTGAAATACCTACTTCAGTTCAACAATAACCCTAGCAGAGTCAGACCACGCCGGCACTATGCGCCTGCTGGTCTGCCCAGTAGCTGGAACGCACCATCGGACCACAGGCAGCACCCTCGAAGCCGAGTGCCAAGGCCTCGGTTTCGAACTGCTTGAATATATCCGGGTGGACGTAACGCTGTACTGGCAGGTGATGATTCGATGGGGCCAGATACTGGCCAATCGTCAGCAGATTGATATCGTGGGCGCGCATGTCCTTGAGTTCTTCGATGATCTCTTCATCGGTTTCTCCCAGGCCAACCATCAAACCAGATTTAGTAGGCACGTTCGGATAGCGCTCTTTGAATGCCTTCAGAAAATTCAGTGAGTGTGCGTAATCGGCACCGGGACGCGCCTGCTTATAAAGACGGGGCACAGTTTCCAGATTGTGATTCATCACATCCGGCAAGGCCTGGCCAAATATATCCAGCGCCACATCCATGCGCCCCCGGAAATCGGGGACGAGCACTTCAATCGTGGTAGTTGGTGAGGCTTCGCGCACCGCACGGATCACATCTACAAAGTGTTGTGCGCCGCCATCGCGCAGATCATCACGATCCACACTGGTAATCACCACATAACGTAATTTCAGATTTGCTACAGACTCTGCCAGGTGACGCGGCTCATCCACGTCTGGTGGCAATGGCTTGCCATGGCCAACATCACAGAACGGACAACGACGGGTACAGATATCACCGAGAATCATGAAGGTGGCTGTGCCACGTCCAAAACATTCACCAATATTCGGACAAGCAGCTTCTTCGCAGACCGTATGCAACTTCTGGTCGCGCAGCATTTTTTTGATTTCGCCAAAACGACCAGCATCATTACCGGCTTTGACGCGGATCCAATCCGGTTTGCGCAGCGGTTCCTGTGGCACGATCTTGATAGGGATTCGTGCCGTCTTCAGTTCGCCTTTTTGTTTTACCCCGGCGTCAGCCATCGGCGCTCTCCAGTTGTTTCTGCAAATGTTTGAGCAGGGCTTCACCTGCTTCGGAAACCGATACGTTAACACCCAAATCATGCAATTGGGTAACCGCCATACCCGCGTAGCCACAGGGGTTGATCGCTGAAAACGGTGCGAGATCCATGTTCACATTCAGACTCACCCCGTGGTAACTGCAGCCATTGCGGATACGCAGACCCAAGGCGGCCACTTTCGCCTCCCCCACATACACCCCCGGGGCACCCTCACGACGATCTGCTTTGATACCGTAGCCGGCCATTAGATCAATCACTGCCTGCTCGATCTTGCACACCAACTCACGCACTTTGAAGTGTCGGCGCTGCAAATCAACCAACAGGTACACCACCACCTGGCCGGGCCCATGATAGGTAATCTGCCCGCCACGATCGATCGGCACAATCGGTACGCCAATGTCATGCAGTAGATGCTCTGGTTTGCCAGCTTGGCCCTGAGTAAACACGGGGGGATGCTCGACCAACCAGAGTTCATCTGGCGCTTTAACAGCAGCTTCACCGACACGCGCAAGCGTCTGATCACGCATGGCATGCCAGGTTGGCTCATAAGCAACCAACCCAAGGCGTCGTACGTGCAGTGGCAATGTCACGCTTAGAGCACAACCTTAACGAGCGGATGGCTAGTCAGTGCACGGTAGAGATTGTCGAGCTGCTCTTTGGATTGCGCGTTGATGGTGCAAGTCAGGCTGACGTACTTGCCCGAACTGGATGCACGCATCTCCATCTCCTTACCGTCATAGTCAGGCGCAAATTGATGCACGACTGCCAGCACTTCCTGCGCTAGATCATTCTGAGCCAGACCCATAATCTTGAGCGGGAAGGCGCAGGGGAACTCCAATAGGGTTTCCGCGCCACCACCCACGGGCTCTTTAGGCAAATCAGACGCATGCGTCATAAGATCTCTCCTGAGAATTATTGGCGAACAGAGATATGCGGCTGCCCACCCAGCGCATCACGAATTTTTGTCTGAACGGCATCCGCTTCAGCACGTGATGTAAACGGCCCCACCTGTACACGATGCCACGGCGGCTCGCTATAAACGTGCACCTGGGCTGGCGTCATCCAGTCCAGCTCACGCAGCAGATAGTTGCGCAGCACCTGCGCATTGAAACCATTCTGGAATGCGCCCATCTGGACATAGGTGCCCGGCTTCGGCACTTCCTCACCATAACGTGTTTTATCATCTATTTTGGCTTCATTAGCGGTGAGCGCATCCTTGCTCAACTCAGCATAAGTAACGCCGCCCGCATCCGGCATAATCAACTCAACACGTACTGGGCTACTGCCCTGATCCACATAGCCCAGCTTGTAGGCTGCTGTGAATGACAGATCAATGATGCGGCCATTATGAAATGGGCCCCGGTCATTAACACGCACGATGACACTACGATTGTTCTGCGTATTTGTTACACGCACATAGCAAGGCAACGGCAAAGTCGGATGCGCCGCCGTCATGGCAAACATATCGTAGGTATCACCATTCGATGTTTTTAACCCATTGAACTTGGTGCCGTACCAACTACCGATGCCTTGCTGCTGGAACGGCTGCAGACTGGTCATCGGCGTAAAGCTCATGCCCAGCACCGTATAGGGTTTGTTCGCTGCGTTGCGCAATGGCTCCAGGCGCGGCGTAGCATTCGGAATCTGATCAATGTTTTCCGGGATCTGCGCAGGCAGCCCATCATCTTTATAAAATCCCCCACCCTTGCGCGGATAGGGCTTCATCACGTAACTGCCCGTCGTTGGCGTTGTGGCCACCGGCTTACGTGCTGGTGTACTGGAACAACCACTCAACAAAATCGCCAGCAGAATGCCAGCTTGTGCGCAAAATAAAGAGTTCTTCAGCTTCATCAGCGATTCGTCCGGTGTGTTTCTATACTCATGAGGATACCGAGTCCCGTGCACAAGGTCACCAGTGCCGTACCGCCATAACTGATGAAAGGCAGCGGCACACCAACCACCGGCAAAATACCCGACACCATGCCCATGTTTACAAACGCATAGGTAAAGAAACCCATGGTGATCGAGCCCGCCAATAACCGGTTAAAGGTGGTGCTGGCGCGCAAGGAAATGCGCAGCCCGCGTTCGATCAGGAATCCATAAAGCACGACCAGAATGACATTGCCGATCATGCCCCACTCTTCGGCAAACACCGCGAAGATAAAGTCAGTATGTTTTTCCGGAATGAATTCCAGCTGCGCCTGCGACCCGCTCATATAGCCCTTACCGATCACACCACCTGACCCGATCGCAATCGTAGATTGAATGATGTGATAACCGGATCCCAACGGATCTGTTGTCGGATCAATTAGGGTAAGAATCCGCTTTTGCTGATAGTCATGTAGGAAGTGCCAAGCAAAGGGTGCGACGGCCATGGCAGCAGCCGCCAGGCCGCCCAATACCCACCAGGAAAGTCCTGCGAGGAAAATTACGTAAAAGCCCGCCGAGAAAACCAGAATGGCCGTTCCCAAGTCAGGCTGTTTAGCAATCAGTGCAGAAGGAATTAACAGGATCAGCAATGCACCAAGATATTTAGAAAACCATCGACGGTTCTCGAAATGATGGAAATACCAGGCCATCACCAGCGGCATCGCAATCTTCATAATTTCCGAAGGCTGTATACGGGTGAAGCCCAGCGACAACCAACGCTTGGCACCATTCACCTTAATACCAAACAGCATCACCAAAACCAACAGGACCAAACCGAATAGATACATCGGCCAGGCCAGCTGCATCAATCGCTGCGGCGGAATACGTGCCACAACAAACATCAGCACCAGAGCCGCCGCCATATTCAATAACTGTGATGGCATGCGCTCCTGGCCGGACCAGGTCGCCGAAAACACCGTGAGCAGACCAACGCCCATGAGCAGCATCGTGATTCTGAACAGCGGGAAATCCACGTGCTCGGACCACGCCTGTACAAACCCGCGCCAGTTAATCGACCGACTCATGGCTTCTTCCTGACTGGCAACGCCTGGCTGGCATTACTCGGCATACGCACGAATGGACCAGGCGTTGGCGTATTCAATGCCTTCTGGGCATCGTAGTCATCATCCTGATGATCCACATAGTTCGCCACATCGCGTGATTCCGGAACCGGTTCACCGGGTTCATCCGGAGCGGGCCCCTTGGGCACAATCCCTTGCAGATAGTAATCAAACACCTGGCGCGTAATCGGCGCCGCAGATGTCGCACCAAAGCCCGCATTTTCAACAATCACGGCTAGCGCAATCTTCGGTTTATCAGCAGGCGCAAATGCAATAAACAACGCATGGTCACGCAGGAATTCTTTAGTGCCCCCGTGCGAATAGTTTCCACCATTCAGGCTGAACACCTGTGCCGTGCCCGTCTTACCAGCTGCCACATACTTGGCACCGGCAAATGCTTTCGTGCCCGTACCTTCTTTGTTAACGCCGATCATGGCGTTCTTGATCACTTCGACATGCTCCGGCTTCAACGCCACGTCATGTGCTTTTTCCAGGGGTATTTCGCGCACCCCGCCAGAACGTACATCGCTGATGCTGCGCACCAGATGCGGTTTATAACCCACACCATTATTCGCCAGAATGGCGGTGGCCTGCGCCAGCTGCATCATGGTGTAGGAGTTGTAACCCTGGCCAATGCCGATGGAGATGGTTTCACCGGCGTACCACTTCTGTTGCTCCGGACGCTTGAAGCGGCGCTGCTTCCACTCTTCAGATGGCAGAATGCCGCGCGACTCACCATCGATATCAATGCCGGTCTTGCTACCAAAACCCATTTGACCCATAAAACCGGCGATGCCATTAATGCCCCAGTCATTGGCCAGCGTGTAGTAGTAGGTATCACATGAATGAACGATGGAGCTGTACATGTTAACCATGCCATGCCCGCCTTTTTTATCATCGCGGAACGTATGGTTACCGAAGTTGAAGTAACCCGGGTCGCTAATTGCCTGTTGCGGCGTACGCTTACCTACAGTCAGCGCACCCAATGCCATGAATGGCTTGAAGGTGGAGCCTGGTGGATACGTGCCATAAATCGCGCGGTTGAGTAGCGGCTTGTTGATATCTGTATTCAAGACATCCCAGTCATCGCTACGAATACCATCCACAAATAGATTCGGGTCATAGGTCGGCATCGAAACCAGCGCAAGAATTTCGCCGTTCGATGGATCAATCGCCACCAAGGCGCCACGCCGTTTACCGAAGGCCGTTTCAGCCACTTGCTGCAACTTGGCGTCAACGGTTAGATTCAAGTTATTGCCCGACACAGGTGGCGTGCGCGACAACACACGAATACCGCGACCACCCGCATCTACCTCAACACTCTCGAATCCACTGATGCCATGCATCTCGAATTCATAACGCTGTTCGAGACCGGCCTTGCCGATATGATCGGTACCGCGATAGTTGGCTGCCTGACCTTCTTCGTCAATACGCTCCAGATCTTTGGTATTGATCCGTCCCATGTAGCCCAGCGCATGCGCCGCTGTTTCACCCAATGGGTAACTACGGAACAAACGGGCGCGCACTTCAACACCGGGGAAGCGATAGCGTTGCGCAGCAAAGCGCGCCACTTCTTCTTCGGTCAATCGCGAACGAATCGGAATTGACTCAAAGGTTTTGGCTTCGCGTAACAGCTGTTTGAAACGGCGCTTATCTTTACCTTCGATGGTTACCACCTTCGAAAGCGCTTCGATCGTTTGATCAATCGGACCCGCACGTCCCGGCACAATCTCCAGCGTATAGGCCGAGGTATTAGTAGCCATCAAAACGCCGTTACGATCAAAAATCAGGCCGCGGTTCGGCACCACGGGCACCAACGTCAAACGGTTGTCTTCTGCGCGTGTCGTGTAATAGCTGTTCTGAACCACACCGAGCCAGAAGAAGCGCAACACCAGAATAAAGAAGGCGACCAGCATGATCACCGAGGCCGTGCTTAGCCTGCCCTGAAACTTTCGGCTGTTATCCTGGTCATCAAAATGGGACATGGGTCAGATCGGCCGCTCGAAGTCGCGATCATTCGACAGGAACTGCGGCAACATCAGCACATAGGTTGCTGGCACCCAGAGCGCAACAGTCACAAAAGGCTGCACGAAATAGAACAGGCTAGGCAACTCATCACCGGCAAACCAACGCACCAGCACCTGCAAGCAGGCGCCGATAAAAATGATCGGCAACACGTTAACCAGTTGCTGCTTCAATGGCAGCCAGAGAATCCGGTGTGCCATAACGCGGCTTGCGTAAGACATCAGCACATAAGCCAGAGCGTGCTGTCCCATCAAACTGCCATCCACCACATCCATCAGAATACCCAGCACAAAAGCCGTACCGGTACTCACGACCAATGGTGAACGAATAGACCAGAAAACAATGACCAACGCTACCCAATCCGGGAACCACGGCCAGAAAGAGGTTGGCAACAGATTCATCAGAAAAGCCAACAGCAAGGTCAGGCGAATGAAGCCGGGACGTGCAGGGCGCAAAAGGCGGGAAGACTGGAAATCAATCTGCATGATTACTGCGCCTTACGCTTTTTCTTAGACATCGTTGTGCCCGTGGCGTTATCTGCCGCACGATCCAGCGATGCCGGACGATCGGTAGGCAAGGCCACTGGTTCTAACAACAATACTTCGCCATAGCGACCCATACCTGCCGCCGGCGTCAGAATGAATTTAGAAAAGATACCGTTCGGGTCACTCTCTAGGCTTTCCACTTTGCCCACACGCAACCCACGCGGATAAATGCCATCGATACCGGAGGTCACAATCCAGTCACCCACCTGAACGTCGGCATTGGAGGACATATAGCGCATCTCGAGGCGGCCATCGCCTGTGCCAAACACTACCGTACGCAAACCATTACGCACCACCTGCGCCGGGATTGATTGATTGCGATCCGTTAGCAAGGTGACTTCGGCATAATCGGGCGCCACACGAGTCACCTGACCTACCACGCCCTGATCATCAACCACCGGTTGGCCTTCAATTACACCCTGATCCGTACCCCGATCCAGAATCACACGACGATTAAATGGATCGCGCGCGCTATAGAGAATGGTCGCTGGCTGCACACGCGCACCTAGCACCCGCTTGGTCTCAAGCAGCTTACGCAGATACTGGTTCTCGGCTTCCAGCACTTGTAATTGTTGCGTCTTCTCCGCGTCTACCAGACGCGCCTGGCGCAATGCCGTGTTTTCCTGGCGCACCTGATCGAGCGTGACCGCATATTCATCCACGGTAGTCAGCGCAATCACGGGCCACTGCACAATCTGTTTGAGCGGTGCCGTTACATAAGTCAGCGACAAGCGCATCGGTTCCAGATACCGGAAGCGATCATCCAGCACCAACAACGAAATCGATGTGCAGACGTACAGAATCAACAGGGCCAGCGGTGCTGGCCCTTGCTTGAATAACGGAGGGGGTTGGTGATCCAGTCCCGACATCAGAAAACTCCGCCGCGTCCGGAACAAACCTGATTCAGGTTATGACGCAGCTGCGTCCCGGACATGGCGAGGGCTCTTATTCGCTGGCGAACACGTTACCCAGTTTGTCCATCTTCTCGAGGGCGATACCGCAACCACGAACCACGCAGGTCAGCGGATCTTCGGCCACCATCACTGGCAGGCCAGTTTCTTCACGCAGCAAACGATCCAGGTCACGCAGCAGCGCGCCGCCACCAGTCAGAATCAAACCACGTTCGGCAATATCAGCGCCCAGTTCCGGCGGCGTCTGTTCCAGCGCCTGCTTCACAGCCGTAACGATCTGGTTGGTAGGCTCAGACAAGGCTTCCAGCATTTCATTGGAAGTGACGGTGAAGGTACGTGGAATACCTTCGGCCAGATTGCGGCCCTTAACTTCCATCTCCATCACTTCAACACCGGGGAAGGCCGTACCGATTTGCTTCTTGATGTTTTCTGCAGTGGTTTCACCGATCAGCATGCCGTAGTTACGACGGATGTAGTTGATGATCGACTCATCGAACTTATCGCCACCCACACGCACCGACGTCGAGTACACCATACCGCCCAGCGAGATAACGCCCACTTCGGTAGTGCCACCGCCGATATCCACAACCATCGAACCGGTCGCCTCTTCTACAGGCAGGCCTGCACCAATCGCAGCAGCCATCGGCTCTTCAATCAGATATACCTGCGATGCACCTGCGCCCAGTGCCGATTCGCGAATCGCACGACGCTCAACCTGGGTCGAACCACAAGGAACGCAAATGATAATGCGGGGCGATGGTGCAAACATGCGCACATCGTGCACGCGCTTGATGAACTGCTTGAGCATCTGTTCGGTCACGGTAAAGTCGGCGATCACGCCATCCTTCATCGGACGAATCGCATTGATGCTGCCCGGGGTTTTGCCGAGCATCATCTTGGCTTCTTTACCCACCGCTTCGATCGACTTGCGCGCGCTCGGACCACCGTCTGTACGAATAGCCACGACTGATGGCTCGTCAAGCACGATGCCTTTGCCGCGCGCATAAATCAGCGTATTGGCCGTACCCAGATCAATTGCCAGGTCGTTGGAAAACATTCCGCGAAATAGTCCGAACATGAAACACTCCAAATCTAAAATAAGGGCATGCGCGCAGAATTCGTTATTCGCGCTGCAGTGCAGCGGGGTGCCAGAACTGAACCCCGACCAAACCACGTATAATACCGCAAATTCAAAGGGATATTCCAAGGAATGCCTGACGCATATCCCTAGATTGGCGACCTAATTTCGCCCCTTCGACCAGCCATTTGGGTGGTCAAGGTCGGTTTTATCGTTCAATTTCACGTTTACTGACGGCAACCACAGATTCACACCATGGCTTTTACCCCTGAAGACGTACAAAGACTGGCGAAATTAGCCAGAATCGAGCTCGGATCCGAGCAGATTTCGGCCACCCTAGGCCATCTGGACAATATTTTCGGCATGATCGCCGACCTGCGCCAGGTTAATACCGAGGGCATCGCCCCCATGGCCCACGCCTGTGATGTAGCCCAGCGCCTGCGCGCCGACGCCGTTACCGAGGGCAGCGTAGCCCAACGCGACCGCTGCCTGGCCCTGGCGCCCGAAGCCGAAGCCGGCCTGTTCCTCGTGCCGAAGGTGATCGAATGATTAACGCCAGCCTTAAAGAGCTCGCCAGCGCACTGGACAGCAAAAAAATCTCCAGCCTGGAACTCACCGATCTGTTCCTCGGCCGTATTGCCCAGCACAACCCGCTGATCAACGCCTTCGTAACGGTTGATGAAGAAAAGTCCCGCGCCGCCGCCAAAGCAGCTGATGCCATCCGCGCCGCTGGCAATGCTGGCCCGCTCACCGGTGTGCCCATCGCCCACAAAGACATCTTCTGTCAGGATGGCTGGCGCACCACTTGTGGCTCGCGCATGCTGGAAAACTTCATCGCACCGTACAACGCTACCGTCGTTGAGCGCTGCAACCAGGCCGGGCTGGTGCCACTGGGCAAGGTCAACATGGACGAATTTGCCATGGGCTCGTCCAACGAAACATCTTATTACGGCCCGGTACGCAACCCCTGGGATACCGATCGCGTTCCAGGCGGTTCATCAGGTGGTTCGGCGGCGGCCGTCGCCGCACGCCTGGCACCAGCTGCCACCGGCACCGATACCGGCGGCTCCATTCGCCAACCTGCTGCACTGTGTGGCCTCACCGGCCTGAAGCCTTCTTATGGCACCGTCTCACGCTGGGGCATGATTGCCTTTGCTTCGTCACTCGACCAGGCCGGCCCGATGGCCCGTTCGGCCGAAGACTGTGGCCTGCTGCTCAATGCCTTTGCCGGTTTTGATGCTAAAGACTCCACCAGCCTGGAGCGCGACAACGAGGATTACACCCGTTCACTATATCAGCCACTCAAGGGTCTACGCATCGGTTTGCCTAAAGAATTCTTCGGCACAGACGGCGATGCCGCCACCATGGCCGCTATCGAAGCGGCTCTGGCTGAATACCGCAAACTCGGTGCAGAAACGGTTGAGGTATCACTGCCTTCGATCAGCCAATCGGTATCTGCCTATTACGTCATCGCCCCGGCCGAAGCCAGTTCCAATCTGTCGCGTTTTGACGGCGTGCGTTACGGCTATCGCGCACCGGAATACACCGACCTCAACGACATGTACGCCAAATCGCGCGCGCAGGGTTTTGGTGAAGAAGTCAAACGCCGCATCCTCATTGGCACCTACGTACTGTCACACGGCTACTACGATGCCTACTATCTGCAGGCACAACGTATCCGCCGCCTGATCGCCAGCGATTTCGACGCGGCCTTCAAACAATGTGACGTTATCGCCAGCCCGACAACACCGGGCACGGCCTTCAAGTTCGGCGAAAAGTCAGGCGACCCTGTGCAGATGTACCTGTCGGACATCTACACCATCGGCGTTAACCTGGCCGGCATCCCGGCACTGTCGCATCCCTGCGGCGAGATCAATGGCCTGCCCACCGGCATGCAACTGATCGGCCCGTACTTCAGCGAGCATCGTCTGCTCAACGTCACGCACCAATATCAGCAAGTCACCGATTGGCATCGTCGCATGCCAACGGCCTTCGCCTGATTCACCACTGAGTCCAGAGAGAGACGTATGACCTGGGAAGTTGTTATCGGCATCGAAACGCATGCCCAACTCGCCACCCAATCGAAAATCTTTTCGGGGGCCTCCACTGCCTTCGGCGCTGAGCCGAATGCCCAAACCAGCCTGATCGACCTGGCCATGCCGGGCGTACTGCCCGTGGTTAACCGCGAGGCCGTTGGCTGCGCCATCCGCTTCGGCCTGGCCGTTGGTTCCAAGATCGACCAGCACTCTATCTTTGCCCGCAAAAACTATTTCTATCCGGATCTGCCTAAGGGCTACCAGATAAGCCAGTTTGAAAACCCCGTTGTCGTAGGTGGCCAGATCGTGCTGCAACTCGGCCAAGGCGACGATCTTGTTGAAAAGGTTGTGAACCTGACGCGCGCCCACATGGAAGAAGATGCCGGCAAATCCCTGCATGAAGACTTCCAAGGCCGCACCGGCGTTGATCTTAATCGTGCAGGTACACCGCTGCTCGAAATCGTGACCGAACCAGAAATGCGATCATCGGCAGAAGCCGTTGCCTACGCCCGCGCCCTGCATAGCCTCGTGCGCTGGATCGGCATCTGCGATGGCAACATGCAGGAAGGCTCCTTCCGCTGTGATGCCAACGTATCCGTGCGCAAACCTGGCCAGCCCTTCGGCACGCGCCGCGAGATCAAGAATCTGAACTCCTTCCGCTTCATGCAACAAGCCATCGACTATGAAGTGCAATGGCAGATCAATGAACTGGAAGAAGGCCGCGCCATTCAGCAGGCCACCGTGCTGTTCGATCCGGATACCGGCGAAACACGCGCCATGCGCAGCAAAGAAGACGCGCAGGATTACCGCTACTTCCCGGACCCGGATCTGTTGCCGATCGCAATTAGTGACGAATGGATCGATCGCGTACGCGGCGAAATGCCGGAGCTACCGCAAGCCATGCGCGAACGCTTCCAGGCGCTCGGCCTCTCGGCCTACGATGCTGCAGCTGTTACCGCATCACTGGAAATCGCCCGTTACTACGAAAGCGCTCTCAAAGTGGCCGGCAACGCGCAAGCCAAAGTCGCTGCCAACTGGATCATGGGTGACTTCTCGGCGCGCCTCAACCGTGAAGGCCTCGACATCGAAGCTGCACCGGTAACCCCAGAGCAACTGGGTGGTCTCATCGCCCGCATTGCGGATCAGACCATCTCTAACGCTATCGGCAAAAAAGTATTCGATGCGCTGTGGCAGGGTCAGGGTAAGAGCGCCGATGAAATCATCGAAGCGCAAGGCCTTAAACAAATCACTGACACTGGTGCTATTGAAGCTCTGGTCGATGAAGTGCTCGCTGCCAACCCGGGTAACGTCGCCGAGTTCAAAGCCGGCAAAGAGAAGGCACTCAACGCACTGGTTGGCCAGATCATGAAGGCCGCTAAGGGCAAAGCCAATCCACAACAGGTCAATGATCTGTTGAAGAAGAAGCTTAGCTAAGCGTAATAACCCAAGGCCTCTTTGAGGCTAATGACAATTCGATCTCGTGAGGCAAGTGAAGATAGGACTTCTGTCGCGCCGCCTTGCGACAAATCGATGAGGATAGTGGCCATGTGCGAATGTCGTCTTTGTAAGTCTTTGAATTTCTATTTGGATCTATTAAAAGTCACCTTGCGCCACAACAGGTATGACTCTGGTTTGGTTAGAACCGCAATGGATAACATAGCTGCCATATTGAATGGCTACACATCCAATTCTCATAAAAATACGTTCTTTAGTGGCAATTGGTCCAAATTCAAAACAAGCTGCTTCGCCACCCATCAAGCTCTGAAATTACTCAGCAGCAGCCAAAATCCCCATCAAGAACACGTAATACCTATTAACGTCATCTGGAACAAAAAGATCAAAGCTGTGGCAACAGATGACCTTTCGCTTCTGGTCACCATATACAAATATGTGATTCCTTGTTTAATCACAGAAAATCAACGACTGGCGTTAGATACAAAATACAAAAAAAACATGGCAATCAAGGATGGGGACCTCGACGATCCAAATGTAATTTGGTCTCGTTATGCGCTCACAGAGATTGAACTGGATAATGGCACGAAGAACCGGCTTATAGATCAGGTGACATTCCAACTACCAAAAATCAAACCATCCACTGATATTGGTTGTACCAGTGACGTCCACTGCCTGATGAAGCGATTTAATGAATCTAAGCGTGAGGCCAACTGGGATCGGAATCAAACACTCTTGCTCGCTCAGAACAACGCCGATCACTCCGATAAAGGGCAATAGCCTTTTCCAGACTCTCCAAAACTCTCTTCCTCAGGCCAATTGGTGAAACAACTTCGATTGATTCGGCATGCGAAAGAAGCCACCAGTGTAGCTGCCAACTATCTACAACTGACGCACTCAACTCAAAGCCACTATGCGTTGGCTTGAGTCTCTGATTTTCTGATAACGGCGTCTCAGTCAAATACTTTGCCAGCATTTCATCAATCCTGGCCACCAACTTCAGAACACCGCCCTTACCAAACTGCAAGGCGCCTTCGTCCACATACTGTGCAAGCTTAAAGCCTTTAGGGCGTTTCGCTGTTTCATAAGTTCGGCCCGCCGATTGAAAACGGTGCAAGGCATAAAGCCGCACATCGGCATAATCAAACGCTGTTGCCACCAGATATGTGCCTGCGCCACGCACAACCAAACCTAGGGGGTGAAGGCGTAGCTCTTTGGGTTCATTAGAAAAGCCCAGATAAACAACATCCAGCTGCTCGTTGTTAAGCAATGCACTTTGAACTAGCTCTAGAAGTTCTTCATCTACTACTGGCTGCAACATGGGCAATGTCGGTGGCACTGACATCACCTTATCCGACCAAGCTGCTGCTGGGTTTTGTTCTGCCAGCGCGGCCAACTTCGCCTTAGCCTGTTCGAATCGCGGTTGTACAGTCCGCAATACAGAACCGGGCAGTAACGGTTTCAATGTTTCTTCAACGATCTGTAACGACAGCGCTTCTGCCAGAGTCACACCTGGCAATTCCACTGGGGCTGAACCCCAGCGCCAACCATAGGGAATACTAGCGTCGTTGCACTGCAACCCGACTACTTCCTGCAAGTCGATCAGATCACGTTCAACTTGTCGCTTGCTCACGGAAAACCCTGCCTCAGCCAAAGCATCAGCAATCTCTTTGGCGGTTTTTCCGGTGCCACGCGATGGAAGCAGCTTCAGCAGTTCCCACTGGCGAGCAAGCGTGTTACGGGTTTTATTCGAGGGCACTTATTAAGTCTTCTTGCGGAAAAACTCTTCGGCCGCCCTAGCAACGTCATTCTCAAATTTGCTCTCGAATTCGGACCAGAGCTTTGTCATTTGAGACAGAATCATTGATTCATCTGGATCTTCTTCAAGACGAACATATTTACTCCATACGCGTGAGTATGTGTCTTTGATGATTCGATTTCTGCCTATGATCTTCTGTAGAGACTCTACCAAACCTCGCCTTTCCTCGGCGGCATCAGGAATGGGTCCAACTTCCAAGATTAAACCTAATGCATTATCCCCTCTCAAATAGAACCACATAAGTATCGGTTTCTGCTGGCCCCAAAAATTAGTACCCTTGCACTCGGCAACTACGCCATCTAACGACTTGGGGATGAACGCATATTGCGTGGGCTTGGTTACGATGTCATTGATCTTTGTTTTGTATTCTTCATAGAACTTCAAGGAAGCTGATTTAAAATCGGAACCTTGACCAGACTGTTCAGCGTGCTTATAAATGAAAGTAAGCACATCACCATATTGGTCAATGATTCTGCTGCACTCTGCTTTCAGATTTTCATCACCCACGATGTATCTCCTCAGTAAATCAACGTAATGCTCGATGGCTGTGCGCAATTCTAGGCCTAGGGTATTTTCGTTTTCTCGTATCATTTCCAAGAGGATATCTACAATATCCTCATACCCCAGCTGCAACCAAAGCTCCTCTTCTGGCTCATCGGAACTCTTCGTAAGGAAGAGAAATGTTTTCTGATATTCGTTGAAAATTTCATGCTTGCCAATCAAAGATACATAGTCTGCAAGCTGATTCTTGCCAGCCCCAGAATCAACCTTATTTTCAATAACAAAAACAGATCTATTTGTCGGTGACCATGCAACGATGTCTATTTTCTTTTTGCTTCCAGCAGTGCTCCACTCACGTTTAACAATAAGGTCATCAAAATCGCCCAGTAGAGTGCTCAGCTGAGCAACCTCCCTATCTTCGTTCGAAATTGCTGCTCGAAGAATTATTTCTTTGATGAATTGAGTGCCAAGTCCATGTGGCTTTTTTGGATCTAATAAGAACCCCAGAAAATTTGAATGCCTGATTTCTTGCCTAACCATGCCTGTAGATTCAAACAGATTGAATCCTGTAGGGTATGACCTATGTTTTTTTATTTGGTCTAGATCACGTATCAATCCGACCATATTCTTTTCGTTGATTTCCATTGAAGCACCTCAGTATAAAGCTAGGCTTTCCATCTCGAAATAACTCGTATCATCGCTAGCGTGTCTTGCTCGCAGTAAGCCAGCAACGCTTTTCTTAGTCCCTCTTTATCTCCCGCACTCATTTCATGTCCTATCAAATCAAGATACGCATCCTGCGCCATGCCACCATGTGACACAGTGAGGTTTGAGTAATCTAGTTCCGGTGCAATGGTTGGTAGCACTGCCTTGATCGACCACGAGCCTTTCATCGCCGGGTGGTAATAGTGATTGCGCGCTAGGGGTAACAGATCAAACAATCGATTTACTCCAGCCAGTAATTGCGCTGCCAAATCCGGAAATGCTTCAGCCAGTTCTTTCATGCGACTGCCCTCAAAGGGCGCGTTATAAACAACGATGGGGCCGCTCGTTCCAATTGCTTCAATCAAGGTTTCGGCAAAGGCTCTACGAGGGTCGCCACCGGAGATATCCAGAAACTCTTTGTGCGTCAAAACGCCATCTGAATTTTCGATATGGCATGACCACTGGAATGGCAGCTGTTTATATGGGCCGGTGCCCGCCCAGACGGGTACAGAAAAGGCGATGGTTTCAAAATCCAGGTAATAACGCGGGTACGGCAATTCACGAACCGCATCAATCGCTTCCTGATCCAGTTCCGCTTGCCCCGACTTCGTGACTCGATGCACTCTGATGTGTTTAGGGTTAGAAAGCTTTTCTTCTGGAACATCGCGCAAATCACGGTAACCCTCTGCACGCAGCTGCTCGACCATCTTTTTACCGTACGGCAGAATCTCTACCGGAAAAGCCACATCTGTCTCTGGTGGCGAACAATAGTTCGCAAAGTCACAGGGGAAAGGATGACTACATTGCTCGCCTGGCACGACACCCGGTTCTTCACTGCGTTCCAGCGTGCTTTGTGCTGCGGCAATCCAATCTGGCACTTCTGCGATCATGTCTCTAACTTCCAGATCGACAGATTCTTCTTTTAACAAACCCTGATATTTGCTATTGCCGGGGTAAACAAAGCTGTTGTCGATATGCGCCACCATGCACCGGCTCGGCGCCAAACCAGCCTGCTGCATCACCCAGGTTTGCACCGTGATGTCTTCGAGGTGATAGTCTTTGACCGAGGTAGAAGATTTCACTTCGACAAGACGGTAACCCGATGCCTCAGGCACCAGAAGATCGGCGCGTACCAGTACGTCATTATGCAGGAACGCTGCTTCAAAAATGGGCTTATGTCCTGACTCAAGTGCCGAAGCTGTTCTGGCAAGCGCTTCTTTGCGGTTAAGCGTATCAATGAAGTCACCCCCCGGATAAAGCTGCCGTGCCACATCACCGACTTTATTACCATCGCGAAAGCGTGCTTCTGCGGCCGGATCGACTTCGGCCAGCTCCGGTTTATGCACCTGCAACCAAAGACGCTTGGGGCATTGTCTGTGGAGCAGAATTTTTGATTTGCTTAGGCTAAATGACTTTGGCATTTGTTGATTATGTCAGAAGAATCCTGGCTTTTTTAAAGGGCGGCGGTTTCAAGTCTGAAGAGCAACACTTGACCAATAAGGTAAGGTGTTTTGCATGGGAAATAGGAAATATCAGCAACTTCAGACAGATGAGCGCATTCGCGTAGAGTTATGGCAGGCAGAGC
>CAIQBG010000069.1 GCA_903870055.1 uncultured Pseudomonadota bacterium
AGTGCGCCCCCTGTATTACAAGAGCCATATTCAGACGTTAGGAACATAGCCATCTCCTACAATTCGAAATGACGGCCAAACCAGAAATGTTCACGAAATCGGTTCGATTTACACTCATCGTTTAGACTCCCTTACAAGTTCTTCACCTACCTTGATCGAGTCTTCGATTGCAGAATGGACGTACTGCCGCTTTCTGCGATCATAATCTTCGTCTGACTCACCTTGGTTGCGAGGCTGCATTCGCGCTGAATGGATCGATATACCTGCGACGGCTGACATCGTAAGTTGCTTAATCCTAGCGATATCCTGCGTAAGCGTGTCGAGTTCCGCCTGAAACAAGACCTTGGCTTGCGCCATCTCGCTTTCGCCCCTTATATACAGGTCTACCGCATGTCTGATAAGCGCCATTTCTGACATTTTGCGCTCGGCGGCAATCTTGCTTATAAGGGATTTTGTCTCGTCATCGAATCGAAGAGAAAGCACATGCGGATATTTGGTTTTTGCCATTTGTAGTTGTTCCGACTACGGTGTTAGATGGGCGCTATTGTTGAATAATAAGCTTTTTTTGGATTTTGTGCAAATTCTTTTAGTAGTGCCATTTCTTTGTGTAGTCGTGTAGTCGTGTAACTACCGCCTTCTGGCGCGGCTTTGCGGTGTCTGCTTGTTGCACGCGTAGCTGTGCGTAATGTGTATCGTATTTCTCCAAGGGAGAGTTGCGCTGAAAGCGCGACTCATGTTGTTGTTTAACCTCCGGCCGATTTGCGTAGTAGGGTCTGGCAAGACTTGTGCAGTATTAAAACTTGCCGCAATTGGCCGGTCGTGTAAAAATCTCGTCATACAACTACAGGAGCACTGCAATGGAACAACAGAAACCAACCAAACCCCGCATGTCGTTGGAAGATCAGATCAAGTTACAGCGGGAAAAACTCAAGAAACTTGAAGAGCGCCAGCGTGAGCAATCCAAGCGTCAACGCGAAGTGACGGCGCGAGCAATCGCCGATATGCTGGAAGAGCATGGCTTAATGAATGTGAGCCAGCAAGACCTTGAGCTGATCATGCCGAAGATCAAAGAGTTTCTCGCAGCATCTCCGCCAGCAAACTGACGGCGGCACAAAAACAGAAAGGCCCGCAGGGTGTAATCCCTGCGGGCCTTTCTGTTTGGAAGTTGGCAATGTTCTCGTATATTGCCTTATGTGCTGGCTGGCGCTTGATTCTGCGCTTTATCGTTTCTGAACTCCAGCGTTTTCGTAATCAGCCAGCCAGGTGTCATCGGCTGCCGGTGGTTCCGGTTGTTTTTGGACAGGAGCGCTTCCGACAACCTTTACCGATCTGGCATTAAAGCTAAAACCATGGTTCGACTTGTCTGCACTTGTCCATGATGCAATTGATCCACTAACTTCTACGCCGTCACCTTTTGTCATGCCATGGTCGATTTCTGCCTGTTTGCCATAAGTCGTCACAGGGATAAAGTTCACGATAGACTTTGTGCTTCCGTCCTTTGTGGCAATTTCTTCGTTAACTGCAACAACGTACCAAGCTGTCACGGTGCCGTTTTTTGTTTTTCCGGCTTTTACCTCGGTTGAGAGTTTGCCGGATATTGTGAATGTGTTAATTGCTCGCATCTTATTACTCCTATCAAAATTCAAGGTTCTCGTCGTCCAAGTTGTCGTGATAGTCCGTGTTGCAATACCCTGATTGCCATGAGTTACGCAAAACCTCTGAATCTTTAATCATGGTCGGCATTTCATCACGTCCGTTGCGATACGATATGGCACCAAGGGTTTGCGCAATACACATAGCCTTTGCTCGCATTTGGCGCAGTTCTTCCGCATTTATTTCGCCAATTGACTCCCTGACTGTGACTTTTGCCAACAGAATACGCGCTTCTATCGCTAACTCGAAAGTTTGATCAGCTGTCACGATTTGACCGCAATGTACAACACTGCCATCAACATGAACTTCTGTCGTAAACAAATCTGGATTGCTGCATCCCGTTGCAGTTGGGTTGGTTTTGATGTTGGTTTGCGATTGATGTGTGTTGTGCATGTTTTTACTCCTGGTTGATGAAATCTGTCTCGCTTGCAGGACCCGTGCCGCACCAAAGCACAGGGTCTAAAGGCTCGAGTCAAGGGGCAAAGCGGAAGCCGCACGCGGAGCGCAGCTTGCTGCGCCCGAACGGGTGAGCATTTGCACGAAGTGAACCCTTGACCCGAGCCTTTCCCTGTGCTGGTGTCGGCGTTATCGGGTACTGACAAGTGGTTTAGACAGATTTATTCAGCCAGGGGCGCACAACACCATCGGATTGTAGCAAACCAGATAGGACAACTCGTTGTCCGTCTAACTGCCAGGCATAGCCTGGCGGAAATGTCGTTAAAGAATCAGCACCTGGCCGCAAGGCCAGCATATCGGCTGATTCTGTCAAAACCATGTTCTTGATCGCGAAGCCAAAATAGCGTGTCTGGCCGGAATCGGTCAGACACGCCCGAGCGGAAAATTTCAGATTTATTGGCGTGCGCGATATGGGGATATCGCTATTTGACCCCGTTTGTCACATCCGCGATCTTGTACCGGAATGCTTACACCTTGAATACTAAAGCGTACTCGGTGACGCAACCTTTGATGGCGATTGTTTCAATCTTGCCGGCATCACTCAAATTACGTAACTGAGTCTGAATCGCCGATCTGGCAGAACCAGTGCCTGTTACTAATTCGGGCAATGAGGCCGATTCCACTCCTTTGAGATATTGCAAAATTCGGTCCAGCGTCGATCCGGTTACAACTGGCATATCTGGTGCCGACATGCCACGGATGACGCGGCCGGAGGTTCTAGGTACGTGGTCAACTTTTCCGAAAAGCGCGTAGTGAAGCTCGGGAATCATGATGAATTAGCATTTAACAACTACAGGACTGGTAGATTGACCAATTTGGCAATCTTACGATTTATGCCAGCACCGTGATGATTGTTCAGTTTGAATTTCAGATGGGCGATGAAGTTATCGAACGCAGCTTTCGCAAATACCGGATCTTCCCTAAACAGTTCGGCCATCCCACGTTATGGCTACGATCTTTCATGTTTAAGCCAAAACTTTCAGGCCGTGCTTCTGAACGACCGCCAAAAGTTTCAGGGCCATGCCGCTTGGATGTTTGGCGCCGCTTTCCCATTTCTGCACCGTTGACTCGGTCGTATTGAGAAAACGTGCAAAAACCGGCTGGCTCACATGGTTCATTTCGCGAATTTGCTTGATCTGTTCTGGCTCGATGTCATGCGGCACCACCAGGCATGCAGCATCGAAATTGCGTAGCGTTGCCTTATCAATGCCGCCGACATTGAACAATGCGCGAGCGGACGAATGGATGGCCTCGAACGCATCACTCTTGAATTTCTGTTTAGCCGTCATTTCTAATCTCCCACAAATCTTTGTTGACCAACAATTGCTCGATCTGCCCATCTGACAGTTTGGCGTAAGCTTTGGCGATCACGCGAAACCCCGCCAACTCATCCATATCGATATTGCTCCGATCCTGTTTTGCAAACAGATACTCATATACCCAATGCCGACCACCTTTGGCCAGAATGATGGAACGGTGCATATTGCCGTTCAATCGCTTCTTGAAGACGCCACCGCCCATGTCGTCAGCGAGTCCCTGGATCACTTGTGTGATGGCCTCGCGCAATTCCGAATCTGGAATATGGGCTTTTTTGGCTGCCTTGGAAAACCAAGCTGTCTTAAAAACCCTGCCGGAATTAGGTTTTGTCACTTGATTGCTCATCTCTTATGATAGCACTGGGTGCTACTTATAGCAATAGCTATGACAAAAGTGCCAGCGTCAGAATCAGCACGACAAAGCCCACGAAACAGAACCTGCCGACCAGACGATCTGCTGTATCGGCGTCTGGCAGACGATCTGTTAACCGCTCCAACAAAGAGGCTTTTGGCAGCGGCTTGTCTTCTGCACGGAAGGTATTATCAAATGAAGTAGCGGTTAGCATGATGAGATCCTTTGTTCTGTTGTTTCTACAAGCGCATCCATGCGGTGCGCGATGTCTTCAGGAGCCAGAAAACTTAGAGAGTGATGGACTTCGACCTCTGGGGCACCCTGGGAAACCATATCTACAAGAGTCACAAACTCGGCATCGATCGGAAAACGCGCCAGGAAAACGTTGACCGTAAACTCTTGTGCCTGGGTTAAATGTGGGAGATGAACTGTCATGACGACTCCTTATTCAAATCCGAGGCGCAAAGCCTCATCCAAAGCAGCCCACGCCAGCCCAACATCAGGGCACCCGTGACCATGCGGGAAGCGGTCGCAAATTAGCGCCAGTGAGAGAAAAGCGGCCTTGGCCAGCTTCGGCGCTGCGGCGATAAGCTTGGCATTGGCTAGGGCTTCATCTTCTCTTGAGCTGGGCATCGAGCGAATCTTGGCAACCTCTTCCGATCCAGCGTGGACAGACCGCGCAAAGCGGATATCCTGCGACGGTGTTCCGAAAACCGCCCACGGCCCTTGCGTGAAATTTAGCAGGCGGTCCTGTAACAGCAATGCGCCATAGCTACGTTGCATTGCCGGTGACATCGCCCTAATGACATCATGTTCCATGGCGATTCCTTTCAAGCCATCAATTGAAGTAAGGCACAGATAATTTCAAGCATGGCGGTTTCCTTTCTTGTTCCCCAGAATACGAACCATCCAAGGATGAATGAGCATGCTGGTGACGATTCCAATTGGGCCACCTGCCAGATAGGCCAGTATTTCAATCGTAGACGTTGGTCCCGGCATGATCTTTAGCACCGTTAGATTGGCTGCACCGATACCGAAGCTGGTAAGACAGGCGAGAAGTCGGTGGCCACCATTCACGTTCAGGCTTTGCAGTCCCAGAAACAACACCAGAGCCCATGTCGAGACAAAAAGGATGAGCGCGTTCATCAGTGCACCTTCAATTGCGGCGCGATCAGAGCCGACAATCCAAAGTGAACCATAGCGGCTTCGCGGTTTTCAGCATCACGGATTTCGCGCAAACGCTTGCTGTAAGCGCCTGTGCAGCAATCCACCAGATAGCGGAGCGCTGTTGACGACTTTTGTCCCGACCACTGCTTCCAAGTTGCCTTGATTTCGGCACGGACTTCGGCTGCAGCCTTGCGGTACTCACGGCGGCATTCGCGCCAGACCTGCGTGTGAAACTGTTGCAAGGTATGTTCACGGGCCTTGTCCAGAAATGATGATCCACCATCCGCGATCACTTCTGGTTGCCACAGATTCGTTGCTTGTCCCATGTTTATTCCCCTTTCCCGATTACTTTGGCGATAGCGGTTTCTGCTGCATCTAACCTGTATTTATTTGTAATGTTTTCGTGACAGACAATGTTCGCCAGAGTTTCGAGCAGATCGTTGCGCTGACTAGTCAATAATTCATTTAAAGAAATTAGATGCTCAATAAAATCATCACCGGCCAGACGTTCAATTGTTTCCGTGTCGATAGACAAACAAGCATTCCAGCAAGCAACTAGGCGGCTTGCATTTGCCTCGTCCTCGGCTTCAGTCGGCATATTCAGGATTTCAATGCGAGCGATGCGACCTTTGCCATTAGTGCTTTCAATGTAATAAGCGCAGGTTCCCGCCTTCTTTACGACCAACGGCCCCTGTGTATGTTTAGCATTGCCTTCGTTCCACCCTGTTTGGATTTCAGTCATTTTCTTTCCCCTTATTAAGCGTAGCGACGAATAGACCAATAGCCGTAGAAAGTTTCTTCCGACTCGTGGTCATACACACACAACTGCCCCTCACGGAACCCCTCTTGAATCATTGAAGCAATGTGTTCTTCGGTTGCCTCATCCAACTCATTCACGATTTTGTTACTGCGAATCGACCACTTGATATCGTGCAAAAGCACATCTGCAATCCCCGTTGAAAAAATCGACTCTTGATCCTTCGTCGTTGATGGTGTCCCCAAGATCTGGATTGCTGCATCCCGGCTCGTTGGTGTTGTTGCTGGTTTGCGATGGATGGTGTTGTGCATGCTTTTGCTCCTGGTTGATGATGAGATCCGTCTTGCTTGCAGTACCCGTGCCGAACCAGAACACAGGGTTAAAAAGGTTGGGTCAAGGGTCAAAGCGGAAGCCGCACGCGGAGCGCAGCTTGCTGCGCCCGAACGGGTGAGCATTTGAGCGCAGCTTCCCTTTACCCAAACTTTCCCTGTGTTGGTGTCGGCGTTATCGGGTACTGACAAGCGTTTAAGACGGATTCATTCAGCCAGGGGCGCACAACACCATCGGCTTATAGCAAACCAGATAGGACAACTCGTTGTCCGTCTAACTGTCAGGCAAAGCCTGACGGCGCTCTCATTAAAGAATCAGCACCTGGCCGCAAGGCCAGCATATCGGCTGATTCTGGCAAAACCATGTTCTTGATCGCGAAGCCCAATCAGGAAGTCTGGGCCACATCGGACCGGACTTCCCAAAACAGCAACGCCTCAAGCAACGTGCGATGAATTGCCAGCGTAACGGCGACAAGGATTGTCGGCGTGGAGTGCAGCAAGGAACGCACGTGAAGCAAGGCGTGTTATAGCGCGAGCCTCATGCTGGAAGCCGCCACCCGGGAAGCGCAAGGCAGGAATGCCCCAGGCGAAAGCAGGGTGGTGGCGTACAGCAGCGCAGCGCCATCCAAAAAAAGGCCGCCGCACAGACCTGTGCAGAGGCCGAACTGTGAGGGATTGTCCACAAGTCCCCGAAGGCATTGACGGCCGCCGCCTATGTAGAGCGAGAGCCGTCAATTGCGCCCCGGTTTTCCGGGTAGAGGTTTTAAGAGGGAAACCGGACCAGGCGCAACGCACGGGGACTTGTGGTCAACTCCCGAACTCGATTAGTTTAGTTAGCCTCGCCTTTGAATTAGCCTCACTTCCGCCACCCGACCAACAGCATCTTTCCGGTACCGACCACACCCAGCAACCGAAGCAAGCGGAGCGCGCAGACGTCAGGGATTGAAGCCCGAAGGGGCGAGACCAGGCGAAGCCGCCGACTCGACGCATAGCGCGAAAGCCCGACGGCCATTAGGCAGGGACGCAGAAAATCAGGCAGGCTTCAGGCCAAAAACGAGATTAATAAAGCCATCCCGAGAAACAATCTTAACAGGCCTACCATAAACCACCAGCTCATTAAATTCTGTCACCACCCGACCACCCCGATCAGATACAGACACAATAGACCCTGACACCTTCATCTCATACCGAGAATAACGAACAGGCAAATAAGCCACCTCAGCAGACACATTCACCGCACGACAGTGCTCAAACTCATCACAAATAGACGTCTGAACCCAAGGCAGCCTAGCCGTAGATTGAGCCCCTTCTACATTAGGGAAATAAGCCGCTCGAATCTTATTAGAAGGGTGGGCAGGCATATAAAAATCATCGCGCTGATAAAGCTCAATCCCCAATTGAGGCACAGGATCGGATCGAGGGCCGAACAACGCACAGCCATCGAGCAGCAACACAACCAACCCCAGAACCGACCAAAGAAACAGGCGACGCATACGCAAGACCCAATAAACACAGACCGAATCTATCGTACCGCAGAACCCAAACACAAGCGCAACCAAATAACACAAAACGACAACCCAGTTCCGGGCGGAGCCCGGAACGAAAGGGGGAAGCCGGGCGGCGGGGCGCAGCCCCAAGAGCCCCGCCCCGAATAGGGGCGAGGCCGGAAGGTCAGCGAAGCGACGCCAGAATCTCGTCGTACTGGATCCGATTTTCACCTGAGAGATCGGCAAGCTCGCGGCGGTGGCCGGAACCCTTGCCCCAGCGATCAATGATCGCCCAATCTTTCCCCACAACGTACACCCCGTTATCCCAATTGTCCGTATGCAGTGCCGACAGCAAACCCACGCCCAGACTGCAAGAATCGCGCACCCCAAAAAACTCATGAATCAGGCCACAGAGTCGCGCCATCGCATAGGAAGGATCAGAGGCCGGATCTCGAAACCCGCGCGCCTTCGCAGCATCAAGGAAGGCGAGCACAGATTCGAGACCGCCATTCCAGTGCAAATAAATCCCCACGCCCGTTGAACGACTTCCAGAAAACGTAATAACCGCACGATTACCCATGGTGAAACTCCCGTAAAAGTTGGAAACGGGCCAAGTCGGTCAAACCACCGCCCTGCTGCCCGTCGACAAAGCCGGACAGCAACGGGCGCAGGGCAAGGGGCGAGGCGATTTAATGGGGGGTAGCCCGTAGGGAGGCACCGTTCATTCGCCGAGAGCCCTTGGGCAAAGAGGCTGTGCAAAGCTAAAAAGCAGGCACAGCCGATGAAAGCCGGACCGTGAGCGCGGCACTGGCCGAAGCTTGGAGACGGGCAGCTTTAAAGCCAGCAACCAACTCTGAGCGAAGCGAACTCGACAGGTAGTCTGGCCGCCACATCGGCCGGACTACCCCCGCGCCGCAAAACGCCTGGTGCGGAACGGGGGAGAGCGAATTACTGGCGGGACGCCTGGCCTGCCTGGTAAGCCGCGATCAGCGCTTCACGGATACTCCAAACCGCGCAATCGTAGAAATCCAGACTGTTCGAACGGCGTGTCTCAAGGGTCGGGATTCGCAGAATCCGGGCGGCAATCTCGGCCACCACATCATGCACCTGGTTACTCATAGGGCACCATCCGGAATCGAAGCGATGGTTTTAAGACCTGCCTGGGCGTTAGCCAGCAGGTCGATGCGAAGATTCGGGAGAATCCCGGTAACCAGGTAATTGATTGTCCAGTTCAGCACGTCGGCCTTTTTAGATAGATCGGCTTCATCGGTAAAGCTACGCTGATACTTTCCGACTTCTTCCAGAGCGCGCATCAGCGTTAAGCGCACCACGTTCAAGTGATTGTCGGCATTTTCCACGGCATAAGCAGCGCGGCGAGCGAGTAGATCGTTTTGCATGGTCAGTCCTTTCCCGGCGGCGTTGCCGCCGGTCATGTATTACAGGGTTTTAAGAAGGTCAGCGGCGATTTGCTGCAAGCTGACTTTGTGAGTAGCAATCGCTTCAAGGGTTTGTATATCCAGCGCTTCGAGAAACTGCGCACGGCGGTGCCGTATGGCGTCGTGCGCCATATAAGGCCAGTCGTTGCAGTCCGTGATGAATCGCAGCCGTTCGGGACAGCCGCGACCGTATCCGGTCAGGTACGCGGTAAGGTTTTGCGAAAGGGTGCCGATGTTCATAGTTATGCCGCCTTCGGGAATTGAAACGAACCGCCATTGAGCCGCTCAGTCGCCGCCGCGTGATAAGCCGGGTCAAGTTCAAACCCCAGATACCGACGCCCAGTAATGAGCGCGGCCTCGCACGTCGAACCACTCCCACAAAACGGGTCCAACACCAGCGCACCCGGCTTCGAGAACGATTCAATCAGCGGTGTGAGGCATGACACCGGCTTTTGTGTCGGATGTAGCTTGTTGCCGGTGTATTTCCACGGCAACACATCCGGCAAGGGATTGCCGGGCAATTCCGGCTGTCCCTTTGCCAGCAGATAAGCCGATTCATGCTGATACGCGAGAAAGCGTTTTGATGAGGCGTATTGCTTGGCGAACACCACATGCCCGACAGGACGAAGCCCGGCCTTCTTCCACGCGGCAAAGAACAGATCAATCTTGGTCCAGCCATAAAAGCTGACGCAAAATGAGTTGTCTTTCAGGACACGGGCCATTTGCATAAAGGCCGGTTCCAGCCAGTCGGCGTGCACATCGTTAGCGATAGCGCGGCCTGTTCGGTCTTTGTAATTGACGAGATATGGCGGGTCAGTGACGATCAGATCAATACGCTGATCGGGGATTTTTTGCATGAGTTCTACGCAATTGCCGAGGACGATTTTATTCATGGCGGTGCAGCTCCTAAGAAATGAATGGAGGGCAGAAGCGATGCACAACCGTTACTGCCCGAAGCCAGAGCCGGACAGCCAGTTAGAGGCGACAAGGGACAAGCCGATTTAATGGGGGGTAGCCCGTAGGGGGGCACCGTTCATTCGGTGCATGCCCTTGTGCGAGGATGCTGTGCCAGCATCAAGGCGCACAGCAAACGAAGCTGATCGCATCACAACGCTGGCCGACGCTCGGATTCGGGCAGCATGAAAGACTGCTCTTTGAGCAGCCACCAATCTGAGGCGAAGCCGATCTATTCAGGTTGTGCGGCCGCACCGGGCGCACAACCCCAGCGAAATATCCGGCCATCAAGACAGCCGGAGTCACGCATCAGCTGTCTGACGTCACGCTACAAAGCGAGCCTCTGGCGTCAGCAACTGAGTAAGGAGTTTTACGATTTGTTGTTCGTTTTCCTTGCCAGCAGACCGTGCCTTGATTTCTTCTGCTGCGAAATGGATGGCATCTGCACGCGAATTGGTGAACTTGCCCCATTTCTTACCAACGCGATACCCTGAATAGCTTATGTTGGTCTGGAAAGATGCCGAGAACATCCAACGCTCTTCATCTCTGGCCAGCTCGATCCAGATCTCGACCTTTTTGTCGTGTAGATGAATTGTTTCAAGGATTTCGGCATCTTTGCAGACGTGGCCATCGGGATCACAGGGAACCTTGATAAGGACAGGTTCAGGAGCAGGGAATAGATCAAATTGCATAGTGGTTCCCCGTTCAGATCTGGGTCGGCTCGTCTGAGCAGAGCGCAGCAGCCAGTGCATTCGCGCCACGCACGGTCGCAAAACCCCAGTAGATCAGCGAGATCGGCAGGTTCTGCGGGGTGAAATGTCGGAGTTCTTCGGCCAAGATTTCACGGCCACGTTGTTCATTGCCGCCGCCTTTCACGTAACGGCTGATCGCTTTTTCGGTTGCTTCGCTCTTTGTCATATGCATGCTCCTGAAGGTATCAGAGGTGGATCTGCATTCGCAGACCCATGTCCTGCCGTTGGTTAGTAGGTGCAGAGTTCTTTAGTCGTGAGCAGTGCGCCCGAATCGCTATCGATCCACAGATGCTGCGACAAGGGCTGAACCCAGCGGACGGATGCACGAACAGCTTCCAGCGTGGTGACCGGTGCCACAGACTCACCGCCGTCATTCGAACCAAGAACCAAACCTTTACCGGCCAGCGGCTGGGGATAGCCGTCCAGCTTGAAGAATCGCTGTGTGGCTTTAAACAGACCTTCGTCGTCGACGTACACCCCGTCACCATCCTCCCCAAAACCTGCCACCGTGAATAGATCGGCATCAATGAGGCGGTAGATATCGGCCATTTCGCCGCCATAGTCCACCTCTGACACGGTCATCTCGAACGGGTCAATCAGAATCGCCTTGATCGTGGTCATGGCGGTTGCGGTCGAGGTTTCGCAAAAATCTGGATTGACTGCATCCCGGGCAGTTGTGTTGATGTTGTTGCTGGTTTGCGATGGATTTTGGTTGTGCATAATGTTCACTCCTGGTTGAAAAATCTGTCTTGCTTGCAGGACCCGTGCCGAACCAGAACACAGGGGGTAAGAGGCGGGGTCAAGGGCCAAAGCAGAAGCCGCAGCGGAACGGAGCGCAGCGAGTACCGAACGGGTGAGCATTTGGGCGAAGCGAACCCTTGAAACTGACGACCCCTGTGTTGGTCTCGGCGTTATCGGGTACTGACAAGCGTTTAAGACGGATTTAAACCAGGATGACGCACAACAAAATCGGTTTGTAGCAAACCAGATAGGACAACATCGTTGTCCGTCTAACTGTCAGGCAAAGCCTGACGGAGATCCCATTAAAGAATCAGCACCTGGCCGTAAGGCCAGCATATCGGCTGATTCTGTCAAAGCCATGATCTTGATCGCGCATCCTAATCAGGAAGTCGGGGCGTTCTCGGCCAGACTTCCCCCACCGCGCCCGTCGGCAAGCAGTGGTTGGTCGTTAATGGCGTACCTGATTGCCTTCAGTAAAGAGCACCGCATCGGCGTGTGCCATGTCCAGAAGGCTCCACCACCACGGTGGCTCAACCAGTTGCCGATGCTGATCGCCAGAGCCGTCATTAGCGGACAAGTGGATTTCAAGGCAGCGGTCAGAGGCTACCATGTCGCACAAAAGGTCGTAGCGCACTTCGCCAGATTTGTGCGCCAGAATCTGGATGTGCGAAAGATCGAGCGCGAATGGCACGCCCGACCGCGCCAGTTGTTCATATTTCAGCCAAGAATCCAGAAAGAATTTCCCGCGTGCGGTTGGATAATGCCCCTCAATCGCCACCGGACAGCCGAACAGGTCAGCGGCAGCTTTCGCGGCATCAAAGAGTTTGGCAAGCAGCAGGCTTGACCTTTGCCCGGCATGGAGCGAATAGGCCGGGGCATTCAATCGTTTCGATGTTCTGGCCAGCGCCGCGAAGAAATCAGGGCGATCAAACCAATCGACCAGATCAACAATCTGGAGTCGTTCCTGCACACGGGCATTGGCGTGAAGCCGGAACCGTGTGTCGGGATACAAAGCCATCAGATCATCGACTATCGCATCGGTCAGCTGCCCGAAATTTTGAGGGCAAAGCTGAACGTGAGAAGTCGAGATTTTGCCGAACAGTGTCTCGAACGAATGATTGGCCAGCCGCATCGCCTCATGGCAGGTTTTAGCAGGATAGGCTCCGAGTGAAGCGCAAATAGCATGTTTCATGAAAATCTCCGGTGAAAGGCCGCCCAAGACAAAGGGCTTGGGCGGCTAGCAAGATCAGATGTCGTATTCAGACAGAAGCTCTTCGCGGTAGAAATCCGCGTGTTCCAGCGTCACGGTCTCAGCACCGTCTTTGGCGCAAATCTTCATTTCGCCACGACCACCAGAGTTGTTTTCCCAGCCGCCATGACGAGCCTCTATCACCTCATAGGCAAACATCCGAACCGCTTCTTCAAGCTCGTAGGTTCTTTCGACGACCGTATTGATTTTGGTCTGGTAGTTGTAGCGCAGGGATTTGATTGGCACCATTAAGGCGGCATCGAACGGCACCTTTTGCCCATCCCGGTATCCCTCAATCCACTCGATACCGCCAGAATCACCCTCGCCGTAGTATTCGAGTGCCACAAGGTGAATGTCGGCCTGTTTTAACGCCGCCAGAATTGCGCTTTTGTTAAGTCCTTCAAGTTCTTCCCACGTCATTGTCATACCCCTCATTGGTTGGTCAATGAGCCGCAAGCGGTAAAACCACCAACCTGCTGCCCGTAGCCAAAGCCGGAGCGAGACATGAGTACGGCAAGGGGCAAGCCGATTTAATGGGGGGAAGCCCGAAGGGGGGCACCGTTCATTCGGCGCGTACCCTTGGCCATAAAGCCCTGTGCGAAACAAACGCACAGGCTTAAAGGGCGTACCGTTCGAAGGGATCGGAACGAAGCTTGGATACGGGCAGCAGAGACCCCGCGCTTTGCGCGCCAGCACTCTGAGCAGCACGATCTAATCAGGCAGTCTGGCCGCCAAGCAGGCCGGACTGCCCCACGCGTTACAGATTACGGACTTGCGCCTGTCACCAAGGATGGATAAAGTCTTGCGAGAACATCACGGATCCCTTATGAGCTATCTATCCCTTTACCAGCAATTGTCGATCGAATTTCTCTCGGATCCGGAATTCAATCATGGCCGTGCCCGTGATGATGCATTCGCCTTGTGTGCACACTGGCGTCATACACACGGCCGGCATGTGACCGCTGAAAACGTTTCAGAAGAGTTCGGCCTCTGGTGGCGCAAGCACTACGCAGACGGTTTGCGCAATATGGGGGTTACGCGTTCTTACCGCCGGTTCATGGATGAATTAACGGAGAAGCTACCTGATCGCCGGCTGGTGTTCAGCGCTGGAAGCAATGCCACGGACTGATTGTTAGTGTAGCCAGGAGCGCTTTGCCTCCGTGCGGTAATCGTAGGCCATCTGGCCCCCGTTGATCCGCAAGGAGATGTAATGCTCGATCATCTGCTCAAGCTCAGCCATGTTGGGCGCTTCACCAACTAGTTCATCGGTGGCGGGATTCACTGCGCGCCAGACTTTGAGGTGATCAATCCAGGCGCACTGAACCATCTGTAACTCGGTGTCTTGAGTTTTTAAATTGCCCATGTAGAGGTTAGTCTCCTACAGCTTTTGTTGAAATCACTGATTTCGCTGCTGCAGCTAGCTCACTGGTCGGTGTTACGGTTAGGCTGTGCTTCTCATAAATCCGTCCTGGAGGGCTTGCGATGGTCATCAGCGTATCGCCACATAGTTTATTTAGTGGCGGGTTATCTTCAGCGGAAGCACCGACTTCAGCCATTTGCTTTTGAAACCCCTGAAAGGAAGCTGTAATAGCGGCTTTGTAGCCATAATCTTCCTCTAAACGCTTAGCCAGCGCCGATTCACGGCTTGAGTGTATGGCAAGCCAGACCAGTGCGCCTACAACCGGAATACGCACAATCCAGAGACGCGAAATTTCATCCCAGGTGAGAAGGGTATCTGATTGGTAGGCTGACCAAAGGGCACTGCCAGCTAGCACGACGATGGCGATCACAGATCCAACGAACAAATATTGCCAGTGAGCACCAGGCTTAAGGAATGTTTTACGGCGCTCATCAAATGCATGTGCCAGGCCAGCCGATGTCGCGCCAGGCAAAAGACCGGTAATTGTTGCTAGATGAGATTCAGATTTCTTTATAATCTCTGTCAGTTTGTCTTCATAAGTAGTTACCCTTGTATCAACAGCCTCCGCCGTGCTCGCCAGCTTTTTGCAGGTTTGAGCCGCCTCTTTGGCCTCGTCACTTAATTCTTCTATGGCAGTTGCGGATTCTTCGGCCGCTGTTTTTTGGGTGTTTATCGTTTCTAAAGCTGCAATGGCTTTTGTGTTTGCCTCTTGCGCGCTCTGGAGTAGCACCTCGACTTCACCAGCAGATTTGGCCGATGCCGTTTGAAAGCCGGTTATTCCTGCCGCAATTTCCTTGGAGCTGGTTTGCACACTTTTCGTATCAACTAGGATCGTATCTATCTCTGCGAGCCTGGCCTCAGCTGTCGCAACTGCATTATTCAGGCGGGCATGGAGCTCTGCTATCTCCACCTGCTTTTCTTTGAGTGATACGGCGAAGGCTTCGGCATCAGCCAACAATCGTGCATTATCCTGAACGTTAGATTCTGTGTTTTGTGTCATGAATACTTTCGTAAGTTGGCCATGATGATTTCAAATACTTTGTTACGGCGTTTGAACCGCTATACAGGTTAATACGCCACCGCGATTGACGCCACACGCATCGTGCTCAATAATCATAGATCCCCCATCAATTCGCGGTACCGAACAACCAGTGTCTGCCAAGCCGGCTGCGCAAATGCCTCAGATATATGGCGAATTAGCTCACGCAATTCCCGCACCGAAAGACCCAAGCGATATCCTTCATTATCGTGCATTACAACGTGGTCGCCAGTTCTATTAAGTACAAACTCTCCGCGAGTGAACAGTTTCGGTTCTGGATCCGGACCGACCATATCACCCAGCGCATCACATTCAATTGCCGTGTAGAGGGTAAGCACTGTATCCAGTCCGAAGACATAGGTGTGGTGCCCCTCAGTAATAACTAGAGACATCGTATTAGCTTGCAGCCACCATTTCATATCACCGATCTGAAATGCCACGTTCTCCGGGCAAATACTCCCCATATCACGCCGAACGATATCCTGGTCAATGCCCATCCTCGCTCCTTTAACCGCGAGCGGCAAAAGCGTTCTAAGATGAGGCGCAAAAATCTTTGCTATCACTGTAGCATCCATATCTTGAAGATCATCAAACATTGCTTCAAGCGGACGAGATAACATTTCGGCATATAACGTCCTAAGACCACCCTTTATATCTTTCTGTAAGCGCCGAATTCCAGCGGCAAAATCATCATCAGCGCCAATTCCTAAGCATCCGCAGGCATGTGCACGCGCATCGCTCTTGGCATACACCATCAAATCACTAATAATTTGCAAGATAGATATGGTGTAACGAGGATTTGCATACCCGCGATCTCCTGCATGAAGATATGCCCAATGCGAGAAGCACATTAAAGCCGAATAAATCGGCATCGGCAGTTGGATTCCACTGCCAGCCTCTGCCGCAGCTCCGCGAAGGATTCGCAGGGTGTTGGCGCGATTCTCGTTAGCCGCATCAAGTGCCAGTATCCGGTACTCGTTAGAAAATGCTGACTCTATGCCAGCCCGAACAGCATCTGGGGCCGACTTATCGATTTTCTTTGCAAATTGGTCAATCAGTTGCGAAAGCTTGATGGGCAGACGCAATGAGTAAGGAATGCTGCTTTGGCGGTTGGTCATGCTGTTCCTTATGTAGTTACTACAACAAGATATAGTCTATATCCGTACTAACGACAATGCAAGCGCCAATCGCATCTCGCGTTTCCCATTGACGACTACCATCCATGTTGGCATAGTATGCCAATATGTCTTAGCAAGGAGAACGGCATGCCAACACGTAACGTTGTATTGACCAACTATCAAGCTTCTTTTGTGGAGCGTCTCGTCAGTACCGGCCGCTATCAAAACGCCAGCGAAGTCTTGCGAGAAGGCTTGCGCATGGTGGAACAGCGTGAAGCCGAAGATGCCTCACGACTGGAGGCCCTGCGCAATGCAGTCATGGTCGGCGTTGCCGACTTCGAGCAGGGACGATACGCCAGCTTTGACACGGGCGCGCAGATCAAAGAGCACTTGGCGTCCGTGGCATCCAAGGTCATCGCTGGGGTATGAAACACGTTTGGACGGTTCGGCTCGGTCACCAGGCTGAACAAGACTACGTTGAAATCCTGCAGTGGACGACCACGAACTTCGGGGAAGGCCAGGCCAGCACTTACGCTGAAACGATAGCGCTTGCTATCGCGGCTTTGGAGGATGGCCCCAATGTTCTGGGTGCTAGAACACGCGACGACATCCAACCGGGCATTCGAACCTTGCATGTGGCTCGCCAGGCGCGTGCGGGTCGGCACTTTGTGGTGTTTCGTGTGACCGGGGCAGCCATTGATATCCTTAGGTTACTTCACGACAGCATGGATCTGCCACGGCACCTGCCAGCGGCCAATGATCGGGCATCCTGATGCGATGGCTATCGTTGGCCTGCCCTTCTTTTCCGGCCTTTGCCTTATGCTATAATTGTTATTATAATACATAGACTATTATGGCAAAACCTGCTGCAAACAGAACACCCCCCCCCTAGGGAAATGGAAACAAACATGCTGACCCACAAGGAACTATGTGCAGTGGCCGTGTCGTGGCTACAGCGACCAGCCAGTCGATCGGGCCCAGGGTGCACAGTGGCCATTTCTGAAACCGCCAACTGGATTAACGGAGAGATTCCGGACGCCATTGGTTGGCGGCCGTATCGACAGGCGCGCAGCGGATCCGTTATCGTTGAAGCCAAAGTTTCACGCGCCGACTTTCTGGCAGATGCCGCAAAACCACACCGGGTTGACGGTGCCACAGGGATGGGAACGTATCGTTATTATCTGAGTCCAGAAGGCATCATCAGTCCAGAGGAATTGCCGACAAAATGGGGCTTGATAGAGATAAACCATCGTGGGCACCTGAAAGTCCGCGCCGGCCACGTGCTGCTCGGCCATCAGGAGCCGGATACATGGCGACACGAGTACAACCAGTATGCAGAAGTATGCACGTTGGCCATGACATTAAATCGTGTGGGCGACCCGCAAAAGCTCCAGGACCGCATCAGGGAAATGAGCAGCCAGATAAGCAAGCTGGCCAAGAAAAACGATGCATTGACAAAACGCAACACAGAACTGGCGCGCGACATTTTTGTGCTCAGACACGGTAACAACGAAAACTCTACAGAGAGCCTAACACCGCCAATTTCCCAGCCCGATTTTTAGGCACACCACCCGAAGCAGTCACCGCAACGGTCGCGACTTCTTACCCACCGGATTTTCCACCGATTTTGTGGATAAAAACCTTCTGCGCCAGGCGGCATTTATCCTAAAAACCGCCCAAAACGCATTTCCCTCGCCTCTGCGCGACTTAAACCTCCCTGCCCAGACCCTACCCTTCCCCGCACTCAAATAATTGTTCCCACATAGCCTGATTTCAGCCGTTTTTAGGGCTGTTCCTTGCGACGTCTCATTCCCTTCAAGTTTCCATGGCCAACAACCTGAACATCACCTTCAAGCCACCGACTTACACGCGGGTCGACTTCACTGCATTGCGCGCTTGGGTACAGCGGGTTCCTGTGAGCACGATTGCCGATCGCTACTACAACCGGGAGGCACCCCAGGCCAAACAGGGATTAGAGAATTTTCTGTCAGCGATGCGCGACGATCTGATCGAACGCGCCAGCGCTGCCAATCCACACATCGCCAGCATCCTACGCTCAGCCCGTCAGGGCGGAACCATCACCGCGACGGCACTACGCATCATCTTTGAAGCATCGAACGCCAAACCAGGGGAACCAAGCCCTGATGATCCGCTGGCCCAATGGTTCCGACCCCGGGTCGCCAAAGCCCTGCTTTCAGAGAATATGGTCACTCTAGCCGACCTCCTGTCACGCATTAATCGGTACGGCTATAACTGGTGGCGCCCTATTCCGCGTTTGGGGCAACGCGGTGCCGGCGCCGTCATCGCCTGGTTGCAACGGCACGAGAAGTCGCTCGGCAAGATCGAGGCGCATGCGCTTGCCCCAGAAGAAATTGACGGGAGCTACCAAGTATTAGTCGATGTCAGCAATCAACAACTCGCCCCATTAGAGCGCATCGCCCTGCCCTCCCCGCTCGACGGCAGTCACGGTTACAACAGGGCCAAAGACTTCTCATTCATTCGGGCAACCAATGATCTGGAAGCCATCCGCGCTTACCTGGCTCGGTATGAACCCGGTGGCAATACCTTCAAGAAATATCAGAAGGAACTGGAACGTTATCTGCTCTGGTGCATCCTAGTCACCGACAAACCAATCTCTTCCCAGTTTGTTGAAGACTGCGAAGCCTACAAAGAATTCCTTAAAGCGCCCCGCCCCGACTTCGTGGGGCCGCGCAAACCCCGGCTGTCGGCCCACTGGAAACCATTCAACGAAGAACCGCTCAAGGACTCATCCCGCCGAGCAGCCATTCAATGTATTCGTGCCTGTTGCGAATGGCTCACTAAAGTCCGCTACCTGTCCGGCAACCCCTGGGTTGCCGTGACTGATCCGGAAACCACCACCCCACTTAACCCGATCCAGATCGAGAAAGCCCTGCCCTTCACTCTTTGGGAAAAACTTGTCTCGATTGCACAACAAGCCGCATTAATCCCGGAAAATCAGCAAGGCCGCATTGAGCTGGCCGCCATGCTCCTTATGGGCGACTCCGGACTGCGCCGCGAAGAAGCAGCAACAGCCACCAGCGACCAGCTAAGACCCAGCAGCCACGCAACGGGCATTTGGGAACTTAACGTCTTGGGGAAGCGTAGAAAGTGGCGCACCGTCCCTGTCAGCAAACGTACCTATCAGGCACTACAGGCTCACTGGCATGATAGACATCCAGACATTGAAATGGATTTGTTGCCAGCCCCCCTACTCTCCCCCTTCACCAAGCTGCAAACCAAAGCCTCCTTGGAGAAGCACGGACACTTGGAAGAAATGCCCTATGCAGCAGCAGCGATCTATCCTCTGATCAAAAGCCTGATCAAGAAAGCTATCGACACGCGAGAGTTCGATGAGACAGAAGAAGCGGCCCTACTCCGCGTCTCACCCCACGCTTTCCGGCATACGTTCGGCACGCAGGCCGTTGCCAAGGGCGTGCCTATCGATGTTGCGCAGAAGGTTTTAGGGCACGCCTCGATGAGCACCACCAGCATCTATGTTCAGGCCGAGAAAGAACGGACCATGGCAGAGGCGAAGAAGTTTTTTGAGAGGCTGGGCTGACCAATCAAAACGCGGGACACCTGTACCTAACAATGTTGGCCCCTGGTCTTGCAGCAATAAAAAGTCGTTATAAATCAAAGACGTCATAATATGACAACCTGTTAGCGCCTGGCGGACCAGGCCATTTGGCGCGCCGATATTGGTGCTTATAACGTCCTTTGAAGACGCACCTCCCCTTCAGAAAACCGTTCTGCAAACGTCAGGTTAACCGGCAGGGTTGCCAGACGCCCTTCTCGCCTCTGTTCTACTCGCGGATTGCTGCCATCCCGACAGACAAAAGTCCCCACCGGCAGCCCTGCTTTGCTAACTACTTGCCAACCGTCATAGCGGCTATCGAGTGATTCCAGAGTTCGCTGATAGCGTTGGCGTTGGATTGCTTCCTGCTGTCGCGTATCGAGTTCTTTTGCCTTGCTCTCAAAGTCCCGATCTTGTTCCAGCAGGTAAGACAGATACGCCACGACTTCTCGACCTCTGAGGCGATAGAGGTTGTGCCAGACCGCCTTCGTTACGTCTGAGAGACGTTTCCCATTGGCCTTCGCTTTAGCCATCAGCATGCAGATCGCCGATTTCCTAACGTCAAGTTGCAGCAGTGGCGTGACCTCAACGGGAAGTTTGGTTTCAGGGTCGATCGCGTTAGCGGAATCCGCGTTAGAGGATGACTTCTGTAAAGACTGTGGTTCTTTACTACGTTCCTTATATTGGCCGTCTCTCACTTTGATAGACCGATACTCGTGGATAAGTTCTTTAAGGCCGAGTAGTAGCACTGCCTTGTCGGTCAGAAGAATAGGGGAGAGATAGAACTTGCCTGTTCTTGTTTGTCGCTTCTGAGATCGTGTGATGTAGCCCAGAGCTTCAAGGGTTGCCAGACCGCGATAGAGAGTGGCATCAGAACCGAGCATCGCCTCCTGACGTAACGTCTCCCTGCGCGGGAAAATCTCACGCTTTAGATTATTGATGGTCACAAAGGTCAGAATGCCGTACAGGGTGCGACGTGCTGTTAGGTTCAGATCCAGACAGTTAAGCCGGTGCATGGCTGCAGCACGCGCCGCGATCAAAGGGGAGGGGAGGTGCCGCGTAGGGGCGAATGTTACCCCGGACGTTTCCTGAATCATCAGAAATGCTCCATGTGCAAGAAAAAAGATGTAAATACCCCTTGCACTCCAGAGAAATCCCGAGATAGAATCACTCATCGAAGTGGGATTCTGTTGTTGAGGATTTCCGCTGCAGTACCGCAAAAGCCTGGTTCCAGCCGGGCTTTTGTTTTATCAGGGAAGGGCGTGGGTGGGCATTAGGTCATGTCGATTCCTTGGCGATAGCTAAAGAAAGATGTCAAACACCGTCTTTTGCGAGCGACTTTAAGAAGCTGTGAATCTGTTCCTGAATATGCTCGGCTTCCTCGACGGATTGGAATTCAAGGCGAATCACTTTGTTCGATTGGCGCATATGGCAGAAGGTGGATTTTCCCTTCTTTATGATGATAGGCTTTGCGGCTGCTTTGGTCGGATTGTCTTGCCTGGCAGCCTGTAGCTCTTTTTTAATCCAGTCCTTGGCTTTTGTTTGGTCTAGTTGTTTGTTCACAATTAGATCAATTGCTTTGACAACGAGATCCGAGTGGCCGCTTTCCGACTCTCGGACTAGGTCGTTTGCAGTGTTGTAACCGATTGCGCCAGGCTTGGCCTTCAGTATTTTGTGAGCTGCGCTGGGTAGGCGCTTAAAGGACAGAAGAGTCGTAAGGGTGGTTCTTGGCACACCAATACTGGCCGCAAGTGCCTCATGAGTAAGAGATGGTTGTTCAGACAGCAGTTTTTCGAAGCCGAGATATTTTTCGTAATCTGGCAGAGAAGAGTGGATCAGGTTTGCAAAAAACGCATCTTTGTCTGCGTCTTTGTCGGAAATGTCGGCTATGACCGCTGGGATTGATTCACGACCCAGTTCACGGAATACATTGGCACGGTTGTGTCCGGAGATGATTTCGTAGCCGCCGGCCTCTCGCTTGCGCACAATGATTGGTGTAATAAGATCATTGGCGGCTAGGTTATTCTTTAAGATTTCGTAGTTCTCATCATCAAGATTTCTTTTGCGCCCTGGTATTTCATGGAGCTGACTGACGGGTATCTCCAGCTGACCACTTGATCCAATCGTGTTGTTTAATTGCTGGGTTAGATCTTCTACTTTTTTTTCTGCGGCATGCATGCGCGCGGTCGCATCAAATTGAATGGCCGGGCCTGTTAGGGGCTTATGGGCTTTTGCGGCAGTTTTTTCAGAAGAGAGTTTGATGTTCGCGGTTTTTGCGGCGATCGCGTCGGATAATTTGCTCATTATTCAGACACTCCCGTTGGTTTTGTTGAAGATGCCCAACCTGTTTCGAGTTGACGAAGTAAGTAGTCTGCGAGGTGGTTCATTGGGTCCTTGTATCTACGATGCGATTCCGGGCTGTTGACAGGTTTGCTAAAGTCGTAAATGGTTCGGTCTTGTGTCAGCGCCATGTTTGCAGCCGCACTGTGAGGAATTTCAATCGCGTTCATGAATTCGCCATAAGCTTCTTGCATCCAGGTCTTTGTGAGGCGGTGGCCATCTTTGGGCTCTACCTTTGTCGGAATGATGGTTACAAAGTCGTATGCTTTTTTTTCGGCACCTGGAAAAAGGGCTGCAAGATCGTTAAAAACACTCCAAAACTGAACGCTTGATGTGAAATCAAGTTTGTCTGGCGTACATGGCATGATTAATCCATCTGCCGCAAACATTACATTAAGGGTTACGTGGCCGAGGCTTGGTGGAGTGTCGAAAATAATGCAGTCGTACTCTTTGCGGAGCGGGTCGATGCCATTTTTAATTACTTCCCAAAACCTATAGTCACGGTCAGTCATGGCCTTCGCAGGGAGCAAGAATTCAGCGGTTAAGATGGCGCTGCATCCGGGGATGACATCGAGATTGTGCCAATAGGTAGTGCGAACAGCGGGTGCTAGGCTTTCCGAGTCACCGTGAATGAATGGCAGTATCGTGGTTTTTTCATGGTCTATATCTGTTTCCGGGTTGAAACCCAAAAGAAGACTGGCCGATCCTTGGGCATCGCAATCAACCAAAAGGACTTTAAGGCCGCGTAAGGTGAGGGCTTGTGCCATTGATACGGCGGTCGATGTTTTTGCTACACCACCTTTGTAATTACAGACAGCCAAAACTCTCCCAAGTTGCCCGGCTTCAATGTTCCTTCTGGGTTTGTCAGCGATTGTTTGAATCCACGAGATTGTTTCTGGTAGCGTCAGCTCGCGTGATTTTGCCCCCGCCGGTTTGTGGCCTATGCTCAAATGATGCTTGCCAGCAAGATACCTAAATTGCGTTCTAGCGATTCCGCAAAGCTCAGATACTGCAGCCGTCGAAAAATTTGGTGCTGTTTTCGATGGGTGCGGTTTGTTTAGAGCGTTTTGGAGCTCATTGAGATATTCAGATGCATTGTTAGAAAAGCTTCTCAGACGATCCATACTGATTCGTGCCATGGCTGTAGACCTCATGTATTTACCAATTCACGACAGGCTACCACAAAATGCGGAACAGAAGCAAACAAAGCGGAACAATACAGGTAAACAAGGTAGGCCAGATGGCATCGCGCTAAATGCTGGATGATTATACGAACGGAATCATGATCTTGCATGCCCGTTGCAGATCCTTGAGCATGTCTTTTGGCTTCCGTGGGTCGTTATCGGCGATGGTTTCGGCTTCGATATAGTCAACCCACTCCTTCGCCGCCGCATACATGGCCATGATCGCGTCGATTCGTTCCTCGACGAGACCGCGCGTTGCCTTTATATGGGCCGCGAGCGAATCCCTGGGTGTCTCCGCGTATGCAGCGCGGACGTGGACGACTGGATCGCCGTGCTCAACGAGATCCAGAATGGAACGATAGGGCTTGCCATCTGGGTAGGCGGTTAGGTAGCGAGAAAGCGCGATTGACTCGGCCTGGCCAAGGGCCGTATTTGACTGTAGGTTGAAGAGCGTGCGATGCATATGTGATCACCAGAAATAGACGCACTTTGTGCGCGGTAAGCCACATTGTAAACGCAAAAAAAAAAAAAATAGTGCAACCCCATTTATAAACAATGGGTTAAAACACAGTTACGATTGGACTTTGTGCACATACCGCCCCCGCCGAAACGTGGGCGGTATTCTTTTTATTCGACGTGAGAGGAAGGCTTCATATTGAGCGAGCAGGTGATCTTAGTTCCAACTGTTGTGCCGCTTGTAATGGTTAATTCTGCGCCAATGGCTGCCGCACGTTCGTTAAGATCTAACAAGCCAATACCGTTGCTGTTCTTGTTGGAAATCCCTCGGCCGTTATCGAGAATCTCAATCGCTAGAAGATTACTAATTTTTTGAACAGAAACTCTGATTACGGAAGCATTTGCATGCTTAACTGCGTTGAGCAATGATTCACGCACGATGCTGAACAGATTGACCGTGACCTGCTTGTCGAGGCGCAACATGCTCTCTCCTGGCGGCACCACCAGTTCGAATTTCACGCCCTCAAGTGCCTTCTCGTACGATGCTACAACATGTCTGATTGCGTTGATCAGTCCAACGGTTTCTAAAATCTCATACCGGGATTCGTTGATGATTTTACGGCCAGAGTTATAGGCGGAGAGAATGCCTTCGCGGACCGTATCCATTTGACTTAGAATCGTCGTGCGCTCATCTGAAGAAATGGAAGATCGCGTCACATACTTTTCTAAACGCTCCAAGGCCATTTTGGCAACAATCAGTTCGGGGTTGACGACATCATGAACTGTGGTGACAAGCTGCCTGCGCTCTTGCTCAAGCGACATATTTTTTGAGAAAAGCAGACGTCGTAGCCCGCTAATACGGTTGCTTGATTCTATGGCTATAGGGATTGCATATGTAGCCAAGAAAAGCAGAAGAACGCACAGTGCGCTGTAAACTATCAATAAGACACTGCTGGGTACGACATCTATCCATGGAAGGCCTATTAAAATAAAGGAACACCATAGAACCAGCACGTAACCAGCAAGGCTATATCCGGTGTAGCCTAAGGCACCTAGGACAACGGCAAGGAATACGAGTGATATATACCCGGCCGCGTCTCCAAACATATTTGTAATCAAGCGCCGAAAGCTTTAAGGGCGGATTCGCCGGATTGTCCTACCTCAACACCTAACGCAGCAGCAGCTTTTGAAACTGCGACGATCTGAGCTCCCAGCATTTCGTCATAGTTGTTTACGCCACGGACAATCGCACAGGCCTCGCCAGTTGCATCGCACGTGGCGGGATTGATATACCCGCAGGCCAGAAACCCATTGGGTGCTTTCATGATGAGCAGGGGCTTTAACAATTGAAACGACAGGTTTTCAGTCTGCATTAAATTAGTCCTTTGGGTAAGAGGTTGTTTGAATTTCGCGCTTGGAATTATCAACCATTTCCGAAATGTGTGGCTGTTCTTCGGTTCTGATCAGGGCCTGGATAAAGCTATTGACAGCTGCGCGGTCAGCACTTCGCACTTTAGAAATATCAATATTGATGCAGATAAAGCCAATCAAGCCATAACGTTCGTCAAAGAGTGGGACCGTGGATGATTTTACGGCTCGACCATCCTTGGCGGTTAGAGGGTAGCTGATATAGCTACTACCACGAAGGTTTACGGCGCTATAGTCCTTGATTAGCTGGACGCCAAAGTTTGTGTTAGGTCCGCCAAGCTGCCGCCCAAAAATTGTATTTTGAATAGCGACGATAGACTTAATCGGGTTGCGTGTGTCATGCAGGACGATCTCAATCCCGGTTCCAGCAAATGTTTGTCCAATGCCGTTAACGATGTCGCGGTATGTGCGGAAAAGGTTGTCACGCTGTTCCGTGATGCGCGCAATATCGTCAGTGGACAATTTAGAAGCGACTTTCTGGTAAGCCGCCTTTTGTTCGGAGGATAGCTCGAGCGTAATATTATTCTGTTGGCCGAGATAGATGAGGTCGGCAATAGCCTGTTGCGACGGTTGTTCATTAAGATAAGCGACGGCGTTAACAAAACGGTCTTTGTCCAGATGCAGTATGCCGCTCCCGTCTACGACTATTGGATAAATATCATCGTAAGCAGCAAGCGGTTTACCGGTTAGGGTTTTCGTTGCCGAAATGAACTGCGGCTTGTTGTTGAAATAGTAAACAACGCCGGTTAAAACGCATACGATGAGCGCCGCAAGGATAACTACGGCAGATTTGTTTAGTTTTGTGCTTTCCATATGAAACCCTTAGTCAATAATTTGGCGTTTAACAGCGATACGTACAAGCTCGGCGGTACGCTCGACCCCGAATTTTCTTTTAAGATGCATGACTTCCCGGCTCATGTCCCTCTTTGATTTTCCGAGCCGATTCCCAATTTCTTCCAGTGTTAATCCCTCCGCAACCAAACGCATGACAGTAGTTTCATGAGCCGAAAGATCGCTTGAGCGCTGCACAAATTCGGCCGCTAAAGAACTCCCGATTTTTTCTGTGCAGTATTTCTTCCCTTCTAATGCAGAATGAATGCCTTTAATCAGCTCATCAATTGAACAATCCTTGGTTATATAGGCATTAGCCCCGAGACGGAATGCATCCTGAATAGTTTCGTATCTGTTAGATTGGCTAAGAACAACAAGTGACGCGTTAGGGTGCCTCGATCGGATCGCTTCTATGGCTTCAAGACCAGAGTGCCCTTCGCCGAAGATGACATCGAGGACCAGGACATCGGGATTGAATTTTTCAAAGGATTCGACAATTAGAGAGGGATCGGCGATGGTTGCAAGCACTTCGAATCCGGCATCTTCTAACATTAAGGCAAAGCCACGCATCATAATGCTGTGGTCGTCTGCGAGCAGAATAGTGATTTTGGGTGAGGCGTTCATGTTCATGGCCTGAGTAGTTTGGTATGCTGTTGCAGCATAGATTTTACCAGCGTGCTATCGCACGCCACTCTGGACAACGCTCAGAACAGTAAAACCGGCTGTCGCTTACAGCATTTTCCCCGGAAGTTCAGGCACATCTGCGTCCGACAGTCCCCATAGCCACGAAGGCAGATCGCTTTCGCTGATCAGGTTGTTCATCGCCTCAATATCCTGGGCTTCTGACGAGGTTTGAATGTAAAGTGCCGTTGCCTTCGGCGTGTCTGTTAAGACGACTGACGCCAGCGGCGCACTTGTGGGCAAGTTATAGCGAAGACTCTTGTAGAACCGGCGGTGCTCGCTTATCAGCCGTTCAATAAGTTCCAGCTCATAAAGGTTTTCGAAGGGAATCCAGGAGTCTGTTGTGAGCGTCAAAGAGATTTCTTCGATTTGCGCCAGTCCAGATGCGCTGATGCCGAATGTTGCAATAGCTACGAGCTTGCGATCATTCTCAGCACCCCAGAGCTCTAGTTCCGTCGCGAAACGCTTGCTCATGGCCTTGAACAGGTCAGTGTCCATGTAGAACGGATAATCAGGTGCGTGCTTGATGATGATTTTCTTTCCGAATCGGGCATCACCAAAATCTTTCACTTCGCCGATCAGCATCATCAGCTTGCGTGCGCCACCAGTTGCCTTAGCCCGGAATGGCTCAAACTTGGCAATACGGCGCTGCTCAATCTCATGTTTGTGCTCAGAGCTGAATGGCTCCGGAATATAGAGAATCTCATCCAGCGCACTTTTCTTGGCCGTAGACTTCGTTGCGGCTTCGAGGAGGTACTTCCGAATAACATACCAGGGTCGTTTATCGGCCATCCGTGGCGACCATTTGTTAAATCCGGCACTTTCCCACAAGTAGTGCAGGGTGCCGCGTAAGGTGAGGCGGCTACCTTTGCTGGTCACGCTATCCGATTCAGCGCCATCACCCTGGGGTATACGTTTCCCCGCCGCCTTGCTGAGTGAAAAATCCAGCTTCAGGGCTGTCATTCCACTATCAGGATCTTCCTGGATGGCGTTGCCCATAACCTGACCGATACCGGAAAGTTCTGGTGGCGGCTCGTAGCTGTCGCATTCAGGGCTATGTTTTGCGCCTGTGTCCGGCATGCGTTTAATCAGGAACTTCCCGTCAGCTTTGGCAACGTACATAGGCACACCATCTTGGACACACAGGCACAGTGGCCGCTGCTTGCTGAGGTGAAAGCTGGCAAGGAGTTCCTGGAAATTATCGGCGTCCTTAGAGGCGGTGGATTTGGCAAATTGAAATAGTTGCACGTGAAAAATCCTTTCGTATCGTTCGAAAGCAGAAAAACAGATTGACTAATGCGGGAAAGCGTGTAGGATACATCAAAGATGCAAAAACAATCCTTAAAATGCGAGCCTACAACATCATCCTGTTAAACATCTTCCTTCTCCTGCAAGGGTTGGATTACGCCACCTCTGTCGCCGGCTGGAAGATGGGCATCCAGGAAACAAACACGTTAATTGTCATGGCGGCTACCCATTTTGGCATGCCGTTGTCTTTGGCGCTTTTCAAGATAGGTGCTGGGCTGTGCGTTTGGGCGTTCTGGGAATTGTGCACGTCGAAGATCGTTAGGGCGGGCACGCTAACGGCTTTGTGCCTCTTTTACGCCAACACATTTATTCAGAACTTGAATGTTCTTACCGCTTATTGACCGGAGGCCTTGATGCCATTAATGACCTACCAATGCTCCCAAGGGCACCAGGTGACTGTTGACCGTGACCAACTAACGAGCGCGACTATTGATTGTCCAACCTGTCACGAGACGATTGATCGATTCAACAGCAAAAACATCGTCCATGAGGTTGATGCCTCTACGGGAGAGATCCGCCAGGTTGTGGTGCCCGATAACCGGATCGCCAATTTTTTGAAGAAGTACAAACTTAATATTTGTGCAGCGGTTTTTGGTGTGGCGCTATCGGCGGCTATCTCCCTTGCAATTGTGGAAAAAGATGATCGATCGCAGGAGCCGCCACAGGTTGTTGAAAACCAGATCGAAGACATTGCCTATCAACAATACTTTGTGGCCACTGAAGAATCTGGCGTTTACAAGATTGAGATCAAGATGAGCAACATGGGTGACAGGCAAAGGAACCATTTACCAATGATCCTGGTTGAGTTTATGAAGCTGACGCCAGGGGCGGACGGGGTAATGACGGCGACCCCAGTAATTCCAACGGCAGTATTTAAACCGGAAGATTACGCACCAGACCAACTGCAGAGCATGGAATTCGTGACGGCAACGGCCCAATTAGAGATACAGCTCCCAGTCGGGACGGACGCCGCAGTTACATGCCTGACTTATATCGGAGCCTCAGACATGAAGTCTGAGCGTTGTATCCAGAACGTGAACGAAGTAATCCGCAAGGCAGCCCCTGCCGCTCCGGCGCAGGAAACTAAATAGCAGTTGAGAAGATCTACAGAAGGAGCCGATGTGAATTTCCTACAATCTAAGCAGATCGCGAAATATTTAGGGGGGCTGCTCGTTGCTATTACGTGCCTCTCAGCCAATGCGCTAACCAAACAGGATGTGGCTAAAAAGTTTGGCGTGAATACATCGAACATGACGTTGTCGGCCGCGCCGGCATTTAGCGGAAAGTTCTATGCGTTAGCGGACGAAACGGGCAATACGATCTTTGTTTCTGAAGACTTACGCTATGCGGTGAGCGGTGCCGTACTGGATCACAAGACAGGGAAAAATCTATCTGCGCAAGCCCCAGCGAAACCGACGAAGTTTAACTTCAGCGACTTGGATTTGTCGGACGCGATAAAGATTGGCTCTGGGGCAACGAAGTTGATTGTCTTCGCTGATCCGAAGTGCGGATACTGCAAGAAGCTCGAACGAGAATTCGACGGTACACGAGATCATTTCACCGTTTACGTGGTACTCCTGCCGATTTTGGGTCAGGCATCGTTAGACGATGCACAAAACATCTGGTGCAGCGCGGATCCAGCAGCTGCCTGGTTGGATGCGATGCACGACAAACCTATCGTCAAAGCGGAAGCCTGTACGGTGCCGTTCGAAAAGAATCTAGCTCTAGCAAAGAAGTATGGCATCACTGGAACGCCGACTATCGTTTTGCCTGATGGGAAGAATATCCCAGGCTTCGTGCCGGTGAGTACACTGATTCAGCAAACGGGCGGACAGCAGTAATGCTTAACCTACAAGTGTTTTCCCGCAAAAAAATAGAGCGGTCCGAGAACGGTTCTGCCCTGAACCTGATCGAGGCGTGCAAGACGATGGAGCTACCATCTGTTGCTCAGGGTATTCGTCACGATTGCATGACGAATCTCGATATGCGCATTGCCCGCGAACTGGACGATGTGGCAAACGTTATTTCACAGAATGCAGCGGACATTATTCACGAAGCTGCGCTGTTGCTTCAGCTCGGGGTCGTGGATCCTGTCTATGCACAAGCTTCTACGACAGCCAACAAGATTCTGTACCTCGTCAACATGTATCGCGGCCAGAATCTCCAAGGGGAAGCTTACGAGATGACGCTCGACCAGAAGAAATGCCTGATTGCGGAGGCGCAAGCACAGGTTATTGCGTGCTCGAATCAGGTTTCTCTGGCAAAGCAAAACAATAAGCTCAACATCGAGCGCGCATTGGAAAAACAGAAACAATTAACCCGATCCACCGAGACCATCCTCGGTTCATTGCTTAAGGAGAGCGCCAGTGTTTAGCAGAGTAGAAATCCGCATGTTGTTGAGTATCACCATCACCGCAGTAGTCGCCATGCAGACGGGCCTTGTTTGGGGTGCTGGTGGTTTGATCACAACGGCACTGGCTTTCTATTTGCTTCTGGGGTCGGCGATTTACTGTGTTTTGGTGTTGGTGTATTCGGGGGTTGTTTGGGTAGTTCGAAAGGTCAAGGGTAAAAACCAGACACCCAACGTTTGCTCCCGGAAGTGGGAAGAAGGCGCCCAAAAATGAGCTCATTGAGCTTCCGCAAGGAGTTGTTGGTTGCGATCCTTTCGCTACTACCAGGCGTTGGGTTTGCCCAGTTCGATGTCTGCCTCGATCAGTTCCCGCAACACCGGATTCCAGTTGTATCTGAGCATGGCCGCGATCTGTGCTTCGATAGCTTTGCGGTTTATTACTCGCCATTGGCAAAGAAGCCTATTTATACCGTTGAGCGATTAAATCGGGCGCGCCTGGCTGGGGAGCGGCCGGAGCGCACGGAAAACTTCTACGAAGAGGCGCGTCTACGTGGCAACGAGAGATCTACGTTAGCGGACTATCGCGGTAGTGGATACGATCGAGGCCATAATGCCCCTGCGGCCGATATGCCGAATGATAATGCGATGTCGCAATCATTCTCATTGGCAAACATGATGCCTCAAGCCCCGGAAAACAATCGTGGGGTTTGGGCGAAAGACGTAGAGCGAGCTACGCGGAAATTCGCAATGCGCGCCCAGGGCGACGTATACGTATATACCGGATCAGTCGGTAACGCAGGCAGTATTGGTGCCGGGCATGTCGTTGTGCCGGAATATTTGTACAAGCTGGTGTATGACGAGGCGGGTCATCGTGCCTGGGCATTTTGGGTGCCAAACACTAATGATGCGCGGGTCGATGGCGTGATCAGTTATCAGGAACTGATGCGGCGCACTGGGTATGACTTCAAGCTTGATGTGCGCAATTAGAAACGGGCGGACAGCTTTTGAGTTTGCCAATGACGGGAGCGGTTGACGGAGTGAATGACATGACAAACGAAGAACCGACGATCGAGGCCGTGCCGACCACGCACAGGCACAGAAAATTCGCTTGTGCAAACGGCGATACGCGTCCTGTCATAAGGTTTCAAGGCAACGAAGAACGCCTGTACTACGTCGCTTGGGAGTCTCCCGACGTGAAGGCCGCGCTCCATGGCTACGAGTGCGCACAACAAATACGAGACAGCATCAGTAGAAAGCTAAGCTTTGGGTCTATACACGTAACGGTGATGGATCTGGCGGATTCGGAAGCGGCGCTCTCCGAAGCTAAGAAAGGTTTGGCGGAGATCGTTGCACGTTTCCCCATTCTGGAGCGCGATCCGAATTTCGCGCTCAAAGTTAAACCTCGCACCAGCTAACGAAGAAAACGGGAGTAAAAGTGAAAGAGCAAAGTTTGCCTTGTGCCGAAACGCAAAGAAATATTCTTGTAATCGATATTGGTCCTGCCCACTTGAAGATAGACAGAGATTTGTTTCGGGTTGATAACTTGTCGTCGCAGGAGGCCATTTCCTTAAATCCGTTTTTCATAGGAGTTACGCATGCAACAAATTAAAACGCTTGTTCACCGCACTCTGCCAAATAGTACGAATTCTAGGAAGGCGATTTTCGGGTTCTTGGGGGGCGCATTACTTATGTTAGCTTCTTTCAACACCATGTCTGCCGAGAGTAGTGTTCAGATGTTGGTCTCTGTCGAAGAGAAGACTAAGCACCCGTTCAACTACACCCAATTGGAAACCATCGATCTTTTCTATCTAGATAGTTTGGTATCGAAATCTCCAAGCTTGGCTAAGGCTATCTTAATCGTCGCTAACCGGTGCGATGCAACACCAACCGTAAATGCAATGAGATTTATAGGCGCAAACTCGAAGAGCATCATGAATGCACATGATGGTGACAAATGGCGTAGTACATTTGAGGTGAACAGCGATGACTGCTTACACCTGCAGCAAATAAATGCCCACACCAACTCTGCTGGCACCGTGGCAGACAAGGCGGCGAGATCTATGATGCTATCAGTAGCACCTGCGCTACGAGATATGTTTGTTAAGCAGCAGTCGGCGGCGATGCGAGATCGCAGGGCGCCCTAAGCGCTTGTCGAGATATGCCATAAAAATTAGACGTCACGCTTACGACTCACGTTCTATCTAACTAGGAGAAATATCCATGAAAAGTATTTTGCTTGCTTGCGCTCTAACTGTCGCAGCCTTGGCCGCCAATGCTGAATCGGTTGCGACAGGAAATCTTAATTATTCGATTTCCCAGGCCAACGGCGAAGTTGTGTTGACATTGATCAACAAGACGCCTGATGTTCCAGCAACATTGGAATCTGTTGGTTTGCTTTTTCCAGGCACTGGAGACGGCGTTCACTCGCCGCGAAAGATTAATCGCACCCTCGATACGAAGACAGAGATTGCTCTTGGTGGAGTTGATGCATTTGCCAATTTGGTTAGTCCAGGGATAGACCTAAGATCCTGGAAGCCTTTCGCATCAGACCGCATCCCTAATTGTCGTGCAGCAGAGTGCGAAACAAAACCGTTTGCGGTCAAACTTTCTCTCAAATATTCGAACACCGTTAGCCAAGAATTATTGCTCGGAGGTTTCGTGCAATATAGTCGCTAAGAGCTCAGCCTCTGAGGCTGGGGGGCGTTCCACCCAATGAAGTGTTCGTAGTTGTGTTTACAGTTTTTTAACCAAGGAGCAATGAAGATGAATAAAGCAGAACTGATTGAAATCATCGCCAAAGATGCTGATTTGACCAAGGTGTCAGCACAAGCCGCGTTGGATGCCACTATTGCAGCTGTTGTTAAGGCTGTAACCAAGGGTGACTCCGTAAGCCTGGTGGGCTTCGGCTCATTCTCAAGTGGCAAGCGTGCTGCGCGTACGGGGCGCAATCCGCAGACCGGCGAAACGCTCAAGATCCCCGCATCCAAGACCGTGAAGTTCTCGGCCGGGAAGACCTTTAAGGATGTAGTCAACAAACGCAAGTAACAGTGGGCGGGGCGTCGGCCCGGCGTCCCGTGTTCTGTCGATTGTTATACACCGCACAGCTATTGCCATGTTTGTTAAATACATCACCGTGAGTTTTGCCTTAACGGCATGCGGCATTATGGCGCACGCGAATGAAGCCTGCCTTGCCAAGTCGGCGCAGGACTATAACGTCGACGTCAACTTGTTGAAGGCCATTGCCAAGACAGAGAGTGGCTTTTCTGCTGGCGCGATTAGTCCTCCGAACACCAACGGTACGGTAGACATCGGCTACATGCAAATTAACTCATCGTGGCTGGGCAAACTTGGCCGCGACATTACCAAAGAAGCCCTGTTGGATCCCTGCACAAACATCCAGGTCGGGACATGGATTCTTGCCAACAATATCAAGACGTATGGCAATACATGGAAGGCTGTCGGCGCATATAACGCACGGACCCCTTCAAAGCAGCAAGTGTATGTCGAGAAAGTACGATATGCCTATAACGAACTCGTCAAGGTTGATTTTGATATTTCCAAGGCAACCAAGCTAAGCAACAGGCCACCTTCTGCTGTAGCCCACGTCACGAAACGTTCGTTAAATCGCGGTTTCGTTGTGCTGGGCGACTCCAGCCCGGATTAAAGTATGCGCCGACTAGTATTTTTCATTGGCTGTCTGTTTGTCGCGGCCTGCTCTCATGCCGAGGATCTGGGCACATTTAATGTGCAAGGCGGCACCCGGATATACGCGCCAGATAAAGACGCGGCGGTGGTGTTGCGCGAAAGCGCCATCCAAAAGTCCAAGACTAGCGAAGGGCAGCAGGCGCTCAAGGCTCTCCAGGAAAAGAATGTCCAGGCACTGATCAATCCGGCGCCACTCTCGATTCCAACGGAGTCTGCCCGTAGCAGCAAGTCCTACGCAATGGATTTTGTGATGCCGGTGGATACGCCTTATGCGCGTAAGGGGCAGAAGGTCAACGTCTTAAAGAGCGCCGGGAAGCTTTCAGATACTGCTAGCCGTATTGTTTTCATTGACGGGCGCGATCAGGCGCAGGTGGACTATGCCGTTCGGCTTAGTCAAGCGACACCGACTAAGATCATTTTGACAGGAGGCTCTCCGATCCGCATAGGTGAGCGCTATGCAAAGATGAACGGCGGGAATGGCATACCGTTTTATTTCGATCAGCGCGGTATGTTCATCCGCTCACTCTATAACTGGTACGGCATTCGCCTCGTTAGCGTTCCAGCTGTTTTGAGTGACGCAGGCAATGGGAATCTCAGGATTGACTATGGGTTCTAGTCTACGAAAGCGCTTAGCGGCCTTATTCGCTGGCATTACCGTGAGCGTACAAGCTATTGCCGCAAGCTGTACAGGCACTTTTTTGCCGATTAGCGACATCTGCTATGACTGCGTTTTCCCTGTCAAATTGGCTGGGATAAACCTTGGCAGCGGGAATGACTATGACACTGGTGCGAGTAAGAGTCCAGTGTGTGTCTGCGCGAACAATCTGACGGCGGGGTTTCCTTTGTCATTTTGGGAACCCGCCTACATGGTTGATACGACCTTCACGGCTGGGTGCATGCCGCTGCTCGGGGGGATTCAGATTACGATACCGTGGAATCAGAACCAACACGGCAACATTTCAGTGACTAACAGTCCAATCGGCGGTCGAAGTCGACAGGCCTTTGTGCACGTCAATGAGTACCTGTCGCCCATTATGACTTTGCTCGGTTTGATCAATGACAGCCCCTGTATGGATCAGCGAAGCTTCGATACGCCTTATGCTAGTTGGGCAGATCCAACATGGAATGACGATACCCTGGCCATGATCCTGACGCCTTATGCTTATCCGTTTGTAGGCGCAGCGGCAATCGCCGCAGAGGGAGCGGATTCTGTCGCCGCAATTGCGGGATTTCCGATCAAGGAGTTTTTCTGGACCGCAGGCAGCTGGGGAAGTGTGTACCCGGTAACCGGCAACATAGCGACCGTGAACACGCTGGAGCAGGTTTCCAGGTTGGCCACGGTGCGCATGCTGGCAAAACTGCACGCGGCTGGCCTGCAACAGTCAACGGCCGGGGACGGCGCACTAAAATCTTGCGGAGCTTTGGGGGTTCCGGAATTTGTGATGGACAAGCGGGAATATCGTTACAACCGCATCTATCCCTTTGCAGATAATGCCTGCACGCCGATATCGAGGCCGCTGATGGCCGTCGAGCGAAACACCGGGCGTCCGCAGGATCGAGATATGGGCTATTACATTTTCCGGAGGAAAGATTGCTGCGAGACTTTTGGGGCATCCGGCCTATGAAGCGAATATTGTTATTGTTGGCGATGATCTTTCCGCTCTGGGCATCTGCTGGCCCGTCCAGCGATCTGCAAAAGATCATGACACCGCAGAAGGCTTTGGCGACTGAATCTGTACCCAATGGCTATGTTTTTGTGTCGACACAGATGGACGATAGTGACTGGATCAACCTTGCGCGCCAGGCACAGCGCTACGGCTTCTCAATAGTGCTCAACGGATTCGGCGAGTCGGATCTGAATACGCGTCAGCGGATTAACCAGGTTATCAGGACTTGTTGCGAAAAAGCCGCCCCGACCGTGGTTGTGCACCCCCAGTTGTTCCGTGCGTACAAGGTAACGGCCACGCCCACCTTTGTGATCGCCAAAAATAACTCGGGGGATCCGGGCAGTTTTTCCAAGGTGACGGGTTCCATGTCGGTACAGGACGCGCTCGGGGTCTTTTACAACAAATCACGCATTGAGTTCGTTCGTTTGGCTGCGGCCAGAATTTATCGTTCCGGCGAAAACCAGTAAAAAATTTTGCCAGACAAGAAAAACAGATTGACTAACAGCATCAAAGCATGGAATATACAGTCATGAGAAAAACACTAGCGATCCTATTCATGCTCTGCCAAGGCCTGCCGTCGTATGCCATGGATGCCTATTTCGTAGGGGTGCCGGACTACAGCAGTGGGGCGGCAACAATTCGCGAACCGAATGGCGGTACTTATGTTTACGGCTCGCGTAAAGACTTCCGGCCTAAAACAGCGCCGGTCGCTATGGAAGAAAACCGACTGGCTTATTACGAGCTGGTGTCTGTCGAAGAGGAAGAGGCGCTTTTGAAAATGCGAGATCGAAAGATGGCTGACCGCATCCGTCGAGATCAGGTGCGGCAACGAAAAGCCTACTTGTCTGCTGTTAAACGGATGGATTGGCCACGCGTCGTTGTCAAAGACGGGCAGATCTGCGTTCCGACGCTAGAAGCATCGGATAGCCTCCAGTGGCGGGATTACCTCACCTGTTATTCAGATGCTGCGACAGGGGGTGAACAGTGAGTCGTCAAGTACGCATTCCAAGAAACGCCAATGTTGTAAACGCAGTGCCTGGCATTGGTGTGGATATGAATGACGGTGCGTTAACGGTGATCGGTGCTGTCGGATTTCTGTCTGCCGCTATGTTTCATCGTGCTGGTCTCGGCATGCTGATTCTCATTGCGTGCTATAGCGCCAACCGCTACTACCTCGGGTTTAAGAAAACAAATATGCCGGGGCTGTGGGCAGCATTCAAATACCGAATGGGTTGGGATGGCTACAGCAAGGGTTTGCAGGGCAGCAATAAATATTACCTAGGCGACAACAAACCGATTTGGCACGGGGCTGAAGCGGCATTTAACAAACTGCAGAAGCGGAAGGATATCTGATGGACTTCTTTACACGTTCCTGGACGATTGAGGAATACCGCTATTGGTTTAAGCGCCTGGTCACGGCACTCGTCTGCGTCAGCATTGCAATGCTGCTGGTGAGCGTCAAAGCATTTTTCCAGGAAACCATTGTCGTGCTGCGGACTCCCGGAGTCGGGGAGTCGCGCTTCACCAAGAACGCAATGGATCTGGCGTCTTACAAATCGATTGCGATCTCAATCAGTCATAACCTCGGGGACATCAATCGTGGCAATTACGACAACCAAATCAAGCTGCTGCAAAGCTGGCTTGCCCCAGAGGTTTATACCAAGTTGGTGATGAAGGTTAAAGAGGTCGTCAAGAAGCAGATTGAAGAGCACGAGGCAGGCTCACAGTATTTCGAATTCAATCCGAATGCCGGGAACAAGGACGAGTATGTCTATGACCCGGATCTCGACATGCATTTCGTGCGGGGGCGTATGCATTTTGTGAATGCGGCCAAGGATAGCGTTCGCCCGATTGTGTTCTCGTACAAATTCGTCCAATCCGACTATTTGCCGAAGATTACAGAGCTTTACTGGGAATTCGGCGACGTCATTAAAGACACCCAATATTTCGAGAACCAGCGACGTGGCAATAACAACATCGACCAGAAAGAGTCCTGGTCGAAGAATCAGGATCCAAATGGGAGCGCCCGATAATGCAATACCGTAATCTACTGCGTGTGGCAGCGTGGTGCTTGGCTACTATTGCGGCACAAACGCAGGCTCAACAGGTCTTTGTGGTGCCGGCGGACCAAAAGCAATCCGCAAAGGCGAGCGAGTCACCATCTGTCAAAACACCAGAGCAGAAGACAGACCCAGCAGCTGGTGCTGCCAAGCCAGCCGTCATTCCAGACCGTAACACTCCGGCACCGGCGATCGTTTCAAAGCCCAAGCCCAAATTTGATCCTGCTAAGGTTCACCCCGATGTTGCCGTCAAGAAGACACCCAAGACAGAGGTGTCTATGCCAGGTGTTATGGATCTGCCTGGTGCCAAAGCCGTTTTAAACGCAAACGAACGGACGGTAGAGGCAACGCCTAATAGCACCCATGTGGTTTACCTCTCGAAAAACGACAGTAATCTACTGGTAACACCCTTCCCGAACGCCGTTGTGATTACGACGGAGAATTGTCTGAAATCCCCGGACAAAAAATCGTTCGGCAACAAGCTGATTGTCAGTGTCGCAGATCCGGCAACCAAATCCTGCCAGGCATGGGTCACCGATGCCGATGACAATTCATCGATGATTGGTATTAACGTCGTTCCAAAGAACGATGTGTCGTCACAGGTGGTGACCTTTGTTCTGAAAGGGACGGTTGATACCGGCGTTGCCTCTGACGGGTTACAGGGCAACAAGAATGATCCGCTGGTCGCTGGTCTGAGCGATCGTCTTGGCAAGCTTGCGCAAGGCAAGAAGCTTCAGGGCTATGCCATTGAAGACGTTTCAAAATTGCCAGCTGTTTCGAAGAATGGGCTGGTTATCAAACCAGTGCTGCGTCACAGCAGCAATCGTGACGATATCTGGGAATACCGAGTCACGAATGCATCCAATACCGTTGCCTTGGTGACCAAGGCTGACTTTTGTAATGGCCCGCGCGGCGAATGCCCGTCAGAAGTGATTGCCGTATCCATCTTTCCGAAAGACAGTCTGCCGCCAGGCGGCGAAGCGAGCGCGTTCGTGGATGTCACTAAGTCGAGGGTGCAGTGAACATGGACTTCAAAGAGAAATTTCTAGCCAAAAAAGAGAAGCTCGTCGATAAATATCATGAGATGGACAAGGGGCAGCGCCAGTTATTTTTAATTCTTTTTGTCTTGATCCTCGGTTTTGGGCTGCTCCGTTGGTACAGCGTGGTATTTGGCGATGTGGCGCAAAGAAAGAAATTGGCGGCTCAAACACGGTCGGTTGTCGCTGAAACGTCAGATGTTTCCTTGCCCAACGCAAATGCGCTACGAGAACTACCGAAGTCCGGTAAAAATACGGGCCTCGATGACCTGAAGCTCATGGTTGAAGAGCTCAAGGGGCTTGCAACCACTCAGCAGAAGCAGATTGAGCAACTGACGCAACGCGCAACAAAGCCGGAAACGGTGCCGCCTGTCACACTTGGCACGAACCTTCCGGATGCATCGGGTAAATCAGGCGCGACTCAAGCGCAAGCCCCCGATCTGGATTTTAGCCATATGAAACCGGCGGATGGTGCAACGTCAGAGCAAGCACCACCGCCACCGAAGGCCGAGTTCGTAACTTTAGGTGCTGATCGAAAAAAACTAAATGCCGCCAACAAGGCTAAGCCTAATCTGGTTATTCCACGCGGATCAGGGATTGAAGCAGTCTTGATGACCGGGGTTGATGCATTTGTGGATACCACATCAAGTCGATCCAAGCCGAACGTCACAGGCAAGGGTTCATCGTCTAACTTATTCACGCCATTTGTGGCGAAGGTGAAGGGCGAAGCGATCATGCCGAATAACTGGCGTAATTCCAGCCTGGTAGATTGTTTCGTTACTGGATCTGCCATTGGGAATCTAAGTTCGGAGCGAGCCTATCTCAAAGGAGAAGGGATCACGTGTGTTGCGGAATCCGGTGAGATTTTTGAAGGGTCGATGAATTCCGTCGTTTTTGGAGAAGACGGTAAGCCTGGAATTGCCGGAACCGTGGTGAGCAAACAAGGCGCGGTACTTGCTAAACAATTTATGGCAGGAGCGGTAGGTGGCCTCGCGCAAATGTTCGCGCCTACCCCAATTATGGGCTACAACAGCAATGTCTCAGGGAATGGCCAGCAACAGTATCAGTGGCCCAATCCGACCTTGGCTGCACAAAGTTCTCTAGCCGGTGGCTTGCAGCAAGCTGGCGCTCAGTTGGCGCAATTCTATTTGGACTTTGCCAAACAGATGATGCCTGTGATTGAGATCACAGGGGGGCACCGCGTGACGTTCAGCCTACAAGAAACCCTGACTATCAGTAAATCCATCGCTAAGGAATAAACCGTGAATTCATGTGCTTCGAAAAGCGTTGCGCTTATTGCCATCCTAACGTTATCGGCTTGTTCCGTTTTTCGGCCGATTGGCCAGGAGAACTTTGATTGTAACGGGAAGAACTCAACCAGCCCCTACTGCAAATCGTTCAAGGGGATCGATGCTTCAACCAGGGGAAATATTCCGGACACGAAGTACGACACGGCATTTAACTACACAGACTATGACAAATACATGGGGTCGTATGTCGACACGGAAGGAAAACCTACCAAGGAAGCGGAGCGTTATGCGAAAGCGGGTGTGTTGCCACACGAAATGATTGGGGGCACAACAGATGCGCCAGTAGCTGGTGCGCCTGTTCGTACTGCACCCGTGATTCAGAAGATCTGGATCAACCGCTATGTCGATGCGCAAGACAAGTTACATCAGCCCGTCGAGGTTTATCAGGAAGTTATCGGTTCGCATTGGTCCGGTGTTAAGCCATCTCGTCTATCGACAGCTCAACAGGAAAACAGATATCCGCATTTAGCAGCGAATGCTGACCGGTCGGCAAAGGCTGATACAGACGCGCCGGAGATTGTGGCTGCCGCAGATGGCGACAGGAACTCTGGCCCCCCTCTGCCAGAAATTACGTCACAGAAGGAGGCGCTGGGAAACCCACAATAAATCACAAGTAGTAAACCTAACCACAAAAGCAGCAAATACTTTTTACAAACAGTTATTTGGAGAACAGAAGATGGCAAAAAATACCCGCAAGACTTTGGCGCAAGGCTATAAGAGCGCAATCGGCATTACGGTGGCGATGAGTGCTGTGCTCATGGAGGGTGCAATATATCCGAGTTTTACTCAGGGAATGGCCGCAACAGCAATCACTTGGTTTCGCACAAATTTCCTCGAGAGTGGTTGGATTGTTCTTCTTTGCCTCGTCGCCTTGTTATCAGGCGTCGCAGGTATGATTGTGGCAGAAACAAAAGTCATGAAGGTTGTCATTGGAATTATGGTTGCCATATTGGCGGCGTTCTTAGGGGGAGACCAGATCCTCGCCTTAGTGACTGCAAAGTTCTAAGACCATGCCCAGTCAAAAGACCTCCAGCTTTCTCGCGATCGAGAGCTATGTTCCGGACGACCACATCATTATCGGGAAGCATTTTGGTGAACGGACGCATTATGTAGGCCGTTGCTACGAGGCTTCGCCCCTGGTGGGCGGCGGGGATCAGCTGGAGGTCTTCGTGTCGTCCGTATTCAAGCAGGCGCCGGACGAGAGCGTGTTGCAAGTCAATTTAATCGTGGCACCCGATCACGATACAAGTCTGATCTACCGGCGTAACAAGAACCACGGTGGGGACATGGTGCAGGAGCTGGTACGCCAGCGTGCCGTAATGGCCGACAGGGCATCCCAACCGGAGGGTGTTTTAACGGGCATGGTACGTACGAACCGTAAGAGACTAATCATCTCGTACGCAATTCCGACAGCAACCATTACACGGGAGAACATCCGTACATTTACCAATCTCCATAAAGACTTCCATGAAGCCTTAAAAACGGCGGGGTTTGTGGATGCTCGGCCAATATCACCGAATGAGCTTATTGGCGTTTACCGGCAGTTCGCAGACATATATGCGCCATTTAGGCCAACGGAAGCTCTGGATCCCGGCATTGAATTGCGGCGACAGGTCTTTACTGCAGCAGATCAAATCGACTTCAAGGGGGAAGCACATTGCTCGTTCAATGACACGAAGTGCACTGCTATCGTCCCGAAGGAATACCCAGAATATACGCGCCTCGGTATTGCTAACCTCCTGATCGGCTCGCCTTTTAATCAAGGAACACCCCGCGATGGCGGCGGTGGCCAGCGGCTTGTATTGCCGCATATCGTTTCGGCAACAGTGCGTATTGCAAATCAAGAAAAAGAGAAAACGCGCATCGTTCGGGCTATCCGGTCTCGCGCAAATAACACCATCCGCTTGCCGGATATTCTGGCCTTGGGCGAGGAATCCGGAAAGATACTGGACGACCTTTACTACATGAAGGAGCAGACCGGGCAGGGTGGTGACAAATATACGAAGGGGAGCCTGAACTACTTCCTATTCTCCAAGCCAGGGGATGAAGCCAGGCTCAAGCGGGATACATCGACGATCATCAATATTCTGGATAACCACGACTTTGATGCACGTGTGGCGCTCCATAACGTAGGTGTACGTTGGGCACAGTCGTTGCCGCTGAATTATTCATCCAAGATAGCAGAAGAACTCGACAATGAAGTGGATATGCCGAGCTCTGCCGCCTCGGCACTGCTGCCGGTTTATGGCAACTGGCGGGGGAACGCTAACGCTGCCCGGTCTGGATCACTTTTTTGGAGTGAGCGCGGGGAACCATTCTTCCTGGATGTCTTCAAGACCAATGGGGATATGAATGGCAACATCGCGGCCAAGATGGGTATGGGCAAGGGCGTGCTTGTGAATCAGATGATTGTTGATGCTCTGGCCGCCGGCCAGTTTGTGGCGATGCTCGACAACGGAAACTCGTATCGAAAACTTTGTGATGTGGTCGATGGTGAGTACATATCTTTTGACCCAGAACATAACGATATCTCGCTCAATCCATTCTCCGGACTCAACGCAACAACCTTTGAAGAAGAATATACCGGTATCGCCGAGTTGCTTCTCAAGATGACGAACTTTAGCGAGAAGCCAACTGATGCAGAGCGCACCGCCATGCAGGATGCCGTTAAAGCGGCCTGGGGCGGCGGCGATGGACGCAAGGCGGATGAAGTGAATTTGAGTACCGTCGAAAAGGCGCTCAACAGCATTGCCAAAGAAATCAGTGACTATTCTGTAAAGCACGGCCTGTCCGAAACAGAAAATGCCGCCCGAAATCTCGCCGGTCGGTTGCGTAGCTTCTCGCAGGACGCGCGCCGCAGTTCCTTTTTCCGGGGCGCTTCGAATCTAAAAGCTAAAAAGCAGTTTGTGGTCATCGAACTTGGAAGCCTTGATGGTGACCCGCACCTGAAAGAAGTCGTTCTGTTCTACGTCATGAACAAGATTTTGAGCTGGGTGAATCGTGATAACGGCAAAAAGCTGATCTTTGTTGATGAGTGTTGGGAGCTCCTCAAAAAGGAGAGTGCTGCTGACGTTATCGAAAGTCTTTATCGGAAGGCCCGAAAAGAAGGCGGTGGGATTTGGACGATCACCCAAGATCCAGAGGATGGCAGCGACACGAGGTCGGGGCAGGTTATCAACAATTTTTCGAACTGGAAACTGGTGCTTGGACTTGGCGAGGCAACGGCCAATAAACTCATCGACAAACGTTTCTACAGTAGTCGTTCAGAAGATCCCTATTTCTGTCGTTTGCTGCGCGAATGCCGCACGGAGAAGGGTAAGTATTCCGAAATCCTGGTCATGAACGAAGACGGTTACGAAAAGGTTCGGCATTACCTCAATCCGTTCATGTTGATGGTTTACAACACGGAGCAGGAAGAACGCGAACAGGTCTTTGCGATGATGAATTCTGGGTCGAGCGCCATTGAAGCGGTCGAGACCGTCGCGAATGACTTTACCGTCTCTCGCCGTCTATGGCTCCAGCGCCAGATACGTCACATGATCGATCAAGACGGCTACAGCTGGGAAGAATTACAGACGGAACTCAACAGCGTATTGGATCGGCCATGAACGAAAAGTTATTTTCCTGGAAACAACTGATGCTTGTCGTCATCGCAACCATCCTAACGACTATCGGGGTCATGCGCGAGTTCGTCAGCACGCAGTCGGGTGAGAAATATGCCTTACTGGATAAAGAGGCCGTTGTAGCCGATTACGTATTTAGCACGCCGGATTTCTCTGATGCCGATCGCGCCAAGGTTCTAGATGCGATCGATGCTGTCCAGAAGAAATACGCAGACCAAGGATACCTCGTGATCGAGAAAACATCTTGCACATCAGGCGATAGCAGCATCGTGCTGAGCGCGGCACCAGAGACCATGATCAACATCACTTCTGAATTACGCCAGCGTCTGGCTAAGGACAAGGGTAATGATTAGCCGTATGCAGCACATGAAGAGTAGCGCACATGCGGCACTCTTAAAGATCGCAGATCGGTACCGGAGGTCTTCCCGGTATCTCAAGCTTTATGTGATCGCGGCTGTCGGTGTTGCCCTTCTATCATTAGCCTGTATGGGTTTCGGGATTAAACTTTCCTATGACCCACAGGGCGAAACCTGTCTGCCGTTTAGGTACGCCATCATCTTGCGCGATATTGGCTACCAACCGAAACGTGGCGATATTGTCGCCTTTTCCCCGCAGTGGTTACCCGATAACCGATTCGCACCAGGTGCTTTACTTGGCAAGCAGGTTGTTGCAGTTGCTGGCGACCGCGTGGACGTCGGTGCAAAAGGTGTGTTCGTGAACGGCGTCAAGGTCGAAGATGCAGACATGGATCACGAACCTCTAGATCAGCACGGAAAAATACAGGACGGACATTTCTTCGGCATCGGCACGGCAGAGAATTCATACGATTCTAAGTATTACGGCCAGATCCCGACTTCTGCCATCTACGGAAGGGTTTACCCGATTTGGTAATGGCGATGGCTAAACGACACTTCACCAAACAGCAAATAACCTTGCTGCAGATGCGCAAAGACGGGGCCTCTACTGATGCTATCGCCGAAGCACTTGGGGTGCAGCCTGCAACTGTCCGGGCAAAGGAAAGCGCCATACGGCGTGGTATCAACAAGCGTGCCTATCTGGTGCCTGAAGGATTAGCGTTTATTCAGCAACTCGATTTGTTTGAAGCCTGTGAGGCTGGCCTATGCAGCTGACTACGCGTTTTTTGCCAATGCGTAAGTATCTTCTAATCGCAATGTTTATGGTATCAGGCGCTGCTTGGGCGGACTGGGGCTCCGGCGGTATGTATATCGATGACTCGAAGCTGGGCGAATTTTTGAGTGGCAAGTCCTGGAGTCGCCCTAATCCAGCAGAAAAAGCGAAGCCAACGGCTCCTGCGAAAGCCGGCGAACCGGAGAAGCCAGCGAAACAGAAAGTGACGTTGGCTTGGCTACGCGAACATTTCGTCGAGTTTGATCAACGCGCCCAAGAGAACCCTACAAAAGAAAATCTCGAAGCCGTGATGTACCTGAAACGCGTGCTTTTTGACAAAGGGCAGAACTACGCAACACGGTACCGAGAAGTCCTTGCCGAAAACCCCATGGTCGACGAGAACACCAGAATACCCTATGCCTCGTCTGCTCAAGCTGCGACCATTAAGGTTAACGGCGAAGCCATTCAAAAGGCAAACATCGAAATGGCCGAGGTTGGTGGTCTGTGGATATTCGTCGATGCCAAATGCGAGTTCTGTAAGGGAATGCTGGGGAGTGCGGCGCTCCTTAAGAAATATACGGGTATGCCGATTCTGGTAGTTGCCATTGATGGTCAGCGCCCACCTGGTTATTCAGAGACGCTCGGGCCCCTGGTCACAGATAACGGCATGTTCAAGACATTCGGTCTTAAGCTCACGCCATCCGTCGTATACGTCTACAAACCCGATGCGCGTCGTGGGCTGGATAACACGCAATTTCTGGTCGTTGCTCAAGGCTTTTATCAACTAGACCAGTTGCAACGCTCCATCGCCTATGCCGGATATCGATCCGTTCGTGATCGTAAAGAGTTTGCCGGCATGTTGTCAGCGGACACAGTACGCGGTCTGGATGCCTGGAACAAAGGGGTGCTGTCGGTCAAAGATCTCGATGATATCCAGATTGATCCGAATGACCCTGCTTCCATCAAACGCGCTATAGAGCCCTATCTGGAGAAATCTATGCGTACTCCGGGGAACACACGCTATGCCAATTAAACGAATTGCAGCCGCTGCCTTGACGTCCGTTACCTTGCTGTTTCCAACAGCAGGCCAAGCGCGCATTATGGACTCTGATCTGAGCAAACTCTTTATGTCGAACGTCACCGGTGCGGGGAGTTTTACGAACCAGCAACGGACCGGCGTAATTGGTGGCAATATCTCGCTGCGCACACCAATTAAGTCAGTCAATATCATCTCTTTCGATCCGCCCCGTTTCAATGCCGGATGTGGCGGGATTGACTTGAGTTTGGGCAGCTTCAGCTTCATCTCAAGCGACCAGCTAACAGCCGTCTTTCGACAGATCGGTGCCAACGCTGCACCGCTCCTGTTCAAAGCGGTCATTAAGGGCGTTAGCCCACAGCTTGATGCTCTGATCACAGAATTCCAGGCTTTGTTACAAAATATGAACAATCTGGCTAAGAACACTTGTTCATTAGCCAAGATGATTGTTGATCCGGTTGAGAAGGGATTTGCCGAAGCGCTAGGTGGTGATGGTGCTGTCGGCGGCAGCGCCAAAGCAGGTGGTCCGTTTAGCGATGTGATGGGGACGGCCACCAATTTCCTGAAATCGGCCAACGAGACCTTTTCCAAGAACGCACCCTACGCACCCAAACTCGGTAACGGTGTCATGAAGGCCTTAGCCTCTTCTGGTGCTACAGCTGTTTTGGGTCTGACGGGAATGAATGATGGCAGTGATACCTATGGTCCGCAGGACCCAAACAATCTGAATAACCGAGTTATTGTCTCGATGCTGGGCTATGTCATCGCAGGGGTGCCGTGCACCACGCGGAATGCTGACGGCACTGTTGATACGGTTGGCGGCAATAAGGGCGATGGCGCGAAGGCAGAATGTGTTGGCCGGCCGCTGATCGATCTGGATAGCTTCCTGGTAGGTGGTGGCCCAGGATCTTCCAAGCCAGACGCAACATTCAGACTGTATAAGTGCAACAACTCCGGTGCCGTGACTAATGCGGATGGGACCGACGCGCAAATCTGCACCGACATGCAGGTGACAGATTATCCCTATCAAGGGGTGCGTGGCTGGACCAACAACATGCTGTTTGGTAGCCCTGATGCGTCGAGCATTAGCTCAGACAGCATCGTAGGTAAATTTAATGCTGGCGGAGGTTCCAGTCTTGGCATGACAGCGCAGCAGCAGAAATTCATTAACGCAGCCGGTGGCAATCTCATGGGCATCCTGTCGCGGATCTCCAACGCAAACGAACGCGTAGGGGTTGCCGAGAAAATGGCCGAGCCGATCACCAACTGCATCATGGCCGAACTCGGACGGGCGCTTTATTCAGCGGCGAATGGCATCCAGCAGGGCAATAGCTATCACATTGGTCCAGACCAGAAAAAGAACATCGAGAAGATTCAGGAAGAACGGGAACGCTACAAAGACAAGTGCAGCAAGGACAGAACCTTTGCAGAAACCGTGGCCTCTCTGATTAACGCAACCCGAATGAATGTCTCGAACAAATGACTGAATTTACCCTCAATACGCTTAGTGACGTCCAGATTCTGGCCAGCATCTTTAACGGGCAGGCCATGCTCGTTAGCAACCTCACGGCCGAGAACTACTACTGGGTCGCCATTGTTTTGGCAGCGTTGGCGGGTACTTTCTTTGCCGTTGTTACAAAGCTGTCGAATGTGGACAACAAAGAGGCGATGAGCGCAGCCTTTATGAACTTCATGGCCGGGATAATTCTGGTCATGATGTATACCGGGTATACCGGCCGGGTGCTCATCCAGTCAGAGCGTGATGGCACCGTGAAGGCTGTCGACAACGTCCCGGTGATGGCCTTTGTGGTGCCGGTCTTGATGTCGAACCTCAGCATCGACTTTGCGCGCATCATGGAAACGGCCTATCAGCCGCCATTCGCCGATTACACCATGCTGGGCGGCACGGGGGGGCAGACGTTTGGAGAACCGCTGCGCGCATTGCTATCCACGCGTACTGCGCTGCAACGGCTCCCACAGATCCAGTCGGATTTGCGTGAGATCGTCGGCTCCTGCTTAGATTCCAGTTACAACTACGGTAAGGTCAATCTGCTGGTGTCATTTGCCGGGGATACCGCAAGCGGTGGGGCATCCTCTGCGGCCAGCACACCGATTATGGGCCTAACAATTCCGACCTCTGTTGGTGCGCTGCTTTATCAGGCCTCACAAAACATGTCCGCATTCGTTCCCGGCATGACACCCCCTTCGGCGAGCATTGCTTTACTGTCTTGCCCCGACGCCGTTAATATCGTTGTCGCCGAGATTGATGCTGCCTTTGGTGGCGCTATCTTTGCCAGTAATGGTACGCGCTCCCCTGGCAATGCCATTGATGCTGTCAGCAAGACGGATTACACCTTCGATGTGGTATCAAGCGTCTACAACAATCTGAGAAACTTCGCGGCAGTCACCGGCACCAATGCGATTGGGTCGAATCAGGCGATGGCCGAGATGGTCAACCTGATTTTTAACCAGGAGCTTATGTGGGATCTGAATTGCCTGAAGCATGGCGGGGCAGATAAGTCATCCTGCCTCGGAAACGCTGTTCTTGCTAACAGCATCGAGCAGGGCAACATCGACAATGCCGCTAATGGCTCTGCCTTCCTAGCAACATTCGGCGCATTCGCTGATTCGCTGTTTGCAGTCATCATTGGCCTGACTCCGGTGTACGTCATCGTCATGGTTTTCCTTGGCCGAAGATTAGTACGCATGATGTACGCCTACATGCAAACCATGCTCTGGAGCGTACTTGTCTATAACTTCGGGGCCGTCTTGGTTAACAGCATTATTCTGTACAAGATCAGTACTGCGCTACAGGCGATAGCTGGCGGCACTATTATTAATCAGGTGGACGGGGCAGAAGTCTACAGAACACTCTCCATGCAAGTCGGCGCAGCGGCCTCCATGCTTACGTCGCTCACCATGCTTGTGCCGACGCTGTTTACCTTGTCTCAGTCGGCAACGATGGCTGGGGTGGCCAGCAAATCGACCGGACAAGACCGTTTCAATGAAAAAGTACCGGCCCCGGACCTGGTTGCGCCGAACGTTGTTCAGCGCATCAGCACTCCACTGGCAGATACATCTGTAGCGCCGAGCGGCCAAGTTGTGACAAAAGCCAGCGGCGCGCTTGATAACATCCAGTCACGGGTTGAGATGGCGAAGCTGAGTAATGATTATCAGGAGTCGGCTGAGCGGCAGGCGCGAGTAGAGCACAGCGTCTCGGATCGCGTTGATGACAGCAATAGCTTCGCTAAAAGGGTATCGCAGGGTAACTTTGAGACAGATGGTTTGAGAGTTGCATCCCAGAAGGCAATTCAACAGGCGTATTCAGAAGCTGAGCGTGCCGGCCATAGCCGTCAAGACCGCCAAAATGCCGACTTTTCGAATCAGCACTCCAATACCGCTGCAGCGGGTTTAAGCGGAAAAGTTGGTGCGTCGACGAGTGGAGGACCTAGTGCAGGGCTAGATGCCTCATTATCGGGAACTAAAGAATCTCGCGACCAAACCCAAGCCGACGTAGGGACTTCGGTACAAAAATCGGCCGAAACTGCTTATGCGCGAGATAAAAACGTTCAAGAGCGACTTGAGTATATGCGAGATCACGCTAAAGGGACGGAAGAGCGTACTGCTATAGAAGCCGCTCTGCAAACTGTTAAGGCACACGCGGTTAGCGATTCTGATGTTCAATCCATTACTAATGCCACGCGTCAAACTGCGTCTGTAGGAAACAGCCTTACGGCTATGAGCAATGCACTGGGTGATACTCAGATCGCACATGCCACGGCGCACAATCCGGCACTTGGTCGGTTGATGAACGACAAGGCGGCTTTTGACGATCTGGGTCGTGGCGTGACGACTGAATACAACAATCAGCGTAAGTTTATGGACAGTGGCAACACGGCCCAGTTCATGGGTCCGGGCGCCGAACAAACCAAACATAACGTGGCCATGATGCGTACGCTCTCAAACATTATCTCTGATCCGAAGTTCACGCCAGAACAAAAAATGAAGGCGACGCGAATGTTAAGTCAGGGTGTTGCAGCGGTGATTGGAACCGCTACTCCCGAAGGTGTTGCATATCAGCAAACACCCAAGACCCCTGAGAACCCTTGGCGCACCACCAACTCAAAAGACGCATACACACCTGCGACCATTCCGTTAAAAGGTGGCGTCCCCAACTCTTTGCCAACGATTGAATCCATAGATAAACAGGTAGACGGTGCTAAAGGTAAGATCGGCACCGAAATCGATCAACGCACTCAAAAGGTAGACTCTCAAGTTGCGGCCGATCAGGCGATCATTGACAAGAAATTCGGTAAGGATCGCGCCAAGGCTGTTAGCGGGCTCGGCGAAGTCACAGAAGAGCGCCCGACGGCGGGCAAAGCTCAGCCAGAGAAGCCATCTGCTGTCCCAAGCGCTCCACCGCCATCGGATAACCGACAAGCCTTACCAAAGAGCGCCCCACGTAATCCACCTGGAACTCATACAAAGCTGGGGGGGCAAAACACAACACCTTGGAAACCAGGCAAAACAGATTGACTTTTGTGCGATATTTTGGCACTATGAATTAGCTACTTAAGACTACGGGAGCGTTAAACATGTCAGCCTTTTCAGACAAGATTCTTTCGATCGTTTACGGGATAGGATTTGGGGTTGCTTTCGGCTCTGTTGCAGCTGGTTTTTTTAGAAGCTACTTAATTGGGTTTGTTGTTGGAGCGGTTGTTTTTGTGTTTGCGCGCCGCTTCTGGATTAATCTGAAACCGAACCAGCGTAGCGTCCTTAATAACGGCGATCAAGCTATTCCTAGCACCATGGCATCGCGCACTGATTCCACACCGTGGTATCGGGATCCGGGTTTTTCGTACATGCAGGGCAATGTTTACCACAACACTTCTAATGATCATCGCACTACGTCATTCAGCCGTTCTGATTGGTAAGCCCGAAATGCGTTTAGAAATCGTGAGGCAGGGATAGCCGTGGCGACACAGTGGTCACGGCTAGATCTATTATCCGAAGAGCAAAAACAAACGATTCGCAAAGCTTTCGAATACGGATTTGAAGATTCCAAGATATCGCGATCGCTCAACATCCAACCCCTGCAGATCTACTATTATCGGCATTATTTGGGCATTACAAAAAGCCAGATTACAGTCGCCCGGCTTAACACGTGGATGAACCTCATTAAGAGCGGTTCTACGCTGGAAGATATTGTTGAAACCTATGGCCTTAAGAACCCGAACGTGGTCAAACGCCAGCTATGGAAGGCGGGGTTCAGCCTTAAAAAACACACCTTGACTGAGTTGACAGCAGAGCAAAAAACAGCAGCACTAACACTGGTCAAAGAAGGCGCACCCGACTTGGAAATCGCCAGGGCCATTAAGGCTAAAGAATTCGAAGTGCTTATATTTCTGGCGCGCCAAGGGATCTCGAATCGCCGCAAGCGTCGGGCCGTAAAACCAGCACCACCTGGCTCCGGCAAAGCGTCCGACTAACGCCCTGACGACATACTGATCAGCGCGTTGATGACGAGTTCAAGCTTTTGAGGGTCGCCTTCCACGTATTCCGGATTAGCTTCGTACATCCCAGCAATCGTAACGCGGGGCGTTGAATTGATCTTGTAGCGTTTCATAAGAACCGCATAGTCCTGTAGATCTTGTGCAATAGTCGTCTTGTTATCCACCATGGTGCGGATCACCTGCTCAGGATTTAGACGTGCTGCCTTCAAAATGTCGGCCACATTCTTCATAACAAAGAGTGACAGATTGTATTCCTGGGCGATCACATACGAGGCCTTAATGTAATTCAGCGTATAGGCTGGGTAATAGCGTCGAACCGTTGCATATACAGATGCCCATAGCGCACCGTCACGAGCCCCACGCTTCTGGTCAAAATTCAGGACAGGCGAAAACTCTACCGACATTTCCGTAGCAGAAGGGACGGATCTGGCCAGGTTCTCAAAAAAATTCTGGTAGCTGTACGAATAGCTACACGTCGGCGAAAACCATACTCTCACCACGTTCGCGTCGCCAACTACCCGATCATCTGCCGAAAGTTCCACATAGGGACGCGTGGCCCGATCAATAGCTTGCTGGAGCTTCGATGACGAGGCCTGCTGGGCACATGCTGAGCCAGCGGCCAGAATTACACAGGCGTAGCAGACAAATCGGTTAAGCCGCGCAAACATCGATACCCTCCTTAGCCAGCGTGTATGCTTCGCACATGGCATTGAGATCCGCAGGAATGTTTGCCTCACGTTGTCTATAAAAGTCGGAGATCACCTCATCGACTTCGTTGGCAGACATTTGATATTGCTCCGCCAACTGCAAACGCAGCGTCGGGTGTAGCCCTGCCATAATTTGCCCCCCCAGACGGCGTTCGCAGTCATCAATGGATACCAACCCCTTCTCGACGAGTCGTAACCCTTGCTGAAGCAGGGTTTCGAACTGTGGCTGGGAAATAGCCTGCGTAAAAACCCGCTTCACATCATATTCCTCGATTGCAATCTTGATTTCATAGTCTACGACCATCAATTCCGCGATCGCCTTGCGATCGACGACCTGATCAGAGGCTTCAATATAGTGCTCTAGATTCACCCCGGAATTCTTCCGGATCCAGTCTCGCTGATGCAAACTGGGTGTGCATACTGCAGTTCCCGGCTCACGCAAAGGTACTAATCGCTGGCAAACAACTGCGCGAAGGGCGGACGACAGGAGCCCCAATTCCGCTTCTCGGTTTTGTTCAGGCAACAGATTAAAAAGACGCACAATCGATTCCGTCACCGTATCGCAGTGCAGGGTGGCAAATACCAGGTAACCGGTCGTTGCGGCAGAAAGCGCCAGCTGGAGCATTCTTGGCGATCTTATCTCACCCACAACCAATACTTGCCCGCCCATACGAAGTGCTTGCTCCAATGCGCGCTCAGGCGACAAATCCTTGGTGACTTCGACATGAACAATCGAGCCCTTGCCGTGCAGCATAAATTCCGTGGGGTCATCCACCATGATCAGCTTGCGCTGGCCATCATTGGCAATACGCAACCAGGCAAACTGCGTCGATGACTTACCCGAGGCAACCGGTCCGCAGGTGAGAATCAGGCCAGACTTCAGGTTACACAGCTTGCGCATCTCGGATTCGACGGCATACGGGAAATTAAGCTCGTGTAGATCCTTGGTGCGGTTTTCATCGATGATCCGAAATGTGAACGAATACCCATCGTCGGTCATGCGAATATAAGCCACCCGGAAGCGGATGTAGTAATACTCATTTGACAGGTATTCCTCTTTGACACGGACCCCGTTATCAAGGACCCACGCCATCGGGAAATCTACTGGCAGGGCAGCATTAAAGTCAGCTCGATCCCCGGACGAATTGAGATTGCAAAAGGCTGTAATCATTTCCCGAAGCGCCACAGATTGCTCTGAATCCAGCCCCTCAGTAGAAATATGCTGCATACCCTTAGCTGTCGACACATTCAGCTTGTACCCAGAGCGCTCGTGGAATTCGAGGTGAATATCAGCGGCAGCCGACAATACCGCGTATCCGAACACGCGCAACAGCAAAAGTGCAAACGGGAATTTATGGTCACGCTCGCTGGGCAGGGAATAGCTCACCTGGCTTCTATAAGTGGTCACCAAGGCATGCACCCCAGGAAACCGTTGTTCGTCATCAAGTCGTAGATAGTCCATCGCAAGTTCCCGCCGTTCTGGCCTAGATGGGTGGAATTAAGTAGAAAACACCGCGGTGCGGCGCATCCACTTTTCTGGGGCATCAATACTATTCCCAGATATTCTATTTATTTTATCTGTTAGTCAACCCGTTTTTCTGTTATGTGATAGTATCGGATGCATATTACTCAGATCAAGCCATTCTCCCATCATGAAACCCCGTCTCTACCCGTCGGCTTTTGGACTGATCGCGGCGCTTTCCTCGATCTCCTGCTATGGGCAATTGGCAGTGCAATCGACGGATCCGCAAGTCGTAGCGATTAAAGGGCAGTATCAGCAACTACTCAATCAAGCGGCAAAACAGGCGGCCACCAGCAAGCAGGCCTTGCCTGACGTAAACACTGATGAAACGCGTGCGGCCGAGGCGGCCATCAAGAAAACAATGGCATCGGTGAGCGATGACCAGATTAACGAGGTTAGAGCGCAAAACCAGGCGGATCTGAACAGCGTCTCTCAGGACAAAATCGATCAGATCCGGCAAACGCTACCCCATGATATTTGGACAAGCATGGCCTCCCATGTCGCCCAGGGAAAAGGGGCGATGAACGGCGGCGAAGCAGGCCGGGTGGCAATTACCCTGATTCGAGGCCTGGCTGACCCCAAAGTGCAGAACCGGAACTTGAATCTGCTTCGCCAATACGCAGAGGCGAAGGTGCCAGAGGCGTTGAATTTCTACGGGTACATGTATGAGAAGGGTTTGTTCATGCCGGCAAACCCTAAACTGGCGGAACGTTACTATTTGGCCGCAGGCCAGCAGTACGCCCCTGCGTTGTACAACCTTGGACTTGGATCTTTTTATGGGCGGTTGGGTCAAAGAGCTAATCCCGGACAAGCGGTAATCTACCTTGACCGCGCCCGACAATTGGGCATGGATCCATCTGGCAGAGTTTGTGGCTGGGACTCGTTTGTGAACTGGCGCGTTGGCAATAAGGAAGGCGCTAAAACAGCAGCCTTTGGCTGTGGCTCACCGCTGGCATCCCTTGGTCGCGCCATGGCAGAGAACGATCCAGAGCGACGCCTAAACCTCTATGCCGGCTTCTTTGCAACAGGTGCCGATGATGCGTTTCCGGAAATGGCCGCCTACACCAAAAGCAACTACAAGGATCTGGCCGTCGAGTTCTACTTGATTAATCAATATCGATGGTCTGCCGAGAAAATGGATGTGCAGCGCCTCTCTAAAGAGGTTGCCCGGCTGCGGAATAAGCAAAAGCCCGACAACACCGATATTTCAACGGCTAGCAGTATTCGCCTACGGGTTGCCAAATATAAGCAGACGAAGGAATCCAACAAGATGCAATTCAGCACTGCCGTGCCTTACCTGCCGTTCCAACAGAGCGATATAGACCTGTTCAACAACCTTTCTCGAAGAAACGCCAATTGAAAACGTCTGCTAAAAATATGTTGGCCGTTGCATTGAGCTTTATGGCCATAACGACGGCATTCGCAGATACGAACTTTGGAGTTGATCTGCCGCGACTGTTCCGCGATGGCGAAGTGCTGACAAGTGCGCCACCGTTACAAGACCCGCAAGCGCTGGCTGGATTCGAAGAACAAATGCGCAGCATGACAAAGTCGAACGAGAAAATTCAATACCTCTGGACTATCCGTAAAATGCGGCAACAACCGGACTGCGGCCGTTTCTTAATGGTTCCAGTTCAAGGGAAGGTTGCACTGGCCCCCTTTGCTCTCGAAGGTTTTATATGTGTGAACGGCGAACCGCCGTTGCAAACCTGTCCAGAGACCCCCAAAAAGCTCGTTCCGCCTGGAACCGTCTGTAAATCAGGTAAGCCATCTGAATATACGAAGGAAGCTAAAGCGCTCTACGCCGCTTCGCTCAAGAATGGCGCAAAAACTCCTGTACAGGCTGGCGTGGTATCAGAAAATGAGCAGAAATAATCTACGCCATATCGCTCTCATATTGCTGTTATCGGTCAGCAGTGCGATGGCACAAATCACGGACACGCAGTCAGGCACAGATTTCGCTGATTCTGTCGCCGCCAAGATGCCTGCATTGACGAAGCCTTCCGGGTTCGGTGCATTCGACACGCCACCATCAACGAGTGCCTACTCTGCGGCAAACGCTAAAGGCAGTCTTGGATCTTTGGGTGCTGACGCGATGCAGCGCTGTGCGAATTATGTACCAACTGGTGACCCCGTGAAGGATCAGGAATGCGCCGGTGTCAATTACATGGCAAACAATTGTCTCCAGCCGAATGCAACACAGCGCCAAATTATCTCGGGATCGGCTAACGCCTATGCGGGGTCGAATAATTGCAAAGGCAGTTACGGCTCAGGCGCAGGCGCGGTTGATCTTTCCAACCAAGATAGAAGCATGATTACGAACTTTGGCACCGCAACGGCTAGTACCGCACCCCAATCATGTCGAACAATAACGAAGATTGTCAGCCCGGCTGTTACGGAAACCTACTCTTGTACTAAGAGCTCTGTTTATACAGAGGTCAATTGTACGCAGGACTACAACCCAACATTTGGTTATGCAACACAACCGTTCGCCATCGAAAACGGGTCAGAGGTTCCAACCTGGTCAGCTAGAACATTTAACTACACCGTGAATCTCGATGGTTTGCCATCTGGTGTGATGTTGAACCGCTATCAAGCGGATAACTACGGCCAACTATGGGTAAACGGCCAGGTAGTCATGCAAAACACCCTCGGTGGCATGACAGATATGCGAAATGGCTGGGTAGGTTATCGATCCGAAAGAACGTGCAGTTACGATTGGGAGTCGGGCAGCGAATATTGTTACGATTATCAAGCAGGACCATATTTCTTCAATGCCGATGGGTCTGCCGTCGGCTTCTATGATGACAACTGCAACTGGGGTTGCAGAGGCAGCTACCCAGGCACGGACATAACAGCCTATTTTAAGCCTGGCCAGAATACTGTAACCATGGTCTGCGCTAACGCGAATTCTATTGGACCATGCGGTGTCAGCATTTCAATGCAGGCATTAGGCATTACTAGTAGTGCATGGACCAACAACTGCGGCCCATATGAAGGCGCAACAGGAACCGCACTAGGAAACCCGGAGTAAGAAAATGCGAATCCTTCGTGTTGCCTTGGCAAGCTGCTTACTAATTTGCAATATCACATATGCTGCCCCACTCACGGGTTTTGGATCTTGTGCTGTAGAACCAACCAAAAAGCAAGTGTGTATCGACAAAACACCATGCAAAACCTTAAGCAATGGGATAACTGCCTGTCTTAACGGGGTGACCCTCCCGTCTAATGCAATAAACGCAAAAGCTTCGTGTTGGAGCTACCAAACCAGTTACTCATGCCAAGACAGCAGTTCCATCGACAATTGCTCGACCGCCCCTTGGATGAAGCAATATGGTGCATCGTGCCAGCAGACTAATGTGGTCTGCGACTCCGTTATTCCAGAAAACGGCAAGTGCGCCTCGTGGCGGTATACCTATAGCTGTGAGACCTCTCCCGCGCAAACTGCACAAACCCTGCAATGCTCTTCAACAGCGCTGGGCGTTAACCTCGATATGCCGACCCCAGCAACTGCCAAGAACAGTCCGGTCAAAGCGGCCGCGATGCTTGAGGCAGCACGCCAGATCTCTACCTACAGCGAATGCACTGCGAACGAAGCTATTGCAAACCCGGACGGATGCCTGAACAAATCCATGTTTAACGGGGTCTACGAAACTTGCACCAAGGGTTATTACGGCCTGAAAAACTGCTGTGTTTCGCAGCCAGGCGGACAATCCAATGCAGCCGTTAAAGGCATGCTGATGGGGCAAGGAGCGCAGGTCGCAAAATTCGCCGGTGAGAAGGCTATTGACACCGCTTCACCATATGTTTTCGATGCCATGTATAGCGCGCCTGAATATACCCAGGGCATGATCCTGGCCATGGCTGATAGTTCAAGCGTGATTATGGGCGAAGCTGGAGACATTATCGGCACTAGCTTCGCATCAGGCGGCCTCTCACTCGGGGCGTATGGGTTTACTTTTGGCACAGGCGCATTTTCCGGGTCTATGGGATCAATCGCTCTTGCGGAGGGATCCTGGGGTTATGTGTCATTCAACCCCTATGTGTTTGCTGCCGTCGTCGCCATCCAGGTCGTACAAACGCTTGCGCAATGCGAACAGTCCGAACAGCTACTAGGCATGCACAAGGGGCAAAACCTCAGCGTCAAAGTCAAAGAAGAGTGCGTCCAGAAGGTCCCTGTGATTGGCACCTGCATTAAGTGGCAAGAGGGCTGGTGCTCCTATAACGGCGCATTTGGCAAAATTCTCGGCACACAGGGCCGAGCACAACTAGGACTGGTGCTCGATCAGAGTTGCACGGGTTTGACCGTTGGCCAATTGCAGAAACTGAATTGGGATACGCTGGATCTTAGCGAATTTACATCACAGATTGCCGCTCAAGCAACCAAGAACGTACCGAATAGCCAGACGGTTAGCAGCACCTACAACCAAAATCTCAACACAACTCCGGTTAATGGCGTCAATACCAATACATCTTCAGGCCTTGGCTATCCGGCCAACTATCAATCTCCGTAATCGCAAAGGAACAACCGCACATGGAATTCGGAATACATCGCAGGCTTCTCGACAGAGAATCGCTCAGCCGCAGAAACATTGGCCGACTCTTGCTCCTCTTATTGATAATAGCGTGCGTTGGCGGCATTGGCTTCTTGTTGTTTGAGCTCCGATCGGAGACACAGCTTCGCACATCTGCTGAGTCAACTGTTGCCGAGCTACAAAGCCAGGTCGCCACGCTCAGTGCGCAGCTTGTCACGCAAAAGGGTGAGGCGCAGTTGGCAGTTGAAGCGGCTGAAAAGGGTCAAGAAGATCGGGTAGGCGCATTCGCTAAGCAAGCTGCGAAATGCGTCCCGCTCATGCAAAAATTCGGCATTCAATAAGGAACTTCTCATGAAAAAATTAGCTCTAATTTTGTTGGCATCGACAGCGCTTCAAGCCGCTCATGCTGCGCCAGCTATTATCGAAACCCCCGACGCAAAAATTATCGTTCTGCGCCCAATTGACCAGTGGACGCAAGATTCGAGCGCCATGAATAACGCCCTGTCTGGCTACAAAGACAAGGAGTACAAATTCATGCTGAAGGATGCTTCTGGTAAAACCGAATTTCTCCGCACAAATATTTTCTCATCATCGGTCGATGGTAAAAGTCCAGCGATGATGGCCGCCTACCAGGCGGCAGAGGCGCAAAGCTGGAAAACCTCGATGAACCCGGGTTTTGGGTTCATTGTTGACAAGCCAGTTCTCGTAAGCGGTGAACAAGCAGAAAAAGCCTTATCAGTACAGAAGGAGGCTTATACTGCCTTCGTTGAATCGGCCGGCAATCCTGACGACTTGCAGACAAGCTACACCATTAAAAAGGTGCTAGGTGGTGCGATAACTATCGGCATTACGGCGTTTGCAACAGATAAATTGGGCGGGATGTTCGCTTCGAACGCTGTATTGGGATCTGGAATCGCCACCGACATTGGCTCAATCCCTACGGCCTTGGCCAAGGAGATGCCGTTTATCTATCCACCCCAAGGCTTACCACTCAAGGCCTACAAAACCGTCGAATTTCGCCGTGTACAGGGCCTAAACACTGGGTATGGGCAAGTGCTTATCGCTTACAAAACAGAAAAAACTGCTGAGGCATCAGAGACGGCTCTCGCAAAGGCAATTGAATCTCTGATCGGCTTAGATACCAACCAACAACAAATTCAATCTGCCCGGCTAGAAGACTTCAACCGCCGAAAAACTATCTGGAACGAATGCGTAGCAAGTGGCAAATGCGCCGTTGAAACGATAAACACCAACAATCAGGAGTCTCGCTAATGCTGCGTCGGGATAACATCGACAAGATCCGCAAAAGAGTCGTGGACGGCATTCACCAGGGCGAGAACATTACCAATAAAGTTAGCCTAGTAGCCTGGCTGCTATTTCTGCTGCTCTCAATCCACTACTTTTTCGGCTGAGGATCGGCCGGTTTTGACCAACTAACGACATCCTCGATCGTCACATGGGGTGGCTCCACTGTCATTGTTGAGTTTACGTCGAACGATTGGCCGCCAATAACCGGATCTTCGATTTGAGCCATATCGAGCAGGGTTTTCTTAGAATAACTCTGGTAGAGCAAAATCATGGCCGTTTGAGCTTCCAGCGGCCAACTCATAAATTCTTCTTTGTTAGACGGGATTACTGCCAGTAGCGTCTTATCAAGCAACATCGTCTCAAAAGACTGTTCCAGCTTCCCATCTAGGGTTTCCGGCACCAAGAAATCCGCATTCGTGAGCAAGCCCGCCTTGATGTAAATCGTCACGACAGGCACTCGCAGCGCCTCGGCCAATGGAACAACTATTGTTTCCTTATCGCAGTGCACAATCCAGCGCTGATTACGAACGACCGAGGACAGGACGTTGTACGAAATCCCATGCCGCATACAAAACCCATTGAGCGAAAGCCGCTCCGCTGCCATATGGTTGTACAGCATCCGGATGAGTGGATCCTGGCTGGTCTTCAGCTTTGCAATAACTTCATTACTAGGTTTGGCCATGAGTCGGATTCAATGGGGCTGGTTTGATGCCCTGAATTATAGAGCACCAAGACAGGGATTGCCCCAAGAATCAAAGGGAAAGGCCGCGATCGATGGTTTTTTCCGGGGCTTTATCCTTTTCTCGGCTTTCATTTTTTCCGGTCGCCAGACTCCGGTCTGCCGGACTGTCTTGTTCTCTGGCGGTGATCGCGGCCACTTGCCGGATATAGGCGTCCGGTAGCGACTCGACGTTAATCGAATTCAGGACCCCCTGGGGAATGTCAAAGGCCGATGTTTTCTTGGATTCCGTGCCAACATTCCTCTCAATGGTGGCCATGTCCGAGGTCACCAGAATCGTATCCTGACGAGCGCGGGTCACGCCGACATAGGCAGATTCCTGATTAATGACCCTCGCCCCGGTCTGGCTCACCGCGAAGATTGTCTGATCCGTCGTGGCACCTTGTTCTTTATAGGAGGTATGCGCATACGCATGGTCGATGAACATGGCTTTGCGCGAGTCAAGCTTCATCTCCAACGGGCCGGAATTTTGCTGCCACGTCACGGTAATTCCCGATGCGTCGACGCTCTTCACAACCCCGCGTGTCCCGTTGTTTATTTTAACCTTGAGCGCATCGTCCTTAATATTCCAACGGGCTTCAACCTGATCACCAACCGCATATTGGCGCTCTTCCAGAACAAACGGCTTGAAATAGTCCTGCTGCTTAGGCGAGAAAGTGATCGCCTTTCCAGCGGCATTTTCAGCGCGCACCAGGTTCCTCTCGACATCGTATGACACCAAGCGGAGCAGCTCGTCCTTCTTAATCCCCCGTTCCCGATATGTTTTGGAAAAGAGGAATGCATCAACATGCTTTTCCTGCATGACGCTCGCGAAACGTTGTTGCGCTTGCGTCAGTTTCGGGTCATCCAGATGCCGCATAGCCACCTGCTGTGCAGCAACTAACCCCATGCCCTGCCGCACTTCGTGAACCTCGGCATTTATCGCCTTACGATCACGGTTAGTCAGCGCAACGATACCGACGACGGGATCTGCCTTCCCCTGGGACTTCAGTGCTGTAAAGGACTCTTGATATTGCTGTCCAATACGTTTCACCAAGGCGTCTTCACTGACCTCAATGCGGTTAAAGGACCGAATAGCCTCCCTGAACCGCCGCTGCCTAAAAAGCTCCAGGCCATCATTCACTTGCTCAACCGCCTGATCAAAACGCCTAGTCACAGTAAGTTTAGAGGTGTGCATCCCGGCCTGCATCGCTTGCAAGAACGTCCGCCCAGCAGCTACAGAGCCGTGCTGCTTGGTGTCGCCCTGAAACACCATCCTTGCGCCATATTTAGCACCTAACGCTGAAATCATTGACGCATCGCGGACACCAGACATTGAGGCCTCATCCATGACGATCAACATGGGCTTGCCTTGTATGTTCCCGCTGTGCTGAAGGTTCTTTAGTTCCCCGATCTTTGCGTAATAGGCCTGCATTCTTGGATCTACACCACCGGACTGCGCTGCCAAGGCAGCCTGTGCTGAAACTGATTCGGCGAGGCCAGCAGGTCGATAGGTGATCAATTTCTCACTCAAACGCCCTAGTGCTTCCTGTCCAGAAGTCTTTAGACGACCCAGTAGATCGTTCCCGTGATTCGTCGTTGTCGGCCAGCCGCCCACATCCTTCAGGAAGAACCCCACCTCATTTCGTAATGTGCGGGGTGATTTGTAGACATCGCCCCGCAAATGGTCAAAGGTATACCAGGCGGCTTTCTGGTTACCCTCAACAATCAGCTTTTGCTGCTCAATGATTGGGGTGCCACCGTCGACAAGCAAACCTTCGGCTTTTAGGGTCTCTCGCAGGCTTACCAGTTCTTCTTTCAGTTGCGTTAAATGTTCCGTATGACGAACCTGGAACATGGCGATGGTTTCGCTCTCGATGCCGCTGCTATGCCCCAGCTCGGTCGCCGCATTCGCGCTCGTAGCCATGCCCATAACCTGCCAGCCTCGGCTCTCAGCCACCTCTTTAACAAACTCCAGACCCACGGTTTTACCGGTACCCGCATCTCCTTGAACACCTTGTAAGGCATCTGGATGCAGCAGAATGTTTCTGGCGGCGGTGACCTGCTCACTGGTCAGTTTGAATTCCTGGCCTAATTCCGCTGTTTTTCTGATCTCGAACGCTTTTAAGGCCTGATCAAACTCCCCCAGACTCGAAAGTACGGTGTTGCCCTTGTGTTTACACGATGCCACAACGCTGAGCAACGTCCGCTCAGCGTTCATGCCACGTGGTGTCGTGAACTTGTCATCGCTTTCTCTGTGAACAAGCTCGCCCTTACTCACATAACCGCCAATCGCCGCTTCTAGTGAGCCCAGGTCAACGGTTTTCCCTTTGACGAAATCTAGGGCGGCTTCCACGATTTCACGTCGATCAAACGCCTGTTCACGTTCAGACAGATGACTGATTGCCCAGCCGACGGCCTCATTCGATGCTTTCTGAACCTGCTCCGGTGATGCCAATGCAACCGGGCGCGGTACTGCGGTCGCTGATTTATTCGATAAAGCAGGGGCAGCCGAAGTGGACGCAAGGGAAAGGGCAGGGCCATTGGACGCACTAGCACCAATAACTGCCTGCATTTCTTGGTCGTTTGCCTTGGGCACAATAGCAGGATCGATGCCGAGTTCGGCAACACGCTCAGACCAATAGGCCTGCAAAATATCCCGTGGATGCTCCATTTTGGCGACCCGCGTCGCTAGAATGGCGATCTGGCGCTGTTTCCATGTCGCCGTTTCCGGATCGATCCCTGCTTCACGTAACTTCTCGTCAGCCATGAGTTTGCGGGAGCTGAACCCTTCGATCTGCTCTCGCGAGATCCCCTGAATTTCAAAGCTATGCTTGTTGTACTCAAGAGAATATCCGATATTTTTCAGTTCTATCGCCAACTCGTTCAGATAGACCTTATCGGCGGTCGCCCGTAGCTTGAGCAGCGCACTATTGGTCAGGCTGCGCCATTTTTCGTTCGTGTGATCAAACACCACCGCCATGATGACGTTATGTGAATGGATCTGTGGCTCATTCTCCCGGTTGGTCTGGTGCAATACGGTTGCCCACAAGAGGTTCCCAGCATTGACCTTCACATTACGACCATCGTCTTTGACCCGAATCACGGACGCATATTCTTGCAGCCATTTCATGGCCGCATCATTTGCTTTGAGGTGGGCATGAAGTACTCGCTGGTCACCCAAGGCCAGTCCGGCAATAGAAACGCTCTTGGGTGGCGCGATGGTGAAATCATAGCCATTACGCCGACGATCCCCTCGCGGATTATCCGCAAGATTCTGAATTTCGCCCGTTACCGGGTTAAGAATCACGCCATCCAAAGCGGCACAGAAGTCTTTGGCGGTGACTTCCTTGCCTTCGATACCCAGTAGCTTCGCGCCATCGCCTTGCCAGGTGGCTCCGGCCTTCTCATTGGCATAGTAGTTATCGGCTCTGAGTGGGCCATCCTCATTAAACGCCTTGGCGTAATAGTCGGTAGCAACACCCGTATCTCCCTGGATGATTTTGCAAGAGATCATGGGTAAACCGCCTCGATGCTGGCATTCGCCTCATTTCCCGTCACAGGAACAGTCACCAAAATCATCGTCTTGGTCAGCTTACCGTCGGGGTGCGCATAGGCTGTGGGGGAGAGCTTAACCAAGCGGCGACTCCCATCACGATTAATCAACGTCACCACGAGCGTCGGGTAGTTGTTCACCCCGATAAGACTGGCCAGTTCAAAGGAAAGCTGCAATCCGTCCGGTACCCGGCTCACCTGGACATCGCGCAGCACCACCGATTTCGGATCATTGGCCTGAACCAAGTCATAACCCGTGATCTCCGCGCCCTTCGACTTAAAACGGCTGCCACCACTCTCCTGAATAGCCTTTTGGTGATTAACAAAGGCCCAACCACCGCCAGTCAACAACAAGACCAACAAAATCAGAAACTTTTTCATAGCGTCAACCCGTCAATAGCAGACTTCTTGTCCGAATCCGTATCCGTCTGATTAAGTTGCGTTTCGTCCGGACCCGGTTTGTCAGTCTCGGCCTTGGCGGCAGGCATAACTTCCGGTGCATTGGCCTTTACGTCCATTTCGACTGCTTTTTGCTGGGCCACTTCGTGCTGTAGCGTCTCCCGGACTCCCGCTAGTGTTACAGGCGCACGTCGGGTCGCAACCAATTCTTCGGGCAGGCGAATAATGAACGAGGGGTCTCGTTTGGGATTCGGCTGCTTCTCGGCAAAGTCGCTAACGACAGACGGAAAAATGAACCAATATGGTTTCAACCAGTCGCTGTAATCCACCTTGGCCACAGGGAAGTCACCGGCGACCCGAATATAGCCCTGACAAGCAGAAAGGCCAGAAAGCGAACCCGGATGCACCACAAACTTATCCCGTTCCGAGAAATTCAGCCCAGAACCATCCCGCCACTCAGACACGCCAAGCTGCTGATTCTGATTGACTTGGCTGATCTCCATCTTGCCCAATCGCCCCGCCGCCCGTTCCTGCAAATCAGGCTCTCCGGTTTTAAGCTGTAGGATCGTATTAAAGGCATTGAGGACAGTCACCGCCCGGTCACGACCCAATCGATCCATCACCTGGCTCTCCGACTGAACACCTGAAACGATACAAACGCCGTATTTGCGTTGCGTCGTCAATTGCTCGTCAAGCTTAATATCTCCCAAGGTCTGAACTTCGTCTAGGAAGAACCAGTATTTATCTTCGTGGATCATTTCCTGTTCAGACGCAATAGCCGCGAAAGCGACAGAAAGCATCAGGCGGTACAAAGGCGCAAACATGGCCTTGGTGTCATCTGTCCCGACAATAAATAGCCGGGCATCGCTGTCTTCCTTCAAAAAGTCGGTAATCGACCAGGTACCCGGCTGAACGGCTGCGATCCCGTTCAGATAAATGGCGATAGAACTGATCACCCCCTGGCGCTGCTGCTTTGAATCACCGCCGACCGCCGAACTCGCGACTGACTTGGCGATCAGTTGAGTCATTTCTTCTTCTGGCATTTCCAGGAAGGCTTTGGCAATATCTGCCGTATGCATCACCCCGAGCCGGGCTAGGCGCAGCAATATGACGCTAAAAAGGGCCCGTGCCGCATCTTCGAAGAATGCATTAGGACCAGCTATGCTTCCAGACTTAACAGGCAGAAATGCCTGAGCTAACGTATCAGCGTCATAGGTGTAATTCAGTTCAGAGAAGATGCTCCAGGGAACAGAACCTTCCAATGCCGGGTTAAAGAAGTAGTCCTTACCTGGCCGGAAATGCGCACGATAGAACTCGCCGCTCTGGTCATAAATGATGCATTTCCGTCCTGAGCGACGGAGCACACTCTTCATTAACCGATGGATTGCTACTGATTTCCCACTGCCTTGAGAGCCCAAAGCGAGGATACCGCGCATAGGCGCATCTTTAGGCAATCTCGCTCCAGCAAAACTGTACGGCGATGCACCAGCTTTGATGACGCGGCGATTCAGCTCTTCAAGAGGAATCACTTTTTCGGCACCACCAATTCTTTCCGATTCCTGACTCCGGCGGCCGTGGCGATACATCCAGATATAAAGCCCGATGACCGCAATGATCCCCAGGTATTTAGAAAAACTCAAAACGTCATAGACACTATCAATCTGCTGGAATAATTCAGCAGCAGCTTTCTTCATCTGCGGCGGACTAAGAATATCGGCGCGCTCCCCATCGTCCGCTTTGGCAACAATGAAGTATTTCTGCCCATCGTCTTCAATTGTCCATCGCTTAAACACGGAATCCATGGTGAGTCGCTCCTCAAGGTCGAGAAGCAAAATTGATTGCTCGATTGAGTTGAGCGTTAATAATCGAATCGCATTGGGAATGATGAAGACGATTGCCCCAAACATCAGACAAAAGATAACCGCGTGCAGCTCAAATCGGAGCCGGGTGTGGAGCAGGGCTTTACCTGCTCCTGCGTTTGATATGCCAGGCTTAGCCATGATGTAAGATTCCGTGATGCTTATCTTCGATTGGATAGGACATGACCCGTTCGGCCATTTCGAGTTCGGCTGGCAATAAATCAGACAAATAATTCGAAATGGTGCCGTTGGCATCGCGCCAGCGCATATTCTCTAAAAGCAGATAGTCATTCACAACAAGCCTGCCATCATTCAGTCGGATGACAAGTTCGATGAATAGAACTTCTTCAGAATCATCCGCACGGAACTCACGAACACAATACAGGTTATCGTCAGGATCACTGTAGATCG
>CAIQBG010000070.1 GCA_903870055.1 uncultured Pseudomonadota bacterium
AGATCCTGAGCTGCGTAAAACCTACGATCAATTAGGCCGTCATAATCCCGGCGAGAACTTCCAGCCGCCACCCGGTTGGGAGCAATATGCCCAAGGTAGCGGTGGTGTGGGTGGTGGCTTCGGGGGCGGTAGTTTTGATCCCTCTGCGTTTGAAGGCGTTGATTTGTCTGATCTGTTTGCTCAGATGGGGCGTGGTCGTGCGCATGCAGGTCGCGCAGGCGCTGGGGCACATGCCGGTGGGCAGAGTTTCAAGGCGCCAGGTCAGGACTTTGAAGTCACTGCGCACATCTCTCTAGATGAATCGGCCAAGGGAACCATGATCGAGCTTAGTCTCGAAATGCCCGAGTACGATGCGCAGGGGCGTTTACATCGTGTGCCCCAAATCTTCAAGGCACGTATCCCCAAAGGGGCTACTGATGGTCAGAAGATGCGTTTGCCAGGCAAGGGTGGCAAGGGCTTCAACGGTGGCCCGAATGGCGACCTCTATTTAAACATTGCACTGCATCCGCATCCCTTGTTCCGTGCCGATGGCCATGATCTATTCCTTGATCTACCGGTAACACCATGGGAGGCAGCACTTGGTGCTGAGATTGATGTTCCTACTCTTGATGGTGCCGTACGTATGAAGATTCCTGCAGGCACACCGGCTGGCCGCAAATTGCGCCTAGGGGGCCGCGGCTTACCTAAACCGAAAGAGGGGCAGGGTGATCTGTACGTCATCGTCCAGGTGGCTACGCCTACCGAACTAAATGATGCGGAGAAATCGCTGTATAAGCAGCTGGCAGAAGCATCAACCTTTAACCCGCGCGGCCATTTTGTGGCCGAAGCTCATCGTTCAAGTTGATTAGTCCAGGATTGGCCATGACAGAACAAATAACCACATTAGAAGCCACCTGGCTAAGTGTTACTGAATTTACCCAGGTAGCAGGGCTATCACAGGGTGATGTCGTTGAACTCGTTGAAGTCGGCGTGCTCAAACCTTTGGGGCGCAGCGTAAACGACTGGTCCTTCGATAGCGAAGCGATGAGCCTAGCGCGCAGATTACGTCGGATACGTGAGGATCTGGAGCTTAATCTGGACGTGCATGCACTCGCTTTGGGGTTTAGGCTTCTGGAGCGGATTAGCGAGTTAGAATCAGCGCTGAGCCGTGTCCAGATTCAACAGCTGCAAGAATGAACTTATTCTGGTAGAATTCTGCCTGCTTCAGGAAGTGGGTCGTTAGCTCAGTTGGTAGAGCGTCTGCCTTACACGCAGAATGTCGGCGGTTCGAGCCCGTCACGACCCACCACCTAACTGCATGATTAACCCGCACTCGTTAACGACTGCGGGTTTTTTGTTGCCATAAGAACATATAAGGGTCGTATGAAAATCATTAGAAACTATGCAGTGCTGCTAATGGCCTGTTTATTATCTGCTCCGGCCTTTGCTGCCAACGACACTAGTAGTAACGATTCGTCTTCAAGCTTGTCTCCCGCCGAGGTAGCCAAAGAACGTAAAGAAATTCTGACGATGCGTGATGCCACTTTGAAACGGCTTTATAAAGTTAAGCCAGCGATCCGTGATGAAATTGCCAAGGCAGATGGTTATGCCGTATTTGATTCTAACCAGGCCAACATCATTCTTCTGGTCGCGGGAAGTGGTTCGGGCGTGCTGTTAGATAACGCCACGGGGCAAAACACATTTATGAAAATGAAACGCCTAGGTACTGGTCCGGGTGTTGGTTTCAAAAAATACAAGCAGGTGCTGGTTTTCAAGAGCCGCAAACTTGTTGATACCTTTGAAACGGTTGGGGCGGATGTAACGGCCAGTTCAGATGCAACCTTCAAGCTATCTGAGCACAACTCGGGTAAAGGCGTCGATGGTGTGGTGTCTTTAGACCCGATGCTTTCTGTGTATCAGATTACCGACAAGGGAGTATTGCTTCAGGCTAACTGGGGTGGGATGGCTTATCTCCCTAACGACGCACTTAATAAATAAACGATTAAATTTATTTAATCCAATTCGCCCGCTTTCGGCAACGGCAGCGGGTTTTTTATTGTCTGTATGTTTTTAATAAGTATCGCAATTGAAATGATCGTGCTACCTAGCATCACACCCACAATCATCGGCATGACTTCGGTCATGTTGCGCATCAGAAATAGAAAACAGGGCAAGTAAAGCATCAGCATCACAAAGCCACTTCTGCGCGGGCTGCTGCCAGGAGCAAGGGCATCGCAGAAGCCACTGATGATCGTTGCCATTGCCAGGCTAAGCAGTATGCCGATGGTTAAACCGGCAAAGAGCAGGGAAAGGGTGAGTGACAGGTTTTCCACAAAGTGTCTCGTTTAGAGGATGCCTTGTATATTTTGCCAATTGGCTCTTAATAGCAGGGTGGCGATAATGACCATAACTGCACCACCCAGGCTCGTGGCAATCTCTGCAAAGGGCATGATGTACTGGCGTTTGGAAGTTGCCAGGATCGCCATGTCCCCCATGCCACCAAAACCACTATGACACGCACAGATAATGGCTGAATCAACGGGTTGAAGTTTGAGTAACCGACCAACCCAGAAACCGCTGGTTACCATAGAAACAACGGTGGCAATACACACGGCAAGATAACCGGGACGGATGACCTGGATCAGCATATCCCAGGGAATATAGAGCACACTCAGGCCGACAAGAATCGCCGAGGTTAAAGCCTTCGAGATGGATTTGTATACCTGGAAGGTACCCGCCTCGAGTGGTGCCGGGATCAATTTGGTAATTTTAAGCACAACCACAAGAATGATCATCACAATGGTTGGTGGAATGTTAACGAGCGGTGAAAGCAAACGACCAAAGGTATACATCGTGCAGATAATCAGAAGCCCAGCGGCCATCAACTCAATATTGAGCGGGGTATTATCTTCGGCGTTGATCGGCTCGGTAATGCTGCCGGGTTGATTGCTCGCGACGGTGTTGAGTCCCGGGTAGCGCTCACCCAGACGACTGAGTGCGCCAGCAGTAACGATGGCGAATACATTAGCGATTAGCGCGGCAGGAATCATGAGCGAACTGAGTTCGATACGTGATTTACCCGTGATCTCGGAATAAGCCAGCGCCAGAGGGAGAATGCCTTCCCCCAAACCGCCACTCAGAATGGGCGTGACAATAAACAGAAAGCTGTGCCAAGGGTTAATATCGAAAAGCATACCCACCAGTGGACCAGTAATCGTGGCGACTATAGATCCAATAATTAATGGCATAAAACGTCTGGGAAAGCTCATTACCAGAAGTTTGCGTTCAATGCCCAGAACGCTACCAACAACCAGTGATGCGATATACAGATAAAGTACGTTGTCTGTGTTCATGGCGCTGGAGATAGTATCCAGCGCGTTTACGGGGATCAGGTGATACCCCATAAAGAAAGAGGGCACCAGTACACAAATGAGCGCGGGACCACCAAAGCGGTTGATAACCGGTGTGTGAGCGCCAATAGTGGTCAGGATATAACCCGTGGCCATCAGCGAGGCGAGTCCGCCAATCACATCATTGGAAAGAAGATCGTTTTGCGCCGCCAGGAATAAAATGCCGACAATGCTGCCCAGAAGCAGAATCGGGAATGGCCCAATGCGCAGTGATAGGAGTTTTTCAGTAAGATTCATCAGTAAGGGCAGCCAACGATCGGGTGCTTATAAGTGTGCAGGCACCATGATATCAAGTGTTTGCTCGTTCTTTGATGGGCAAATTGACTAAGGCTGCAAAGCCGGCAAGTGCCATATCGGCGTACCACATGGCATCCAGGTTGCCCCATTCAGCCATAGCCAAACCACCAAGGTAAGCGCCAAAAAAGCCACCGATCTGATGCGACAGCATCGAGATTCCGAATAGAGTTGCCAGATAACGCAACCCGAATAGTTTGCCGACAATAGCGGCGGTCGGCGGGACGGTAGCGAGCCAGGTGAAACCCAGACCCGCCGCAAAGATGTAAAACGTCCAATCCGTTTTGGGCAGCAGCAAATAACCAATGATTAGTAGTGCCCGGCTACCGTACATCGCAGCCAGTATGTATTTGCTGCGATAACGCGCAACGCATTGACCCGCATACAGACTGCCAAAGATATTGCTGAGGCCAATGATGGCCAGTGCACCACTGGCTACTGAGGCGGGTAAGCCGCATAGGCTCACTTCACCAGGTAGGTGCGTTACCAGAAAGGCAATGTGGAAGCCACAGGTGAAGAACCCGAGGTTCAGCAGAAAGTAACTGGGGTTTGCCAGCGCGTTACGAATGGTTTTACCGAAAGGATCACCCTCAGTCAGATTTTGGGGATGCGCTTGTGCCGGGTGATGGCCAGTGAGTTTTCGTATGAGCGGCAACGCACTCAGCGATACCGCGGCCATGGCCCACAGAGCACCGATCCAGCCAATGGCCTGAATGAGCCCTTGAAAGATGGGTGCACCGATAAACTGGCCCAGCGACCCGCCGGCATTGATGACGCCCGATGCCGGGCCGCGTGCCTCTGGAGAAATGCGTTTGGCTGTAGCGCCGATCAGTACCGAGAAACTGCCGAAACCCGAACCCACTGCGGCGAGAATGCCTAGTGTAATAATCAGACCCATGCCAGTAAGCAGGAAGGGTGTTAGCAGGCTGCCCAATGCAAGTAGGAGTAGGCCGGCAATCAAGACTTTCTGTGGGCCATATCGATCGGCCATTAAACCGGCAACAGGCTGCGCCAGCCCCCAGCTGAATTGGCCAATGGCGAGCGCCAGACTGATGCTTACGATGCCGATATCACTGGCCGAATTGATGGGCGCAATAAATAAGCCCAGCGATTGGCGGGTGCCCATGGTGACCATGAGAATACCGGCCGCAGCCAGCGTAACAGTCATGGCGTTAGGCGCAGAGAGTGCAGTGCGTAGATGCTTGAACATAATTTAGTTACGTGTGTTCCGCCAGAGCGGGGCTAGACCCCATAGTCCGAGCAGTGGGCCGGGTAAGAGCAACCAGGATGTATAAACGCCCCAGGCATCAACGACTGCAGTACCGATCTGGATAGACACCATGGTAATAGCAAAGCCCAAAGCGTTCTGTAATGTGAGCGCACTGCCGACAATTTCAGGTGGGCAGGCTTTGGCTGAGAGTGCCGAGAAGTGGGGAGAATCGGCAACGACTGTCGCACCCCAGATTAGTAGTAAGAACATGAGCCATGCGGAGCTAGCGGTGGCGATGATAGGAAATAGGGCGCAGCAAACTGCAGAGGCGGCGAGTGCAGTAGCCGCGACACGTGCGCTACCGATCGATTGACTCCACCAGCCGCCCAATACACAGCCGAGACTCCCGATGCCGATAATCAGAAAGGACAAGCCGGAAATCTGGGGAGTGCCGCGTTCAGCAAGACCCGAGGCGATGAGCAGTGCCGGGGTCAATGTCCAGAAAGCATAGAGTTCCCACTGGTGTCCGAAATAACCCAGGGCAGAAGCCCGGTACTGCGGAATGCTGAATGCGGTTAACACTCGGCCGATGCGGATACGGGAGGCGCCTGTTTGGCGTTTCAAATGAGGTCCGTCACCGAGTCGCCAGATCAGAATGGCAGCCATTGTCGCCAGCACGGAAGAGACCAGGATCGTTTGTTGCCAGGGCCAGTCTGCACCGGCTAGGCGAATGCCATGCGGGAGCGCGGTGCCCAACGTAAGCATGCCGACGAGTTGTGAAAGGACCGTGCCAGCGCGTTCTGGTACCCAGCTGACGACCAGTTTCATGCCCAGCGGATAAACGCCGGCCAGGCTAAAGCCAACGGCAAATCGCAGGGGTAGGCCGCTGGAAAGATCGTTGGCCAATAGGGCAAAGGCCGCATTAGCCAGCGCACCGATTAGGGCACAGACCATAAAAATCCGGCTGGCTTCAAAACGATCGGCTAGGCCGGAAAGGGCAAAAGTCAGCGTGCCTAGAATAAAGCCCAGCTGAACCGCATTGGTGAGTAAGCCGATATCTGCTTCGCTAATTCCCCAGGCCTGCATGAGACTACTTGCTGCGCTATTTGCCGAAAACCAGAGCGAAGTCCCAAATAGCTGGGCAATAACAATCGTGGCGACTGGTGGCAGGGGAAAAGACATGGATCTATCGTACAGGAAGCCAGTTGTCAGTTATTTGAAAGTTTCGGCGAGGAAAGTTGTGCCATGCGTATTTACAAATACGTGGATTTGTTACAGGATTCAAAACAGAACTCCATAATTATGGAGTCATAAGAATAGAAACGGGAGACAAAAGCATGAGCAAGCGCGTAGCCTATGTAACGGGTGGTATGGGTGGTATTGGTACCTCGATTTGTCAGCGACTGGCTAAAGATGGTTTTACGGTGGTGGCAGGCTGTGGCCCGAACTCACCACGTAAAGACAAGTGGCTGGCCGAGCAGAAGGCGCTGGGTTATGACTTTATCGCCTCCGAAGGTAATGTGGCCGATTGGGATAGCACCGTTGCTGCATTCGAAAAGGTTAAAAAAGAAGTCGGCGAGGTCGATGTACTAGTGAATAACGCTGGTATTACGCGTGACGGTATGTTCCGCAAGATGACGCGTGAAGCATGGGATGCCGTAATCGACACCAATCTGAATTCAATGTTCAACGTGACGAAGCAGGTTGTCGATGGCATGATCGACCGCAATTGGGGTCGTATCGTTAACATCTCTTCGGTAAATGGTCAGAAGGGTCAGATGGGTCAGGTCAATTACTCGACCGCTAAGGCGGGTATGCATGGTTTCACCATGGCGCTGGCTCAGGAAGTTGCTAGCAAGGGTGTTACGGTTAACACCGTGTCGCCAGGCTACATTGGTACCGACATGGTTAAGGCGATTCGTGAAGACGTGCTGGAAAAGATCGTCGCCGGTGTGCCAATGAAGCGTCTGGGTACACCTGAAGAAATCGCCTCGATCGTCTCGTGGCTGGTGGGTCCGGATGGTAGCTTCTCTACCGGTGCGGACTTCTCGCTGAATGGTGGTATCCATATGTAATCGGATTTTCCGATGACATGAAAACGGCACCCGAGGGTGCCGTTTTTCGTTAGAGCTTGCGGAGCCTTTCGAGATAAGCCTCGGTATCAAAGATGCCGCCAGGCTGCTGTGCATGCCAAACCGTTTCACCCAGGCATTCCAGCAGGCGATGCAGCGCTTCATGCGCATCGCTTAGTTTCGCTGCCTGCTGTTCGAAGATGGCACGGATGCCCGGCGGGGAATCAACAGATAGCTGCTCGGTCAGTGCCATGTGTAACGACAGATGCAGGATCGGGTTCATGGTGCCCTGTTCGGGTGTCCATTCACCGGCGATGGCCGCTTCTGGATCATCAAGTAGGGCATGGTATTCCGGGTGCAAGGCAATCACATCAGCGGCAATGATTTCGGCGCCATCAAGCGGCAGATTGTCGCGTTGCTTACGCCGCGATTCGCAAAAGAACTGGCGTACCTGATCTTTGGTCGGTGTGAAGATCATAACTACTCCGCGATTACTGATTCGGGTTAATGAGTTTGCGTGCAGCCTTGGCTTCAGGGGCACGGCACAGGTCGATCACCGGGCAGACTTCGCATTCCGGTTTGCGTGCCTTGCAGATATAACGACCGAGCAAAATCAGCCAGTGGTGCGCATCCTGCAGAAATTCTTTAGGCACATTTTTTAACAGCTTCAATTCCACAGCCAGTGGGGTTTTACCCGGCGCGAGACCCGTACGGTTCGAGACGCGGAAGATATGGGTATCGACTGCCATGGTGGGATGACTAAAGGCGGTATTGAGAACCACATTAGCGGTTTTACGGCCCACACCGGGCAGCGCTTCTAGTGCATTACGATCTTCCGGTACCTCACCGCCATAAAGTTCGCAGAGTATCTTGCAGGTGGCAATGACGTTTTTTGCTTTGGTGGGGTAGAGGCCGATAGTCTTGACATAGGGTACTAGGCCCGCTACTTCTAGCGCAGCCATAGCGGCGGCATCGGGCGCGTCAATAAATAGCTGGCGTGTTGCCAGATTAACGCCTTTGTCAGTCGCTTGCGCCGACAGAATTACCGCGATCAGTAACTGAAAGGTGGAGCCGTAGGCCAGCTCGGTGGTGGGGTGGGGGTTAGCCGCTTGCAGCCTGCGAAAGAACTCGACCCGTTGTTCTTTATTCATGAAGCCAGGCTTCAGGGCAGCTTAGTGGCAACCGCCAGTGGCGACTGGTTCAGATTGTGCCAGGGTTCGGGCAGCAGTTTTGGCGTCAATCCAGTTCTTGCTAGCGATAATACAACCCAGCACGATAAAGGCACCTGGAGGCAAAACGGCGATCAACAATCCCGGGTAATCCACTGGTAACAAGTGAAGTGCCTGAGCGCCTGGGATGACCAGATCAATTCCCGAGAAGAGGGTCCCGCTACCAATCAGCTCTCTTAGTGCACCGATCAGTGCGAGCGTCCAGAGCATACCGACACCCATCATGGCGCCATCCGTCATTGCCGACGCGGGGCGATTCTTGGCTGCAAAGGCTTCGATGCGGGCAAGCACGATGCAGTTGGTAATGATGAGTGGAATAAAGATCCCGAGCACCACATAGAGGCCGTGCAAATAGGCATTCATAGCCAGATCCACCACGGTAACGAGCGCTGCTGCGATAAGAATAAAGACTGGAATCCGAATTTCGTAAGGGATAAAGTTCCGCAGGCTGGACACAGCCAGATTCGAGAGTGACATCACCAGCAGCGTTGCCAGCGATAGCATGACGCCATTTACGAGATTGGTAGTAACCGCCAACAGTGGACAAAGCCCGAGAATCTGCACCAGGCTGGTGTTCTGTTTCCAGATGCCTTTATAGGCAATGTCCTGGAATTCGGAGCGGGTGATCCACATGATCGTTAGTCCTGAAAGCAGTAGTGAGAATGCTACTGGGTAGAGAGGTTTTGAGTTGCTGAAGGCATAAACAGAACCCGGTGGTTCTCTGATACAAAATTCCGCGCACGATATACCGCTTTAACAACAGCTCGCGGCGTAACGGTAGCACCAGCATAAGCGTCAAACGTGCCGCCATCTTTTTTGACATGCCAGTCTTGGCTGGTCAGAGAAACGGGAACATCGTCAAACTGGTTAATCCAGGGTTTTTCCTTATTCTTATCTTTCCGCGGGTCGATGTAGTCACCAAGTCCGGGCGTTTCTTTGTGTTCTACTACACGCGCACCCAGCACTTGTCCTGCTGCATTAAATGCAACCAGTAATTTGATGGCGCCACTATAGCCATCGGGTGCAACAACATCCATAACCAGCGCTGCTGGCTTGCCATTGATGCGAGCGCGATAAACCGTGCTGGATGATTTTGTGCCTAGTGCTGGTTCTGCAGGCAAGATGATCGTGTCGTTCAGCGGATCGTTGTTGTACAGCGATGGCGGCAAAATCTGATTGAGGACCAGCAGCTTTTCAGTGCGTGCAGACTGTTCAATAACGGGCCGGGAAAATAGGTAAACCCAGGCCAGTAAGGCTGTAAAAAAAACAATAAACGCAACCAGTGTTAAGGCCGTTTCGCCAGAAACACGAAAAGCATGCTTTTCTGCAGGCGTGCTCACAGCGGACCTCCTTTGGATTTCTCACCAAAGATCGCTGGTTGGGTATACATGTCGATCAGAGGAACGCACATGTTAAGAATCAGCACGGCAAAGGCGATGCCGTCGGGGAATGCCCCAAAGACACGGATCAAATAAGCCAGTGCACCAATCGCCAACGCAAAAACGATTTTGCCTCGTGGTGTCGTGGCACCACTTACTGGGTCAGTTGCAATAAAGAAAGCGCCAAGCAAAGTTGCGCCACCAAGAATGTGGAATAGAGGGTTGGCGTAATGCGTGGGATCAATCGACCAGGCGATTAGCGCCAGCGTGCCCATGCCTGCGATAACGCCGGTGGGGATATGCCAGCTAATGACTTTCTGTTGAATCAGCCAGAGACCACCCACCAGCCAGGCCAGCGTCACCCACTCCCAACCATTACCGGCACCAAAGCCATAGACTGTGCGGTCTTTCAGGATGTTTTGAACGGTGAGCGTGTCATTACCAGTTGCCAGGCGCAGCGTCGTTTTAAGATGATCGAGTGGTGTTGCTCCTGCCCATGCATCAACACGTTCAGGGAAGAAAATAGCTGTGATCTGATCAAGGGGTGGCAACCCCCCATTGGCCAACGTGTGAGGCCATTGCGACATGATGGACGGAAACGACACAATACAAAGTGCGTAGGCCACCATGGCCGGATTGAACGGGTTCTGTCCCAGACCACCATACAGATGTTTGGCCACAATGATGGCAAATAGCGTGCCGACAACAATGAGCCACCAAGGCGCCATTGGCGGAAAGGAAAGAGCGATCAACCAGGCAGTCACTACCGCTGACAGATCAGAAATTGCTGGCGCAATAGGGCGCTGGCGTAAACGTAGAAAGGCCGCTTCGGCAATGACGGCTGTCAGGCTGGCTAGACTGATTTGCACCAGAATCCCTGGGCCAAACAGCCACGCATAAATAGCGATTCCCGGTATAAGTGCCAGCAATACCTTGAGCATGATCTTTGTCACGCTGACTGGCTGGACCAGGTAGGGTGATTGCGTCAGAACGTTAGGGCTTTCAAAAGGCACGTGTTTGGCTCATAGAAAAATCAGAGGGTGGGCTTGCCGGGCTTGCTGGCGTGTTGTTCTTGTTTCTGTCGCGCACGTTCAACCGCAGCTGCAATCGCCGCTTGCTTTGCACCGGCAGTGAGCACAGGGTGTTCATCAACCGCAATCGGTGTGGAAGCTTGAGTTGGATGTGTAGATAGATCGGGTACACCATCCTCTGCGTTAATTGTGCCTGACTCAGTTTCTGGTTTTACTACCGTTGCTTCTGCAGCTTTTCGTGCAGCATTCGCTTTAGCAAGACGTTCTGCTTTTTCCCGTTTTTCACGCTCTGCACGTGCTTCACGGAACTCAAAACGTTCGCGTGCCGCATCGGCCATCTGCTTTTCACGCTGCTCTGCCTGAATCTCACTCTTAGAGAATCGGAAGTAATTCACGAGTGGAATGTGGCTTGGGCATACGTAGTCGCAGCACCCACACTCGATACAATCGAAGAGTTTGTATTTTTCAAGCTGCTCGAACTTGCTGGCACGCGACCACCAATACAGTTCGAAAGGTTGTAGTTCCTGAGGGCAGGCCGTTGCACATGAACCACAGCGAATACACGGCAGCTCTTGTGGTTTCTTCGGAAAGAGACCGGGCGCATTAACAATGAGGCTGTTTGTTGCTTTAATTACCGGGGCGGCATTCGTCGAGACCCTAAAGCCCATCATCGGGCCACCCATGATTACACCGTCAGTCTCAGGTTTTGGTTGCGCCAGTGCAATCAGGTCAGCAATCGGCATGCCAATGGGCACAGACCAGTTGCGTGATTCACCGACAGCACCACTAATGGTCACAATACGCGAGATCAGTGGTTCGCCATATTGGATAGCACGCCAGGCAGATTGCACCGTGGCAACGTTAAAGACCTGCACAGAAAAATCAGTAGAGCGTTTGCTGGCTGGGACTTCTTTGCCAGTAAGTACGCGGATGAGTTCCTTGGCGCCACCGGTGGGATAAATCGTTGGTACGGTGATGACTTCAACGGTTGAGCCGAGCTCCGCCGTTGCTGCCTGGAGCGCAGCAATAGCTTCCGGTTTGTTGTCTTCCACACCGATCAGTACACGCTGGGCGCCAATCAGTTTGCCGAAGAGGGCGCTGCCTTGAACAACCTCAGTGGCTTGTTCCCGCATTAAACGATCATCACAGGTAATGAAGGGTTCGCACTCAGCGCCGTTGATAATGAGTTCTTCGACTTGCTTACCGTGCGGCACGCTCAGTTTTACGTGGCTCGGAAAAACAGCGCCACCCATACCGACGATGCCCATGTCGCGTAAATATTCGCGTACTGCTTCAGCAGAGGCGTTATCAATATCAAACGCTTTACGTTCAATCCAGGTGTCACGACCATCAGCTTCGATGACCACGCAATCTGTTGGCAAGCCGGATGGGTGTGGAACGATGTGTGGGCCAATCTCGACCACTGTGCCAGAGGTCGGTGCATGCACCGCAGCAGAGACCCAGCCATCGGCTTCGCCAATACGCTGACCCTTCAATACGTAGTCACCCGGTTTTACGATCGGGCGCGGCGTGCCGCCCACGCTCTGGTGCAGCGGCACGATATAGCGATTAACTAACGGTGCTTGTGCAATCGGCAGCACCGTTGATATCGACTTGTTGGGATCGGGCTTGACGCCACCCTTGAATGAAAACAGTTTCATATCAGGCAGCCTGTGCGCTTGTGTTTACCGGCACGATAGGAATGACGCGTTTGCTTCCTGGTTTTTTCCACTTCCAGGTGTCTAGTGTGGCACCCACGGTTTCCATGCTGATGCACTCCACCGGGCAGGGCGGAATGCACAACTCACAACCTGTGCACAGATCAGCCACAATCGTGTGCATCTGTTTGGCAGCGCCGACAATGGCATCAACCGGACAGGCTTGAATGCATAGGGTGCAACCGATACAGATTTTTTCATCAATCAGTGCCACTTGCTTTGGCTTCTCTACACCATGTTCTTCTGAAAGCGGCTTGTATTCCTTGCCTAGAAGCTCGGCCAGTTTGTGAATGTTTTCATCACCGCCAGGTGGGCACTGGTTAATGTCGGCCTCGTCTTTAGCAATCGCTTCTGCGTAGGGGCGGCACCCTGGAAATCCGCATTGGCCACATTGGGTTTGCGGCAAAATACTATCGATCTTGTCGACGAGTGGATCACCTTCTACCTTGAAGCGGGTTGATGCATAGCCGAGCAGCGCACCGAGAACGATGCCGCCGAGTGCCATTACGGCGATTGCATACAGAATATTGTCCATGGCGATCAGTAACGATCCAAGCCGGCAAAGCCCATGAATGCCAGACTCATCAGACCCGCAGTGACCATAGCGATCGCCACACCACGAAAGTAAAGTGGTACATCCGCAGCTTCAACACGCTCACGAACACCGGCAAACAAAATCAGCGCCAGAGAGAACCCAATCGAACTACCCGCACCGAAAATCAGCGATGCAATGAAACCATTGTCCTGGCTAACGTTAATGAGTGGCACACCGAGAACTGCACAGTTGGTGGTGATGAGGGGCAGATAAATGCCCAGTACCTGATGCAGTACCGGGCTCGTTTTCTGGATCACTAACTCTGTTAATTGCACCAGCGCGGCAATGGTGACAATAAAGGAAATGGTGCGAAGGTATTCCAGACCAAACGGCACCAGTAGGTAGTGATCAATGATGTAGCTGGCGCCGGTGCCCATCGTCAGCACAAAGGTCGTAGCGGCACCCATCCCGTAAGCCGTTGCCAGCTTTTTGGAGACGCCCATGAACGGGCATAGTCCGAGAATGCGAACCAGCACCACGTTATTGACCAGAACAGCGCCAACAAGAATGAAAAGATATTCGGTCATCTGCCCGTTTTATGAAGGGGTATATTTAAGCCTGATGGCATTATCCGCCCCACATTGGTGTGGCGCAACACGCATTCGCTATAAGCTTATGCTTTTATGCGTTAAAGACCGCGGTCGATCTACGGTCTTTAGGCATACACCCTGGTTTTACAGGCTAGGGCGGTGATTTTGACGGGTGTAACGGGCTAAGGCTTCGCCCACGTCTTTAATCAGTTGTGGGCCCTGATAGATCAGCCCGGTATAAATCTGCACCAACTCGGCGCCCGCATCCAGTTTAGCGACAGCATCACTACCTGAAGCAATACCACCTACGCCAATGAGCGGCAGCTCTCCGGCCAGTTTGTTACGCAGCTCGGCCAAGACAGCAGTCGATTTTTCAAAGACCGGCTTGCCCGAGAGGCCGCCGGTTTCTCCGGCATTCGGGTCACCCATGACGGTGGCGCGTTCTAGCGTGGTGTTCGTAGCGATCACCGCATCAAAGCGGTGGCGACGCACGGCTGAAGCAATCGCCTCGATCTGCAAGTCATCCAGATCTGGCGCAATTTTCAGTGCCAGTGGGACATAACGTCCGTACTGGTCGGCCAGTCGTTGCTGGCGATCTTTCAGACCGGCGAGCAGGGCTTCCAGCGCATCGTCCTGTTGCAGCGAGCGCAGGTTTTGCGTATTTGGGCTGGAGATATTGATGGTGACGTAGTGGGCGTGGGCATAGGCCGCGTCCAGTGCGATAAGATAATCGTCATTGGCGCGATCAATCGGGGTGCTGGCATTTTTGCCGATGTTGATGCCGATGATGCCGCCATTTTTGACGAACTGGCTGGCCTTGACGTTGTTAACCAGATTGTCGACGCCCAGGTTATTAAAACCGAAGCGGTTAATCAGTGCACCGTGGGCAGGCAAACGGAATAGTCGCGGCTGCGGGTTGCCTGGTTGAGCTTTCGGCGTAACGGTACCGATTTCGATAAAGCCAAAGCCCATGGTGGCTAGGCCATCGATATGGGCGCCGTCTTTATCCAGTCCAGCGGCTAGACCCACACGGTTTGGGAATTGAATGCCCATCACGGTTACCGGATCGGCCGGGAGCGTCTGGCGTAGCAAGCCGAGTTTGGCCGCCTGATCCAGGCCGTTCAGGCTCAAATTGTGGGCCGTTTCGGGGGCGAGACTAAAGAGTAGGGGGCGTAAAAAAGAGTAGGCGTTCATAACTATGTCTTTGCAATCAAGTCGGCATTTTAATCCAGTGGCCATCCTCGAGCATGTCCATGGGTTGAAACCGTGATTTGTAGGCCATCTTTTCGCTTTCGGCGATCCAGTAGCCGAGGTAGAGGTAAGGCAGGTTGTTGTGCTGGCACTGAATAATCTGCCAGAGCACGGCGTAGGTGCCATAACTGGCTTTGCAATCGGTGGGGTCGTAAAAGGTATACACCGCCGACAGCCCATCGGGCAGCACGTCCATCACGCTGACCATCACCAGGCGGTCTTCAACCCGAAACTCGATCAGCCGTGTGTCGACGCCGCTGTTGAGTAAAAACTGTGTGTATTGGTCGGCGTCATCTTCATCCATACCGCCTTTGGCATGGCGCGATTGCTGGTAAGCCCGGTAGAGGGCATAGTGCTCGGGATTAAAAGTGAGCGAACATTCCCGTACCTGCATCAGACCGGGTTTGTTTAACCGATTAACGACTTTTCGTTGGGTACGATCTGGGGCGAAGTCCAGGGCGCGAACACGCACCGGAACGCAGCGGGCGCAACCATCACAGCGTGGACGGTAGGTGAATTGACCGCTGCGACGAAAGCCGCGCTGAATGAGCACGCTGTAAACCGCGGTGTCGATATGTTCAGGGGGTATGGCTACCTGGGAGCGTGCCTGCCGATCAGATAGGTAGCTACAAGGATAGGGGGCTGTGGTGTAGAACTGGAGCAAGGCATCCGGTAGGCCAGCCTCTTGAGCATTCGACATAGGCCCCCCTTAAACAAAAAACGCCGCGATCAGGCGGCGTTTGGTCATGCGGTCATGCAGATCAGAAAGACAGGGCACGGCTCGGTGCAGCGGACACACCATCAAGGCGACGGGCACCGTTGTATTTGCTGACCCAGTAAGACTGGTGCATATTTTCAACGCGAATTTCGGCACCCGGCTTTGGGGCATGAACGAACTGATCGTTGCCCAAATAGATACCCACGTGAGAGTAAGCGCGACGCATGGTGTTAAAGAACACTAGGTCGCCCGGCTTCAATTCTTCCAGGCTAACCTTAGTGCCGACTTGGCTTTGTTCGGCCGCGGTGCGGGGCAGGTCAATGCCGTTCGAATCCAGGAATACCAGACGCGTGAAACCGCTGCAGTCCAGGCCGGACTCAACAGTATTGCCACCACGACGGTAGGGGACACCGACAAACTCCAGACCTTTAATCACCAGGTCCTGGATGTTCACGGTGTATCGCTGCAGCAGACCCGGCTTTTCCAGTTCATCGGCACGAACCGCCGTTGATACAGGAACCAGCGCGCCAGTAAGGGTGATGGCCGTAATAGCCTGCACCAGCACTTTGCGCGTCATGCGGCTTGCGCCTGCACTTAGAGCTGCTTTGCGAGGGGTTTTCACCTTATGCATGAGACCTACTCTAACTCAAAGTTCTGTCCTGGGCAACCCTTATGGCTGGATCGGTTAATGCACCAATTTCAGGCGCATTTCAACTCTTTTATAAGAGTTTGCCAAAAACTCCTCTTTCCCTCTCGCTTATGGCTTCGGCTTGTGTTACAAATTCGGTTTACGCAGTTATTTCACGATAATTTGCCTCAAATTGTCGTTCCTCCGTTTTTTGAAAGGAAACCGCCGTGCTAGAAGCTTACCGGAGCCATGTTGCCGAGCGTGCAGCCCTGGGTATCCCCCCGCTGCCCCTCAATGCCCAGCAGACCGCAGACCTGGTCAAACTGCTGAAGAATCCGCCCAAGGGCGAAGAAAATTTCCTGGTTGAGCTCATTACCTACCGCGTTCCTGCGGGTGTGGATGACGCCGCCGGCGTTAAAGCCGAATTTCTGGCCAAAGTAGCTAAGGGTGAGGAATCGTGCGGTTTGATCTCACGCGTTCGCGCTACTGAACTGCTGGGCACCATGCTCGGCGGTTACAACGTTAAGCCGCTGATCGACCTGCTGACTGATGCCGAATGTGGCGCCGCTGCTGCTGAAGGCCTCAAGAAAACCCTGCTCGTGTTTGATTTCTTCCACGATGTGAAGGAACTGGCCGACAAGGGCAATGCCAATGCCAAGGGCGTACTGCAATCATGGGCGGATGGTGAGTGGTTCACCTCGCGTCCTGAAGTCCCAGCATCGCAAAAGCTAACCGTACTGAAGGTTACCGGTGAAACTAATACCGATGACCTGTCGCCAGCACCCGATGCGTGGTCGCGTCCGGATATTCCACTGCACGCACTCGCCATGCTCAAGAACCCACGTCCGGGTATTGATGCTGATGAGCCAGGTAGCCGCGGTCCGCTGAAGCAGATCGAAGGTTTGGCCAAGAAGGGCAACCAGATCGCCTACGTCGGTGACGTGGTTGGTACGGGTTCGTCGCGTAAATCAGCCACCAACTCGGTGCTGTGGTTTACCGGTGAAGATATTCCTTTTGTACCGAACAAGCGTTTCGGTGGCGTCTGTCTGGGTTCGAAGATTGCTCCGATCTTCTTCAACACCATGGAAGATGCCGGTGCGCTGCCAATCGAAATCGACGCCAACCAGATGGATATGGGCGATGAGATCGAACTGAAGGTTGATCACGCCACCGCTAAGGTTACTGCTCTGAAGAATGGCCAAGTCATTGCTGAGTCGCAGCTGAAGACGCCAGTGATTCTGGACGAAGTTCGTGCCGGCGGCCGTATTCCGCTAATCATCGGTCGTGGTCTCACCACCAAGGCTCGTGAAGCACTGGGCCTGCCAGCCTCGACCCTGTTCCGTCTGCCGCAAGATCCTGTCGATTCCGGCAAGGGCTTCTCGCTGGCCCAGAAGATGGTTGGTCGTGCCTGTGGTCTGCCAGAAGGCAAGGGCGTTCGTCCGGGCACTTACTGTGAGCCAAAGATGACGACCGTGGGTTCGCAAGATACCACCGGCCCAATGACCCGTGATGAGCTGAAGGATCTGGCTTGCCTAGGCTTCTCGGCTGATATGGTCATGCAATCGTTCTGCCACACCGCTGCTTATCCAAAGCCAGTGGACGTGAAGATGCACCACGAACTGCCACCGTTCATTGAAACCCGTGGCGGCGTTGCACTGCGTCCGGGTGACGGCGTTATCCACTCGTGGCTGAACCGTCTGCTGCTGCCGGATACCGTAGGTACCGGTGGTGATTCGCATACCCGCTTCCCGATTGGTATTTCGTTCCCGGCTGGTTCGGGTCTGGTTGCCTTCGCGGCTGCTACTGGCGTTATGCCGCTGGATATGCCGGAATCGGTACTGGTTCGCTTCAAGGGCAAGCTGCAGCCTGGCATCACCCTGCGTGACATGGTTAATGCCATTCCGCTGGCTGCAATCAAGCAAGGTCTGCTGACTGTTGAGAAGAAAGGCAAGAAGAACATTTTCTCCGGCCGCATCCTTGAAATCGAAGGTCTGCCAGATCTGAAGGTTGAACAAGCATTCGAACTGTCTGATGCTGCTGCTGAACGTTCGGCAGCTGCTTGTGCCATCCAGCTTAATCCAGAGCCAATCGCTGAATACCTGCGTTCGAACATCACACTGATGAAGTGGATGATCGCCAATGGTTACCAGGATAAGCGTACGCTGGAACGTCGTATTAAGGCCATGGAAGCCTGGATCGCTGATCCTAAGCTGCTCAAGGGCGACGCAGATGCAGACTACGCTGCCGTTATCGAAATCGACATGGACCAGATCAAAGAACCGATCGTGGCCTGCCCGAACGATCCGGATGACGTGAAGCTGCTTTCTGAAGTTGCTGGCGACAAGATCGACGAAGTGTTCGTGGGTTCGTGTATGACCAACATTGGTCACTTCCGTGCCGCTTCCAAGCTGCTCGAAGGCAAGACCGATATCCCGGTTCGCCTGTGGATCGCACCACCGACCAAGATGGATCAGCACGTACTGACCGAAGAAGGCCATTACGGCATTCTGGGTCGTACCGGTGCCCGCATGGAAATGCCGGGTTGCTCGCTATGTATGGGTAACCAGGCACAGATCCGCAAGGGTTCAACCGCCATGTCGACCTCAACCCGTAACTTCCCGAATCGCCTGGGTATCGACACTCGCGTGTATCTGGGTTCGGCCGAGCTGGCTTCTGTTTGTGCACTGCTGGGCAAGATTCCGACCCCGGCCGAGTACATGGAGCATCAGGGCGTCATCAGCAAAGATGCTGACAAGATCTACCGCTACATGAACTTTGATCAGATCAAAGAGTTCAAGGACGTGGCAGATACCGTCAACGTTTAAGTTGATCTAAGCCTCAGAGAAACCCGCCGCTCGCAAGACCGGCGGGTTTTTTAATGCTTGCATCTGGTCTTTTAAAGGACTATATTTGGTTCGTTAAAAGGAGCCGCTATGCGCTATTCAACCCAAGTTAAGCCCATTAGTTATCTCAAAGCCAATGCGGCAGAAGTATTCACTACACTGGCAGACCACAGGGAACCTCTTGTTATTACCCAAAATGGTGAAGCAAAGGCCGTACTGCAAGACGTTGCCAGCTACGAAGCAACGCAAGAAACGTTAGCCATGCTCAAAGTCCTGGCGATAGGAAATCAAGAAGTAGCTAACGGCCAATTGAAACCGTTGAAAGAAGTTGCTTCGAGGCTCAAGGCAAAACGAGTTACTGCCTAATGTCAGCAGTTAAACCTCACCGTGTTTTGCTTACGCAAGGTGCCGAGCAGGACATAGAGGCTATCTATGACTACATCGCTGAGTACGATGATCCTTCGAATGCGGATTATGTCCTTGATCAATTGATGGCAGCTGCAGACAATCTTGCCGTCATGCCTGAACGAGGTAGCTATCCCAAAGAGTTGTTGTCGTTAGGAATCCGTGAATATCGGCAAACAAGTTTCAAACCCTATCGCCTTATCTACCGCGTTGTCGATAACGACATCATCGTTTACATTGTTGCAGACGGACGGCGTGATATGCAGGCATTGCTAGAGCGCCGGTTACTGGGCTCTGCGTAAATATAGAAGGAGTGCGTTATGAAGACTAAAAATTTCAGAATTTGTATTTCGGGAACCATTGCACTGGTGTCCGCGTTGACATTAAATATTGCCCAGGCCGAAACGCTGAGAGCGATTACTACGGATGCCAGTGGCAGCTACGCGCTTGATACGGATAGCATCGTTAAATCGAACGGTAAAACGGCTTTCACTGTGCAAACGATTTATACCAACATGATGACAGCCCCAAACAATGCACCTTACAACAAAGCCACCAACACCTTTCTGGCAGACTGTAGGGCAAAGACCCAGGCGCTAACGGGTGTAACGCTCATGGATGGGTCGGGCAAGGTGGTTTATAGCTACACGCCTACCGTAACGGAAGCGCCGATGATTGCTCCGGAGAAGAACTCGCTGGATGCAAAAATTATGCAAACCGTCTGCGCGATCAAATAACATATTGGAACGCACACATACAAGCTGGGTTAATCCCGGCTTGTTGCATTGTTAGCTGCTGCGTTTGACGATGCATCGATGAGCGCGTAGAGTGACGTAATGGATGATCAGAAACTTCAAGGGCTAAGTTCAGCGGCGGCAGTAAATCAGCTGGCGCTTGATGGCCCAAACCAGATCGGGGCGTCACAGACCAGAAGTTGGTTGGGGATTTTGCGTGAGGTTCTAAGAGAACCGATGTTCCTCTTGTTGTTAGCTGCAGGTAGTTTGTATTTCGTGATGGGTGATCCACATGAAGGGCTCATGATGATGGGCTTTGTGATCATCATCATGGGGGTGACGATCATCCAGGAGCGCCGGACTGAAAAAGCGCTAGAAACTTTGCGCGAACTCGCTAGCCCACGGGCGGTAGTGGTGCGGGATGGCGAGCAACAGCGTATTCCCGGGTCGGATGTAGTTCGCGGTGATCTTCTGGTTTTATCGGAAGGCGATCGAGTAGCCGCAGACGCACTTGTACTGCAGGCACATGAACTGGCTCTAGATGAATCACTGCTCACAGGTGAGTCGGGTTGGGTGCCTAAGCTTGAAACGGGGCTGAGTGTTTTTGCTGGTACGCTGGTTGTGCGGGGGCAAGGTCTGGCTCGAGTGGAATCTACGGGTGTTCGTACACGCTTTGGCCAGATTGGTGAGTCCTTGACTGAGATTGGCCTGGAAGCCTCTCCATTAAGGCGTCAGATTGAGAAACTGACAGTTCAGCTTGCCTGGATTGGTGCGGCATTAAGCGTGTTGCTTGCGCTGGTTAGCGTATGGCGAACGGGCTCGTGGATAGATGGTGGGCTTTCCGGCATTACACTGGCGATGGCGGTGCTGCCGCAGGAATTTCCGGTGATCATGATTGTGTTCTTTGCGCTAGGAGCGCGAAGAATCGCCCGGCAGGGCATGCTCACCCGGCGTCTTAATGCCATTGAAACGCTGGGCAAAACTACGGTGCTCTGCGTTGATAAAACCGGGACACTGACTGAAAACAGAATGCAATTGGCTGCTTTGCATGTCGATGGGCAAACGCAACTGCTGAGTCAGTTGAGTGGCCGTGCATTGGATGAACACTTTCACGCATTGGTTGAATTTGCGATTCTAAGTTGTGAGCAGGATCCGCATGATCCGATGGAACAGGCGCTTCATCATTTTGCTAATGTACAGCCAGACCTTGCGAGTCTCTGGCATCCGGCATGGTCTTTGGTGCGTGAATATGAATTAAGCCCTGACTTGATGGCAATGACCCACCTATGGCGGCAAGCAGCAGCCAAGCATGATGTCGTTGCCGCCAAAGGGGCTCCTGAAGCGATTGCCGACCTATGTCATCTAAAAGGGGCAGAACTGGATCGTTTGAATATCGCTGCCAATCAATTGGCAGAGCAGGGTATGCGTGTATTGGCGGTTGCGCGGGCACGGCATCCGGTTGGGGAAACTTGGCCGATGGTGCAACATGATTTTGACTACGAACTGGTTGGCCTGTTGGGGCTCATTGATCCGGTTCGACCGAGTGTGCCACGCGCTATAGCAGAGTGTCATCAGGCGGGTATTCGTGTGGTGATGATTACCGGAGACCATCCGGTCACAGCCAGAGCTATTGCCGCTCAAGTGGGTATTGATCATGCGGATGTGTACGCACGGGTTACACCTCAACAGAAACTGGAAATAGTGGCGGCCTTGAAGTCCAACGGAGAGGTCGTTGCCATGACAGGAGACGGTGTGAATGATGCCCCTGCGTTAAAGGCGGCGCATATCGGCATTGCTATGGGGAAACGGGGAACGGATGTGGCGCGCGAGGCCGCATCATTAGTATTGATCAATGACGATTTCTGTACGATCGTTACTGCAATTCGTTCAGGTCGTTTAATTACTCAGAACCTGCAGCAGGCATTGCGTTATACGTTAACGATACATATGCCGATCATCGTATTATCGATAATGCCCGTGTTGCTAGGGATGCCGTTACTACTTTTGCCGGTACATATTGCATTCCTGGAACTGGTTTTTAATCCGACCTGCTCACTTGTTTTTGAAGCTGAGCCAGGCAACAGAGAATTGATGCATAGACCCCCGGTGCCACAAAGTCAGCCATTGGTCGGTTTAGGAGATGTTATGCACTCGTTAATCCTGGGTATTGGGATGGGGGGGCTATTGATATTTCTTGATGCTTGGCTGTTATGGCTGGGCATAGATGCAGCAGAAGTGCGTGCGCTGGTTTTCACCGCTATGGTGAGCCTGAATATCGGTTTGGTTATCTACTACCGGCGGGGCTATTTACTTCAAGGATTTTCCAGCATTGGTTGGTGGACGCTAGGGTTAACATTGATGAGTCTGGGTGCGGTGGTATGCGTTCCAGCGCTGGCTAGTTTGTTTGCTTTTCAACCGTTAACGCTTACATTATGGGGGCAGATGCTTTTAGCGTTTTTACTCCCGTTTCCTGTTTATCGCATGATCCGTCGATAGAGGAAAGCCTTCTCTAATTTCGTTGGTTTTCGCCATTTTAAAGTGACTATGAGATGCATTTTTTAGCCTGGGGCGAATTTTTCGGATTGCTGAGTCTGGGCGCAGCACTAGGATTCTTCGGCGGGATTTTTGGTATTGGCGGTGGCATCATTGCTATTCCCATGCTGGTATTGGCCTTCGGCATGGAGCAAGCCATGGCCCA
>CAIQBG010000071.1 GCA_903870055.1 uncultured Pseudomonadota bacterium
ACATCCGACCGACGGAATCATAAGTAGAGTCTGGCTGACCAGTCGCAATCGTCACCACACTAGGTGGAAAAGGCCGAACTTCATAAAGAAAAACCAGAACCCCCAGCAGAAACATCAAGGACATAAACCAGTGAAATCGAATAAATGATTTCAGCGCAAACAATTCATCTCTGATGTTGGCGTAAAACTGATACTCGAAATTTGGCTTCTTCAGGGGTGGAGTCATAAACGGATCAGCGCGTTATCTATATCTGCAAAATACTACAAAATCCCAGCCGCTGGCGGGTCTTCGATCATGAAATCATTTCAACCATGAGTTAGAATCGACCAATACAGATATTCTGGGGCAAGTCATGAGTTTCGTAGAAAAAGCCGCTGTAAAAGCAGTCGCTAAGGGCCTGAAGCAGGAAGATGTACAAAAAATCTCTGACCAGAAGGCCAAAGCCGCATTTGTATTGCTGATTATCGCCTGTGGCATGTGGTATTTCGCCCAGACCCCATTTGCTGCACTGCCGCTAATCGCAGCCGCCTTTGTTGGTGCACACGCCTTCTTCAAGTCTGAGGTCTCATCCAAGATGATCGACCTCTCGATGAAAACACGCCCATGAAAAACGCTGCCTTACTCACTATATGTGCGCTGACACTTACTGCCTGTGGTCCGGGTACGCTCACCGTTAAATCCGAACCTGAAGGCGCACTCATATCCTACGGCAATAAATCTCTGGGTCTGGCACCCTTTGTGGCCAGTCTCCCCTCTAGTGACAAAGCTGTGCGCAAAGATGCCCAAGGTTGCTATCTGACCACCGGCTTTACAGCCCGCTGGGCCAGCGGTGCCACAGCCTCGTCACCCAATCCAACCACCTTATGCAACGGGCTGAGTGCCGACTACGTGCTTGAGATACCAAGACCAGCTGATGCCCCGGGCCTACAAGTAGATCTCAAAGCGGCAAACGAACGCGCCAGCGTCTTGGCCAAACAACAAGAAGCTGCCTCAATCAATAACCTGGCCAATGCCGAAGAAATGAACGCGATGATGTATGAAGGTCCGTTTGGCTCCGGCTACGGATATTACTGAACAGGTATTACTTAGAAAACGGATCCATTGGCCTGCCACAACCAACGCCTACGCAATCGTTCTTAATGCGTTTGCGCTGTGGTTTTAACGTCTCTTGCGGTTCGCCTAGCTCTGTCAGAAAACCCCTAGCTTCCTGATCGCCTGCAGCGGCAGCCTTCTTAACCAGTGCCATACCACCCGCTTCATCCTGAGCCGTACCCATCCCGGCAATCTTGGCCAACCCAAATTGGTACATGCCTGCTGGATAGTTCTGATCGGCTGCGCGTTTAAACCACCCTACAGCCAGCTCAGGATTCTTCAGCACACCTACGCCAGTCATTAACGACATACCTACAATCACCTGCGCTTTGGGCGTACCCTCCTCTGCAGCTGGTAGGCAACTCTTGTAAGCCCATGTTTCATTGCCCGCGCGTATCACGTTATCGCAGGCAGCCATTGTGCTTGCCTGAGACTGCTGCACAATCAATATCAACAGACAAACTAAAAGGGATAGCAGGCGAATCACGATGTCGCTTCCGGCGCATCTTTCTTTGCAAATTGACGCTGGCGGCGCATATATATCAATCCCCCCACCAGTAGCAAACCCAAGCACCCATAAAGCAGTACACGGTTACTTACAATGAATTGATCGACTCGGTTGTACTCCATGCGCTTCTTGATCGCCATCATAAAACCGGACACCGTATCCACACAGGGAAGCGCAGC
>CAIQBG010000072.1 GCA_903870055.1 uncultured Pseudomonadota bacterium
ATACAGAGCATTCTGACGACGGCTTGCTTAATCTTGGTAATCCGCCCTGCTCGCCATGCCCAAATGGAGGGCGATACGAAATGTAAAGTAGGAATACCCGCTTTACGCAAAGCCAACTCCACGCCTAAGTTGAAATCCGGCGCATCAATCCCTAGATAAACATCGGGGCGTCCTTCGCCCAGAAGATTGGCGATTAACTCTTTACGGAGTTTCAGAATGGCGGGTAGCTGCTTGATGGCCTCTACATATCCCCGAACACTCAGGGTCTCCATCGGCCAATCTGAACGCAGTCCCTCTGCCTGCATGCGCGGTCCGCCAATACCGTAAACCTCCAAATTGGATGTGTCGGGTATCTGCTTTAGCGCACTCAAAACTGGCGCAGCCAGTAGATCGCCCGAAGGCTCTCCGGCAACACAAGCAAGTTTAGACACTAGACTTACTTTATCGAATAATGCCGCGGGTTGAAGCGGCAATAAAGTCATGGAACTCAGTAAGCTTTTCGGCAGTGGCAACATCTGCTGCGCTAGCGATCACCATCTTCTGAATCTCCACCTTAGCCTCTTCAAAGCTCAGGCCATCCTTGTAAAGAACCTTGTATGCCTGACGCAATGCAGAAATCGTTTCGCTTGAAAAACCCCTACGCTTAAGACCTTCTACATTAATACCATGTGGAGAAGCTTTATCGCCTGCAGCAATCACAAACGGTGGAATATCTTGCACTAAAGCGGAGGCTCCACCAAGCATAGCGTGCTGACCAACACGTACAAACTGATGCACACCAGACATGCCGCCCATAATTGCCCAATCATTCACTTGAACATGACCAGCAATTTGTGCGTTGCTTGAAAAAATCGTGTTATTACCAATCTGGCAATCATGTGCAATATGCACATAAGCCATGATCCAGTTGTCATTACCGATACGAGTAATGCCCTCGTCTTGGGAGGTCCCCGTATGAATGGTCGTGAACTCACGAATCGTATTGCGATCGCCAATCATCAATTGAGTTGGTTCGCCACGGTATTTCATATCCTGTGGCGCGCCACCAATGGCTGCAAAGTGGGCAAAGTTATTCTCTTTACCGATGGTGGTGTAACCCTCGATCACGGCATGAGAACCAACCTTGCTGCCAGCACCGATTTTGACATTCGGCCCGATAACAGAATATGGGCCAATCTCAACATCACTAGCGATTTCGGCCTTGCTATCAACTACAGCGGATGCATGAATCCGAGTCATTACGCACCTTTCGTACGAACAGCACAAGTGATATTGGCTTCAGCAGCAAGCTCTCCATCAACTGTAGCTTGTACTTGGAACTTGTAGATGCCGGCACGTTCACGCTCTAACTTCGCAGTCATGATGAGCTGATCACCAGGCAGTACTGGCTTCTTAAAACGAGCGCCATCAATGCCAGCAAAGTAGTAAACAGCATCTTCCGCACGCTCTTCCGAGAATGTTAATAAGGCGGCAGTTTGGGCCAGTGCCTCAATAATCAAGACACCAGGCATCACCGGAAAATCTGGGAAGTGGCCCTGAAAGAATGGCTCATTCATTGTGACGTTTTTGAGCGCAGTAATGCTTTTACGTGGCTCAAGCTCTAATACGCGATCAACCAACAAAAAAGGATAGCGATGCGGTAACAACTTCAAAATTTGATTGATGTCGATGGCGATGGGTTTGCTCATGATTTACCTGCTTGATAAAGTTTGAAGATTTTTTTAATAGGATGATGAAGTTATTTAGACTTATCCAATAAACGCAAGCGTTGACGTATTTTATCGAGACCGCGCAAAATCGCTGCGTTTTTCTCCCAAGCACTATGTAGCATTGATGGGTATACGCCCGTGTAATGTTGGCCTGGCTCAGTAATGGATCGGATTATCGAGGTATTACCAGACACTGTAGTTCTATCAGCAATCGTGAGATGTCCAGCAAAATTAGCCGCTCCACCGATGATGCAGAAGTTACCAATTTTGGTGCTTCCTGAGATAGCTGCGCAACCTGCGATGACACAACAATTGCCAATCACTACGTTATGTGCAATTTGAACTTGATTATCAACCTTAGTGCCGTTGCCAATGATGGTGTCACTCATGGCACCACGATCAATCGTGCTTGATGCGCCAATTTCCACATCATTGCCAATCACTACAGCCCCAGTTTGTGGGATCTTGACCCACTCAGCACCCGTAGCAGAAAAATCAGGGGCAAAACCAAAACCATCAGCACCTATCACTGCACCGCTATGAATGATGCAACGTTCACCAATAGTGGTTTCTGAATAAATCGATACGTTGGGGTAAATCAAAGTATCGCTACCAATGCTGGAATTTCTAGCTATAGAGATATTGCCTAGCAATGTAACGCGCTCA
>CAIQBG010000073.1 GCA_903870055.1 uncultured Pseudomonadota bacterium
ATAGGATTAATGGGCAGAAAAGCATGATTTTTGTAATAAAATTTGCCGGTGAGTGCTACCGGGGCTCACTGAGCTAAATTTCAAGATTCCCATATGTGAAAGAACGAGCCAGACTCTCTGGGATCTCGGAATCACGAACTGCAGTCGACGCTTTCCAGCTTAACGTGCGTGGTATACGCCTCATTCACTGCACTCAATCAGACCAGGGACACGCGTTGCCGCTTATTTGTTCCCACCGTCGACGAGCCCGAAGGCTGTTAACACCGCAGTAGTGCTCTTAATTCAACACTATAGTCACCTCGTTATTGTCGTGCAATCGTAAAATGCATGGTTGCATTCTTTCAATTCATCAGTGTATCCGCAACAATTGGCGAGCTTTTCCGCAGTATTCGCTATCGTGCTGTTCGGCTAGTTGCCGTAACAAACTGTTGCCTTGCTCCGCTTGGCTGTTCTGCTGTAATGCCAATCCATGATAAAAAATAAATTTGCTGGATTCTGCCACCGATCCGTTGATCAATGCCAGATGCTTCAAAGCGACATTCGGCTGTTGCGCTGATAAATAGAGCACCGCCAGATCTAGTCGCGAGGTTTCGTCATCCGGTTGCAGGGCCAGTAACCGTTCAAAAAGGGCGATGGCGTCTTCGCGATGCCCCAGGCTCAAGCGCACCAGTGCCAGGTGACGCAATGCATTGGTATCATTTGGATTCAGCGAGGTGGCAATTTCCAGTGCTTCCTGGGCACTGCCCAGATCGTTCCGCAAAAAACAGGTGATTCCTAATTGCACCCAGGCTTCGTGGAAATTGTTATCTACAGCAATGGCCTGTTGGAAAGAGTGGATCGCTTCGGTAAACCGTTTTTGTGCGGCCACCGCCGTACCAAGTCGGGTGAGCAGGTGGGGATTGTTGGGTGCCAGTTTGAGGGCGCGGCTGGCGGCATATTCACCGCCCTCAAAATTTCCCAGCAACAGGCGCATTCGTGCCAGATTATCCCAGGCAGTAGCATTGTCGGGATCGCAGGAAACCGCTGCTTCCAGATGTTCGATGCCTTGTTCAACCTGTCCGGTGGCCACCATCACCTGACCCAGATTGGAGTGCGCCATCGACAAGTTCGGATTCAACCGTATCGCCGTGCGCAAATGGGTCAGCGCCTCCGGCCATTGCTGCTGTTGACCTAATACAAAGCCCAGATTGTTATGGGCGCTGGCGTTGTCGGCATCGAGTTCGAGCGCGGCCTGATACAGCCGGGCAGCTTCCGCCAGATCACCACTCTGGTGTGCGTGGATGCCTTCTATAAGCAGGGTTTCGATCGTCGTCATTAGGTAATCCTGTTGATAAGACCACGGAGGATGTCGCTCGGTGAGATATCCGGCACCTCGAATTGAACATCATCGAGGGAGATATCAAACGGCTGACCTTCGTGGTAGTGAATGGGCAGACTGATGCCGAAGCGGTAGTCGGAGCCAAAGGTGTAGGAAGCAAATTGCCAGCGGTTGTCATAGACACTGAACCCGAGGGCGCGCACGCTGACATAACCGGAGATATCAAAGGTGAACGCCGGTTGAGCGTGAACAGAAAGGGTGGCCGTAAGATCCAGTCCGGTCGTCGGGGTCCAGTCGATATGCACACCTGCCTCGGCGGCTCCTTCTATGCCCAG